>BATO01000007.1 GCA_000474255.1 Aquipseudomonas alcaligenes MRY13-0052
GGGCAAGCGTTTTTGGTTCCTTTTTTGGCGATTGAAAAAAGGGACTCGCCCGGGTGGGCGAAACCAGACGCATCAGCAAAACTCGGCAATCAGCTGGACTCAAATCCTCTAGCGACACTTTACGCAGACATAGCCAATGAAGACGCTGTTTTCCACAGCACGGCCGCTGTGGAAAACTCGCTTCAACTCTCTAACGTCACCCTGTGGATAACCTGCTGCCACTGCTCGCGATTGGCATAGGTCATCGGTCGCCGTAGTAGCCGGCAACGCCAGCGGAACCAGCGGCTGGCACGTCGCGCCCGGTTAACCCGGCAATGCTCGAAGAGCCATTCGGGATCGAAGCCGATCCACTCCCCCGCCACGCTCCAGGCGTTCAACCAGACCACCGGTGCCACCTCGTAAAGGTAGATGGCCTCCAGCTCGGCCGGGGGCAGGGCGCTGGCGCGCAGCGTGTCGGCGATCACGCGCAGGTTGGCCTCATCCCGTTGGGTGTCCAGCCACAGCTCGGACAGCGCCAGCCAGACCCGCTCCCGCGCCGCGTCGCTCATCGCTGCAGGAGGAAGCCGGCGGCACGCTCGGCGACAGCTTCGGGGAATTCCTGCATGAAGCAGTGCCCGCCCTCCACCGCTTGGGCGCCGACATGGGGGTTCAGCGCGCTGATGCGCGCCACCGAACGGGCGACGAAGGGGTAGCTGTGCTGGCCGTGGAAGATCTGCGTCGGCGTGACGATGCGTGCAAGCGAGGGCCATAGGCGCTTGGGGCAGGAACTGAAGATCTCCGCCTCGCGGCTGGGCCGGCATTTCAGCTCGACGCCGCCGTCCACCGACTTCAGCGCGTGCTCCACGTAGGCGCCCAGGGCGTCGTCCGTCCAGCCCTTGAAGATGCCGCGCCCATGCAGGGCGGCGAAGGCGGCGGGGCGATCCACCCAGTGGCTGCGCCGGGCCCGCGCGCGCTTGGCCATGGTGGTGCGGCGGTGCAGGCCGAGCACTTCGGAGAAGGCCATGACGCCGATCATCGCCGGGGTGAAGAGCACCGGGTCGAGCAGCACCGCACGCTGGAACAACTCGGGGTGGCGCGCCAGCACCAGGCTGGTGAGCACGCCACCAAAGCTGTGGCCGAGGGCGAAACGGGGGACGTCGCCGAAGATGCCGCGCCCGGCCTCGAAGGCTTCCACCGCCAGTTCGGCGTTGCGGTTCCAGCCGAGGAAGCGCCCGCCGTGGTCGCTGTCGCCATGGCCCTGTACGTCGCAGAGCCAGAGGTCGAAGTGCTCGCTGAGGGCTTCCAGCATCGGCGAGTAGGCGCGGCCGCAGAAGCCGTTGCCATGGAGGAAGTGCAGCAGGGGCTTGCCGCTGGGCTGGCTGTGCCAGCCGCGCAAGGTGAAGCCGGCGGAACTCGGGTGGGACCAGGCGGACAACTGCATCGCAACGCACTCGAAATGAACTGCGCGCAGTTTATCCGCCGAGCCGCCTCCGGCGCAGCCGTTGCGTTCAGATGGTGGCGTGTTGGCGGATGAAGGCGTCCAGCAGGCGGTTCAGCGCCTCGGGCTGGTCCAGGGGCGTGGCGTGCCCGGAGTCGGCGATCACCTCCAGGCGTGCGTTGCGCAACTGGCTGACGTAGGCCGCCTTGGCCGCCACCGGGGTGTAGTCGCGGTCGCCGCTGATCACCAGCAGCGGAGTGTTGGCCCGGCAGGCGCCCGCCAGCGCCGACCAGCCGGGGATAGCGCCCATGGCGTGCAGGTAGGAACGCCGGTCGTTGCCGGCGATGCGCGCCATCACCCGCTGGCGCAACCCGGCCTGCTCCGGCTTGGGGAACAGCTTGCCGGCCAGCAGCCGCGCCATGCCGGCGGGGCCGAACAGGCGCACCAGGGTGAAACGCAGCGCCACCTGCCAGCGCACCTGCCAGCTGTCCACGGGGAAGTTCGGCGAGCTGTTGATAACCGCTGCCGCGCGCACCAGGTGCGGGTGCTCGGCGAGCAGCTGGAAGGTGATCATGCCGCCCATGGAGATGCCCACCAGGATGCAGGGCTCCAGGTCCATGGCGACGATGAACTCGGCCACGTCGGCGGCCAGCTCGGCCATGCTCACCGGCGCGCGCAGCGGTTCGCTGGCGCCGTGGCCGCGCAGGTCCAGGGCGTAGACGCGGAAGTGCCGGGACAGCGCCTCGACCTGGGGCTGCCAGTCCTCCAGGGAGGAACCCAGGCCGTGCACCAGCAGCACCGAGGCGCCCTCTCCCTGGCAGATATAGTTGAAACGTCCGCCCGACAAGTTGATCTGTTCCATGGTCGAGTTAATTCCCTTTTGAATAATCGATGGCCAATAAAAAGGCGTCGTTCCTTATTAAAAGGACCGATGAAAAGTTGGTGGATCGGATAACTTCCGAAGCGCCCGTAGAACAAGTTTCCGGTGTTTGCCTTTGCCCGCCCAAACCTCCTAGAATCGCCCAGCGCCGACTCGAGAAACCACCATGTACAGCATCGCCAGTCCGACCCAGGCACGCAGCAAGAAAGCCCTGGAGCGCTACCTCAACGTCGCCGCCGAACTGCTCGCCAACGACAGCTTCGAAGAAACCGGCATTTCCCAGATCGCCCAGCTCGCCGAGTCCTCGGTGGGCACCTTCTATCGCCTGCTCGGCGACAAGGACGTGCTGCTCTATACCGTCCACGAGCGCTTCGTCGAACAAAGCCGCGAGGCGGTGGACGGGGTCATTGCCAGCCTGGAGAACCTGCCGCTGCCCGCGCAGATCGAGGGCTTCATCGAGGGCGTGACACGCCTGTTCGATGGCAGCGAAGGCCTGCTCCGCGCCCTGATCCGGCGCAGCTCGATGGACGTCCAGTTCCGCGAGCGCTTCCACCAGCTCAATGCCTACATCGGCCAATCCTTCTGCCGCATCGTCCTCGCCCATGCGCAGGAACTCGGCCATCCGCAGCCGCAGCAGGCGGCCGACCTGACCGCCCACATGCTGCTCGCCAGCCTGAATTACCTGACCATGGTCGGCACCCTCGGTGTCACCCCCCGGGAAGTTGTGCCGGGGGAACTTTCCCGCCTCGTTTGCAAATACCTGGAAGTTCGCCGGGTTTAACGCCGGCTGTCCCGCCTTAGTTGTGCCGGGGTGAAGTCGGACGCCTTCAGCGCTATATCGAATTCATCCGCCGGCTCTTCGTTGGACAATATGCCGATTACATAGCGGCCGCCGATCAGGTCATATACGGCGTCGCCCTTGGTCCATACCAGCGGCTGGTCGTAGAGGTTGATGGTGTAGGACTCGCCCACCCGCCACAGCTGATCGCGGTTGTCATAGTGGTCCACCAGCAGCACCTGGTAGCTGTCCTCGTCGAAATAGAAGTCGCGCTGCTTGTACTGGTGGCGCTGCCCGTCCTTGAGGGTGGCGCGCACGTGCCACACGCGGTGCAGCTCGTAGCGCAGCAGGTCGGGGTTCACGTGGCCAGCCTTGACGATGTCGGCGTACTTGCTGGTGCGCGAAGCGAAACGGTAGCTGTTGTAGGGCACGTAGAGCTCTTCCTTGCCCACCAGCTTCCAGTCGTACTTGTCCGGCGCGCCGGAGAACATGTCGAAGTTGTCGGTGGTGCGCAGCCCCTCGGAGGCGGTGCCGGGGGAGTCGTAGGCGACGTTCGGCGTGCGCCGCACGCGGCGCTGGCCGGCGGCGTAGAGCCAGGCCAGGCGCGGTTCCTTCACCTGGTTGACGGTCTCGTGCACCAGCAGCTCGGTGCCTGCCAGGCGCGCCGGCGCCAGCACCGACTGGCGGAAGTAGAACAGCACGTTGCCGTTGTCCTTGCTGTAGTCGCCGGCGTTCTGGTTGAACAGGAACAGGTCTTCGATGCGGGTCATGAAGTAGTCGCCGCTGGCGTGGGGCACGGCCTGGGCGTAGTAGCGCTTGACGCTGTTGCCTCGGAAGCGCACCAGGTGGTTCCACAGCACCTCCAGCCCCGACTGGGGGATGGGGAACGGCGTGGCGACCTTGAAGTCGGCGATGCCGTTGCCGTTCTCGATCAGCTTCGCGTGGGTGGCGTTGTCCTTGATCGCGGCGTACACCGCCTCGGGGTAGGAGGCCGAGCGGCGGGTCGGGTAAACCACCAGCTTCCAGCTGTCCGGGTAGCGCTTGAGCATGGCCAGCTGGCCGGGGCTGAGGTGGGCACGGTACTGCTCGGCGTTCTTCGCATCGATGCTGAACAGCGGCTGGTCGGCGGCGAAGGGGTCCTTGTAGCCGAGGGTCTTGTCGTAGGCCGCGGCATCGCGGGCCAGGCCGCCGGTCCAGGCGGGGATGGTGCCGGCGGCGTTGCCGGCCTTCTCCGCGCCCAGCGGGGTCAGGTCGGCCCCCAGGCGCGCGGCCTGGTCGGCACCCACCTGGGCCTGGGCGAGCGGCGCGGCCAGCAGCAGGGCGGCGAGCAGGCTGCTGTGGATAAGTCCTGGTCTGTGCATGGCGTCGAATCCCTTCTCAGAAGCTGTACTTGATGTTGAAGCTGACGAAGTCACGGTCGCTGCGCTTGTTGGAGACACCGCCGCCGCTGTAGCCCACGTAGCGGGTGCCGACGGTGAGGGACTCCTTGTAGATGGCGTCGATGCCGGCGGACCAGCTCTGCGCCTCTTCGTCCAGGCCGTTGGTGAGCTGGGGCGCGACGCCGTTGATGCTGTACTGGTAGCTGAAGGACGGCACCAGGTTCACCAGGTTGAGCACGTTGGTGTAGGTCAGCTGCAGGCTGGCCTGGGCGCCGGTGGCAGTGCTGGTGGCCTCGTAGTAGTCGACGTCGGATTCCAGGTCCTGCACGCGGCTGGCCACCAGCTCGGTGAACAGGGTCGCCGAGTCGGCGCCGAGCACCCCGGTGAAGTTGTAGATGGCGGCCAGCGACGCCTGGTACATGTCCTTCTCGCGGTAGCCGTCCAGGTGGGTGCCCACGGGCAGCCCATTGGGGTTGAACAGCGCGTCGGGCAGGTACTCGTTGAGGCCGAGGGCGATGGGCGTGTCCGGGCGGTAGCTCAGCTCGCCGGCCAGCGACAGGCCGTTGAAGATGCTGTCGCCGCCGATGGAGGTGTTGAAGCTGATGCCGAACAGGTCGCGCTTCTCCAGGTACTCGGCGTAGTAGCGCGAGCTGCTGGCGTCGGGCACGGTGCCGACGACAGGCAGCGTGACCTGGCGGCCGACGGTGAGCCCGAGCATGGGCACCTGCATGTTGTAGCGCAGGTAGTAGAAGCCCAGCTCGGTGTCGTTCAGCTCCGGCACGTACCAGCGCAGCGCGAGGCCGTACTGGGCGGCGCCGTCGGCATCGATGTCCTGGGCGCGGGGGATGAAGGTGGTGGGCAGGTAGGCCTTGAGCAGGTTGTTCAGGCCGCCCGGTGCCAGGGCATCGGCATAGGCCTGGGCCATGGCCGGGTTGTCGAAGGCGCGGCCACCGGCGACGGCTTCCTGCAGCGGCGAGACGGACAGGTAGTTGCAGCCTTCGCCGATCACGTCGAGGGTCGAGTAGTAGGTGCCGCAGGGGTCGATCTTCGAGGCTTCCCAGGCCTTGCCCGGTTGCCAGTAGCCCTCGACGCTGAGGTTGTCGCGCAGCTCGAAGGAGGCGTAGGCCATGAAGGTGGGCATGTACGCCTCCTTCACTTCGGAGCCCGGCGCGCGCAGGGCGTTGATGTCCACCGGGTTCGTGGCGCCGATGCCGTTCTGGTAGAACAGCCCCTCGCCCCAGTTGATCACCTGGCGCCCCAGCCGCGCGTTGAGGGCGCGGTCGTTGACCGTCCAGCTGCCGTAGACGAAGGCGTCCAGCAGGTCGGCGCTGGAGCCCGCTTCGTCGAGGCCGGCGTGGCTGATCTGACGGTGGCGGCGCTCGTCGTCCTTCAGCTCGAAGTCATAGAAGGCGCGGCCCCGGACGAACACACCGAAGCGGTCCTGGTAGCGCAGGTCGAGTTCGGACACCGCCTTGACCACCTCGGAGAAGAGGTCGCCACGGCGGAAGTTGAGGTCACCGTCGTCGGAGTTGATCAGCCCGGCGTTGTCGCCGGTGCCGCCGTTGGCGCGGGCGATCAGCTTGCTGTCCTGCCCCTCCACGCGGTAGCTGAGCCCGTAGGACAGGGTGGTATCGAGCGAGGTGGTCCAGTCTCCGTCTCCGGAGCGCACCTGAAACGCCTGTGCGCCGCCCAGGGGCAACGCGCCGAGCAACGCCAGGCCGGCTGCTGCCAGGCCTCTTCCTTGATTTGCCACGATGGTCTCCAGCTGTTGTTTTTATCGGAATCGGAACATCGGTTCCGAAATAATCTAATCCTGCGCATTGCCGCTGACAAGACGCCGCTCGAATTATTTTTTATCCACAGGTGCGGCACCGGGCTGGCCATCGCATAGCGGCGGCTCGTGAGCTGTGGGTAGGCACCCTTAGGCCCCGCCGTCCGTCGCCTTGGCGCACCTGTCCACAGGCTCTGGAACGCTGCTCTCCCCCGCCACACTGAACGAATTTCGATCAACCCTATTGACGGAATCGGAATTTCTGTTTCGATTTAAAGGCGGTCAAACAACAACAAATAGGAGACCCGTCATGGCCCTTCGTACCCTGCTCTGCGGCCTGCTGCTGGCCGTCTGCCTCGGCCAGCACGCCCTGGCCGCTTCCCGCTGCAGCGAACGCCCCCGTACCCTGCTGCGCCCCGCCGAAGTCAGCTGTTCCTACCAGAGCACCTGGCTGGATTCGGGCCTGGTGGGCCAGCGCAAGATCATCTACCAGACGCCCCTGGGCACCCCGCCGGCCGGCGGCTGGCCGGTGGTGCTGATCTACCAGGGCTCGTTCTTCCCCCTCAACGACTTCAGCTACCACAGCAACCTGCCCTTCGGCGGCTATTACGAAGGCAAGCTGGTGCAGAACCTTCTGGACCACGGCTACGCGGTGATCGCCCCCAGCGCCCCGGCGGACCTGTTCTGGCAGACCAACATCCCCGGCCTGGCCCAGGCCTATGAGCTGAGCACCGACTACGACTTCCTCGGCAACGTGCTCGCCGCCATCGCCAGCGGTCACTTCGGCCCGCTCAACGCCCAGCGCCAGTACGCCACCGGCATCTCCAGCGGCGGCTACAACACCAGCCGCATGGCCGTGTCCTTCCCCGGCAAGTTCCGCGCCCTGGCGGTGCAATCCGGCTCCTACGCCACCTGCAGCGGGCCTCTCTGCGTGGTGCCCGACCAGCTCCCCGCCGACCACCCGCCGACGCTGTTCCTGCACGGCTTCGTCGACGCCGTGGTGCCCTGGTGGAGCATGGACCTCTACTACGACCGCCTGCTCCACCAGGGCATCGAGACCGCGCGCTACACCGAGCCGTTGGGCGGCCACGAGTGGTTCGCCGCCTCGCCGGGCAAGGTGCTCGCCTGGTTCAACGCCCACCCCTGATCCACCGCGGGCGCAGCCCGGGCCGGGTCCATGCTATCGTCGCCGCCTGTCGCGACACCCGGACCCCGCCCGTGCTGCCCCGTTCCCTGCGCATCGCCCTGCTGACCCTGCTGCTGTTCGCCGGCCTGCTGCTGACGATGCACCTGGCCGGCCGCCACGCCGAGCGCCAGGCCCTGCGTGAGGAGGGCCAGCAGGCCGGCGCCCAGTTGGGCCTCTACGCCGACGCGCTGAGCACCCTGATCGACCGCTACCGCGCCCTGCCCGCCGTGCTCGCCCTCGACCCGGAACTGCGCGAAGCCCTGCAGCAACCGCTGTCACCCGAGCTGCAGCAGCGCCTCAACCTCAAGCTGGAACGCATCAACGGCGCCGCCCACTCCTCCACCCTCGAGCTGATGCGCAGCGACGGCCTGGCCATCGCCGCCAGCAACTGGCGCCTGCCCACCAGCTACGTGGGCCACAACTACGGCTTCCGCCCCTACTTCCTGCAGACCCGCACCCACGGCACCGGGCGCTTCTACGCGGTGGGCGTGGTCAGCGGCATCCCCGGCTACTTCCTCTCCCACGCCATCCACGACGAAACCGGCCACTTCCTCGGCGCCATCGTGGTGAAGCTGGAGTTCCCCGAGATCGAACAGCAGTGGCGCGAGCGCCCGGACACCATCCTGGTCAGCGACGCCAAGGGCATCGTCTTCATCGCCAACCAGCCGCAGTGGCGCTACCGCGAACTGGCGCCGATCGACGCCGCGCAACGTGCCGAACTGGCCGCCACCCGCCAGTACGACAAGAAGCCGCTGACGCCCCTGGTGCACCGCACCCTCGATGACTTCGGCGACGACAGCCGCCTGGTGCGCGTGCAGGGCCCCGATGGCGAGGCCGACTACCTGTGGGAATCCCTGGCGCTGCCCAGCGAAGGCTGGACCCTGCACCTGCTGCACCGCCCGCAGAACGCCGCCGGCAACGCCCGCGACGCCAGCCTGGCCGCTGGCGGGCTGTGGCTGGCGCTGTTCTTCCTCGCCCTGTTCCTGCACCAGCGCTGGCGCCTGGCGCGGCTGCGCCGGCAGAGCCACGACGAACTCGAACGCCTGGTGGAACAGCGCACCGCCGCCCTGCGCACCGCCCAGGACGGCCTGGTACAGGCGGCCAAGCTGGCGGCCCTGGGGCAGATGTCCGCCGCCCTCGCCCACGAGATCAACCAGCCGCTCACCGCTCTGCACATGCACCTGGGCAGCCTGCGCCTGATGCTCGACAACGGCCAGCTGGAGCAGGCGCGTAACGCCCTCGGCCGCCACGACGAACTGCTGCAACGCATGGCCGCCCTCACCGGCCACCTGAAGACCTATGCCCGGCAGAGCCCCGGCGGCCTGCGCGAGAAGCTGGAGCTGGGCAGCGTGGTGGACAAGGCCCTGCAGCTGCTGGCGCCGCGCCTGCGTGACAGTGCCGTGCACATCGAACAGCACCCGCGCCCATTGGCCTGGGTGCAGGGCGATGCCATCCGCCTGGAGCAGGTGCTGGTCAACCTGCTGCGCAACGCCCTCGACGCGGTCGCCGGCCAGGCCGAGCCGCGCATCGACATCCGCCTGCAACGGGACGATGGCCACTGGTGCCTGGAGGTCGCCGACAACGGCGGCGGCATCCCCGAGGCCACCCTGGCCCAGGTGTTCGACCCCTTCTTCACCACCAAGCCGGTGGGCGAAGGGCTCGGCCTCGGCCTGGCGGTTTCCTATGCCATCGTCCATGAACTGGGGGGTCGGCTGAGCGCCGGCAACCGTGACGCCGGCGCGGTGTTCCGCCTGTGCCTGCCCATCTTTGATCCTGCCGAGGAGCAGCCATGACCCCGAACCTGATCTTCGTCGATGACGAGGCCGCGATCCGCGAAGCGGTGCGCGAGTGGCTGGAGCTCTCGGGCTTCACCGTGCGCCTTTGCGCCAGCGCCGCCGAATGCCTGGACGGGCTCGACGCCGACTTCGAGGGCGTGGTGATCAGCGACCTGCGCATGCCCGGCATGGACGGCATGGCCCTGTTGGAAGCGGTGCAGGCGCTGGACCGCGAGCTGCCCTTCCTGCTGGTCACCGGCCACGGCGACGTGCCCCAGGCGGTGGAGGCCATGCGCCTGGGCGCCTACGACTTCATCGAAAAACCCTTCACCCCCGAGCGCCTGCTGGGCAGCCTGCGCCGGGCCCTGGAAAAGCGCCGCCTGACCCAGGAGAACCGCCGCCTGCGCCGCCAGGTGGACGACCGCACCCGCCTCGATGGGCAGTTGATGGGCTTCTCCCGCCCCATGGAACAGCTGCGCCGCCAGGTGCTGGACCTGGCGCAGACGCCGGTGAACATCCTCCTGCGCGGCGACACCGGCAGCGGCAAGGAACTGGTCGCCCGCTGCCTGCACGACTTCGGCCCACGCGCCGGCAAGCCCTTCGTGGCGCTGAACTGCGCGGCCATCCCGGAGAACCTGTTCGAGAGCGAGCTGTTCGGCCATGAGAGCGGCGCCTTCACCGGTGCCCAGGGCAAACGCATCGGCAAGCTGGAACATGCCGACGGCGGCACCCTGTTCCTCGACGAGATCGAGAGCATGCCCCTGGCCCAGCAGGTGAAGCTGCTGCGCGTGTTGCAGGAGCAACAGCTGGAGCGCCTGGGCTCGAACCAGAGCATCCGCGTCGACCTGCGGGTGATCGCCGCCACCAAGCCGGACCTCAAGGAAGAAGTGCGCGCCGGACGCTTCCGCGAAGACCTGCTCTACCGCCTCAACGTCGCCGAGCTGCAACTGCCCGCCCTGCGCGAGCGCCGCGAAGACGTGCCGCTACTGTTCGAGCACTTCGCCGCCTTGGCCAGCGAACGCCTGGGCCGCCCCGTCCCGACCCTCACCCCCGCCGAGCTGGCCCACCTCCTGGCCCACGACTGGCCGGGCAACGTGCGCGAGCTGGTCAACGCCGCCGAGCGCCATGTGCTGGGGTTATCCACAGGCGGGCAAGTAGCCGACAACGCCGCGCCCTCCCTGGCCGAGCTGATGGAAACCTACGAGGCCCAATGCCTGCGCCAGGCCCTGGCCCGCAGCAAGGGCGACATCAAGGCAGTGATGGAACTGCTGCAGCTACCCCGCCGCACCCTCAACGAAAAGATGCAACGCCACGGCCTGGCCCGGGGCGAGTTCCTGCCGGGTGATGAAGACTGAAAGCGGTCAAAAGCTGAGCACAGCCTTGAAAGCACCGTAGCGACTGGCGCACAGCAATCTATCCACAGGCCGCTCACAGTTGGCTCCACAGACATTGTGGGCAACTGGGAATGAATGCGTTCGCCTGGGGATTTCTTCGCGAATGAATTCGCTCCTACAGGTGCTCGTCTGCCTGTGGGAACGGTTTCAACCGTGAATGGGTGGCACTGGTCGAAATATGAGCACAAGCTTGAAAGCACTGATTTGACTGGCACCAAGCAATCTATCCACAGCCCGCCAACAGTTGGCTCCACAGCTATTGTGGGCAACTGAGGATGAATCCGTTCGCCTGGGGATTTCTTCGCGAATAAATTCACTCCCACGGGTGCTCGCCTGCCTGTGGGAGCGGTTTCAACCGCGAATAGGTGGCACTGCTCAATATCTGAGCACAAGCTTGAAAGCGTTGTATCCACTGGCGTTCAGCAATCTATCCACAGCCCACCAACAGTTGGCTCCACAGTAATTGTGGGCAATGCAGGGGCGATTTCATCCGCCCAGAAAAGTCATTGTGGATAGCTCGGTTGGGGCGGCGGCGCTGCGCACCGCTTGGCGAATGAATTGGCTCTGTCTGCGTTAGCTGTTGTGGTTTTGATGCAAGCGCTCAAGCACGGTGCTTTCCGGGCACCAAAGAATTTCTGTCACCTCCACCGCATGGGTTTCGCTTCGCTCTACACCATCCTACGAAAGCCCGTGCGCACCACGTGGTGATGCACTGGCCGAAAAAGTTGGAGCAGCCGCCAACGCCCCTCCAGGAGGCCGAACGCAGTCGTTGCGCCGGGGGACGAGCGGCATGGATGCCGCGAGAGGCGCGCCAGGCCATGGATGGCCCATCGCGCCGGCCCCCAGAGCAACGATGGAGTGAGGGAACCCGACGCAGTCGGGCCGGATGATGGGGCAAGCCCTTTTGGTTTCTTTTGGGTGGTTCGGCACCCCGACGATTGCCAAAAGAGACTCGCCCGGGGGGCGAAACCAGAAACATCACCAGAGCTCGGCAATCAGCTGGGCTCAATTCTTCTAGCAACACTTAACGCAGACAGAGCCAATGAATTCGCCCCTACCTGGCCATCAATGGATAGGCGGAATCCCGCTTATGGCCCCTTCGCGATAAGCGCCAATCCGCGCACAAATGCCCTGTGAAATCCCTCCGAGCCTTCTATTCCGGCGCTTTGCGGCGCTGGCACAGCTCCTGCTATGTGCCCGCACCCCAAGCGCGGCGAGAGCCGTGCCTACAACAACAACTATGACTCGAGGAAACACGATGGAAAGCACCAGCACCCTGACTGCCTCAGCAGCACCCCGCACCACCTCGCAACGCATCAAATCCATTTTCAGCGGCTCGGTGGGCAACCTGGTCGAGTGGTACGACTGGTACGTCTACGCCGCCTTCTCGCTGTACTTCGCCAAGGCCTTCTTCCCCCAGGGCGACCTGACCGCCCAGCTCCTGAACACCGCCGCGATCTTCGCCGTGGGCTTCCTGATGCGTCCGATCGGCGGCTGGCTGATGGGCATCTACGCCGACCGCAAGGGCCGCAAAGCCGCGCTGCTGGCCTCGGTCCTGCTGATGTGCTTCGGCTCGCTGATCATCGCGCTGACCCCCAGCTATGAAACCATCGGCATCGCCGCGCCCATCCTGCTGGTGGTCGCCCGCCTGCTGCAGGGCCTGTCGGTCGGTGGCGAATACGGCACCTCGGCCACCTACCTGTCGGAGATGGCGACCAAGGAGCGTCGCGGCTTCTTCTCCAGCTTCCAGTACGTGACCCTGATCTCCGGCCAGCTCATCGCCCTGGCGGTGCTGATCATCCTCCAGCAGACCCTCACCACCGAGCAGCTGGAAAGCTGGGGCTGGCGCGTGCCCTTCTTCATCGGCGCCCTGTGTGCGGTGGTGGCGATGTTCCTGCGTCGCGGCATGGAAGAGACCGAGTCCTTCACCAAGAAGAAGGACAAGCCGAAGGAAAGCCTGCTGCGCACCCTGATGCGCCACCCCAAGGAAGTGTTCACCGTGATCGGCCTGACCATGGGCGGCACCCTGGCCTTCTACACCTACACCACCTACATGCAGAAATACCTGGTCAACACGGTCGGCATGAGCAAGAACGACTCGACCATGATCTCGGCCGCCACCCTGTTCCTGTTCATGCTGCTGCAGCCCCTGGTGGGCGCGCTCTCGGACAAGGTCGGCCGCCGTCCGATCCTGATCGCCTTTGGCGTGCTGGGCACCCTGTTCACCTACCCGATCCTCAGCACCCTGCACACCATCGATACCTGGTGGGGCGCGTTCTTCCTGATCATGGCGGCGCTGATCATCGTCAGCGGCTACACCTCGATCAACGCCGTGGTGAAGGCCGAGCTGTTCCCCACCGAGATCCGTGCCCTGGGCGTGGGCCTGCCCTACGCGCTGACCGTGTCCATCTTCGGCGGCACCGCCGAGTACGTGGCGCTGTGGTTCAAGAGCATCGGCATGGAGAGCGGCTTCTACTGGTACGTGACCGCCTGCATCGCCTGCTCGCTGCTGGTGTACGTGTTCATGAAGGACACCCGCACCCACTCGCGGATGAACGACGATTGATCCCTTGAGCCCCCGTGGCTCTGGCTGCGCTAATCCGTAGCCGTTTTATTCCCGAAGACGGGCCCGTGAGGGCCCGTTTTCGTTTGTGCGGTCTGGGTTAAGTGTTGCTGGAGAATCTTGAGCCCAGCTGATTACCGAGCTTTGCTGACGCTTTTGGTTTCGCCCACCCGGGCGAGTCTCTTTCTTCAGTCGCCAAGAAAGAAACCAAAGAGGCTTGCCCCATCATCCGGCCCCGGCTTCGCCGGGGTTCCCTCACTCCATCGCTGCTCTAGGGGCCGGCGCGATGGGCCATCCATGGCCTGGCGCGCCTCTCGCGGCATCCATGCCGCTCGTCCCCCGGCGCAACGACTGCGTTCGGCCTCCTGGAGGGGCGTTGGCGGCTGCTCCAACTCCTTCGCCAGGTTTACATATTGCGGTGCGCTTGAGGGCTTCCGTCGGAGCGACGGTACGGCTCAAGTCAGCCGACAGGCTTCGAATCCAGCCTTGAGCGCTTCCTCGTCCTGGGGCGTGGAGAAGATCAGCTCCAGCCGCGAGTCCTTGCGCCATTCGCTGGCCTGCCAGTGAAGCGGCGCGCCGTCCAGGGCATTGCCGGACAGCCAGCCGGCGTTGCTGTGGATAACCAGCTTGGCGCGGCGCCAGCCGAGGCTCGCCAGCCACAGCTGCACGCGCATCAGCTCGAAGGTCTGGGAGGGGTGCCAGCGCCAGCCGATGGTCCAGCCATCCGCCGCACCTTGTGCCTGGATGATGGGCTGCCCGGGGTTTATCCACAGCGCGGGCGGAGCCGCCTGGCCAGTGGGCAGGGCCGAGTTATCCACAGCGGCACCGGCCCTGGCCTCGAGCCCCGGCAGGTCGGCCAGGGGCAGGCGGCCCTGCACCGTCCAGCTCAGGGGCAGCGCCGGCAGTTGCTCGGCCACTCGCTGGCGGCTATCGGCATCGAGGTTCTCGGCCTTGTTCAGGACCAGCAGGCCGGCACCTTCGAGGGCATCGCGCTGGCTGTCGGGCAGGGCATCGCCACGGGCCAGGGCAGCGGCGTCCAGCACCAACAGGCTCGGCTGCAGGGCCAGCACGCCTTCCCAGGGCGGCTCGCGCAGCTGGCGCATCAGCTCGGCGGGGTGGCCGAGGCCAGACGGTTCGATGAACAGTCGGTCCGGCCGGGCCTTGCGCAGCAGGCGACCGAGCCCGACCTGGAAGGGCGCGCCGTTGACGCAGCACAGGCAGCCACCGGCCACCTCGGCCAGGGCGATGCCGTCGTCGCCAGTTTCCAGCAGCGCGGCGTCCAGGCCGACCAGGCCGAATTCGTTGATCAGCACCGCCCAGCGCTCGTCGCTCGGGCGCTGCGCCAGGAGGTGGCGGATGAGGCTGGTCTTGCCGGCGCCCAGGGGGCCGGCCACCAGGTGGGTGGGGATATGGGCAAGCATCGCGCTATGGTGCTGCGTCACGGGTTCGGAATAAAGCCTCGTGCTAGAGTCGCGCCCATTAATTTCCCGAGGTCCTGCGTTCATGCGTCTCTGCCTACTGCCCCTGCTGCTGGTCCTGTCCGCCGATGCGCTGGCCGAGGCGTGCATCGTCCACAGCCAGAGCGACCAGCTCGATGTGAAGGTCTGCCAGCAGAACCGCAGCATCCCGCCGCAGCTGTTCCGCAACGGCTTCTGCAAGCCGCAGATGCCCGGGCAGAAGGTGGAGGTGAGCTACGCCGACCAGTGCCCGAGCGGCGCCTTCGGCGTGTGCAGCAACGCCCAGGTGAGCAACATCGCCTACCGCCAGGACATCCACTACTACGGCGTAGCCACCGACGCGCGCTACCTCAAGCCCTTCTGCGAGGGGCAGAGCAAGGGAACCTGGGAAAGCCCGTCGTCATCAGCCGGTAACAGCCCTGGTGTGCAATAGCCTTGGGTACCTCGCCCGTACCGGCCCAGCCGGTAGGGCCTCGGTGATACAGGGCCGCCTTCGGGTGGCCCTTTTTTTCGCGCTGCGGAGCGCCTCGTCAGGCCAGCCAGTCCAGGGTCAGCAGCAGGCGCGCATCACCCGGCATGACGTCGGGCGACCTGTGGATAACCCCTCGCCCCTCGTTGCCCAGCCACTTTTCGCCCTTGAACAACGCAACATGACCCGGCGCCAGGGTCTGCCCGGCCGGCACGGCCTTCGGCTCGGCGGCGGGGTCGCCCAGGCGGCTGCGTGGCATCTGCCCTTCCTGCAGCCAGTGGCTGCCCACACCGGCATAGGTGGTGATCAGCCGCAGCGGTACATGGTCGACGTGGTAGCGCGGGCACATGGCGCGGTCCAGGCGGCGCAGGCGCAGGCCGATGCGCCGCGCATCCAGCAGGCAGGCGAAGGCGCGCACCAGCCAGGCGACGTCGGCGAGGAAGGCGGCATGTCCGTCGATGTCGGCGAAGCGCCGGGCCAGGCTGTCCAGGTCGAGGGTGGCTTCAGGGTCTGGCAGCTCCAGGGTCAGGGACTCGCTCAGCGGCTCCCCGAGCCCCAGCAGGCACTGGGCGTAGTCGCTGATGTGCAGGGGCAGGCGGCGCTCCCACACGGCGAGGTTGACCTCGTCGCGCAGCGCTTCGCTCAACACTGCCAGGTTGTCGCTGGTCGCCACCCGGGGTTGGGGGCGCAAGGCCAGGGCTTGCATTAGGCGGCCTCCCCGACCAGGCCGCCGAAGGGGTCGGGCAGGCGCGCCCAGCCCTCCACGCCCTGGGCCATCTCGGTGGCATCCAGCAGGCAGGCGTCCAGCTCGGCGTGCAGCCGCTCGAAGTCGATGCCCTGGCCGATGAACACCAGCTCCTGGCGGCAATCGCCCACCTCCGCATCCCAGTGCTTCATCACCGCGCCCAAGCCGTCTTCGTCCGTCGGCCACTGCTCGCGCGGCACGAAGCGCCACCAGCGCCCGGCATGCCCGTAGCGCATCAGGCCGCCGGCCTGGGACCAGCTGCCCGCCTCGCGACAGGCGCTGGCCAGCCAGAAGAAGCCCTTGGAGCGCAGCAGCCGGCCGTTGCTCCATTCACGATTGAGGAACGCGTGGAAGCGCTCGGGGTGGAAGGGCCGGCGCGCCCGGTAGGCGGTGGAGGCGATGCCATAGGCCTCGGTTTCCGGCACGTGCTCGCCGCGCATCTCCTTGAGCCAGCCGGGGGCTTCGGCGGCACGATCGAAGTCGAAGCGGCCGGTGTCGAGAATCTTCTCCAGGGGCACCTGGCCCATGCTCATGGGCAGGATCTCGGCGTGGGTGTTGAGGCGGCTGAGGATGGCGGTCAGCTCCTCGCGCTCGGCCTGGCTGATGAGGTCGATCTTGCTGATGAGGATGACGTCGGCGAACTCCACCTGCTCGATCAGCAGGTCGGTGATGGAGCGCTCGTCTTCCTCACCCAGGGTTTCGCCACGGCTGGCGAGGCTTTGCGCTTCGTGGAAGTCACGCAGGAAGTTCACGCCGTCGACTACGGTGACCAGGGTGTCCAGCCGCGCCAGGTCGGACAGGCTCTGGCCCTGCTCGTCGCGGAAGGTGAAGGTCTCCGCCACCGGCAACGGTTCGGAGATGCCGGTGGATTCGATCAGCAGGTAGTCGAAGCGCCCTTCGCCGGCGAGGCGGCTGACCTCTTCCAGCAGGTCTTCGCGCAGGGTGCAGCAGATGCAGCCGTTGCTCATCTCCACCAGGCGCTCCTCGGCGCGGTTGAGGCTGACGTCGCGCTGCACCTCGCTGCCGTCGATGTTGATTTCGCTCATGTCGTTGACGATCACGGCGACGCGCAGGTTTTCGCGGTTCTTCAGCACGTGGTTGAGCAGGGTGCTCTTGCCGGCGCCGAGGAAGCCGGAAAGCAGGGTGACGGGGAGTCGGGCGGTCATGGGGTTCTCCGGTTCAGGCTGGGCGGCTCGGGTGGCCGCTCTGTGGGTTCTCAGGCTTCGCGCCGGTGGCGCTCGCGTTGTTCCTGGCGTTCCTTGGCTTCGATGCACAGTTCGGCGGTCGGGCGTAGCAGCAGGCGGCGCAGGCCGATGGGCTCGCCGGTCTCCAGGCACCAGCCGTATTCGCCACGGGCCAGACGATCGAGGGCGCCGTCGATCTTGCCGAGCAGCTTCTTTTCCCGCTCCAGGCGGCGCAGCTGCCACTGGCGCTGCTCCTCGCGGCTGGCGATGTCGACGTCGTCGCTGGCCGGTTGCGCTTCGCGCAGCTCGTCGATTTCTTCGTCGATGCGGGCACGCAGGTCATCGCGCTCCGTCAGCAGCAGCAGGCGGAAATAGGTCTGCTGGGCGTCGTCCATGTAGCGGTCGGCGGGCTGGTCGAGCAGTTCCTGCTCGCTGAAGGGAAGATCGGGCATGATAGTGTTCGCTTGATTTCCAAGTGTTATAACATAACATATTCAGTCGAATTCAAGCCCGGATCAACGATGAACATCCAGACCCTGCCCGACATGGCCATCCAGAACGCCCCCTGCCACGGCGCCCTCGACTGGGTGGGCATGGGGGATATCGCCCTGCCCCTGATCCTCTGCGGCCAACCGGTACAGGCGCGGGTGGATATAGGCGTCAGCCTCGACGATGCCAATACGCGGGGCATCCATATGTCACGGCTGTACCTGGCGCTGGGTGAGGAGCTGGGCAACAGGCCGGCGACCCTGCCCGCGCTGCGCCAGCTGCTGCAGCGCTGCCTGGACAGCCACGAAGGCCTTTCCCGCAGCGCCTCCCTGGAGCTGCGGGGCGAGCTGTTGCTGGAGCGCCCGGCGCTGGTAAGCGCGCTGTCCGGCCACAAGGCTTATCCTTTCGAGATCGCTGTACGCTTGGATCCATGGGGGTTTCACGTGGAACTGCAGGCCGAGGTGGGCTATTCATCCACCTGCCCCTGCTCCGCAGCACTGTCACGCCAAGCGACGCAGAATGCCTTCGCCCAGCACTTCGCCAAGCGCCTGGCGTCCTTCGAGGAGGTGCATGAGTGGCTGGGCAGCCAGGCGGGCATGCCGGCGACGCCCCACAGCCAGCGCAGCCAGGCGCACCTGCGTGTCCGTCTTACTGGCGATGAGCTGCCCCTGGTGGAGCTGCTGGACAGCGCCGAAGCAGCCCTGGGTACCGCCCTGCAGACGGCGGTCAAACGTGCCGACGAGCAGGCCTTCGCAATAGCCAATGGCGACAATCTGCTGTTCTGCGAAGACGCCGCCCGGCGCTTGGACCAGGCCCTGAAGGCCCTGCCCTGGGTGGAGGCGCACAGGCTACGCGTGGTCCACGCGGAGAGCCTGCATGCCCACGATGCGGTGGCCTGCGCCAGCTGGGGATGGGCGCTTGGCGGTCAGGCGCTCATGAGTGGCGCTCCGTGAAGAGCCAGCACGGATAGCGCACGGCGGAAACGAAAAGGCCCCCTTGCGGAGGCCCTTCTTCATCGACCGGGAATCACTCCACGGTGACGGACTTGGCCAGGTTGCGCGGCTGGTCGACGTCGGTGCCCTTGAGCACGGCGACGTAGTAGGACAGCAACTGCAACGGCAGGGTGTAGAGGATCGGTGCCAGGGCGTCGAGGATGTGCGGCATGGCCACGACGTGGGTGCCCTCGCCGTTGTCTATGCCGGCTTCGCGGTCGGCGAAGACCACCAGCTGGCCGCCACGGGCGCGCACTTCCTGCAGGTTGGATTTGAGCTTTTCCACCAGTTCGTTGTTGGGCGCGACGGTGACCACCGGCATGTCGGCATCCACCAGGGCCAGGGGGCCGTGCTTGAGCTCGCCGGCCGGGTAGGCCTCGGCGTGGATGTAGGAGATCTCCTTGAGCTTGAGCGCACCCTCCATGGCCACCGGGTACTGGGCGCCACGGCCGAGGAACAGGGTGTGGTGCTTCTCGGCGAACAGCTCGGCGACCTTTTCCACGGTCTTGTCCATGGCCAGGGCTTCGCCCAGGTGGGTCGGCAGGCGGCGCAGGGCTTCCACCAGGCGCGCTTCCTCGGCCTTGTCCAGGGTGCCGCGCACCTGGCCGAGGCTGAGGGTGAGCAGCAGCAGGGCTACCAGTTGGGTGGTGAAGGCCTTGGTGGAGGCGACGCCGATCTCGGGGCCGGCGAGGGTCAGCAAGGTGAGGTCGGACTCACGCACCAGGGAGCTGGTACCGACGTTACAGATGGCCAGGCTAGCCAGGTAGCCACCGGCGCGGGCGTTGCGCAGGGCGGCCAGGGTGTCGGCGGTCTCGCCGGACTGGGAGATGGTGACGAACAGGGTGTCGGGCTGGACCACCACCTTGCGGTAGCGGAACTCGCTGGCCACTTCCACCTGGCAGGGGATGCCGGCCAGCTCTTCGAGCCAATAACGAGCGACCATGCCGGCGTGGTAGCTGGTGCCGCAGGCCACGATCTGCACGTTGCGCACCTTGGCGAATAGCTCGGCGGCCTGCGGGCCAAAGGCCTGGACCAGCACGTGGTCGGAGCCCAGGCGGCCTTCCAGGGTGCGCTGCACGACCTTGGGCTGCTCGTGGATTTCCTTGAGCATGAAGTGGCGGTACTCGCCCTTGTCGGCGGCTTCGGCGCCTTCGTGGTACTGCACGGACTCACGTTGCACCGGGTTGCCCTGCTGGTCCCAGACCTGCACGCTGTCGCGGCGGATTTCGGCGATGTCGCCCTCCTCCAGGTACATGAAGCGGTCGGTGACCTGGCGCAGGGCCAGTTGGTCGGAGGCGAGGAAGTTCTCGCCGAGGCCGAGGCCGATCACCAGGGGGCTGCCGCTGCGGGCGGCGAGCAGGCGGTCGGGCTGGGCGCGGTTGATCACCGCCAGGCCGTAGGCTCCGTGGAGCTGCGGAACCACGGCCTTGAGGGCGGCGGCAAGATCACCGGCCTCGCCCAGGGTGTGGTGCAGCAGGTGGACGATGACTTCGGTGTCGGTGTCGGAGGTGAACACGTAGCCCTGGCCCTTGAGCTGGGCGCGCAGCGCTTCGTGGTTCTCGATGATGCCGTTGTGCACCAGGGCCAGGTCGCCGGAGAAGTGCGGGTGGGCGTTGTGCTCGGTGGGCGCACCGTGGGTGGCCCAGCGGGTGTGCGCGATGCCCAGGCGGCCGGCCAGGGGCTGCTCGGCCAGGGCCTGTTCCAGCTCGCTGACCTTGCCGACGCGGCGGCGGCGCTGGAGCACGCCTTCGTTGTCCAGCACGGCGACGCCGGCGCTGTCGTAACCGCGGTATTCGAGACGCTTGAGGCCTTCCACGAGGATGGCGGTGATATTCCGTTCAGCCACTGCGCCGACGATGCCACACATAAGTTTTCTCCTCAGTTATCCACAGGCGCGCAGACCAGGGTGATGCCCCGCGCCTCTATCTGTTGGCGAGCGTCCTGGGGCAGGCGCTCGTCGGTGATCAGGGTATGGACGCTGCTCCAGGGCAGCTCCAGGTTGGGGATGCGCCGCCCGACCTTGTCGGCCTCGACCATGACGATCACCTCGCGGGCGACCTCGGCCATGACGCGGGACAGGCCCAGCAATTCGTTGAAGGTGGTGGTGCCACGGGCCAGGTCGATGCCGTCGGCACCGATGAACAGCTGGTCGAAGTCGTAGGAGCGCAGGACCTGCTCGGCCACCTGGCCCTGGAAGGACTCGGAGTGCGGGTCCCAGGTGCCGCCGGTCATCAGCAGCACGGGTTCCTGTTCCAGGTCGCGCAGGGCGGTGGCGACGTTCAGCGAGTTGGTCATCACCACCAGGCCGGGACGGTGGCCCAGCTCGGGGATCAGCGCGGCGGTGGTGCTGCCGCTGTCGACGATGATCCGCGCATGTTCGCGGATGCGATCAGCGGCGGCCCGGGCGATGGCCTGCTTGTAGCGGGAGACCGGCTGGCTGGCCTCGACCATGAACTCCTGGGGCACCGGCACGGCGCCGCCGTAGCGGCGCAGCAGCAGGCCGTTGGCCTCGAGGGCGGCGAGGTCCTTGCGGATGGTGACTTCCGAAGTGGCGAAACCCTTGGCGAGCGCGTCGACACTGACTTCGCCCTGCTCGGCCAGCAGGGCGAGGATGGCGTGGCGACGTTGCGGCGTATTGCGCTTCGACATTCTTAAGTTTCGATTCGAAAGAAAAAGTGTGCGAATCAAAACTCAACGAAGCTTTTGCGTCAAGACCGAAAACGACAAAAGGCGGCACAGGCCGCCTTTTGCAGTTATCCACAGGCCTATTTCTTCAGCTTCACCGGGCGTTTCCAGCCTTCGATGTTGCGCTGCTTGGCACGGCCGACCGCCAGGGCGTGGGCCGGTACGTCCTGGGTGATGGTGGAGCCGGCACCGGTGGTGGCGCCGTCGCCCAGGGTCACCGGGGCGACCAGGGCGCTGTTGGAGCCGATGAAGACGTCTTCGCCCATGACGGTGCGGAATTTGTTGGCGCCGTCGTAGTTGCAGGTGATGGTGCCGGCACCGATGTTGGTGCGCGCACCGATCTCGGCATCCCCCAGGTAGCTGAGGTGGCCGGCCTTGGCGCCCTCGCCGAGGACGGCGTTCTTGATCTCGACGAAGTTACCCACATGGGCCTTGGCGCTCAGTACAGCGCCCGGACGCAAGCGGGCGAACGGGCCGCAATCGGCGCCCTCACCCACTTCGGCGCCATCCAGGTGGCTGTTGGCCTTGACGATGGCGCCACGGCGCAGGGTGCTGTCCTTGATCACGCAGTTGGGGCCGATCTGCACGTTGTCTTCGATGACCACACGACCTTCGAGGATCACGTTGACGTCGATGAGCACGTCGCGGCCGACGGAGGCCTCGCCGCGCAGGTCGAAGCGCGCCGGGTCCAGCAGGGTGACGCCCTGGGCCATGAGGCGGCGGGCGGCGCGTTTCTGGTAGTGGCGCTCGAGCTCGGAAAGCTGGATGCGGTCGTTGGCGCCCTGCACTTCCATGGCGTCCTGGGGCTGCTCGGTGGCGACCACCAGGCCATCGGCCACGGCCATGGCGATGACGTCGGTGAGGTAGTACTCGCCCTGGGCGTTGTTGTTGGAGAGGCGGCCCAGCCAGTCGGCCAGGCGCTTGCCCGGCACGGCGAGGATGCCGGTGTTGCCTTCACGGATGAGACGCTGCTCGGGGCTGGCGTCCTTGTGCTCGACAATGGCCTTCACCACGCCTTGCTGGTCACGCACGATGCGGCCGTAGCCGGTGGGGTCGTCCAGCTCGACGGTGAGCAGCGCCAGTTGCTCGGGGCCGACCTTCTGCAGCAGGCGCTCCAGGGTCTCCACTTCGATCAGCGGCACGTCGCCGTAGAGGATCAGCACGCGTTCGGCGCTGAGCTGCGGCAGGGCCTGGGCGACGGCGTGGCCGGTCCCCAGTTGCTCGGCCTGGATCACGAAACCGAGGTCATCCGCTGCCAGTCGTTCCTTCACCGTGTCGGCGCCATGGCCGATCACCACGTGGATGCCCAGGGGCTGCAGCTTGCGCGCGCTGTCGATGACGTGGCCGAGCATGGCCTTGCCAGCGATGGGGTGGAGGACCTTGGGCAGGGCCGAACGCATGCGGGTGCCCTGGCCAGCGGCGAGGATGACGATATCGAGTGACATGGAGGGGAGCTTCCGAGCCTGTGGATAACCGGCACTGCCGGAAAAGAAAAGGGTAGCCAAGGCTACCCTTTTACTCGCTTGCGATGAAGAGCGCGGGGTTAGCCGCCGAACTTCTTGCGGATCTGCTGGACGGTGCGCAGCTGGGCAGCAGCCTCGGCCAGGCGAGCAGCGGCGGAGGAGTAATCGAACTCCGCGCCCTTCTCGTTCAGAGCCTTTTCAGCAGCCCGCAGGGACTCCTGAGCAGCAGCTTCGTCCAGGTCGCCGGCGCGCAGAACGGTGTCGGCCAGGACCTTCACCATGTTCGGCTGCACCTCGAGGAAACCACCGGAGATGTAGTACACCTCCTCCTCGCCACCCTGCTTCACCAAGCGGATCGGGCCCGGCTTGAGGTCGGTGATCAGCGGGGCGTGACCCGGCGCGATACCCAGATCGCCGAGGTTGCCGTGCGCAATCACCATCTCCACCAGACCGGAGAAGATCTCCGCTTCGGCGCTGACGATATCGCAATGGACAGTAATAGCCATACGCTTGCCTCACGTAAGCGCCCGTCGCCGGGCGCCCAGGGGGTTACAGTTTCTTCGCTTTCTCGATGGCTTCTTCGATGCCGCCGACCATGTAGAACGCCTGCTCGGGCAGGTGATCGTAGTCGCCGTTGAGGATGCCTTTGAAGCCAGCGATGGTGTCCTTCAGGGAGACGTACTTGCCGGGCGAACCGGTGAATACTTCAGCCACGAAGAACGGCTGGGACAGGAAGCGCTGGATCTTACGAGCGCGGGATACGAGCTGCTTGTCCGCTTCGGACAGTTCGTCCATACCCAGGATCGCGATGATGTCCTTCAGTTCCTTGTAACGCTGCAGAACGTACTGGACGCCGCGCGCGGTGTCGTAGTGGTCCTGACCGATCACCAGCGGGTCGAGCTGGCGAGAGGTGGAGTCCAGCGGGTCCACGGCCGGGTAGATACCCAGGGACGCGATGTCACGGGACAGAACGACGGTGGCGTCCAGGTGGGCGAAAGTGGTCGCCGGGGACGGGTCGGTCAGGTCGTCCGCAGGAACGTATACGGCCTGGATCGAGGTGATCGAACCGGTCTTGGTAGAGGTGATGCGCTCTTGCAGAACGCCCATTTCCTCAGCCAGGGTCGGCTGGTAACCCACCGCGGACGGCATACGACCCAGCAGCGCGGACACTTCGGTACCGGCCAGGGTGTAGCGGTAGATGTTGTCCACGAACAGCAGAACGTCACGGCCTTCGTCACGGAACTTCTCGGCCATGGTCAGGCCGGTCAGTGCAACGCGCAGACGGTTGCCCGGCGGCTCGTTCATCTGGCCGTATACCAGGGCCACTTTGTCCAGAACGTTGGAGTCCTTCATCTCGTGGTAGAAGTCGTTGCCCTCACGGGTACGCTCACCCACACCGGCGAACACGGAATAACCGCTGTGCTCGATGGCGATGTTACGGATCAGTTCCATCATGTTTACGGTCTTGCCGACACCGGCGCCACCGAACAGACCGACCTTGCCGCCCTTGGCGAACGGGCAAACCAGGTCAATTACCTTGATACCGGTTTCCAGCAGCTCGTTGGAGCCAGCCTGCTCGGCATAGGACGGAGCAGCGCGGTGGATTTCCCACTGCTCTTCTTCGCCAATGGGGCCGGCTTCGTCGATCGGGTTGCCCAGCACGTCCATGATCCGGCCGAGGGTCGCTTTGCCCACCGGTACGGAAATGGCCTTGCCAGTGCTGGCGACGTCCAGGCCACGTTTCAGGCCTTCGGTCGAACCCATCGCAATGGTACGTACCACGCCGTCGCCCAGCTGCTGCTGAACTTCGAGGGTGGTTTCAGCGCCTTGAACTTTCAGCGCCTCGTAGACGTTCGGCACCTGGTCACGCGGGAATTCCACGTCGATGACGGCGCCGATGATTTGAACGATACGTCCGCTACTCATCATTTGGTCCTCTGAATATTTGAACCGTTCTTAAACCGCGGCAGCGCCGCCGACGATTTCCGAGATCTCTTGGGTGATCGCAGCCTGACGGGCCTTGTTGTAGACCAGCTGAAGTTCGCTGATCAGGTCACCGGCGTTGTCAGTGGCGTTCTTCATCGCGATCATCCGCGCCGCTTGTTCGGCTGCGTTGTTCTCGACGACCGCCTGGTACACCTGCGACTCCACGTAGCGCACCATCAGGCCGTCCAGCAGCTCTTTGGCGTCGGGTTCGTAGAGATAGTCCCAGTGGTGCTTGAGATCCTGGTCGGCATCTGCCACCAGCGGAACCAACTGCTCCACGGTGGGCTTCTGGGTCATGGTGTTGATGAACTTGTTGGAGACTACCGAGAGACGGTCGATACGACCTTCCAGGTAGGCATCCAGCATCACCTTGACGCTGCCGATCAGGTCGTTGATCGAAGGCTCTTCGCCGAGTTGGCTGATGGCTGCGACGACGTTGCCGCCGAAGTTGCGGAAGAATGCCGCACCCTTGCTGCCGATCACGCAGAGATCGATCTCCACGCCCTTCTCGCGGTTCGCCGACATGTCCTTGACCAGGGCCTTGAACAGGTTGGTGTTCAAGCCACCGCACAGACCACGGTCACTGCTCACCACGACATAACCGACGCGCTTGATTTCGCGCTCGATCATGAACGGGTGGCGGTATTCCGGGTTGGCGTTGGCCAGATGACCAATCACCTGACGGATACGCTCCGCATAGGGACGGCTGGCAGCCATGCGCATTTGAGCCCTGCGCATCTTGCTGACGGCCACCTTTTCCATGGCGCTGGTGATCTTTTGCGTGCTTTTGATGCTCGCAATCTTGCTGCGAATCTCTTTTGCGCCTGCCATTTGACACCTATCGGGTTAGCAAGCGGGCGTCTTGCGACGCCCGCTGCGGCTTACCAGGTTTGGGTGGCTTTGAACTTCTCGATACCGGCTTTGAGGCCAGCGTCGATTTCGTCGTTGAAGTCACCCTTCTCGTTGATCTTCGCCAGCAGAGCGGCGTGATCCCGGTTGAAGTAGGCAATCAGGGCCTGCTCGAAGGCGCCGACTTTGGCGACTTCGACGTCCTGCAGGAAGCCACGTTCGGCCGCGTACAGGCTCAGCGACATGTCAGCGATCGACATGGGCGCGTACTGCTTCTGCTTCATCAGCTCGGTAACGCGTTGACCGTGTTCCAGCTGCTTGCGGGTCGCTTCGTCCAGGTCAGAGGCGAACTGGGCGAAAGCCGCCAGTTCACGGTACTGGGCCAGGGCGGTACGGATGCCACCGGACAGCTTCTTGACGATCTTGGTCTGGGCTGCACCACCTACGCGGGATACCGAGATACCGGCGTTGACGGCCGGACGGATACCCGAGTTGAACATGGCGGATTCCAGGAAGATCTGACCGTCGGTGATGGAGATCACGTTGGTCGGAACGAACGCGGAAACGTCACCAGCCTGGGTTTCGATGATCGGCAGAGCGGTCAGGGAACCGGTCTTGCCAGTCACGGCGCCATTGGTGAACTTCTCGACGTACTCTTCGGAAACGCGGGAAGCGCGCTCCAGCAGACGGCTGTGGAGATAGAACACGTCGCCCGGGTAGGCTTCGCGGCCCGGCGGGCGGCGCAGCAGCAGGGAGATCTGGCGGTAGGCAACGGCTTGCTTGGACAGATCGTCATAAACGATCAGCGCGTCTTCGCCGCGGTCGCGGAAGTACTCGCCCATGGTGCAGCCGGCATACGGTGCGATGAACTGCAGCGCAGCAGATTCGGAAGCCGAGGCAGCCACCACGATGGTGTTGGCCAGGGCGCCGTTCTCTTCCAGCTTGCGCACGACGTTGGCGATGGTCGATTGCTTCTGACCGATGGCAACGTAGACGCAGCGGATGCCGCTGTTCTTCTGGTTGATGATGGCGTCGACCGCGAGGGCGGTCTTGCCGATCTGACGGTCACCGATGATCAGCTCACGCTGGCCACGGCCTACCGGGATCATGGCGTCGACGGACTTGTAACCGGTCTGTACCGGCTGGTCGACCGACTTACGCCAGATCACGCCCGGCGCAACCTTCTCGACAGCGTCGGTAGCGACGTTGTTCAGAGGGCCTTTGCCGTCGATCGGGTTGCCCAGGGCATCGACCACGCGACCCAGCAGTTCCGGACCAACCGGTACTTCCAGGATGCGGCCGGTGCACTTGGCGCTCATGCCTTCGGCGAGGGTCAGGTAGCTACCCAGTACCACGGCACCCACGGAGTCTTGTTCCAGGTTCAGCGCCATACCATAGACGCCACCGGGGAACTCGATCATCTCGCCGTACATCGCGTCGGCCAGACCGTGAATACGCACGATACCGTCGGATACGCTGACGATGGTGCCTTCGTTACGGGCTTGGGAGGACACGTCGAGTTTCTCGATGCGCCCCTTGATGATTTCACTAATTTCGGACGGATTGAGTTGCTGCATTGCTCTGCTGCCCCTTCAAACTCAGGATTTCAACGCTTCGGCCAGTTTCGCGAGCTTGCCGCGAACCGAGCCATCGATAACCAGGTCGCCGGCACGGATGACGACGCCGCCTATCAGGCTGGCATCCTCCGCGGCGTGCAGGCGCACTTCCCGGCTGAGCCGTGCGCTGAGAACCTTGGCGAGTTTGTCTTGCTGTTCTGTGTTCAATGCAAAGGCACTGGTGACTTCCACGTCGATCGACTTCTCCTGCTCGGCCTTGTACAGCTCGAACAGTTCGGCGATTTCCGGCAGCAGCACGAGGCGGCTGTTCTCGGAGAGCACGTGGATGAAATTGCTTACCGATGCATCGAACTTCTCACCAACCACCTCGACAAAGGTGTTGGCTTTTTCTTCGCTCGTCAGACGCGGGGCTTTGAGCACCTGCTGCATGGTGGTGTCCTGGGACACCGCAGCGGCCAGGCCTAGCATGGCCGACCAGGCGGCCAGCTGCTGATGGGCCTGGGCGTACTCGAAAGCAGCCTTGGCGTAAGGTCGGGCCAGCGTGGTCAGTTCTGCCATGATCGCCCTCGCTTAGATTTCGGCGGCCAGTTTGTTAACCAGCTCCGCGTGCGCGTTTTGATCGATAGTGGCACCCAGGATCTTCTCGGCACCGCCGACGGCCAGGCTACCCAGTTGGGCGCGCAGCGCGTCTTTGACGCTGTTCAGTTCCTGTTCGATCTCGGCCTGAGCCTGCGCCTTGAGGCGCTCGCCTTCTACACGGGCCTGATCGCGAGCTTCGTCGACGATCTGGGTACCGCGTTTCTTGGCTTGCTCGATGATTTCAGCTGCCTGAGTCTTGGCTTCGCGCAGTTGCTGGGCCACTTTTTCGTGGGCCAGCTCCAGGTCACGAGCCGCGCGGTTGGCAGCGTCCAGGCCGTCGGCAATCTTCTTCTGACGGTCGCGCAGTGCCGTGATGACCGGAGGCCACACGAACTTCATGCAGAACAGTACAAAAATGAAGAACGCGACGGACTGGCCGATCAGGGTTGCATTAATGTTCACGCCAACACCTCGCTCGTTCGTTGTCAGTCCAATCCCCTAGAAAGAGGATTATTGGGCTACCTGAGCAATGAACGGGTTAGCGAAGGTGAAGAACAGAGCGATACCAACGCCGATCATGGTCACGGCGTCCAGCAGGCCGGCGACGATGAACATTTTGACCTGCAGCATCGGGACCATTTCCGGCTGGCGAGCAGCGCCTTCCAGGAACTTGCCACCCAGCAGACCGAAGCCGATAGCGGTACCCAGGGCACCCAGGCCAATCAGCAGAGCTACGGCGATCGCAGTGAGACCTACTACAGTTTCCATTTTTCCTCCCGACTTTATGTCGTGTTGGTTAAGGTTTAAGTGAAGCGGTAAAACGAAATCGTCTTCTTTCCAGCTGCCCTTTCGGGCATTCCCGCGCTGGTTGGCGCGGGACCATCTAGAACCTCATCCCTCATCCGCCCTTCGGGCGCCTTCCCCCGAGGGAGAAGGACATCAGGGACGAGCTGCGTTCTTAATGGTTGTCTTCGTGCGCCATCGACAGGTAGACGATAGTCAGCATCATGAAGATGAAGGCCTGCAGGGTGATGATCAGGATGTGGAACACAGCCCACGCCCACTGCAGTGCGATACCCAGGCCGCTGAGCAGGATCATGCCGGCGCCGAACATCACGGCGATCAGGATGAACACCAGCTCGCCGGCGTACATGTTGCCGAACAGACGCAGGGCCAGGGAGATCGGTTTGGCCACCAGGGTCACGAACTCGAGCAGGAAGTTCACCGGGATCAGCAGGATCTGAACGAAGATGTTCTTGCTGCCGAAGGGGTGCAGGGTCAGCTCGCCGACGAAGCCGCCGATGCCCTTGACCTTGATGCTGTAGAAGATGATCAGCGCGAACACCGACAGGGCCATGCCCAGGGTGGCGTTCGGGTCGGTGGTCGGTACGGCACGGAAGAACAGGTGCTCGTTACCGGTAATCTTCGCCGCCAGGACCGGAATCCAGTCGACCGGAACCAGGTCGATGGCGTTCATCAGGAAGATCCAGACGAAGATGGTCAGTGCCAGGGGGGCGATCAGCGGGTTACGGCCGTGGAAGGTGTCCTTCACGCTGCCGTCGACGAAGTCGACCATGACTTCGACCAGGTTCTGCAGGCCACCGGGGATGCCGGAGGTGGCTTTGCGGGCCGCCATGCGGAACAGGATCACGAACAACAGGCCTACGGCGATGGACCAGCCCAGGGTGTCCACGTGGAAAGCCCAGAAGCCCATTTCCTTGGCTTGCTCGGCGGTGTGGGCGAAGCCCCATTCGCCGGACGGCAGTTTACCGAAAGTCAGGTTTTGCAGGTGGTGCTGGATATAGCCCGAAGCGGTTTGCTCTGCCATGTTTGCCTCAAACGCCCTAAGGTTTCGAAAATCTTGTTCTCATTAACAGGGGAGCGAACCAGCTGACCGCCTGGGTCAGCAGGAAGACACCGAATACCGCCAGTGCTTCCAGGGGTTTCACGCCTGCGAACGTCAGTGCGAAGAGCACCGCCGTCAGAATCATCTTGCCCATCTCGCCGGCATAAAAAGACCGGACTATCGCCTGAGCCGCCCGCGCTCCACTGAAACGGAACGCCTTGTGGGCGAAATACAGGTTCGGCACCCACGCGATCAGGCCGCCGCACAAACCAGAGTAACCAGCTACACCATCGCGCCATAGCCAAAGAACGACAGCGGCGATCAGCAACACGACCAGTTGGGCCAGCAGCACCGGGAATACCGGAAGGCGATGGAAGGGCAGGCGGTTTTGCATGCGTAGATCCATCGCAGCGGGTCCTCTGAGTCGGCGCCTCGAATCAATAACTTGGCATAGTTTGTGCCGACAAAATTGCGCGCAGAGTATAGGGGTGGAATACCCCCTATTCAACTGCCGGGTAGTGAATTCCGACCGCACGCTACATGGTCAAATGTTTCAGCGAATGTGGGCCAGAACGCCTTGCAACTCGTCGAGGGAGTTGTAGCGGATGACCAGCTGACCTTTGCCTTTCTGCCCGTGTTTTATCTGCACCGGAGCGCCCAGCCGCTCAGCGAGGCGCTGTTCGAGGCGACTGATGTCCGGATCGGCCTTGACCGGTTCGACAGCTTTGTCCTTGCCGCTCAGCCATTGCCGCACCAGTGCCTCGGTTTGGCGCACGGTCAGGCCTCGTGCGACAACATGTCGCGCCCCTTCCACCTGCTGTTCGGCCGGCAGACCGAGCAGGGCACGGGCATGGCCCATCTCCAGATCCCCGTGGGAAAGCAGGGTCTTGATCTCCTCGGGGAGGGCGATCAGGCGCAGCAGGTTGGTGATGGTCACCCGCGATTTGCCAACGGCCTCGGCGACCTGCTGCTGGGTCAGCTGGAACTCCTGCTGCAAGCGCTGCAGGGCGACGGCTTCCTCGATGGGATTGAGGTCTTCGCGCTGGATGTTCTCGATCAGCGCCATGGCGATGGCGGCTTCATCCGGCACTTCGCGCACCAGGGCGGGGATCCGATCCAGGCCGGCCTGGTGGCTGGCACGCCAGCGACGTTCACCGGCGATGATCTCGAAGCGGCCACCGTCGATGGGGCGTACCACTATGGGTTGCATGACGCCCTGGGCACGGATCGACTGCGCCAGCTCTTCGAGGGCGGTCGGGTCCATGTCACGGCGGGGTTGGTATTTACCGCGCTGGATCAGCTCCAGGGGCAGGTTCTGCAGTTCGCGGGTGTCGGCCTTGGCGGCCTCCTCCTGCAGTACAGTCGCGGTGTTTCCGCCCAGCAGGGCGTCCAGGCCACGGCCCAGACCTCTTTTCTTCGCTGCCATGCGGTTTCCTTATGCAGTAGCGGTTTTGGCGTTCGCACGCTGGCGGCGAACCAGCTCGCCAGCCAGCGCCAGGTAAGCGAGAGCGCCACGGGATTGCTTGTCGTAGACGAGTGCCGGCATGCCGAAGCTGGGAGCCTCGGCGAGACGGACGTTACGCGGGATGACGGCGTCGTAGAGCTTGTCGCCGAAATGCTCCTTGAGCTGCGCGGTGACGTCGTTGGTGAGGCTGATGCGCGGGTCGTACATGGTGCGCAGCAGGCCTTCGATCTTCAGGCTCGGATTGAGCAGTTGGCCAATGCGCTGGATGCTGTTGACCAGGTCAGACAACCCCTCCAGCGCGTAGTACTCGCACTGCATGGGGATGATCACGCCATCGGCGGCGACCAGGGCGTTGATGGTCAGCATGTTCAGCGACGGCGGGCAGTCGATGAGGATGTAGTCGTAGTTCTCGCGGATCGGCGCCAGCGCATAGCGCAGGCGGCTTTCCTTCATCTTCATTTCCAGCAGGGCGACTTCCGCGGCGGTGAGGTCGCGGTTGGCCGGCAGCAGCTGGTAGCCGCCGTGCTCGGAGAATTGCATGGCCTCGGCCAGGTCGCATTCACCGATCAGTACGTCGTAGATGGAGTTTTCCAGGGCGTGCTTGTCAATGCCGCTGCCCATGGTGGCGTTGCCCTGGGGATCGAGATCGATCAGCAGCACGCGGCGCTTGGTCGCAACCAGCGATGCCGCCAGGTTGATGCAGGTGGTGGTCTTGCCCACTCCACCTTTCTGGTTGGCGATCGCGAATACCTTAGCCATGGCTGCCTTTCCCCCTTATTCCGTGCGGCGCAGTATCAGCAGATGGCGTTGACCTTGGCAACCGGGAACCGCCAGGGCGTGCTCCGCGTCAAGGCGGAAGTCCGCAGGCAGCGCAACCAGCTCATCGGTGGGGTGCAGGCCCTTCATCGCCAGCCAGTGGGTTTCGCCATCGCCCAGGTGACGGGTCCAGTTGGCGAAATCCTCCAGCGAGCTGAAGGCACGGGAAATGATGCCGGCGAACGGGCGCTCGGGCTGCACGGCTTCGACCCGGCTGTGGATAACTTCGAGGTTGTCCAGCTTGAGCTCCAGCTTCACCTGGGTGAGGAAGCGGGTCTTCTTGCCGTTGGAGTCGAGCAGGGTGAAACGCCGTTCGGGGAACAGGATCGCCAGGGGAATGCCGGGCATGCCGCCACCGCTGCCGACATCGAGCCAGCTGTCGCCCAGTGCGGCCACATATGGCACCACGCTGAGGCTGTCGAGCAGGTGGCGCGAAACCATTTCGTCTGGGTCACGCACCGCGGTCAGGTTATAGGCCTTGTTCCACTTGATCAGCAATGCCAGGTAGCCGAGCAGTAGCTCGTGCTGCCGGGGGGAAAGTTCGACGGCGAGCTGCTGGGCGCCACGGGACAGTTCGTCGGCGTGGCGGGAGGTGACGTGCGACATCAGGCGCTCTGCTCCAGCTGGCGACCGGCGCCGCGTTTCTTCAGGTGGATCAGCAGCAGCGAAATGGCCGCCGGCGTAACGCCAGGGATGCGCGAAGCCTGACCGAGGGTTTCCGGGCGGCTCTGGCCGAGCTTGTGCTGGATCTCCTTGGACAAGCCGGAGATGGTCGCGTAGTCGAGGTCGGCCGGCAGGCGCGTGTCTTCGCTGGCGCGCAGGCGAGCGATCTCATCCTGCTGGCGGTCGATGTAGCCGGCGTACTTGGTCTTGATCTCCACCTGTTCGGCGACCTGCGGGTCTTCGGCGCCGTGGCCGGTCACTTCCACCAGGCCGACATAGTCGATCTCCGGGCGGCTGAGCAGGTTGAGCAGGTTGTATTCATGGGTCAGCGGCGTGCCGAAGCGCTCGGCGATGGCGTCGCCTTGGGGCGTACCGGGACGCACCCAGGTGCTTTTCAGGCGTTGTTCTTCCAGGGCGATGCCTTCGCGCTTGGCTTCAAACGCCGCCCAGCGGCGATCATCCACCAGGCCGAGCTCGCGGCCTTTCTCAGTCAGGCGCAGATCGGCGTTGTCTTCCCGCAGGATCAGGCGGTACTCGGCACGCGAGGTGAACATGCGGTACGGCTCCTGGGTGCCCAGGGTGATCAGGTCGTCGACCAGTACGCCGATATAGGCCTCATCGCGACGCGGACACCAGGCTTCCTTGCCCTGGGCGCGCAGCGCAGCGTTGGCGCCGGCGAGCAGGCCCTGGGCACCGGCTTCTTCATAACCGGTGGTGCCGTTTATCTGGCCGGCGAAGAACAGCCCGCCGATGACCTTGGTCTCCAGGCTGTACTTGAGGTCGCGCGGGTCGAAGTAGTCGTACTCGATGGCGTAGCCCGGACGCACGATGTGGGCGTTCTCCATGCCGCGGATGGAGCGGACGATGTCCAGCTGCACATCGAAGGGCAGCGAGGTGGAGATGCCGTTGGGGTACAGCTCGTGGGTGGTCAGGCCTTCCGGCTCTAGGAACACCTGGTGACTGTCTTTGTCGGCGAAGCGGTGGATCTTGTCTTCGATGGACGGGCAGTAGCGCGGGCCGACGCCTTCGATCACACCGGAGTACATCGGCGAGCGATCGAGGTTGCTGGCGATGATCTCGTGGGTGCGCGCATTGGTGTGGGTGATCCAGCAGCTGACCTGGCGCGGGTGCTGTTCCTTGTTGCCAAGGAAGGACATCACCGGGATCGGCGTATCACCGGGCTGTTCGGTCATCACCGAAAAGTCCACCGAACGACCATCGATGCGCGGCGGGGTACCGGTCTTCAGTCGGCCGACACGCAGGGGCAGTTCGCGCATGCGCTTGGCCAGGGCGTTGGACGGCGGGTCGCCGGCACGGCCACCTGAATAATTCTGCAGCCCGATGTGGATAAGTCCGCCTAGGAAGGTACCGGTGGTCAGCACCACGGAATCCGCGTGGAAGCGAAGACCCATCTGGGTCACAACGCCTTTCACCTGATCGTTTTCCACAATCAGGTCATCGCAGGCCTGCTGGAATATCCACAGGTTGGGTTGGTTCTCGAGGATCTCGCGGATGGCTGCCTTGTACAGCACGCGGTCGGCCTGGGCGCGGGTGGCGCGCACGGCCGGGCCCTTGCGGCTGTTGAGCACGCGGAACTGAATGCCGCCGAGGTCGGTGGCAGTCGCCATCGCGCCGCCGAGGGCGTCGATTTCCTTGACCAGGTGGCTTTTGCCGATGCCGCCGATAGCGGGGTTGCAGCTCATCTGGCCGAGCGTTTCGACGTTGTGCGTCAGCAGCAGGGTTTTCACCCCCATGCGCGCAGCTGCCAATGCCGCCTCGGTGCCGGCATGGCCGCCGCCGATAACGATCACGTCAAAACGGGAAGGGAAATCCACCACGCACCTCGTGCCTGTTCTGTAAATGGGGAAATAGGGAAGGCGGCAAGTATAGGGACTTCCCCCCTGTGAATGAAGCCTTTTGCACAAAAAATAGCCAACCGTTCGGTGTACTCCCCTTTCGCTTGTCCACATCCTGTTCGACCGGCTTTGGCTTCCCGGGCTTCGGGGCTAATAGATAAGAAGAGAAAAAGAATTCTTATAGAGCTTGTTCATTGTTTATATGAATGGTGAGCGGCTTTTTTGTGGATAAGTGCCTCAAGACCATAAAGGCCGCTGGCTGCAGGGAATGATAAGCCTGTGCTGAACCTGGCGGTTTCCTCCGGGTAAGCCGTGCACCCCCTGTGGATGGAATAGGTACTTATACACAGGACGGTTATGCCCCCGGTTATCCTCAGGCTTATGGACGGGGTTCAGGGCTAGTTATCAACAGGGTTTATTTGCCTCTGGATAAGTCTGCGGGCATAAAAAAGCCACCCGAAGGTGGCTCGTTTCATCAGCGGAAAGCCGCTACTTGCCGATGCAGAAGCTGGAGAAGATACGACCCAGCAGGTCGTCCGAACTGAAGGCACCGGTTATCTCCCCCAGCGCCTGTTGAGCATGGCGCAGGTCCTCCGCCAGCAGTTCACCGGCTCCAGCCAGGGTGAGCTGCGAGCGGCCGTGTTCCAGATGGCTACTGGCCTGGCGCAGGGCTTCCAGGTGGCGCCGGCGCGCGCTGAAGCTGCTCTCGGCGGTCTGCTCGTAGCCCATGCAGGCCTTGAGGTGCTCGCGCAGCAGTTCGAGGCCCTCTCCCGAACGGGCGGAGAGATTCAGCGTGACGTGGCCATCGGCGCTGGTCTGCAGGTCGACGGTGTCGCCTGACAGGTCCGCCTTGTTGCGGATCAGGGTGACCTTGGCCGGGTCGGGACGGCTGTCGAGGAATTCGGGCCAGAGGGCGAAGGGGTCGGCGCTTTCCGCTGCCGTGGCGTCGACCACCAGGAGGACGCGGTCCGCTTCCTCGATGGCCTTGAGGGCGCGCTCCACGCCGATCTTTTCCACATGGTCATCGGTATCCCGCAGGCCAGCAGTATCCACAACGTGCAGCGGCATGCCGTCGATGTGGATATGTTCGCGCAGTACGTCCCGTGTGGTGCCCGCGATCTCGGTGACGATGGCGGCTTCACGGCCTGCCAGGGCGTTGAGCAGGCTGGATTTGCCGGCATTGGGCCGCCCGGCGATGACCACCGTCATGCCTTCACGCAGCAGCGCGCCCTGGCCGGCCTCACGCAAGACTGTGGATAAGTTTTCCCGAACCCCATCCAGCAGCCCGAGGACATGGCCATCGGCGAGGAAGTCGATTTCCTCTTCCGGGAAGTCGATGGCGGCTTCTACATAGATGCGCAGCTGGATGAGTTTTTCCGTGAGCCCTTGTACGCGACGGGAGAATTCACCCTGCAGGGAGCGCAGGGCGTTGCGCGCGGCCTGCTCGGAGCTGGCCTCGATCAGGTCGGCGATGGCTTCCGCCTGGGCCAGGTCGAGCTTGTCGTTGAGGAAGGCACGTTCGCTGAACTCGCCCGGGCGGGCCTGGCGCGCGCCCAGCTCCAGGCAGCGGCGCAGCAGCAGGTCGAGGACCACGGGGCCGCCATGGCCTTGCAGCTCGAGCACGTCCTCGCCTGTGAATGAGTTGGGGCCGGGGAAATAAAGCGCCAGGCCTTCGTCCAGGGTGTCGCCGGCAGCATCACGGAAAGGACCGTAATGGGCATGGCGGGGTTGCAACTGGCGCCCGGCGATGGCCTGAGCAATACGCGCTGCCTGGGGGCCGGAGACCCGGACGATGCCGACGCCACCACGGCCCTGGGCGGTGGCGACGGCGGCGATGGTTTCACGCACAGCGTTCATGGCTGGCTCCCGGAAGGTCACTGAATGGCGGATAGCAAGACGCCCCACTGAGGGGGCGTCTTGTTCAACGGATTACAGCGTGATTATCAGGCCGCTGCTTTCTTCGTCGCTGCTTCGATCTTGCGGGTAATGTACCACTGCTGGGCGATGGACAAGCAGTTGTTGACCACCCAGTAAACCACCAGGCCGGCAGGGAACCAGAGGAAGAAGAAGGTGAAGATGATCGGCATCAGCTTCAGCACCTTGGCCTGCATGGGGTCCGGCGGCGTCGGGTTCAGCTGCTGCTGGATGAACATGGTGGCGCCCATGATGATCGGCAGGATGAAGAACGGATCCTTGATCGACAGGTCGGTGATCCAGAACATCCACGGGGCCTGGCGCATCTCGACGCTTTCCAGGAGTACCCAGTAGAGGGCGAGGAAGACCGGCATCTGCACCAGAATCGGCAGGCAGCCACCGAGCGGGTTGATCTTCTCCTTCTTGTACAGCTCCATCATCGCCTGGGACATCTTCTGGCGATCGTCACCGAACTGCTCCTTCAGCGCCTGCAGCTTCGGCGACACGGCGCGCATGCGGGCCATGGACTTGTAGCTGGCGGCGGAGAGGGGGAAGAAGGCGAGCTTGATCAGCACGGTCAGGGCGATGATCGACCAGCCCCAGTTGCCGAGGATGCTGTGGATATGTTGCAGCAGCCAGAAGATCGGCTGGGCGATGAACCACAGGAAGCCGTAGTCGACGGTCAGTTCCAGGCCCGGGGAGAGTTCCTTCAGGTGATCCTGGACCTTCGGACCGGCATACAGGGTGGCCGAGGTTTCCGCCTGGGCACCGGCAGGTACTGCCAGGCTGGAGCCGACGAAGCCGACGATGTAGTTGCCTTTCGGATCCTTGCGGGTCTGGATGACGTTGGTCTGGCCTTTGTCAGCGACCCAGGCGGTCACGAAGTAGTGCTGCAGCCAGGCTACCCAGCCACCGCTCACGCTTTCCTTGAACCAGGCGTCAGGATTGCCTTCGCGGCGCTTCTCGTCCTGCTTGTCGATGTCCTTGGTAGAAATCTTTTTGTAGGGCTCGCTGGGGGTCCAGACAGCGGCGCCGAGGTAGGTCGAAACGCCAGTCGCGGTGCTGGAGGACGGGTCGGCGCTGCCGTCGCGCTTGAGCTGCGCGTACATGCTGCCGTTCCAGGCCTGGGCGCTCTGGTTATCGATGCGGTAGGCGACCAGCAGGTCGTACTTGCCGCGGGTCAGGGTGAAGCGCTTGATGTAGTTGACGCCGTTTTCGCTGAAGGTCAGCTCGACCACCAGCTGGTCCTGGCCGTCTTCCAGTTTGTACTGGCGCTGAGTGGCGCTGTAGAGCGGGCGGCCGGTGGGGCGTGCATCGGGACCGTTGGTGCCGATCAGGCCGCTCTGTGCCTGGTACAGACGCTCGTTGCCGTTGTCGAACAGCTGGAAGGGGACATCCGGGCGATCCTGGCGACGGGGGTACTTCGGCAGGGTCAACTGAACGATGTCACCGCCGTTGGGGTCGATGGCCAGGTTGAGCACGTCGGTTTCGACGCGGATCAGCTCGTTGCTCGGCGCCACCTGAGCAGCGGCGGGTGCGCTGTGCTCGGTATTGTCGGCGGTCGGGACGTCGTCATTGGCGGCTTGCTGAGTCGGAGTCGCGGAGTCAGGCAGCGTCGCGGTGTTGGCGGCGGGTGCACTGGCGGTCGGCAAGGCGGCCTGGCCGTAGTCCTGGTTCCATTGGAGAACCATCAGGTAGGACACGATTGCCAGGGCGACGATCAGGATCGAGCGTTGAATATCCATGATTACTCGGCCATCGAAGAGGATTGGGAGGTTTTTACGGGCGGAACCGGGTCGTAGCCGCCGGGATTCCAGGGATGACAGCGGCCCAGTCGACGCGCAGTCAGCCAGCCACCGCGCAGGAGACCATGGTTTTCGATGGCCTCCAGCGCGTAGCAGGAACAGCTGGGATAGAAGCGACAGTGACTGGCCATCAGCGGGCTGATGGCATAGCGGTAGAACTGGATCGGTACGAGGGCCAGTTTACGCATGGGGACTGTCGGCCACCCCTGATTCGGTCGGGGATTCAGGGCGAGGCCGGCTGCGGGCTAGACGCTTCCAGAGCTTTTCGAACTGATGCTTCAGTTCTGCGTTCTCCAGATCACCCAGGCCTTTTTTCGCCACGATCACAATGTCCCAGCCGGCCAGCAACTCGAGGTTGTGGCGGAAGGTTTCTCTGATCTGGCGTTTGAGGCGGTTGCGTTCGACTGAAAGCTTGACGCTCTTCTTGCCGATCACCAAGCCGAGGCGGGGATGATCCAGAGCGTTGTCGCGCGCGAGCAGCAGGACGTTCTTGCCGGGAACCTTGCCGGTTGGGGAGTCGAAGACTGCCTTGAATTGCCGGGGGACCAGCAGACGCTTCTCCCGGCCGAAGCCTCGACTCACCACCTGTTCCGGGTGAATCAGACAGTCAGACGCTTGCGGCCCTTGGCGCGACGACGCGACAGGACTGCACGGCCGTTCTTGGTAGCCATGCGGGCACGGAAACCGTGAACACGAGCGCGCTTGATGGTGCTGGGTTGGAAAGTGCGTTTCATGATGCTTTACCTGGGTGATCACAACGGGCCGACGTGGCCCCCGTTTAAAGAGACCGGTGATTCTAGAGAAATGGCGCGTGCAGGTCAATTTCCAACCAACCTGTTCCGATCAAAAGAATAAGAAAGGAAGAAGTACTTAAGAAAGGCTTGTTTTGTTTATAACTCTTGGTGGCACCCAGTCCTGTGGAAAACTGCCTCTGAGCTGCGGTAGGCGAAGGCTTGACCAAAGGATAAGCCTGTCCGAAAGCGGTGCCCTGGCTGTGCGCGGTCTGGGGGCAAGCTGGGGATTAAAGTACGAGTTGCCCACAGGGCGGTTGTCCACCGTGTTCCGGGTGGGGTTGTCCAGAGGGTTATTGTGTGGTTATCCACAAACTTCCGGCGCGTTGCTCCTGGATTGGAGATATCCAATAACATCTTGATTTTCCTTGGTGAAACGCCGTTCTTCATGTGGATAACTTTGTCCACGGCAGCTACAATGACGCCTGTTTTTTCGCGTCGTACTCCTTTCCGTTTGGGGGATATCCGTGTCAGTGGAACTTTGGCAGCAGTGCGTCGAGCTATTGCGTGACGAGCTGCCCGCCCAGCAATTCAACACCTGGATCCGCCCGCTGCAGGTCGAGGCCGAGGGAGACGAGCTCCGTGTCTACGCGCCCAACCGTTTCGTGCTGGATTGGGTCAATGAAAAGTACATGGGCCGCCTTCTCGAACTGCTCGGCGAGCGTGGCAACGGACTCGCCCCAGCCCTTTCCTTATTAATAGGCAGCAAACGCAGCATGCCGCCGCGTGTCGCGCCGCTGCCCATTACGGCTCCGCCTGTGATGACGGCCCCTCCGGTTGCACCCGTCGCTGCGCAGCGCGTGGAAACGGTGCAGGACTCCCGGGGCGGCTTCGATCCCCTCGCGTCGGTGTCGGCGCCACAGGCTGTGCGCACCGAGCGTTCGGTCCAGGTCGAAGGTGCGCTCAAACACACCAGTTACCTGAACCGCACCTTCACCTTCGAGAACTTCGTCGAGGGCAAGTCCAACCAGCTGGCCCGCGCGGCTGCCTGGCAGGTGGCGGACAACCCCAAGCATGGCTATAACCCGCTGTTTCTCTATGGCGGTGTGGGCCTGGGTAAAACCCACCTGATGCATGCGGTGGGCAACCACCTGCTGAAGAAGAACCCCAACGCCAAGATCGTCTACCTCCACTCCGAGCGTTTCGTGGCAGACATGGTCAAGGCGTTGCAGCTGAACGCGATCAACGAGTTCAAGCGCTTCTATCGCTCGGTGGACGCCCTGCTCATCGACGACATCCAGTTCTTCGCGCGCAAGGAACGCTCCCAGGAAGAGTTCTTCCACACCTTCAACGCCCTTCTTGAAGGCGGCCAGCAGGTGATCCTCACCAGCGACCGTTACCCGAAAGAGATCGAGGGCCTGGAAGAGCGCCTCAAGTCCCGCTTCGGCTGGGGCCTGACCGTTGCCGTGGAACCGCCCGAGCTGGAGACCCGTGTCGCCATTCTGATGAAGAAGGCCGAGCAGGCGAAGGTCGACCTGCCCCACGATGCCGCGTTCTTCATCGCCCAGCGCATTCGCTCCAACGTGCGTGAGCTGGAAGGCGCGCTGAAGCGGGTGATTGCCCACGCCCACTTCATGGGGCGCGATATCACCATCGAGCTTATCCGTGAGTCGCTGAAGGACCTGCTGGCCCTGCAGGACAAGCTGGTCAGCATCGATAATATTCAGCGCACCGTGGTCGAGTACTACAAGATCAAGATCTCCGACATGCTCTCCAAGCGCCGCTCGCGCTCGGTAGCGCGTCCGCGCCAGGTGGCCATGGCTCTGTCCAAGGAGCTGACCAACCACAGCCTTCCGGAGATCGGCGACGCCTTTGGCGGACGAGACCACACCACAGTTCTGCACGCCTGTCGTAAGATTGCGGAACTCAGGGAATCCGACGCGGATATCCGCGAGGACTACAAGAACCTGCTGCGTACGCTCACCACTTGATAGCTCAAGCGCAGCCCATTGAGGCAAGGGACTAGACCATGCATTTCACCATTCAACGCGAAGCCCTGTTGAAACCCCTGCAACTGGTCGCCGGCGTCGTCGAGCGCCGCCAGACCTTGCCGGTTCTGTCCAACGTGCTCCTGGTCGTCGAAGGCCAGCAGCTGTCGCTGACCGGCACCGACCTCGAGGTCGAACTGGTTGGTCGCGTGGCCCTGGAAGAGACCGCCGAGCCTGGCGAGATCACCGTTCCGGCACGCAAGCTGATGGACATCTGCAAGAGCCTGCCGAGCGATGCGCTGATCGACATCCGCGTGGATGAGCAGAAGCTGCTGATCAAGGCCGGCCGCAGCAAGTTCACCCTGTCGACGCTGCCTGCCAATGACTTCCCCACCGTCGAGGAAGGCCCGGGTTCGCTGACCTTCAGCCTGGTGCAGAGCAAGCTGCGTCGTCTCATCGAGCGCACCAGCTTCGCCATGGCCCAGCAGGATGTCCGCTATTACCTGAACGGCATGCTGCTGGAAGTCAGCGCCAACCTGCTGCGTGCCGTCGCTACCGATGGCCACCGCCTGGCCATGTGCTCCATGGAATCCGGTATCGAGCAGGCCGATCGTCACCAGGTGATCGTGCCGCGCAAAGGCATTCTCGAGTTGGCCCGTCTGCTCACCGAGCAGGACGGCGAAGTGAGCATTGTCCTCGGCCAGCACCACATCCGTGCCACCACCGGCGAATTCACCTTCACCTCCAAGCTGGTGGACGGCAAGTTCCCGGATTACGAGCGCGTTCTGCCCCGTGGTGGCGACAAGCTGGTGGTCGGTGATCGTCAGGCCTTGCGTGAAGCCTTCAGCCGCACCGCGATTCTTTCCAACGAGAAGTACCGTGGTATCCGTCTGCAACTGGCTGCCAGCCTGCTGAAAATCCAGGCCAACAACCCGGAGCAGGAAGAAGCCGAGGAAGAAGTGGCCGTCGAGTACAACGGCAGCAACCTGGAAATCGGTTTCAACGTCAGCTATCTGCTGGACGTGCTGGGCGTGATGACCACTGATCAAGTGCGTCTGATCCTTTCCGATTCCAACAGCAGCGCCCTGCTCCAGGAAGCGGACAACGACGACTCTGCCTACGTCGTTATGCCGATGCGCCTGTAACCACTCGATGTCCCTCAGCCGCGTCACTGTCACCGCGGTGCGAAATCTGCACCCGGTGACACTCTCCCCCTCCCCCCGCATCAACATCATCCACGGCGCCAACGGCAGCGGTAAAACCAGCGTGCTTGAGGCCATCTATCTCCTCGGCCTCGCCCGCTCCTTCCGCAGTGCCAAGCTGCAACCGGTCATTCAGTACGAGCAGCCTGCCTGCACGGTATTCGGTCAGGTCGAGTTGCTCGAAGGGCGTAGCAGCAGCCTGGGGATTTCACGCGATCGCCAAGGCGAGTTCCAGATCCGTATCGATGGGCAGAACGCACGCAGTGCTGCGCAGCTCGCCGAAACGCTGCCGCTGCAGGTAATCAACCCGGACAGTTTCCGTTTGCTCGAAGGCGCCCCGAAGATAAGGAGACAGTTCCTCGATTGGGGAGTGTTCCACGTGGAACCTCGATTCCTGCCTGCTTGGCAGCGCCTGCAGAAGGCCCTGAGACAGCGGAACTCGTGGCTCCGGCATGGTACACTTGACGCCGTTTCGCAAGCGGCTTGGGACCGGGAACTGTGCTTGGCCAGCGATGAAATCGACGGTTATCGACGGGCCTATATTCAGGCCCTGAAGCCTGTTTTCGAACGCACCCTGGGTGAGTTGGTCGAACTCGATGCGCTCAGCCTGAGCTACTACCGAGGCTGGGATAAAGATCGCCAGCTTTCCGAAGTACTCGCCTCTTCCCTCCTCCGGGACCAGCAAATGGGACACACCCAAGCTGGCCCCCAACGAGCCGATTTGCGACTGCGCCTTGGAGCGCATAACGCGGCCGATATCCTTTCGCGTGGTCAGCAGAAGCTGGTCGTCTGTGCGCTACGAATTGCGCAGGGGCACCTGTTGAACCAGGCCAAGCACGGCCAATGTATCTATCTGGTGGACGACCTACCGTCTGAACTGGATGAGCAGCATCGGCGCGCACTGTGCCGCTTGCTGGACGATTTGGATTGCCAGGTGTTCATCACCTGTGTCGATCACGAACTAATGAGGGACGGCTGGCGAACGGATACGCCGGTAGCCATGTTCCACGTGGAACATGGTGGTATCACCCAGACCTTTGATCATCGGAGTGAAGCATGAGCGAGAACAATACGTACGACTCTTCCAGCATTAAGGTGCTGAAGGGACTGGACGCCGTACGGAAGCGCCCCGGCATGTACATCGGCGATACCGATGATGGTACCGGTCTGCACCACATGGTGTTCGAGGTCGTCGATAACTCCATCGACGAAGCGCTGGCGGGCTATTGCTCCGAGATCAGCATCACCATCCACACCGATGAGTCCATCACCGTTCGCGACAACGGCCGTGGCATTCCGGTGGACATCCACAAGGAAGAAGGCGTCTCCGCTGCCGAAGTCATCATGACTGTGCTTCACGCCGGCGGTAAGTTCGACGACAACACCTACAAGGTTTCCGGCGGTCTGCACGGTGTGGGTGTGTCGGTGGTCAACGCCCTCTCCGAGGAACTGCGCCTTACCATTCGCCGCGCGGGCCAGGTCTGGGAACAGATCTACCACCACGGCGTGCCGCAGTTCCCCCTGCGCCCGGTCGGCGAGACCGATGGCACCGGCACCGAAGTGCACTTCAAGGCTTCCGGCCAGACCTTCAACAACATCCATTTCAGCTGGGACATCCTGGCCAAGCGCCTGCGTGAGCTCTCCTTCCTCAACTCCGGCGTGGGCATCGTCCTGCGTGACGAGCGCTCCGGCAAGGAAGAGCTGTTCAAGTACGAGGGTGGCCTGAAGGCGTTCGTCGATTATCTGAACACCAACAAGACCGTGGTGAACCAGATTTTCCACTTCAACATGCAGCGCGAAGAAGACGGCGTGGGCGTGGAAGTGGCCCTGCAGTGGAACGACAGCTTCAACGAGCACATCCTCTGCTTCACCAACAACATTCCCCAGCGCGACGGCGGCACCCACCTTGCCGGCTTCCGCTCGGCGCTGACGCGTAACCTGAACAACTACATCGAGCAGGAAGGCCTGGCGAAGAAATTCAAAATCGCCACCACCGGTGACGATGCCCGTGAAGGCCTCACCGCCATCATCTCGGTCAAGGTTCCGGACCCGAAATTCAGCTCCCAGACCAAGGACAAGCTGGTCTCAAGCGAAGTCAAAACTGCGGTCGAGCAGGAGATGGGCAAGTACTTCGCCGACTTCCTGCTGGAGAACCCCAACGAAGCCAAGGCCGTCGTCGGCAAGATGATCGACGCCGCCCGTGCCCGTGAAGCCGCGCGCAAGGCCCGTGAGATGACCCGCCGTAAAGGCGCCCTGGACATCGCCGGCCTGCCCGGCAAGCTTGCCGACTGCCAGGAGAAGGACCCTGCCCTCTCCGAACTCTACATAGTGGAGGGTGACTCCGCGGGCGGTTCTGCCAAGCAGGGCCGTAACCGCAGGACCCAGGCGATCCTGCCGCTCAAGGGCAAGATCCTCAACGTCGAGAAGGCTCGCTTCGACAAGATGCTGTCGTCGCAGGAAGTCGGCACCCTGATCACCGCGCTCGGCTGCGGTATCGGGCGTGAGGAATACAACATCGACAAACTGCGTTATCACAACATCATCATCATGACCGACGCCGACGTCGACGGCTCGCACATCCGTACCCTGCTGCTGACCTTCTTCTTCCGCCAGATGCCCGAGCTGATCGAGCGCGGCTACATCTACATCGCCCAGCCGCCGCTCTACAAGGTGAAGCGTGGCAAGCAGGAGCAGTACATCAAGGACGACGAGGCCATGGATGAATACATGACCCAGTCGGCCCTGGAAGACGCCAGCGTGCACGTCAACGAGAGCGCCCCCGGCCTCTCCGGCGAAGCCCTGGAGCGCCTGGTGAACGAGTACCGTGCGGTGATGCGCACCCTCAAGCGTCTTTCGCGCCTGTACCCGCAGGAGCTCACCGAGCACATGGTCTACCTGCCCCGCGTCAGCGTGGAGCAGCTGGCCGACCAGGCCGCCATGCAGAGCTGGCTGGAAGGCTTCCAGGCGCGCCTGAGCGCGTCCGAGAAGTCCGGGCTGAGCTACTCCGCCAGCCTGCGTGAAGACCGCGAGCGTCACCTCTGGCTGCCCGAGGTGGAGCAGGTCGCCCATGGCCTGTCCCACTACATCACCTTCAACCGCGACTTCTTCGCCAGCAACGACTACAAGCTGGTAACCGCCCTGGGCGACCAGCTGAACAACCTGCTGGAAGACGATGCCTTCGTGCAGCGTGGCGAGCGCCGCAAGGCCATCACCAGCTTCAAGGAAGCCCTGAGCTGGCTGATGACCGAAAGCACCAAGCGCCACACCATCCAGCGATACAAAGGGCTGGGTGAGATGAACCCGGAGCAGCTGTGGGAAACCACCATGGACCCGAACGTGCGCCGCATGCTCAAGGTCACCATCGAGGACGCCATCGGCGCGGACCAGATCTTCAACACCCTGATGGGTGATGCGGTCGAACCCCGCCGTGACTTCATCGAAAGCAATGCCCTGGCGGTATCCAACCTCGACGTTTGAGTCGTGTTGTCGACGGGCAGGTTAATTGGCATGATTTTACGAGTTATTGTCATGACAATTTCTGTCACTACCCCGGCCTAGCGCCGGGGTTTTTCTTTGTGGATCAGGGCATTAGCGATAGGTGTAGAACTCGCTACTGGTAGCTTTTGTAGTGAGGCTACAGAAAAACGCCGGAAATCCTTTTCTGGAGGGCCTGAATCCTGGGCGGGATATTGAGGGCTGGACGGAGCACGTCAATTTGCGTCAATTAAAACCGCATCACCCATCAGCCTAGGAAAACACCTCTGATGGGCAGCACGATGCGATACGCTTGCGGCTTCTTCAACGCTAATCGCATGCTAATCACTGGCCACTCGGCCCAGATGAGATACGTGAAGTCCTGAAGTGATTCAGACGGAGAATTCTGACCACATGCAGCAGCAGAACATACCCATCGGCACCCTGGTAGATATGTACAAACGTGGCGAGCTACGTCTACCCGAGATTCAGCGCCACTATGTCTGGCGCGCGACGCGAGTGCGAGACCTGTTCGATTCGCTATATCGGGGTTATCCCAGTGGTTCCATCCTGATGTGGGAGACCGATGAGCCAGTTCCCACGCGTGAATTTGCTATTACTCAGGATACGAATGCCTTCGCTGGGCGAAAGCTACTGCTCGATGGTCAGCAGCGTCTTACCTCTCTGACAGCGGTACTTAATGGTGATGCGGTGCAGGTGCGGGGACGGAAGCGTCCCATCGACATCCTATTCAATCTGGAGCATCCAGAAGGCCCGCCGAGCTACGACACCGAGGTTACCAGCGATGAAGATTCACCGGTTGCCGCTGAAGATGAACTGAGCGACGACGCCGACGATGGTGACGACAGCGAGCAGGGCATTCTGGAAAAGATGAACCGCCGCACCTTCGTGGTGGCGAGCAAGAATTTGGCGTCACAGCCACAGTGGGTCTCGGTGAGCGCTGTTTTCGGTACGGCCAATGATGCAGAAATTCTGGAGAAAGTGTTCAACTACCCATTCGATGAGCCGGTAACGGCATACCTCACCGAGACGGTGATTGTTTCTTGCTGTGGTTACGGCCTAATGCACCGGCATGTCAAAGCCGAGCTATCTGGCCGGTTTCAAGACGGTCATCGGCTAAGAACGTCGGACATTCTTGAGGCTGAGCAGCACGGGCCGTACTGGGTTTTGCGAACGCTCAGCGGGAGTTTTTACGTGATTGTCAGCTTCCACCCGGACGGTGGGTGGCAGTCACTCCAGTCGTTTCTCAAACTGCGCGAACAGGATGTTCACTTAACACCTCGACGAGTGCAGTAACGATGCGATACACCCCACATGGCCAGTAAGCGAGGATCTGATGCTTCATCGCCCCATCCATGACGCGGTCATGAACCAAGCTTTGCGCCGGGCAAAGGAATGTCATCCGACGGTTGCAGAGCGGCATGCTGATGAGCTGGCGCGATACGCTCGATTAACGTCAGCGTGCGAGGCCTTGGAGTCCTTCCTAGGGTGTCGTCCTCTCGCTGATGAAGATGTGTTCGGCATGCTTGCGCAACGGCGCACGCAGATCGCAAATTTGCTCGCCCTGGCTAACTTGGAGGCTTACGAGCAGGAAGCTGAGCCCGGGCTTTACCTTGCTATCCCATTCTTCGACCGCTGCGCCGATAAGCAACCTGTTTTCCTGGTGAACCGAACCACGCGGCGAATCACTTACATCCGCCGATCTATGTACGCATTTGCGAGCACAGACGATGGTGTCGACGAGTACCGAGCTGTGGGGAGTGCTTTTACCGACGGCATTGCTGCGGGCGCAGTGATCGAGCCAGGTGAAAAATTTCAGGTCGATAACTATTCCATGAGTTGGGACGGGGACTTTGTCAGCAACCGGCGGGTTGTGTTGCTGGTCGATGGTGAGCGCGGAGAATGGTGGACTAGCGTCTCAAAGCTTGCAGGCTATCTCTGGGATGGAAATTTGCATGGGCTGCATTTGCTCAAGATGGTTAAAAGTCTTTGAGCCCTCAGGGGGAAGCGCACCGGGTGCGAGTAGGCATTGGTGCGCTGCCCCCTAGTTGCTTTGCCCACGGTAGTGCCGTTTTTCCCCTGCGATGGAGACTTTCCCATGCGAGAAGAGTACGACCGCGCCAAGCTGTTAGACGAAGTGTGGGCCGAGCCGGTGATGGTGGTTGCGCCGCGCTACGGGTTATCAGATGTCGGCTTGAAGAAGCTCTGTACGCGCTTGCAAGTACCAACCCCGACCAGAGGGCACTGGGCGAAAGTGAAGGTGTTCCTCCCAAACCCCGACTCAAGCCCTATAAGGGCAACCCCCGCTATCTACTCAAGCCGCCTGAGGCCCAGCGTCATCGCCCTGCGGAGCCAGAGGTAATCGATGAGCGATTGGCTGCCGTAATTGCCTACGAACAGAATCCGGCAAATCTCATCAAGGTACCCACGCGCGGTACGCACTGGCACCCACTGGTTGCGGCAACACGCGATGCGTTTCATGCGACTTATAAGGATAGCCGTGGCCTTCCGCTACCCGGAGGTAAGGGGATCAACATTGCGGTGTCAACCGAGCAGCGTCCCCGCGCACTACGCATTGCCAATGCTCTGGTGCGAGCAATAGAAAAGCGCGGATTCACCTTAGTGGCAGGAAAACACCACCTAGAAGTCGAGATGTTTGGAGTGGGCTTAGCTTTGAACATCTTTGAAGCTACAAAGCGGTCTGACTATGAGCCGACAGACTCGGAGCGAGCAGCGAAAGCGCGTGGTGATTGGTCGTATTGGCCACGTTATCGCTATACCCCGTCAGGCTGCCTGGAGATCCGCAGCGGAGGTTATGGCGGCTCGATCAAGGATGGCCCCCACCAAGTGGTGGAGGATCAGCTGAACAAGCTGATCATGCGGATGGCTAAGCAGGCCCTGCATATTGTGGGGGCTCGTGAAGAGTGGGCGCGTGCTGAGGAGCGAAAGCAGATTCAGCGCCGTGAGGCGCTGGCACAGAAAGCTATACAGGATGCTGAGAAGGAAAAATTGGAAGCCCTCAAAGCAGCTGCACTTCGTTGGCAGCAAGCACAGGCAATTCGTGCATACCTGGCGGCACTTGAGCAGACGACGCAGTCGACTGGGGTGGGCCTGGATGAAGCCCAGCAACACTATATTGCTTGGGCCTGGGCGAAAGCGGACTGGCTCGATCCGCTGGTGCTGTGTCCGGATGCCATTCTGGATCAGAAGATCGAGATTCCTTACTGATCCTTTAGCAGTGGTATGGGGGGGCCAAGGTATGTCCCACGAAGCGTCATCCGATCAAAGCTGTAGACATGGGCATGCGGGCTTTCAACGCAGCGGCCTACGAGAGGAAACTTTTGGTCAGGTTTGCCGGGTTGGAGCTCAATGTTGGTACCGCAAACCGGGCAGTCTGCGGAGAAGCGCACCAGGCGTGTCCAGCGATATTTCTCGTGCCGGAACATCTCTAGCTCGCAGCTAACCTCCTTGAACGCAGAGACCCAATGGGGGGCTTTGACAACGCAATCGTCTATGACGCGGAACCAAGGGGCGTATACCTGTTGCCACACGAACACGAAACCTAGCAGTGTCAGGGCGAGAGTAATGAGGCTGCCCATGGAGATTGGGCCTGCACGTGTGCCAAGACTGAGTAGCATGATTCCCAGTAGGGCCACCCAGAAAGCACTGCCCAATAGAATAGTGCTGAGAAAGCTAATGCCCCGAGCGCTAAGGTTGCGCATTTCCCCGTTGCGTAGAAACAGACGGGCTGCGAGTGATGCCTTAATAGCGCCATTGGCTGAGCGGCGATAGCGGATGGTGGATGAAGGTTCGACCTCTGGGGGCTGGGCAGAAGCCTCTTCGGTTGCCAACTCTAGCCAGTAAAGGCTGACATTGCCTCTGCCGCCACCAGGTTGGTAGCCGAGTTGCAGACGTTGCTTAGAGGACTCTGGTTGGGTCAGGCGTAGCGCGCGTCACAGAATCGCGATGGACGGCACCCAGTCTTTGGGATCCATTTCTTGCTCTGACGCGGTACCGCAACCTGCCAGCAACGCTTTGGCTTCGAAGATCAGCTTGTCTGTGCAAGCTGGGCGAGCAAGGCCGGCGTCGACCATAAAAGACAGAATCTCATAGGAGCGCCCGCGCGATGGGCTTGCCTTCAACTGGTGCTGGATGCGTTGAAGTGCTTCGATCATGCATGTCCCTATGCGTCTGATAAGTAAGGGTTTTTAACCGGAGTTTCCGGAATGTGGCGGTTTCTGGAGGTTTTTGACCACTGTTATTTTCACTCTGGAGGTCTTCTTAACTCCAGAGGAACGCCTCATGACCATGACGATAGCGGTGGATGCCAATGCCCGAGTTGTATCGATTGACGAGGTAGAGCGTGGCTTGGCTTGTGGGTGCCGCTGCCTCGAATGCGACGAGCCATTAGTTGCTCGACAAGGGCGGCAACGGATTCATCACTTCTCCCACGCCTCGCAAAAAGTCCCCTGTGAGGTAGTGCCGGAAAGCTTCTTGCATCGGTACGCCAAGCAGGTTGTGAAAGAAAGTATGGGGTTGCAGCTACCGCCCCTGCCGGGACATTTCCCCGACTCTGAAGACCCAAGCTCTTGGTGGGACTTTGCGTCGGTCAGAGAAGAATGCTGGATGGGCGATTTTAGGCCCGACTTACGCGCTGAGTTGTTCGATGGCCCCTTGCTAATCGAGCTCGCCTGTACCTCCTTTGTGCATGAAGAAAAGCAGGCGCGAATAGAGCAGTTGGGTATTCGTACCGTGGAGATCGATCTGAGTGGTTTAGCGGTGAATCCCTCAAAAGAAGGACTATTGGAGCTCAAAGCAGCCATCCTGCACGACACCACTCTGAAGCAGTGGCTCTATCCGCTATTGCCGCAGCCAACAAACGTTAGCGAACTCTCTTTGCCCCTTGTCGAAGCCATTAAGGTGCAAGACCGGAGTCCTCAGCCTGCCGAGCGGATTAGATTCACTATCAAGGGACTCTGGATTGATTTACGGGTGCTTGAGTTTGGGTCAGTCGTTGTCCGCTCTGTTGCGTACAGCCCGGCGATGGCTGAAACGCTCAAACAATTGGCCAGGCAATACAGCGGACGCTATGTCCCCAAATACAAGAACTGGATATTCCCATCTTGGGCAAAATCTTTTCTTCAGCAGGAGCTTGAGGCCTTGGCTGATAGCGGCCAACTGATGTCCGTGCTCACTGAGTTATAGTGGCGTACGGCCAGCCTAGCTTTACCGGCGGGGGTTGTATCGAGAGGTGTCCGTCGAGGTCTGGTAGAGTCTATGGATGCCATAAGCCAAGGAGACTAGGTGGTTGATTGCTGACGTTGAGCGTTTTCTGCGGGAAAACCCAGGCTCAAAGGCAAGGGATATTGCGAAGCATCTCGGGGTAGACAAAGGGGAGGTCAATTCGCTTCTTTATAAGAGTCCCGATACGTTCGTTCAGGATGCCGACCATCGGTGGTCGATGGTGAAGAGTGTGCTGACCGTCGTCCTTAAAAAGGAGGCGTGGGTGGACAGTGCCTCCTTTGAGGGTGCGCTTGCTGCTGCTGGGTCGCCCTTGGATTCTGCCTGCACAGACGCGGTGTTCGTTGTGCCCAAGGGCTGCAAGATCATGATTGATGCTGCGGCGCGGATGCTAGCGCTATGCAATCAGCTCATTCTGGTTGGCAAAACGGTGTCGATAGATTTCAGTACCTGCAAGGCAACGCTGACCTACTTCAATCGACTAGGTTTTTTTGACCACCTAGCCGGGGCCGTGGATGTGATACCAGAGCGTCCCGCCCTATCAGGGGCGGCAACCTATCGTGGCAACAATCATGGTGTGGTTGAGCTTGCTTCGATTGCCCCTCACATCCCCGATGAGTCTATTCCGAAGCGTTTGAAAAACAGCCTGGTGGAGTGTGCAGGTGAACGCTATATGCAGTCCGCGTTCACCTTCATTTCGGAGCTATTTGGCAACGTGAGGGATCATGCAAAGTCCGAAATTCCGGGCGTTGCAGCTCTTCAGTACTACCCCAAAGGCCGCAAAATTCAGACAGTGATCTCTGACAGCGGGATTGGCATTGTCGGAAGCCTTCAGCCAGTTCTGGAACGGAAGTACCCAGAGCTATTTCAGCAGCTCGATTTCTCGAAAGCAGAGTCCGGGCCGGAGCTGGTCTTGCACGTCTTCAAGCAGGGGCGAGTCTCCAGTTCCGACGACGATGGCCGGGGGCTCGGGCTGAAACGAAGTGGTGATATGGCCGCTGATTTCAATGCCACGGTTACGGTGAGACAGAGAAACTTTGAGCTGACGATGGTCTACAGCGATGGTCGATTCAACCGTAGCTACCCCCGAATGGATATGCCAACCATCCTGGGAACCCATATCTGCTTTGACTTCTTAATTGACAGCTAAAGCTCTCTCGTTAAACTGAGCAAATGAATCAGAAAACACTTACGGTCAAGCTAAGAGACTTCACTGAGGACGACCACCCTTTTGGCAATGTCCAGGGGAAGGCAACCTTTGGGAAGCTGCTCGACTTCGTTCACTCCCATCCGCAGTACTCCGTTTTTGGAATCTCTCTCTCTGGTATTGAAGCGACGGATGCATCATTTCCGAGAGAAAGCGTGGTGGCAGTCGCGAAGCTTTTTAGGGGAGAGCGCGGCTTCTTCCTCAAGGATGTCAAAAGTCGAGACTTGCTGGATAACTGGAGCTATGCGGCCCAGGCCAAAGAGATTCCTCTGACTGTCTGGGCTGAGGACAGTTACCAAGTAATCGGGCCTGAAATCAGCTCGTCCACGAGGGAGCTGCTTGATTGCGTGCTGCCGCAGCGCGCGGTTACTGCCGCCAAGGTGGCCGAAGCACTGAACATTTCAGTAGCCAATGCCAGTACGAAGCTCAAGAAGCTCAAGGATCAGGGCTACATCCTCAGAGCTGAGGAGACCGCCGAGTCCGGCGGAATTGAGTACATTTACCGCGCCATCGGCGATTCTGCTTAAACAGCTTTACAAATCCAGATTAGAGGCGTAACGTTCGCGTCGACTCCAGAGGTTTTTTGCAGTCTCTGGTTAAACTGGATTAATTAAGCAGATTGGTGATCGACATGGCAACGAATCCTCCGGCTGGTGATGGGCATCGCAATGGCGCGGTACGTCAGCGTTCCCAAACCCAGACGCCGTCTGGGCATTGGGTCAAACGTGACACGGAAACCGGCCAGTTCATGGACGTGAAAACGTCGGACAAGACGCCGTTCAAAGGCGTGCGGAAAGAGAAATAGGAGAACAGCCCATGAGTGCGAAATACGAGATTTTCCTGGGAACGGATCGTCAGTATTACTTCCGTTTGAAGGCGCCTAATGGCGAGAAGATCCTTGCTAGCGAAGGCTATACCACCAAGGCGAACTGCCAGAATGGTATCCAGTCGGTGAGGATCAACTCTCCACATGATGCCAATTACAAGAAGCTGACGTCCGTAAACGGCCAGTACTACTTCACCCTGCACGCGGGTAATGGGCAGGTCATTGGTAAGGGCGAAACGTATACCACCGCTCAAGCTCGTGATGGTGGTATCGCAGCGGTTAAGGCGTACGGCCCAGGTGCTCCGACGACCGACCTCACCTGAGCCATCGTCCTTTAACAAACCCGCTTCGGCGGGTTTTTTGTTGCTCCGAGCTGTTCAGCTTCCAAGAGAAATTTCTGAGGCAGAGCGGCCTCTAGAGAATCCGGGGCTATTCATCTAGGGTCTCCATCAATATCTGCATTGATGACGAGCTTAAACTCAGGGCTTACCGAGAGCTGGAAAAGCTCGGCGTCACCCCTTCTGATCTGAGCTGATATGCCAGGCCTTGCGGTATGTGACTGAGCGCGGGCAGTTGCCATTCGTCGAGTGCTGATGGCTGAGGCAGATAAGGCTTTGATCGCCACGCTTCGTGAGCGCTTGGCCGCTCCTCAGCGCGTAAAGGCTGCGCTGGATGACCTATAAACGGAAAGGAGGCTAGGTGGTTTGATCGCTGAAATTGAACGTTTTCTTGGAAAAAACTAGGCTCAAAGGCCTAGACCCTTGCCAAGGATTGCGTGGGTAGGGATAGGTCAGATGACCGTTTAAGGAGTGCCTGCATGCTATAATTCATGCGGGTTTCGGAGATTTTTGATGAGTACCGTAGCGAGCAAAATCAAGAAGCTGGCCAGAGAAAACCATGTCTCTGCCAAGCGTGACCGCTTTGGCGCGATGGCAATGACCATTACCCGCCTTGCTGGCGACTCCGTGAAGCTTGATGGCGTGGAGCGTCTTCTCGTATCGCTGAAGCGCAGCGGCGTACTGAGCACATCTGAGATCCTTCAGCTCCAGTGCAGTTATCTGGCCGAGAAAAAGACCAAGGCAAAAGATAGGCCTGGTTCTCGGTCTGCAACTGCATGAGTTTTAACCCCTTCGGTGATTTTGAGACTGCTGGATATTTGAGAAACAATCTCCAGCTGAAAGATCTAGATCAGGTCAAGCGTCTGGAGCACATGGCATTTGAGGCCAACCTAGTTGATGCCTTGGCCTATCTCGCTGATGTTCAGGTAATCAACTACAGCACCATCCTCCACGTTCACCGCATTCTTTTTGGCGATTTTTACCCTTGGGCTGGTACGGATAGGGGCAAGATAGCTCCTGATCTTGTGGTGTTCAAAGGGGCTGCGGACGATCCCAATAAAACAGTTTTTGAGCATCCTGCTGGAATCGAGCGGGCCGTCGAATATGGCCTCAGACAAGCCTCCCACTCCGAGACGTTCAGAGCCAAGCCTGGCGTTGTTATGGGTACTTTGGCTTTTGCCCATCCATTTCTCGATGGGAATGGGCGTACCCTACTCTTGGTCTACATCGAACTCTGTTATCGAGCTGGTTTCGCTGTGGAATGGTCTAGGACAGACAAGAGGGAGTATCTGAAAGCCCTTAGCCTGGAGATCGAGCATCCTGACGATGGGCACCTGGATGGCTACTTGAAGGACTTCATCACGGAGATCTCTGATCGAAATGAGTGGCCAGAGCTAATCGGCGGAATTAATGGCTTAGACGGCCTGGATCTGGAGGTGTCCTATGGGCGCATGGATGATCCTGCTGTACAGATGGCATACCAAGCCAGAGTGAATGAAAAGCCGGCTGGATAATTGGGCTTGCCACTGTTCCGGTGATGGACGTGATCTGAACCGTTACTTTTGAGCAGGCGGGGAAACGGTACTCAGCACCGTCTGAGAATTTGCAGCTCCCCTCCGCGTGACGGTTGCGATGGATAACTGCTCCAAAGGGCTAACGAGCCCTCATACCGCCGCCAAGCTTTCCGTCTGTCGGAGGTGGGAGGTGGTTGTTTCCTACTCGGTGGATTCGCCGTAATCTGGGTTCCATTGACAGGTTGTCAATCCAGGCCGTGGCTTGAGGCCTGCCTCGATCTCGTCGACTGTATTACCGAAATGTAGTGCTGTGCGCGGCTCGTTTTAGGAGCTTGCGGAAAATGACATTAATTACGGTCATTTCGACAGAAAATGCCATTTTATGTGGCTCAATCATGCCAATAATTGTGCCCATTATGCGCGTAAGTGGTTGATTTATATAGAGCGATGAATGCCGCTTTTGTCGCCCGCCGACAAGTCGAGGACGGATCGCAAGGAAAAGCCCCGGCATGCCGGGGCTTTTTATTGGAATGGAGAACGTGATGAGTGACGAAGAAAAACGAGCGCCGAGCGACGAGGAAATCTCCGCCTACATGATGCGCCTGGTGCGCTCCGGAAGGGTCAAGGCGACGGTGCTGGTGGTGCAGACGGAGAAGGAATTTCCTACGGCGGGCAGGGATAGGATCATCCGCTGCTTCAACGCGCTGGACTCCAAGTACCTCAAGGGATAGCACCAACGGAAAGAAGCTTATGCACTTTTTTCCAGTTGTCCCCAGCCTGGCTGAAAGCCTCTCAGATCAAGGCCTCCAGCGCTTCCAATGGCACAAAGCCGGCATTTCATGCACAGCTTATCCACAGATTCAGGCTTGGCTGGAAATGGGCTCTTGCAGCGGCTGCTGCAGGCCTTCAATTTCGCGCTGGGTTTGCTCGACCCAGGCGTGGGCGCGGTCGTTGAGTTCGGCGATGGCGCGGGGGCCGCTGCCCTCGGCGAACATCAGCGGGCCTATGACCACCTGGATGGTGCCGGGGCGCTTGCTCCAGCCTTCCTTGGGCCAGAAGCTCCCCGCGTTGTGGGCGATGGGCAGCACCGGCATCCCGGCGTTCACCGCCAGCGCCGTGCCACCCCGGGAGAACTTGCCCATCTGCCCCACCGGCACGCGGGTGCCCTCGGGGAAGACCAGCACCCAGGCGCCCTGCTTGAGGCGCTCGTCGCCTTGCTTGGCCAGCTGCTTGAGCGCCGCCTTGGGGTTGTTGCGGTCGATGGCGATGGGCTTGAGCAGCGCCATGGCCCAGCCGAAGAAGGGCACGAACAGCAGCTCGCGCTTTACCACCTGGCTCAGGGGCTCGAAGAAGCCGGAAAGGAAGAAGGTCTCCCAGGTGCTCTGGTGCTTGGCCAGGATCACGCAGGGCTCTGCAGGGATGTTATCCAGCCCGTGCACTTCATAGCGCACACCGGCCACCGTCTTCGCCAGCCAGGTGGCGAAGCGGCACCAACGCCAGACGACGAAGCGGTAGCGGGCGCGGAACGGCAGGAAGGGGGCGATGAAGAAGCTCAGCGTGCCCCAGACGAAGGCGCTGGACGACAGCAGCAGGTAGAAGAAGAAGGTTCTGATTGCCTGCACTGTCGTCATGGTGTCCTTGGCCTTAGTTGAGAAGGTGCGCGGCGATGGCCGCCAGATCGTCGAATAAAAGCGTATTCCCGGGCAAACCCTTCGCCAGGGTGATCTCGCCCTTGCCGGTCCTAACCAGAACGGGCTGACAATCGACGGCCTGAGCCGCTTCCAGGTCACCACTGCTGTCGCCAACGAACCACACGCCGACCAGAGGTACGCCGTAGTGCGCGGCGATCTGCTTCAGCATGCCGGGCTTCGGTTTGCGGCAATCGCAGCCGTCATTCGGGCCGTGGGGGCAATGCACGATCAGCCCCACCTCCCCGCCCTGCTCCGCCACCAGCTCGCGCAGGCGCGCATGCATGGCATCGAGGGTTTCCAGGGGGTAGTAGCCGCGGGCGACGCCGGACTGGTTGGTGGCCACGGCCACGGTCCAGCCTGCGCGGGACAGCTGCGCGATGGCTTCGATCGAGCCCGGGATGGGGATCCATTCTTCAACGGACTTGATGTACGCGTCGGAGTCCTGATTGATGACACCGTCGCGATCGAGGATGAGTAGTTTCATTAACAAGTCTCAAGCGCCAAGCCACAAGCTGCAAGCGTGCTCAAGACCAGGTCTTGCCGCTTGCTGCTTGTGGCTTGCAACTGCTTAGCCCAATACCGAGATATCGGCGACGCCGAGGAACAGGCCGCGCAGCTTCGCCAGCAGGGCGTAGCGGTTGGCGCGGACGGCGGCGTCTTCGGCATTGACCAGCACTGCTTCGAAGAAGGCGTCGACCGGCTCGCGCAGGCTTGCCAGATGGGCCAGGGCTTCGCTGTAGCAGCGTGCGGCGGCCATGGGCTGCACCGCGCGCTCGGCGGCCGCTACGGCCTCGGCAAGGGCCTTCTCGGCGGCTTCCTGCAGCAGGGCTGCGTCGACGCTCTCCGGCACGGCGCTTTCGGCCTTGCCTAGCAGGTTGGAAACCCGCTTGTTGGCAGCGGCCAGGGCGGCGGCTTCCGGCAGCTTGCGGAAGGCCTGCACGGCCTGCACACGCTGATCGAAGTCCAGGGCCGAGGTGGGCTGCAGTGCACGCACCGAGAGGTACACGGCGACGTCCACGCCTTCGTCTTCATAGCGCGCGCGCAGGCGGTCGAAGATGAAGTCCTGCACCTGTGCGGACAGGCCTTCGGCCTTCACCTTGGCGCCGTACTGGGCGATGGCGAAGTCCACGGCACCGGCGAGGTCCAGGTCGAGTTGCTTCTCGATGAGGATGCGCAGCACGCCCAGTGCCTGGCGACGCAGGGCGAAGGGGTCCTTGCTGCCGGTGGGCAGCATGCCGATGCCGAAGATCCCCACCAGGGTATCCAGTTTGTCGGCCACGGCCACGGCTGCACCGGTCAGGGTCTGCGGCAGTTCGGCGCCGGCACCGCGCGGCATGTACTGCTCGTTCAGGGCCTGGGCGACGTCTTCCGCTTCACCGTCGTTCTTGGCGTAGTAGTAGCCGGCGATGCCTTGCATCTCCGGGAACTCGCCGACCATCTCGGTGGCCAGGTCGCACTTGGCGAGGATGCCGGCGCGGGCGGCTTTCACCGGGTCGGCGCCAACCTGCTCGGCGACGTAGGCGGCCAGGGCGGAAATGCGCTCGGCCTTCTCGAACACGGTGCCGAGCTGGGCCTGGAACACCACGTTCTTCAGGCGCTCGTTGAAGGTTTCCAGCTTCTGCTTCTTGTCCTGCTTGAAGAAGAATTCGGCGTCGGTGAGGCGCGGGCGTACCACTTTCTCGTTGCCCGAGACGATCTGCACCGGGTCCTTGCTCTCGACGTTGGCCACGGTGATGAAGCGCGGCAGCAGCTTGCCGTTGGCATCCAGCAGGCAGAAGTACTTCTGGTTGTCCTGCATGGTGGTGATCAGCGCTTCCTGCGGCACCTCGAGGAAGCGTTCCTCGAAGGAGCACACCAGGGGTACCGGCCACTCCACCAGCGCGGTGACTTCGTCCAGCAGGTCGGCAGGCACCACGGCACTGCCCTTCTGCTCGGCGGCCAGCTCGGCGACGCGGCGGGAGATGATCTCGCGGCGCTCGGCGAAGTCGGCCAGCACGTGGGCGGCGCGCAGGTCGTCCAGGTAGCTGGTGGGGCTGCCGATGCGGACGTGTTCAGGGTGGTGGAAGCGATGGCCACGGGTTTCGCGGCCGGACTTCTGGGCGAGGATCTCGCAGTCGACCACCTCGTCGCCGAAGAGCATCACCAGCCACTGGGTGGGGCGCACGAACTCTTCACGACGTGCCGCCCAGCGCATGCGCTTGGGAATCGGCAGGGCGGCCAGGGAGGCTTCGACGATACCGGCCAGCAGGCCGGCGGCGGCCTGGCCGGGGATGGTCTGGCTGAATTTCAGCTTGGGGCCGCTCTTGTCGATCTGCTCGAGGTCGACCCCGCACTTCTTGGCGAAGCCGAGGGCGGCCTGGGTCGGGTTGCCGGCGGCATCGAAGGCGGCCTGCAGCGGTGGGCCGTCGAGGTTGACGCTGCGGTCGGGCTGCTGGGTAGCCAGTTGCTCGATCTGCACCGCCAGGCGGCGCGGGGCGGCGTAGACGCGGGCGGCACCGTGGCTCAGGCCGGCGTTCTTGAGGCCGCCGAGGATGCCGGCGAGGAAGGCGTCACCGAGGGTCTTGAGGGCCTTGGGTGGCAGCTCTTCGGTGCCCAGTTCGACGAGGAAATCTTGTGCACTCATTCTGCCGCCTCCAGCTTGGCCAGTACTTCGTCACGCAGTTCGGGGGTGGCCATGGGGAAGCCCAGGCGCGCGCGCGCCTGCAGGTAGCTCTGGGCCACGGCGCGGGCCAGGGTGCGCACACGCAGGATGTAACGCTGACGCTCGGTCACCGAGATGGCGCGGCGGGCATCCAGCAGGTTGAAGGTGTGGGAAGCCTTGAGCACCATCTCGTAGGTCGGCAGCGGCAGCTGCAGCTCGATCAGGCGGTTGGCTTCGCTCTCGTAGAAGTCGAACAGCTCGAACAGCTTCGGCACGTTGGCGTGCTCGAAGTTGAAGGTGGATTGCTCCACTTCGTTCTGGTGGAACACGTCGCCATAGGTGACCACGCCGAAGGGGCCGTCGGTCCACACCAGGTCATAGACCGAGTCCACGCCCTGCAGGTACATGGCCAGGCGTTCCAGGCCATAGGTGATCTCGCCGGTCACCGGGTAGCACTCGATGCCACCGACCTGCTGGAAGTAGGTGAACTGGGTGACTTCCATGCCGTTCAGCCAGATTTCCCAGCCCAGGCCCCAGGCGCCGAGGGTGGGGGATTCCCAGTTGTCCTCGACGAAGCGGATGTCGTGCACCAGCGGATCGATGCCGATGCGCTTGAGCGAACCCAGGTACAGCTCCTGGAAGTTCTCCGGGTTGGGCTTGAGGACCACCTGGAACTGGTAGTAGTGCTGCAGGCGGTTGGGGTTCTCGCCATAGCGACCGTCAGTGGGGCGACGGCTGGGCTGCACGTAGGCGGCGTTCCAGGTTTCCGGGCCGATGGCCCGCAGGAAGGTAGCGGTGTGGAAGGTGCCGGCGCCAACTTCCATATCGTAGGGCTGCAGCACCACGCAACCCTGCTCCGCCCAGTACTGCTGGAGGACGAGGATCAGGTCTTGGAAGGTGCGCACGGCAGGCGTAGTCTGGCTCACGAAATTTACCTGTGCTGAGGCTGCGACAAAGCCGGGGAGTATACCCGATCGAATCCCGCCGAACCCAGCAGCCACAGGCGTCTCGCTGATTTCCCCGGAGGCGGCCCGCCTCTCCTTCCGGCCGTCGGTTTGCGGCTCTCGCAATACTGGTTTTTTATACAGCTTGGTGCGTATAGTGCGCCTTTCCCCGTTCCAGGAAGGACCCCCATGCCCCGCTGCTTCTGGTGCAACGACGACCCGCTCTACATCGACTACCACGACACCGAATGGGGCGTGCCCCAGCGTGACCCGCAGGGGCTCTTCGAGATGCTGCTGCTGGAAGGCTTCCAGGCCGGGCTGTCGTGGATCACCGTGCTGAGGAAGCGCGAGCGCTACCGCGAGGTGATGTTCGGCTTCGACGCCCAGCGCCTGGCGCGCATGAGCGACGAGGAGATCGAGGAACGCATGCAGGACCCGGGCATCATCCGCAACCTCGCCAAGCTAAAGGCCGCGCGGCAGAACGCCCAGGCCTGGCTGCGCCTGGAAGACCCGGTGAAGCTGCTCTGGTCCTTCGTCGGCGGGGTGCCGCGCATCAATCACTTCACCGGGCGCGGCGAAGTGCCGGCGGTCACGCCCGAGGCCGAAGCCATGAGCAAGGCGCTGAAGAAGGCCGGTTTCACCTTCGTCGGCCCGACCATCTGCTACGCCTTCATGCAGGCCTGCGGCATGGTCATGGACCACACCACCGACTGCGATCGCTACCTGGCGCTGAAGGGCTGAAGTCTCCGTCGAGACCAATTGGTCATCGACGCTGGCGCGCGGCTGGTTAGAATACGCGCCTCGTCGATTGCTGGAGTTGCCCGTGGAGAAGTTCAAAGGCGCGCTGGTCGTGGGATTCCTGCGGCTCTTCGCTCTCCTGCCCTGGGGCGTGGTCCAGCGCCTGGGCGCCGGCATCGGCTGGCTGATGTGGCGCCTGCCCAACCGCTCGCGCGAGGTGGTGCGCATCAACCTGTCCAAGTGCTTCCCCGAGCTGAACGCGGCCGAACTGGACGAGCGCACCCGCCTGAGCCTGATGGACATCGGCCGCACCCTGACCGAGAGCGCCTGCGCCTGGATCTGGCCGGCGCAGAAATCCATCGGCCTGGTGCGCGAGGTGGAGGGCCTGGACGTGCTGCAGGAGGCGCTGGCCAGTGGCAAGGGCGTGGTGGGCATCACCAGCCACCTGGGCAACTGGGAAGTGCTCAACCACTTCTATTGCGACCAGTGCAAACCGATCATCTTCTACCGCCCGCCGAAGCTGAAGGCGGTGGACGAGCTGCTGCGTAAGCAGCGCGTGCAGTTGGGCAACCGTGTGGCCCCTTCCACCCGTGAAGGCATCCTCAGCGTCATCAAGGAAGTGCGCAAGGGCGGTGCCGTGGGCATTCCGGCCGACCCCGAGCCGAGCCTTTCCAGCGGCCTGTTCGTGCCCTTCCTGGGCACCACCGCGCTGACCAGCAAGTTCGTCCACGGCATGCTTTCCGGCGGCAAGGCCCGCGGGGTGTTCCTGCATGCGCTGCGCCTGCCCGATGGCTCCGGCTTCAAGGTGATCCTCGAGGCCGCGCCCGAGGCCATGTACAGCGAGGACGTCGAGACCTCGGTCGCCGCGATGAGTGCTGTGGTCGAGCGCTACGTGCGCACCTACCCGACCCAGTACATGTGGAGCATGAAGCGCTTCAAGAAGCGCCCCGAAGGGGAGAAACGCTGGTATTGAGGCGCCTTATGGCGCCTTTTTTCCGTCGCCGCTGTGATTTAGGCTATTAACGGCACACCAAGGCTGAGGATGGCGAACAGACGATGTCGAACCAGCGGCAGTACCCGCGCACTCCGATGAAGTGCCGGATCAAGATCAGTCACGAAAGCTTCGGCGAAATACTCGCCCAGACCCGCGACCTCTCCGATGGTGGTGTCTACGTGCGCCACCCCGATCTCGTCGCCCTGCCCCTGGGCACCATCGTCACCGGCCAGGTCCAGGACCTGCCCTTCGAGGCGCCGGTCTTGCAGATGGAGATCATGCGCGCGGATGTCGAAGGCGTCGGCCTGCGCTTCATCGATCGCTGACTCAGCCGTCGCCCTCGGCGCCCATCAGCACCAGGGATTCGCAGCCTTCACGGCGACAACCCCAGCGGTATTCCTCCCGGGTCGGCCCGTCACCGCGCCAGGTGGTGGCCGTGGCCGCCGCGTTGATGCGGAAGTTCCACACCTGGCCACGCCCGTCATGCACCCGGCCCTCGATGCTGCAGGGCAGCCAGGCGAACTGGTGATGCAGGACCACGCCATCGAGCAGCTCGCCAAGGGTGAAGAAACGCTCGACCTGGGCCTTCGACATCGACCAGCCCGCGCAGGCTTCGGCCGTGGCCCTGTCGGTGTTGGTCACGCCTTCGAACAGCGGGCGCGAGGCTTCGAGCAGGGTATAGGGCCCATTGGGCTCGGCGGCGCCGGCCGGCAGCGCCAGGGTCGTGGCCAGCGCGAAGGGCACGAGGCGGCTCATGGCGGCGCTCAACGGGGCGCTGCCTGGCGGTCGAGACGCTTGAGGAACACCGTCATCTCCTTCTCCGCCTGCTTGTCGCCCTGGGCCTGGGCCGCTTGCAGTCCCTGGGTCCAGGCCTGACGTGCCCCCTCGTCGTCCCCTGCCTGTTGCAGGGCCTTGCCTAGCAGCTTCCAGGCCGCCGAGTACTTGGCGTCGAAGGCCACGCAGGCCTTCAGGTGCTCGGCGGCCCGGGCAGCGTCGCCCTGGTCGAGGTAGCCCTTGCCGAGGCCGAAGCGCAGCAGCGAATTGTCGTTGCCCTTGGCGAGCATCCTCTCCAGTCCTTCGAGCATTGCGCCTCCTCCCTTGTTCGTGCGGCTTTTTCTGTGCGCCTTTAGAAGAACGTCAGCCCGACCTGGAACAGGCGCTCGGCATCACGGATGTACTTCTTGTCGACGAGGAACAGGATCACGTGGTCGCCGGACTCGATCACCGTGTCGTCGTGGGCGATCAGCACCTCGTCGTTGCGGATGATGGCGCCGATGGTGGTGCCCGGCGGCAGGGCGATGTCCTCGATCATGCGGCCCACCACCTTGCTCGACTTGGCGTCGCCGTGGGCGATGGCCTCGATGGCTTCCGCCGCGCCCCGGCGCAGGGAGTGCACGCTGACGATGTCGCCGCGGCGCACGTGGGTCAGCAGGGTGCCGATGGTGGCCAGCTGCGGGCTGATGGCGATGTCGATATCGCCGCCCTGCACCAGGTCGACGTAGGCGGGGTTGTTGATGATGGTCATCACCTTGCGCGCGCCCAGGCGCTTGGCCAGCAGCGAGGACATGATGTTGGCCTCGTCGTCGTTGGTCAGCGCCAGGAAGATGTCGGCATCGTTAATGTTCTCTTCCACCAGCAGGTCGCGGTCGGAGGCGCTGCCCTGCAGCACCACGGTGCTGTCGAGGGTGTCGGAGAGGTAGCGGCAGCGGGCCGGGTTCATCTCGATGATCTTCACCTGGTAGCGGCTCTCGATGGCCTCCGCCAGGCGCTCGCCGATGTGGCCGCCACCGGCGATGACCACCCGCTTGTAGCTGTCCTCGAGGCGGCGCATCTCGCTCATCACGGCGCGGATGTGCGCCTTGGCGGCGATGAAGAAGACCTCGTCGTCGGCCTCGATCACCGTATCGCCCTGGGGCGTGATCGGCCGGTTGCGGCGGAAGATCGCGGCAACGCGGGTGTCGACGTTGGGCATGTGCTGGCGCAGCTGGCGCAGCTCCTGGCCTACCAGCGGGCCGCCGTAGTAGGCCTTGACGCCCACCAGTTGGGCCTTGCCCTCGGCGAAGTCGATCACCTGCAGCGCGCCGGGGTATTCGATCAGGCGCTTGATGTAGTTGGTCACCACCTGCTCGGGGCTGATCAGCACGTCCACCGGAATGGCTTCGTTGTCGAACAGGCCGGCGCGGGTCAGGTAGGCCGCTTCGCGCACGCGGGCGATCTTGGTCGGGGTATGGAACAGGGTGTAGGCGACCTGGCAGGCCACCATGTTGACCTCGTCGCTGTTGGTCACTGCCACCAGCATGTCGGCGTCGTCGGCACCGGCCTGGCGCAGCACGGTGGGGAAGGAGCCGCGCCCCTGCACGGTGCGGATGTCGAGGCGGTCGCCGAGGTCGCGCAGGCGCTCAGCGTCGGTGTCCACCACCGTGATGTCGTTGGCTTCGCCGGAGAGGTGCTCGGCGAGGGTGCCGCCGACCTGTCCCGCACCGAGGATGATGATCTTCACTGATCGCTCCGTTAGCCGCGCGGTGAGGCGGCGATCTTTATCAGCTTGGCATAGTAGAAGCCGTCGTGGCCGTCTTCCTGGGCCAGCAGTTGGCGCCCGTGGGGCTGCTTGAGGCCGAAGCTGCCGGCGATGTCCAGTTCGCGCGCGCCAGGGGTGCGGGCGAGGAAGGTGGCGATGTTATCGCTGTTTTCCATCGGCAGCGTGGAGCAGGTGGCGTACACGAGCACGCCGCCCACTTCGAGTGTGGGCCACAGGGCGTCGAGCAACTCGCCCTGCAGCTGCGCCAGGGCGGGGATGTCCTCGGCCTGGCGGGTCAGCTTGATGTCTGGGTGGCGGCGGATCACGCCGGTGGCCGAGCAGGGCGCGTCCAGGAGGATGCGCTGGAACGGCTTGCCGTCCCACCAGGCAGCGGTATCGCGACCATCGGCAGCGATCAGCGTGGCGTGCAGGCCGAGGCGCTGGAGGTTTTCGCGCACCCGTACCAGGCGGCTCTCTTCCAGGTCCACGGCCACCACGTCGGCCAGGCCGGGCTCGGCCTCCAGCAGGTGACAGGTCTTGCCGCCAGGGGCGCAGCAGGCGTCGAGCACGCGCTGGCCGGGGGCGAGTTCGAGCAGGTCGGCGGCCAGCTGCGCGGCTTCGTCCTGCACGCTGACGCGGCCGTCGGCGAAGCCGGGGAGGGTCTTCACGTCACGGGCTTCGAGCAGGCGGATGCCGTCGCGGCTGAACGCGCAGGGCTCGGCCTCGATGCCGGCCTGGCGCAGTTCGGCGAGGTAGGCGTCGCGCTCGCCGTGACGGCGGTTGACCCGCAGGATCAGCGGCGGGTGCGCGTTGTTGGCGGCGCAGATCGCTTCCCAGTGTTCGGGCCAGGCCGCCTTGAGCGCCTTCTGCAGCCAGCGTGGGTGGGCGGTGCGCACCATGGGGTCGCGCTCCAGCTCGGCGAAGATCGCCTCGCCGTCACGTTGGGCATTACGCAGCACGGCATTGAGCAGGCCCTTGGCCCAGGGCTTCTTCAACTTCTCGGCGGCACCCACGGTTTCACCGATGGCGGCGTGGGCGGGGATGCGGCTGTAGAACAGCTGGTAGAGGCCGACCAGCAGCAACGCCTCCACATCCTTGTCGGCGCTCTTGAACGGCTTCTGCAGCAGGCGCTCGGCCAGGGCCGAGAGGCGGGGCTGCCAACGGGCGGCGCCGAAGGCGAGGTCCTGGGCAAGGCCACGGTCGCGCGGGTCGACCTTGTCCAGCTGTGCGGGCAGGCTGCCGCCCAGCGAGGCCTTGCCGGAGAGGACGGCGGTCAGCGCGCGGGCGGCGGCGAGACGCGGATTCATGCGCCGAGCACCAGGCCGGTGGCGAACTGCTCGCGGCGGCTGTTGAACAGGTCGGCGAAACTCAGTGGCTTGCCGCCGGGCAGTTGCAGGCGGGTCAAGCGCAGGGCACCACTGCCGCAGGCCACGGTCAGGCCGTCCTTGCTGGCGGCGAGGATCTGCCCCGGCTGGCCCTGGCCTTCGCCGAGCTGGGCCGCCAGTACCTTCAGCGGCTCGCCACCGAGGGTGCTGTGGCAGATCGGCCAGGGGTTGAAGGCGCGCACCAGGCGCTCCAGCTCATCGGCCGGGCGGCTCCAGTCGATGCGGGCTTCGTCCTTGTTCAGCTTGTGCGCATAGGTGGCCAGGGCATCGTCCTGCACCTCGCCCACCAGGGTGCCGGCGGCGAGTTGCCCGATGGCCTGCACCACGGCCTGCGGGCCGAGGGCGGCGAGGCGGTCGTGGAGGCTGCCGCCGGTGTCGTCGGCGGTGATCGAGGTGACCACCTTGAGCAGCATCGGCCCGGTGTCCAGGCCCGCTTCCATCTGCATCACGGTGACGCCGCTCTCGGCATCGCCGGCCTGCACCGCACGCTGGATAGGCGCGGCGCCACGCCAGCGCGGCAGCAGCGAGGCATGGCTGTTGATGCAGCCGAGGCGCGGGGTGTCGAGCACCACCTGGGGCAGGATCAGGCCGTAGGCGACCACCACCATCAGGTCGGCACCGAGGGCCTTGAGCTCGGCTTGGGCATCGGCGTCACGCAGGGTCGGCGGCTGCATCACGGGGATGCCGTGCTGCAGGGCGAGTTGCTTGACCGGGCTCGGCATCAGCTTCTGGCCACGGCCTGCCGGGCGATCCGGCTGGGTGTAGACGGCGACGATACTGTGCGGCGTGTCGAGCAGGGCCTTGAGGTGCTCGGCGGCGAACTCCGGGGTGCCGGCGAAGACGAGGCGCAGTGCTTGGGTCATGCGGGGCTCACTTGGTCACTCTGAAAAAGAAAAAGGCTTGCCGGAGCAAGCCTTTGGGGTTCGGCGATCAAGCCTGCTGGCGGTGCTGCTTTTCCAGCTTCTTCTTGATCCGGTCACGCTTGAGCGTCGACAGGTAATCGACGAACAGCTTGCCGTTGAGGTGGTCGCACTCGTGCTGGATGCACACCGCGAGCAGCCCCTCGGCGATCAGTTCGTAGGGCTTGCCGTCGCGGTCCAGGGCCTTGATGCGCACCTTCTGCGGACGGTCGACGTTCTCGTAGAAGCCCGGGACCGACAGGCAGCCTTCCTGGTACTGGTCCATCTCGTCGGTCAGGGATTCGAACTCGGGATTGATGAAGACCATGGGCTCGGACTTGTCTTCGGACAGGTCCATCACCACCACGCGCTTGTGCACGTTGACCTGGGTCGCGGCGAGGCCGATACCCGGTGCGTCGTACATGGTTTCGAACATGTCGTCGATCAACTGGCGCACAGCGTCGTCCACCACGTCCACCGGTTTAGCGATGGTACGCAGGCGTGGATCGGGAAATTCGAGGATGTTCAGGATCGCCATATGCGTTTGTGATGCACTTGTAGAATAAAGTCAAAATCCGCTGCTAAGATGATGAGCAGCATTGAAAAACGCCTGCAAAGCCCGGTTGGGGCGGCTTTCAGGCCGTTTCGCGTGAACGCACATAATAAAGGGATTCACCGCATGAGGAAATCACTACTCGCCCTGCTGCTCCTTGCTGCCAGTGGGCTGGCACAGGCTGCGGTGGAACTCAAGGAAGGCCACCCGGAGCACTACACGGTAGTGCGTGGGGATACCCTCTGGGATATCTCGGGCAAGTTCCTGCGCGAACCCTGGAAGTGGCCGGAAATCTGGCACACCAACCCGCAGATCGAGAACCCGCACCTGATCTACCCGGGCGACAGCCTGAGCCTCGTCTATGTCGATGGCCAGCCTCGCCTGATGCTGGATCGCGGCGTATCCCGTGGCACCATCAAGCTGTCGCCCCAGGTGCGCAGCACGCCGATGGCCGAAGCCATTCCGACCATCCCGCTGGAAGCCATCAACAGCTTCCTGCTGAGCAACCGCATCGTCGACACGCCCGAGCAGTTCAACGGCGCGCCCTACATCGTTGCCGGCAACGCCGAGCGCGTGGTCAGCGGCGCCGGTGATCGCGTCTATGCACGCGGCAGCTTCGACGAGCAGAACCCCACCTACGGCATCTTCCGTCAGGGCAAGACCTACATCGATCCCGAGACCAAGGAATTCCTCGGCATTAACGCCGACGACATCGGTGGCGGTGACCTGGTGGCCCAGGAAGGCGACGTGGCGACCATGACCCTCACCCGTTCGACCCAGGAAGTCCGCCTGGGCGATCGCCTGTTCCCGACCGAACAGCGCTCGGTGAACTCCACCTTCATGCCCAGTGCTCCGAGCACCGACATCAAGGGTGTGATCCTCGACGTGCCCCGTGGCGTGAACCAGATCGGCCAGTTCGATGTGGTGACCATCAACAAGGGCAAGCGCGACGGCCTGGTGGAAGGCAACGTACTGGCGGTCTACAAGACCGGCGAGATCGTGCGTGACCGCGTCACCGGTGAATCGGTGAAGATCCCCGACGAGCGTGCCGGCCTGCTGATGGTGTTCCGCACCTACGACAAGCTCAGCTACGGCCTGATCCTGGCGGCCAGCCGACAGCTGGCGGTGATGGACAAGGTGCACAATCCCTAAGCAAACCAAGCCCCCGTCCTACGGGGGCTTGTTGTATACAGGGTGGCCAGCCGCCCTGCGCGGCGATGGTCAAGGACGATCCCCGTGCCGCCCGCCTCTCCCGCTGAAATCGAAGCCCGCCTGCGTCTTCACAGTCTTCCCGAACTCGGTCCCCAGCGTTTCCGCGTATTGATCGACGCCTTTGGCAGCGCCTCTGCTGCCCTCAGTGCCCCGGCCGCCGCCTGGCGCTCGCTGCGCCTGCCCGAGGCCTGCGCCGGCCCCCGTCGCAGTGAAGAGGTGCGCAACTGCGCCGCCCGGTCACTGGCCTGGCTGGAACAGGAAGGCAACCACCTGCTGATGTGGGACGACCCCCGCTACCCCGCCCTGCTCGCCCAGCTCAACGATGCCCCGCCGCTGCTGTTCGTGCGCGGTGCCCCGGCCCTGCTCGAACGCCCGCAACTGGCCATGGTCGGCAGCCGCCGTGCATCCCGTGCCGGGCTGGATACCGCCCATGCCTTCGCCCGCAGCCTGGCCGCCGGGGGCTTCTGCATCACCAGCGGCCTGGCCCTGGGCATCGACGGTGCCGCCCACCGGGGCGCGCTGGATGCCGGAGGGCACACGGTCGCTGTGCTCGGCACCGGGCTGGAGCGCATCTACCCGAGCCGGCACCAGGCGCTCGCGACGGCGATAGTCGAAAGCGGCGGGGCCCTGGTTTCCGAGCTGCCGCTGGACTGCGCGCCCCAGGCCAGCAACTTCCCCCGGCGCAACCGCATCATCAGCGGGCTCTCGCTGGGCGTGCTGGTGGTGGAGGCGAGCCCGTCCAGCGGCTCGCTGATCACCGCGCGCCTGGCTGTCGAGCAGGGCCGTGAGGTCTACGCCATCCCCGGCTCCATCCACCATCCCGGTGCGCGCGGTTGCCACCAGTTGATCCGCGACGGCGCCGTGCTGGTGGAGACGGTCGGGCATGTGCTCGAAGCCCTGCGTGGCTGGCAGGTGGTCGCGCCGGAACCCCGTGCTGCGCTGCTGGACCACCCGCTGCTCGACCTGCTGCGCGCCGCGCCCTACAGCAGCGAGGCCCTGGCCAGCGCCAGTGGCTGGGAGCTGCCCCGGGTGCTGGCCGCGCTCACCGACCTCGAACTCGACGGCTGCATCGCCCGTGAGGCGGGGCTCTGGGTGCACCGTCGTGGTTGAGGCCTGTACACTCGCGCCATCGTTTTTCGGGAGTGGGCAATGGTCAGCAACTGGCGGGTTCAGCAAGTGGCGCGGATGGTGCGCGATGGCGGTGTGATCGCCTACCCCACGGAAGCCGTCTGGGGGCTCGGTTGCGACCCCTGGAACGAGGACGCCGTCTACCGCTTGCTGGCGCTCAAGGCGCGGCCGGTGGAGAAGGGGCTGATCCTGGTGGCCGATGCCATCGAGCAGTTCGACTTCCTCCTCGACGACCTGCCCGATGAATGGAAGGACACGCTGGCCGCCTCCTGGCCCGGCCCCAACACCTGGCTGGTGCCGCACCAGAACCTGCTGCCGGAATGGATCACCGGGCAGCACGACAGCGTCGCCCTGCGCGTCAGCGACCACCCGGTGGTGCGCGCCCTGTGCGCCCAGGTCGGGCCGCTGGTCTCCACCTCCGCCAACCCCGCTGGACGGCCTTCCGCCGTGTCGCGCCTGCGTGTGCAGCAGTACTTCCCCGGCGAGCTGGATGCCGTGCTGGTGGGCGCCCTGGGCGGGCGCCGCAATCCGAGCACCATCCGCGACCTGGTCACCGGGCGGGTCGTGCGCGCCTCCTGAATCAGGGCAGCAGCACGCTCGAACCGCTGGTGCGCCGGCCCGCCAGGTCGGCATGGGCGCGGGCGATGTCGGCCAGGGCATAGCGCTGGCCGATCTCCACCTTCAGCGCGCCGCTGGCGATCATCCCGAACAGCTCGTCGGCCATGGCCTGCAGGTTCGCCGGCGTGTCGGCGTAGCTGCCCAGCGTCGGCCGGGTCACGTAGATCGAACCCTTCTGCGCCAGCACCCCGAGGTTGACCCCGCTCACCGCCCCCGAGGCGTTGCCGAAGCTCACCAGCAGGCCGCGCGGGGCCACGCAATCCAGCGAGGTCTCCCAGGTGTCCTTGCCCACCGAGTCATAGACCACCGGGCACTTGCGCCCCTCGGTGAGCTCCAGCACCCGTTGCACCACGTTCTCGCGGCTGCTGTCGATGCACGCCCAGGCGCCCAGGGCCCTGGCACGCTCGGCCTTCTCGGCGGAGCCGGCGACCCCGATCAGGCGCGCGCCGATGGCCTTGGCCCATTGGCAGGCGATGGAGCCGACACCGCCGGCGGCGGCATGGAACAGCACCGTCTCGCCGGCCTTCAGCGCGTGGGTCTGGCGCAGCAGGTACTGCACCGTCAGGCCCTTGAGCATCACCGCGGCGGCCTGCTCGTAGCCGATGGCGTCGGGCAGCTTCACCAGGTTGGCCGCCGGCAGCACGTGGTACTCGCCATAGGCACCCAGCGGCCCGGTACCGTAGCCGACCCGGTCGCCCACCTTCAGGTGCTCGACGCCCGTGCCCACGGCATCCACCTCGCCGGCGCCCTCGTTGCCCAGCCCGGAAGGCAGGGAGGCGGCCGGGTACAGGCCGCTGCGGAAATAGGTCTCGATGAAGTTGAGGCCGATGGCGTGGTTACGCACCCGCACCTGGCCCGGTCCCGGTTCGGCGATGGGCGCATCCACCAGTTCGAGCACCTCGGGACCGCCGTACTGGGAAAACTGCACGCGTCTGGCCATGGCCGACTCTCCTTCATCTGGGGAAAGCCCCAATCCAAGCCTTCCGCTTGATCGGCGTCAAGCCACTGCACGGCCCCTGCGGTGGTATGCTTGCGCCCTCTTTTTCCCCTGCAAGCCCCGCCAGCTGGCGCTCGCAAGCCGATTCAAGGTGCATTCGACGTGAGTAAACACATTGAGGCCGTGAAGGCCTACCTGCTCGATCTGCAAGACCGTATCTGTGCCGAACTGGCAACCGAGGACGGCGGCGCCGGCTTCTTCGAAGAGGCCTGGGAGCGCCCTGCCGGCGGTGGCGGCCGCACCCGCGTGCTGGAGAACGGCAAGCTGATCGAAAAGGGCGGGGTCAACTTCTCCCATGTGTTCGGCAGCAGCCTGCCGCCGTCGGCCAGCGCCCATCGCCCGGAACTGGCCGGCCGTGGCTTCCAGGCCCTGGGCGTGTCCCTGGTGATCCACCCGGAGAACCCGCACATCCCCACCTCCCACGCCAACGTGCGCTTCTTCATCGCCGAAAAGGAAGGTGAAGAGCCGGTCTGGTGGTTCGGTGGCGGCTTCGACCTCACCCCCTACTACGCCCACGAGGAAGACTGCGTGCTCTGGCACCAGGTGGCCCGTGACGCCTGCGCACCCTTCGGCGCGGACGTCTACCCGCGCTACAAGGAATGGTGCGACCGCTACTTCCACCTCAAGCACCGCAACGAACCGCGTGGCATCGGCGGCCTGTTCTTCGACGACCTGAACCAGTGGGACTTCGACACCAGCTTCGCCTTCATGCGTGCCATCGGCGACGCCTACATCCAGGCCTACCTGCCCATCGTGCGCAAGCGCCGCCACACCCCCTTCACCGAGCAGCAGCGCGAGTTCCAGGCCTTCCGCCGTGGTCGCTACGTGGAGTTCAACCTGGTGTTCGACCGCGGCACCCTGTTCGGCCTGCAATCCGGTGGGCGTACCGAATCCATCCTCATGTCCCTGCCGCCCCAGGTGCGCTGGGGCTACGACTGGAAACCGGAGCCGGGCAGCGAAGAAGCGCGCCTGACGGAGTACTTCCTCCAGGACCGAAATTGGCTTGAGGAGGCAGGGCTCTGATGGACCGCTACGCCGTCTTCGGCAACCCCATCGGCCACAGCAAGTCGCCGTTGATCCACCGCCTGTTCGCCGCGCAGACCGGCCAGGCCCTGGAGTACGAGGCGTTGCTGGCGCCCCTGGACGACTTCACCGGCTTCGCCCGCGCCTTCTTCGCGCAGGGCCTGGGTGGCAACGTCACCGTGCCCTTCAAGGAACAGGCCTTCCAGATGGCCGACAGCCTCAGCGAGCGCGCCCGCCGCGCCGGTGCGGTGAACACCCTCAAGCGCCTGGATGACGGCAGCCTGCTGGGCGACAACACCGACGGCGCCGGCCTGGTGGGCGACCTGATGCGCAACGCCGGGCTCGAACTCGCCGGCAAGCGCATCCTCCTGCTCGGTGCCGGTGGTGCCGTGCGCGGTGTGCTCGAACCCCTGCTGGCCCAGCGCCCGGCTGCGGTGGTGATCGCCAACCGCACGGTGGAGAAGGCCGAGCAGCTGGCCCGTGAGTTCGCCGACCTGGGCCCGGTGCTGGCCAGTGGTTTCGATTGGCTGGAAGAGCCGGTGGACCTGATCGTCAACGGCACCTCCGCCAGCCTCGCCGGCGAGCTGCCGCCCATCTCGCCGAGCCTGATCGAGGCCGGCCACACGGTCTGCTACGACATGATGTACGGCGCGCAGATCACTGCCTTCAACCGCTGGGCCCAGGAGCAGGGCGCAGCGCGCACCCTCGATGGCCTGGGCATGCTGGTGGAGCAGGCGGCCGAGGCCTTCCTGCTCTGGCGCGGCGTGCGCCCGGAAACGGCGCCGGTCCTCGCCGAACTGCGTCGGCTGCTCGCCCAGGGCTGATTCGGTCGCCCCGGGCTACGGCTCGATCACCAGCCGGCTGTGCTCGTCTTCCAGCTTGCGCAGCTCGCGCTCCACATGGGGCCGGGCGCGACGCAGCACCAGGGTGCGGCCCTGCCCGTGCAGGCGACGGGCCTCGTTGTGCAGCAGGCTCACCCCGGCGAAATCGATGAAGTTGATGTGGTGCCCGTCCAGCACCAGGCGCTTGCCCCGGCTGCGCTGGATCAGCCGCTGCACATAGGGGCAGGCACCAAAGAAGATCGACCCCTCGATGCGCAGCACCTCCTCCTCGGCGTCGCCGGAATGCAGCACGCGCGGCTGCGAGGTGCGCTTGAGATAGAAGAACAGCGACGCCAGCACCCCCGCGTAGATTGCCGTCTGCAGCTCCAGCACCAGGGTGGCCAAGGCCGTCAGGGCCATCACCACGAACTCCGCCCGGCTCACCCGCCACAGCTGGCGCATGCCCGGCAGGTCGATCAGGTTCCAGCAGATCAGCAGGATGCTCGCCGCCATCGCCGGCAACGGGATATGCGCGATCAGCCGCGCGCCCACCAGGGCGAACAGCGCCACCCACAGCGCCGAGCACACCCCTGCCAGGGGCGAGCGGGCGCCGGCCTGCAGGTTCAGCGCCGAGCGGGTGAAGGAGCCGCTGGAGAGGTAGCCGGAGAACCAGGCCCCGATCAGGTTGGACAGGCCCTGGCCGCGGGTCTCGCGGTTGGCGTCCAGCACCTGCTGCGACTGCGCGGCCAGGGCACGGGCGATGGACAGGCTCATCACCAGGCCGAGCAGGCCGCAGGCCACGGCCGACGGCAGCAGGCGGAGGATGTCGTCGAGGTCGAAGCGCAGCGTGGTGAACGGCGGCAGGCTGCCCTCGAAGGGCGGCACCAGTGGCACGCCGGCCATGCTGGCGGGGAACGCCATTACCAGCAGGCTGCCGGCCACCAGGCCCAGCAACAGGGCCGGCAGGCGCGGGGCGAAGCGTCGCAGCAGCAGCGTCACCACCAGGGTGGCCAGCGCCACCAGCACCGAAGGCACATGCACCTCGCGCACGTGCCCGGCCAGTTCCAGCGCGCCCTGCAATGCCGTCGCGCGGCCTTCCAGGCTGGGCAGGCCGAGCAGGTTGGGGATCTGCCCCAAGGCGATGACCAGCGCCGCGCCGCAGGTGAAGCCGATCACCACCGACTGCGAGACGAAATTGGCCAGGGCGCCGAAGCGCAAGACGCCGAGCAGCCACTGGAACAGCCCGGCGAGGAAGGTCAGCAGCAGCACCAGGGCGATGTAGTCGCCGCTGCCCGGCAGGGCCAGGGGGCTGACGCTGGCGAACAGCACCACGGAGATGGCCGCCGTCGGGCCGCCGATCAGGTGCCAGGACGAGCCCCAGAGGCAGGCGATGATCACCGGCACCACGGCGGCATAGAGGCCGTATTCGGCCGGCAGGCCGGCGATCAGCGCATAGGCGATGGATTGCGGCAGGGCGAGGATGGCGCCGGTCAGGCCCACCAGCGCGTCACGGCCGAGGCTGCACCCGGTCGTCCGGGGCAGCCAGTCGAGGAAGGGGAAGAGGGTGGAAGGCTTCATCGTGGGACGGGCAGGGCCTCATCGGCAGGCGTGGGAGACGTGGCGCGAACTTTCACTCGCGATGGGCAGCGACCATACGCCATCTTTTGTGAAAGGGGCCATTTCATCGGCCCCGCGAATCACAGCTTCGCCTTCACCGCCGCCAGCCCATCGCCGCCCTCGCGGGTGGTCACGCCCTGCAGCCAGCCCTCGACCACCTGCGGGTTGGCCTTGAGCCAGGCCTTCACCGCCTCGTCGTTGCCGGCGTTCTTGCTCAGCACTTCGTTCATCACCGCGTTCTCCATCTCCTGGGTGAACGCCAGGTTGGCCAGCAGCTTGCCGACGTTGGGGCACTGCTGGGCGTAGCCCTTGCGCGCCAGGGTGTTCACCGTGCCGCTGTCGCCGAAGTACTTCTCGCCGCCCTTGAGGTACTTCATGTCGTACTGCACGTTCATCGGGTGCGGCGTCCAGCCGAGGAACACCACGAAGTCCTTGCGCTTCACCGCACGGCCCACCTGCACCAGCATCGCCTGTTCGCTGGATTCCACCAGCTTCCAGTCGCCGAGGCCGAATTCGTCGCCCTTGATCATGTCCTGGATGGAGATGTTGGCCGGGGAGCCGGCGGCGATGCCGTAGAGGGTGTGCTTGAACCTGTCGGCGTGCTTGTCCAGGTCGGCGAAGGTCTTCACCCCCGCGTCATAGGCGTAGCTCGGCACGGCCAGGGTGTACTCGGTGCCGACGAGGTTCTGCGCCACCTTGTCCACCTCGCCGGTGGCGACGAACTTGTCGTAGTTGCTCTGCTGGGCCGGCATCCAGTTGCCGAGGAAGACGTCCACCTGGCCCTTCTGCAGGCCGGCGAAGATGATCGGCACCGCCAGGGTCTGGGTCTCGGCCTTGTAGCCCAGGCCGTCGAGGAGCAGGCGGGCGACGCCGTTGGTGACGGCGATGTCGCTCCAGCCCGGGTCGCCCAGCTTCACGGTCGCGCAGCGGGCGTCCTCGGCGTGGGCGGTGGCGATCAGGGCGCTGCAGAGCAGCGCGGCGGCGAACAGCGTGGTGGTGGTCTTCATGCCTTTTCCTTGTGAGTGGAGGTGTGGCCGGCCGTGGGTTCGTCCCCTCTGGTCAGGGCTGTGGATAACGTGCGCGGCGCTCCAGATCGTCGAGGTCGATGTGGTTGCGCATGTACTGCTGGCTGGCGTCCACCCAGGGCTGGTGGTCCCAGCTGGTGAGCGTGCCCTGCTCCAGGGCGCCGGCGACGAAGCGGCGGCGGCGCTGGCTGGCGAGGGTGGCGCTGTGGATCGCGGGGATGTCCCAGCGCGCCCGGGCTTCGGCGAGGAAGGCCTCGAGCACCTCGCGGTGGCTCGCGGATGCGGCCAGGTTCTCCAGCTCGCGAGGGTCGCCTTCCAGGTTGAAGAGCAGCAGCGGGTCCTGCTCCGAATAGACGAATTTCCACGGGCCACGGCGGATCATCATCAGCGGGCTGGTGGTGCCTTCGGCCATGTATTCGCCGAACACCTCGTCATGCCCGCCCTCGCCCGCCAGGTGCGGCAGCAGCGAGCGGCCGTCCAGCGGCAACTGTGGGTCCAGGCTGCCGCCGGCCAGTTCCACGAGGGTCGGCAGCAGGTCCATGGTCGAGACCGAGGCCTTGACCCGGCGCGGCGCGAAACGTTGCGGCGCATGCACCAGCATCGGCACCCGCGCGGCCATCTCGAACCAGTGCATCTTGTACCAGAGGCCGCGCTCGCCAAGCATGTCGCCGTGGTCGCCGGAGAACACCAGGATGGTGTCCTCGGCCAGGCCACAGTCTTCCAGGGTCTTGAGCAGGGTGCCGATCTGCGCGTCGACGTAGCTGCAGGCACCGAAGTAGGCGCGGCGGGCGTCGATGATCTTCTGCTCGGGCAGCGGCTTGTCCCACAGGTCGATGACCTTGAGCAGGCGCTGGGCGTGCGGGTCCTGCTCATGCTGGGCCAGCTGCACCGAGGGCAGCGGGATGTCGGCCTCGCGGTACAGGTCCCAGTACTCGCGCGGGATGGTGTAGGGGTCGTGGGGGTGGGTCATCGACACCGTCAGGCAGAAGGGCCGCCCGGCCTGTTCGCGCACGTGGTCGTAGAGGTACTGGCGCGCCTTGAACACCACCTCGTCGTCGAAATCCAGCTGGTTGGTGCGCACGCAGGGCCCGGCCTGCAGCACCGAGGACATGTTGTGGTACCAGCTCGGGCGCACCTCCGGCTCGTCCCAGTTCACCGCCCAGCCGTAGTCGGCGGGGTAGATGTCGCTGGTCAGGCGTTCCTCGTAGCCGTGCAGCTGGTCCGGGCCGCAGAAGTGCATCTTGCCGGACAGCGCGGTGCGGTAGCCCAGACGGCGCAGGTGATGGGCGTAGGTGGGCACGTCGGCGGGGAAGTCGGCGGCGTTGTCGTAGGCGCCGATCTTCGACGGCAGCTGGCCGCTCACCAGGGTGAAGCGCGAGGGCGCGCAGAGCGGGCTGTTGCAGTAGGCCGAGTCGAACACCACGGCACGTTCCGCCAAGCGCGAAAGATTGGGCATGTGCAGGGGCAGGCCACCGTGGAAGGGCATCAGCGGCGCGGCCATCTGGTCGGCCATGATGAAGAGGATGTTGGGGCGGTTCATGGGGCCTTCATCCATATGATCGGTTTATGCGAGAGTGCTGGCGTCGATCATGGAATCGCCGCACCTTTCCGGTAAACCGCATGGGCGGACATGCCTCGGATAAGTAATCGTTATGGCAGACCTGCAACCCGAACTCTCCCTCGACCTGCTGCGCGTATTCGAAGCGGCGGCGCGCCACCTGAGCTTCACCGCCGCGGCGGTGGAGCTGGGCACCACCCAGCCGGCGGTGAGCCAGCAGATCCAGCGCCTGGAGAAGCAGTTGGCGACGCGGCTGTTCGACCGCGTCTACCGCGGCATCGAACTGACTGACAGCGGGCGCCTGCTCTTCGTTCATGTGCAGGACGGCCTGCGCGCCATCAACCTCGGCCTGGAGGCGGTGGGCGCGCGGGCCCAGCACGAGGTGCTGCAGGTGGCCACCGACTTCGCCTTCGCCGCCTACTGGCTGATGCCGCGCCTGCACCGCTTCCACGAAGCCCACCCGGAAATCGACGTCAGCCTGGTGACCAGCGACCGCACCATGAACATGCTGCGCTCGGAGATCGACGTCGCCATCGCCTTCGGTGACGGCCGCTTCAAGCACGGCGATGCGCTGCTGCTGTTCCGCGAGGAGGTGTTCCCCATCTGCAGTCCGCGCCTGCTCAAGGACCAGGCCGCCCCCCTGCCCGCCGCCGCCCTCGCCCAGTTGCCGCTGCTGCACCTCAAGCCCGAGGTGCGCACCCGCTGGTTCGACTGGGAGGCGCTGTTCCGCGAGCTGGGTATCGACCGCCCGCCGGGCTCCGGCTCCCTGCGTTTCGACAACTACACGCTGCTGGTGCAGGCCGCCATCGCCGGCCAGGGCGTGGCCATCGGCTGGCGCTACCTGGTGGACGACCTCATCGAGCAGGGCCTGCTGGCACGGGTAATCGAAGGCAGCCTCACCTCCGGCTTCGGCTATTACGTGGTGCTGCCCGAGCGCAAGCGCCGGGCGCGGGTGGTGGCCTGCTTCGTCGACTGGCTGCAGCGCGAGCTGGCGGACGAAGACCCGGTGCAGCGTATCCGCAACCGCGAGGGCATTGCCGTCTGACGGGCGGAGTTGGGTTTGCAGGATTTTGAGACGCCAGTCCCATAAAGGGCGCGAGCTGTCATTCGGGTTGCACAAAGCGCGGCTATCACTTCTGGGGTCATTCACTTCCCCGAGCGCTGCCGATGAAACCCCTCGTCCACCTGGCTGCAGGTCTCTGCATCTGCGCCATGGCCGGCCAGGCCAACGCCTGGTCCCAGCCCACCCACAAGAACATCGTCAAGGATGCACTGGCCTACATGAACTCCCCCTATGCCACGGAGGAGATGCGCCGGGCCTACAGCTTTTACGTCAGCGCGGCCGGCAGCGAAGCCAAGGCGGGCGAAACCCTCGGCCAGGCCGCCTATGACGTGGACGACTTCAAGGACACGCGCCTGGGCGGCTGGTGGGTCGGCTACGAGCACGCGCCGCTGTGGGGCGCCGCGTCCGGCATCGTCAACTACACCTCCTACTGGCACTTCCTCAACCTCACCCGCGAGGGCGACGCCCACGGCAACCGTCACGGCGGCTACGACTACCGCTACCACAAGGTCGACGGCGGCATCTCCGATGTCGACTGGTACGCCATGGTCTACCTCTACAACCGCGAGCTGAAGCGGGCCGACTTCGACACCACCGAAGCCCACTACCGGCGTGGCAGCCGCTCCGACTGGCAGGAGCACTACGGCGACTTCCAGAACGCCGCCTTCCAGCCTGTGGATAACCTCGCCAGCTACTGGTTCGATCAGTTCCGCGCTGCGCCCTCATTGCAGACCATCGGCTACGCGCTGCACGCCACGGGCGACGTGGCCCAGCCCCACCACGTGTGGATCACCTCGGCCAACGGCCACTCCAGCTGGGAAGGCTGGGTCGACGACCACTACGCCAGCGAGCGCCTCAACGACCAGGCCGCGGTGGCCAACCTCATCGGCCGCTACGACGCCAGCCGCAGCGTCAGCGACCTGATGCTGCAGACCGGCCGCGTCGCCTACGCGCACCCCGAGCCGCTCTACGACACCAGCTATGCAACCCGCCTGCGCGTGGCCAAGGAGCTGATCCCCGAATCCATCGCGCTCACCGTCAGCGTCCTGACCAAGGGAGCCAACAGCTTCAATGCACCCAAGGCACTCTGAAGGAACCCGGCGCCGGGTCCGGCTGCTGGCCGGCCTAGTGCTGGGGCTGTACCTGGGCGCGGCCCAGGCCATGCCCACCGCCAAGGACCTGCGCATCGACGGCGAGCTGCTGCCTGGGCGCAGCATCGCCCTGTTGCAGCAGGTGCTGTCGCGGGTGAAGTTCAACACCGACCCGGCGCAGCTGCGCCGGGGCCTGGTGGAGAACCACCTGCTGGCCCGCGACGTGGAGGGCCAGCTCAATGCCCAGAGCCGCGCCGACCTGGACGCCACGGTGGAGATCGAGGCCGGCAACTTGCTGGAGCAGTACTACGGCCGCGACGCCCGCCAGGACATGCGCCCCTTCCTGCGCCAGCCGCAGCCCCTGGATTCGCGGCGCCTGCGCGAGGTACTGGCACCGTCCAGCAGCGTGCTGGTGGCCAACAGCCTGGTGCTCGGCCCGGTCCAGGAACAGGCGGCGGCCAAGGTGGAGCTGATCCGCTGGCAGTTCCCCGGCGAGCCCAAGCACAGCCTCGACCTGCTGGACCTCTACCGTGGCGACAACGTCCAGGGCCAGGTGGAGCTGCAGAAGGGCAACCTGGAGTACCTGGCGCGCCAGGTGCAGGCCCGGGTGCAGCGTGATCACCTCTGGTACCGCCTGGGCCGCGACGGCTTCACCCCGGCCGAGCGCGCGGGCGTCAAAGCCCTGGTGCGGGACCGCCTGGTGCGCCACCGCTACCTGCACCAGATCGGCCTCTACAGCGACTTCCACCACGAGTCCGACGCCCTGCGCGCCCTCGCCGCCCAGGTCACCGATGCCGAAGCCCAGGCCTACTACCAGCGCAACCTGGCGCAGTACCGCAACGTCGCCCAGGTGCAGGCCGCGCACATCCGCCTGGCCGACCAGGCCGGCGCCGACCGTGTTTACGAGGAGCTGCAGAAGGGGCTGGATTTCGACGAAGCGGTGCGTCGCTACTCACAGGCCGAGGACAAGACGCGCACGCCGCCAGGCGACCTGGGCTTGATCCGCCCCGCTGACGCGGACCTCGACCTGCTGCGCAAGACCGCGCTGATCCAGAAGGCCGACAGCCTGTCCCAGCCCATGCACATCGACGGCGCTTTCGAGATCGTCCGGGTGCGCAGCCGCGAGGACCGCCAACTGCCCCTGGACGACCGCAGCGTGCGCTTCGAAGTGAACCAGGCCGTGGCGCGGGAAAAGCTCGCCGCCCAGGTGGATGCGCAACTCGGTGCCCTGCTGGCCAGCGCCAAGGTGGAAGGCCTGTGAAGGGCTGGATCGCCGCCGCCCTGGTCTGCAGCGCGGGTGCCGTGGCTGTGGCAGGAATCATGGTGACCCTGGAGCCGACGCCCATGGCCGCCGCCAAAGCGGCGCCGGTGGTACGCCCCAAGGTGGCGGTCGTACCGGCGCCCCGTGAGCCGGTGCTCAGCCCCGTTCCGACACCTGCGCCCCGCCCTGCCGTGGCCCAGGTGACCGCCGCGGTGCCGGAGGAACGCCCCCTGGACCAGCAGGACGCCATTCTCTTCATGCAGATGATGGAGCAGGAAGGCGACCCGCGCCGCCCCGAGCTGGGCGGCCTCAAGCCTCGGCAGGGTGCCACTGCCGCCGAGCTCGCCGACCCGCGCCAGTATGCCGCGCTGGAAGACCGGCAGGCCCGCGAGCTGGTGCAGGCCTACACCAGCGGCGTGCAGCAGATCCCCGAGATCCGCGCGCGTATCGAGGCGGCAGCCCAGAGCGGCGAGCGCACGGCCGCCGAGCTGGACGAAGCCCGCGCCGCCCTGCAGCAACTGGAAGCCCTGCAGAGCCGGCTGGAACGGCAGGCGCCGCAGCTGCTGCCCGGCGGCACTGTGCCGACACCGCCCAAACCCTGAGCCAGGCGGCGCGGGTTGCGGGTACCATGGCGCGTCGGTACCCGAGAGAGGTGAACATGCAGGCTGCCCCCCTACCCCGCATCAAGGGCTTCCACGCCCACATCTACTACGACGCGGACAGCTTCGAGCAGGCCCGCGAACTCTGCGAAGAGGCCGCGCGCCGCTTCCCCCTGAAGATGGGCCGCCTGCACCGCCAGCCCGTCGGCCCCCATCCGGACTGGAGCTGCCAGCTGGCCTTCCGCCCCGAGCTGTTCGGTGAACTCATCCCCTGGCTCGCCCTCAACCGCGCCGGGCTCAACGTGCTGGTCCACCCCATCACCGGCAGCGACCTGCGCGACCACCGCGACTACCCGATGTGGATGGGCGCCGTGCGGCCGCTGGACCTCTCCGACCTCAGCGACGGCGCCATCGAGTACGACCTCTAGCGGCTCAGGCCGGGCGCAGGGCTGCCAGGACTTCGTCCGCCGCGCGCCGGCCGGCGCGGACCGCGCCTTCCAGGTAGCCGCACCAGACAGACGACGTTTCGCTGCCGGCCCAGTGCAGGTTGCCCAGGGGTGCGCGCAGGTGGTGGCCATGGCGGCTCAGCAGGCCCGGCGGCAGCGGCGATACGCAGCCGGCGGTCCAGGGCTCGTGGTTCCAGTCCTGCTCCACGTAGGCCAGCGGTCGGCCCGCTTCCTCGCCGAACAGCCGCACCAGCTCTTTCAGCACCCGTGCCTGGCGCTTGCGGGCATCGTTCCCTGCCCGTGCGGGATCGAGGAAGGCCAGCAGCACGCCCAGGCCCTGATGAGCGGGGCTGCTGTCGAAGGTCATCTGCACCAGAGCGCTGTCGATGAAGCCGGCACCGGAGAGCCCCGATTCTTTCCAGAACGGCCGCGCATAGCTCAAGTGCACCTTCATACCGCTGCCGCCGGTCCAGCCCTTCTGCAGGGCGGCGCGCCCCTTGGGCAGTGCCGGTGAGAAGTCGATGCGGGCCATGTCGGCGGGCATCATCGCCACGATCACCCGGCGGGCACGCAGGCGGCCCAGGGCGCAATCCAGGGTGACCGCCTCCTGGTCCCAGCCCTCGATGCGTCGCACCGGCGCGCCCAGCAGCACCGAGGGGCCGAGCTGCTGCGCCAGGTTCAGGGACAGCCGCTGCGCGCCGCCCTGCAGGCGGAACTGCTGGGCCTGGTCGTCCAGCGCGGCGAAGCCGCCGGCAGAGTGCAGGTAGAAGAGAAACCACAGCAGCGAGACCCGGTCCGGCGCGCTGTTCAGGGTGGTGGCGACCGTGGTGGACACCGCCTCGACGGCCTCGGCATCGGCGCGCTCGGCCTTCAGCCACGCGGCGAGGCTCCAGCGGTCCCACTCATCGGCGCGGGCCGCGCTCCAGGGCGCTTCCAGGGGCACCTGCCCGGCCATGGCCTCCAGTCGTGCCTGCAGTGCGCGCACGGCGTCCCCTGGCGGCTCGTCGGCATCGAAGGTGTAGCGCTCGCCACCCAGCAGGGCGGCCATCTGCCCGCCGCGGTACTGCGGCACCAGGGGAATGCCCAGGTCGCTGGCCAGTTCCATCACCATCGGCTGGTCGCCGCCCACCCACTGGCCACCGCCGTCCACTTCCAGGCCGTTGCCCATGGGCTGGTTGACGGTGCGCCCGCCCACCCGCTCGCGGGCCTCCAGCACCGCCACGCGCAGGCCGCTGCCGGCCAGGCGCCGCGCCGCCACCAGGCCGGAGAGGCCGGCACCGATGATCGCGACATCCAGTTCCAGCGCTGCGGGTTCTGGGACCGCCGCGCGCCCGCTGCGGGTGATCGCGGCGAGCAGGGCGGCGCCGCTGAGGCACAGCAGGTGCCGACGGGTGAGTGAGGGGGTATCGAGCAGTCGGTAGCGCATGGTGTTCTCCACTTGGTAACCAAGTTGCCGGAGGCGAAAAAACGACCGCTTCCCGCGGTCGTCGGGTTCAGGCCGAGGTGGTGCGCACCGAGGCCAGGTAGAAGGGCACGGGGTCCTGGCGGGCCAGGAGCTGGCGGGCCAGGGTCAGGTAGAACCAGCGCAGCTCGGCGGGATCGCCGTCGATGGCGTCCTGGTCGTCGGTCCAGCGCTGCCAGAGGGCCATTTCCATCTGCAGGATGCGGTTGCGGCCGATGGCGGTGATGCGTCGCCAGAAGGCGTCTTCCAGGCGCTGCGCGTCGGCGGCATCGAGCGTGGCCGGGCAGGTGTCCACCTGTTGCAGCAGGTGTTCCCGCTCGGCATCCGTGGCATGGCGCGAGGCCGCCTCCAGCAGGCCGATGGCATAGAGCTGCTGGTACTCGGCCAGGTCCCGCAGCAGGCGGGTGGCGGCGTCGGATTGCAGCCGACCGGCGCAGCGCAGCAGCAGCTCGAAGACCCGTGCATCGGCTCGGGCCGGGTCCAGCACGCGGCTGGCACCGCCCTGGCGGACTTCCACCAGGCCGACGTCCTTCAACTTGTGCACGGCCTGGCGCACGGTGATGCGCGAGACGCCGTAGCGCTCGGCCAGCAGGCGCTCGGCTGGCAGCGATTCGCCGGGCGCCAGCTGGCCATCGAGTATCTCGATGAACAGGCCTTCCAGCGCAGCGTCGGCGGCATGCCCCCTGGGGGCGGGTGTGATCGATTCGTCCATGGCGGGAAAATCTACTTGGTTACCAAGTTAAGTCAAGGCCCCGTGGCGAATCGACGCGCGCTGAGCCACGGCCTATGATCCGCCGCCTGTTTTCGGAGACCCGCTATGCGCTACCTGCTCGTCGTCACCCTGCTCTGGGCCTTTTCCTTCAGCCTCATAGGCGAGTACCTGGCCGGGCGGGTGGACAGCGATTTCGCCGTGCTGGCGCGGGTGCTGATCGCGGCGCTGGTGTTCCTGCCCTTCACCCGCTGGCGCGGGCTGCCGACAAGGCTGCTGGCGGGGTTCTGGCTGGCCGGGGCGCTGCAGTTCGGCATCACCTACCTGTGCCTGTACCGCAGCTTCGCCGTGCTCACGGTGCCGGAGGTGCTGCTGTTCACCGTGCTCACGCCCATCTACGTGACCCTGCTGGACGACGCCCTGTCTCGCCGCTTCAGCCCCTGGGCGCTGCTGGCGGCCCTGGTGGCGGTGGGCGGCGGGGTGATCATCCGCTTCGACCGCCTGGAGGGCGACTACCTGCTGGGCTTCATCCTGCTGCAGGTGGCCAACGCCACCTTCGCCGCCGGCCAGGTGCTCTGCCGTCGCCTGCTGGTGCGCTACCCGGTGGAGCAGCCGCTGCACCGCTTCTTCGGCCACTTCTTCCTCGGCGCATTGCTGCTGGCGCTGCCCTCCTTCCTGCTCTTCGGCAACCCCGAGCGCTTGCCGCAAACGTCGGTGCAATGGGGCGTGCTGGTGTGGATGGGCCTGTTCGCCACGGCCCTGGGCATGTTCTGGTGGGTCAAGGGCAGCACCGCCGTCAGCGCCGGCACCCTGGCGGTGATGAACGAGCTTCACGTCCCCGCCGGCCTGGTGGTCAACCTGCTGATCTGGAACCGCGACGCCGACCTCCCCCGCCTCGCCCTGGGCGGCGCGGTGATCCTCGCTTCCCTGTGGATAAGTCGCCTGGGCCGTCGCAGGGCCGCTCTTGCGTAGGATGGGTAGAGCACAGCGAAACCCATGCTGGAGGGCTCCGGAGTCGATGGCGTTCATGGGCTCGCGGAACGCCGCCCATCCGATAGTGCGGCTCGTTCCCTGAAATGAAAAAAGCCGCTGTCCCGAAAGGGGCAGCGGCTTTTTTATGGCCGTGTGGCGGTCAGGCGCGGGCGCTGCGCACACCTTCGGCCAGGGATTTGCAGAGGGTGAGGACGCCGTCGATGGCCTGTTCGGCGGTTTCGGCCTTGGCGATCTGGTCCACCAGGGCGGAGCCCACCACCACGCCGTCGGCGAGGCGGGCGATGTTGGCGGCGTGTTCGGCGGTGCGGATGCCGAAGCCGATGGCCACCGGCAGGTCGGTGTGGCGGCGCAGGCGGGCCACGGCTTCCTGCACGTGCTCCAGGGTGGCGGAGCCGGCACCGGTGACGCCGGCCACCGAGACGTAATAGACGAAGCCGGAGCTGCCATCGAGCACCACGGGCAGGCGCTTGTCGTCGGTGGTCGGGGTGGTCAGGCGGATGAAGTCGATGCCGGCGGCCTGGGCCGGGTGGCACAGGTCTTCGTTATGTTCCGGCGGCAGGTCGACGACGATCAGGCCGTCCACGCCGGCTTCCTTGGCGTCACCGATGAAGCGCTCGACGCCGTAGTAGTGGATGGGGTTGAAGTAGCCCATCAGCACCACCGGGGTGTTCTGGTTGCCTTCACGGAACTCGCGAACCAGCTGCAGGGTCTTGGCCAGGTTCTGCTTGGCCGCCAGGGCACGGATGTTGGCCAGCTGGATCGACGGGCCGTCGGCCATCGGGTCGGTGAAGGGCATGCCCAGTTCGATCACGTCGGCGCCGGCTTCCGGCAGGCCCTTGAGGATCGCCAGGGAGGCGTCGTAGCCCGGGTCGCCGGCGGTGAGGAAGGTCACCAGGGCGGCGCGGTTCTGCTGTTTCAGTTCGGCAAAGCGGGTCTGCAAGCGGCTCATGCCTTGGGCCCCTGTTGCATGTGGTGCATCACGGTCTGCATGTCCTTGTCGCCACGGCCGGAGAGGTTGACCACCATGATGTGGTCCTTCGGCAGGCCGGGTGCGCGCTTGAACACTTCGGCCAGGGCGTGGGAGCTCTCCAGGGCCGGGATGATGCCTTCGAGGCGGCAGCACTGGTGGAAGGCGTCCAGGGCTTCGTCGTCGGTGATGGAGGTGTACTCGACGCGACCGATGTCATGCAGCCACGCGTGTTCCGGGCCGATGCCGGGGTAGTCGAGGCCGGCGGAGATGGAGTGGGCGTCGATGATCTGGCCGTCTTCGTCCTGCAGCAGAAAGGTGCGGTTGCCGTGCAGTACACCGGGTACGCCACCGTTGAGGCTGGCGGCATGCTTGCCGGTCTCGATGCCGTGGCCGGCCGCCTCGACGCCGATGATCGCCACGCCGGTGTCATCGAGGAAGGGGTGGAACAGGCCCATGGCGTTGGAGCCGCCGCCGATGCAGGCGACCAGCGAGTCGGGCAGGCGCCCTTCCTTCTCGGCCAGCTGCTCGCGGGTCTCCTTGCCGATGACGGCCTGGAAGTCGCGGACCATGGCCGGGTACGGGTGCGGGCCGGCCACGGTGCCGATCAGGTAGAAGGTGTTGTGGACATTGGTCACCCAGTCGCGCAGGGCTTCGTTCATCGCGTCCTTGAGGGTGCCGGTGCCGGCGGTGACCGGGATCACGGTGGCGCCCAGCAGCTTCATGCGGAAGACGTTGGCCTGCTGGCGGTCGATGTCGGTGGTGCCCATGAAGATCACGCATTCCATGCCGAAACGCGCGGCCACGGTGGCGGTGGCCACGCCGTGCATGCCGGCGCCGGTCTCGGCGATGATGCGTTTCTTGCCCATGCGCTTGGCCAGGAGGATCTGGCCGATGCAGTTGTTGATCTTGTGCGCGCCGGTGTGGTTCAGCTCTTCGCGCTTGAGGTAGATCTTCGCGCCGCCACAGTGCTCGGTCAGGCGCTCGGCGAAGTACAGCGGGCTCGGGCGGCCGATGTAGTCACGCTGGAAGTAGGCCAGCTCCTTGATGAATTCCGGGTCTTCCTTGGCGGCTTCGTACTCGCGGGCCAGGTCGTGGATCAGCGGCATCAGGGTTTCGGCGACGTATTGGCCGCCGAAGGAACCGAACAGGCCCTTGGCGTCTGGGCCGGTGCGCAGTGAAGTCATGGTGGAACTCCTGGGAGTGGTATCCGATGGCAGCCATTCTACCGCTGGCCGGTGCCGGGAAAAGCGATTAGATTGCGCTGACATGTCAGTAAAACTCACAGATAACCATGAGCCGCGACCTCCCTCCCCTCAATGCCCTGAAGGCCTTCGAAAGCGCCGCCCGCCTGCTCAGCGTAAGCCGAGCGGCAGAAGAGCTGCACGTCACCCACGGCGCGGTGAGCCGCCAGGTGCGGGCGCTGGAGGAACAGCTGGGCGTGGCGCTGCTGGCCAAGGATGGGCGCGGCATAAAACTCACGGATGCCGGCCAGCGTCTGGCTGAGGCGGCTGGGGATGCCTTCGAGCGCCTGCGTGGCGTCTGCGCGGACCTGCGTCGCCAGGAGGAGGACCGCCCCTTCGTCCTCGGCTGCCCCGGCAGCCTGCTGGCGCGCTGGTTTATCCCGCGCCTGGACCGCCTCAACCGTGAGCTGCCGGAGCTGCGCCTGCAGCTCTCCAGCAGCCAGGGCGAGCTGGACCCGCGCAGCCCGCAGCTGGACGCCACCCTGCTGTTCGCCGCGCCGCCCTGGCCGGCGGACATGCAGGTGTTCGAGCTGGCCGAGGAACGCATCGGCCCGGTGTTGAGCCCGCGCTACGCCGGTTTCACCGAGCTGGAGCAGGCGCCGCCCGAGCGCCTGTTGCGGCGCCCGCTGCTGCACACGGCGTCGCGCCCCCAGGCCTGGCCGCAATGGGCCCGGGCGGAGGGACTGGACGCGGAAGGGTTGCAGCTGGGCCAGGGCTTCGAGCACCTGTACTACCTGCTGGAGGCGGCGGTGGCCGGCCTTGGCGTGGCCATCGCCCCGCAGCAGCTGGTGGCCGATGACCTGGCCGCCGGCCGTCTGGTGGCGCCCTGGGGCTTCGTCGAGACCCCGGCGCGGCTGGCCCTGTGGGTGCCGGCCGGGCGCCAGGGCTCGCGCGCCGAACGCCTGGCGCAATGGCTGCGCCAGGCTTTTTCCCAGCCTGGCTGAGGCGGGGCGGAACCCGCCTGCCTGCGCTAGAAGTCGCCGCGCAGGGTGAGCATGTAGCTACGTGGAGTGCCGTAGGTGGTGCCACGGGTCCAGTAGCCGGTGGAGTCGAAGTAGGTGCGGTCGAAGAGGTTTTCGACGTCCACGCCGACGGTCCAGTTCGGGTCGAGCTTGTAGGCGGCGCGCGCATCGTAGATCGCCCGGCCGCTGTTGGCGGTCTCGTTGTAGGCATCCTCGTAGCCCGACTGCGCCGATACGCCGGCGCCGATGCTGAGGCGGTTCCACTCCCCCGGCAGGCTGTAGTGGGTGTTGAGGCGCAGCAGGTGCTTGGGGGTCTGCGCGGAGATGGGGCCGCCGTTTTCCGAGCGGGTGGTGTTGAAGGTGTAGCCGGCCGCCACCTGCAGCCCCGGCAGCACCTCGCCGCTGGCCTCAGCCTCGAAGCCCTTGCTGCGGCTGATGCCGTCGCTGTTCACGTAGCAGCGGTTGGCGACGTCCTGCGGGCAGTTGCCGTCGTTGGCGTAGTCGCGGGCGGCGACGTCTTCCTGCTCGATGTAGAACAGCGCGAAGGACAGGTTCAGGCGCTTGTCGAACAGCTCGCCCTTGATGCCGGTCTCGTAGTTGGAGCCGATGGCCGGGTCGAGCATGCTGCCGCCGGCGGTGCGGTAGCCGGCCTGGGGCATGAAGATGTCGGCGTAGCTGGCGTACAGCGACCAGGCGTCGTCGAGGTCGTAGATGGCGCCGGCGAAGGGCGTGAATTCGTGCTTCTGCTCGTTGGTCGACAACAGGTCGCCGCTCCAGGAGTCGGTCTTGTACCAGCTCAGGCGGCCGCCGAGGACCAGGCTCAGGTCCTCGGTCATGTGCAGGCGGGTGCTGAGGTAGGTGCCGTAGCGGGTTTCGATGGTGTCGTCCTTGGCGTCCCAGCCCTGGCGCGCCAGCTGGGGCACGTTGCCGTGGTTGGGGTTGAACACGTCGAGGGGAATGGGGCTGGGCAGCGCGACGGTGGCGTCCTTGTCGTTCATCTTGCGCTTGGACCAGTTGGCGCCCAGGGTCACCTGGTGGGACAGGCCGAAGGCCTCGAACTCGCCGTCCAGGTGGCCGTCCACGGCGTTCGAGGTGGCGTCGAACTTGTGGTAGCTGATGTCGTTGACCATGGGGCCGGTGGGGCTGCCGTAGTCCAGGGTGTCGCCCGCGCCCCATTCGATGGCGCTGCGGTTGTAGCTGCTCTCGGAGTGGGACAGCGCCAGCTTGCCGGTCCAGTTGTCGTCGAAGCGGTGGCTGAGGTCGGCGAACACTTCGTCGGTGCGGCTCTGCAGCTTGGCCCAGTCCTGGCCGAGGAAGGTCGAGCGCTTGAGGTGCGGGTTGCTGCCGTCGGGGTTTATCGGCAGGCCCAGCACGCTGTAGCCGTCGATGCGCGAGGTCTGCCGGCGCAGGCCGAGGGCGACCGTGGTGGCGTCGTTGAGGTCGGCTTCGACGATGCCGTAGAGCAGCGGCCGTTTGGATTCGGTGACGTCGATGAAGTACCCGCGATCCTCATAGGAGGCGACCATGCGGCCGCGCAGGGTGCCTTCGTCGTTGAGCTTGCCGCTGGCGTCCAGGTCGAGGCGGTAGTTGTCCCAGGAGCCGGCGCGGGTGGTGATGGAGAAGCGCGGGTCCACCGTGGGGCGCTTGCGCACCAGGTTTGCCGCGCCACCCGGATTGCCCGCGCCCACCAGCAGCCCGGAGGCGCCGCGCAGCACTTCGACGCGGTCGAACATGGCCATGTCCGGGGTCATCCAGCCGGTGTAGGCGAAGGCCTGCCCGGGCACGCCGTCGACCATGTAGCTCTCGTCGGTGAGGTCGAAGCCGCGGGAGCTGAAGTGGTGGTTGCCGTAGCCACGGTTGGCGCGGGTGATGCCCGGGGTCTGGGCCATCACCTGGTCGAGGGAGACGAGGTTCTTGTCGTCCATCAGCTTGCGGGTGACCACGGTCACCGACTGCGGCGTGCGCCGCAGCGATTGGGCGCTCTTGCCGATGGTCACGGCGCCGGTGGTGTAGGAGCCGCTGCCTTCGGTGGTTTCACCCAACCCGGTGCTGTTGATGGTGGTTGCACCCAGCTCGAGGGCGTCGCCGCTGCCCGTCGCCACTTCCAGGGCGTAGTTGCCGCCGCTGTTGAGCGCGCGCAGGCCGGTGCCGGCCAGCAGCCGGGCCAGCCCTTCGTCCACCCCATAGTTGCCGTTCAGCCCGGGGCTGCGCTTGCCGGCGGTGAGCTTCGCGTCCACCGAGAGGAGGATGCCGGCCTCGCTGGCGAAGCGGTTCAGCGCCTGGTCGAGGTTGCCGGCGGGGATGGCGTAGGCGCGGGTCTGTTCGCTGGCGGCCTGCGCCAGGGGGGCGGTGGCGACCAGTGCCGGGCCGGCGACCAGCAGGCTGGCGAACAGGGCATAGCGGATGGCGGCGCTGAGGCGGGAGCGATGGGAAGCGGGCAGATACGGCATTCTGGAACGTCCTCTTGAGAATGCTTCTTGATTGATTTCAAGAGGTATCCCGAGCGAGCCGGGGAAACCGACAACGCCGGGTGAAGTTTTTTTTCAGGGCTCAGGCGCGGGCGCGGACGGTGACCCAGTAGCGGGTCAGGCTGTGCACCTCGACGGGCAGCGATTGCTGCAGGGCGGCCAGTACCCGGTCGGTGTCGGCCAGGGGGAAGACGCCGGTGAGGACCAGGCCCGCCACCTCCGGGTCGCAGCGCAGCACACCGGGGCGGTGGCGCGACAGCTGGCCGATGAACTCGCCGAGGGCCATGCGCTCGGCGACCAGGCGGCCCTGGCTCCAGGCGATGGCGTTGGCATCGGCGCTGCCGAGCTCGCCGAGCCGCCCGGCGGAGAACCACAGGCTCTGCCCGGCCTGCAGGCGCGTAGCGGCTGCGTGGCGCGGGCGCAGTTCCAACTGGCCTTCGTAGAGCTGGACGCGGCTGCCGCCGTCCTGCTCGTAGACCGAGAAGCGCGTGCCCAGGGCCTGGATCTCCCCGGCGGCGGTTTCCACGATCAGCGGTCGCCCGGCCGGGTCCTGGCCGCTGTCCAGCAGCAGTTCGCCGGCCAGCAGGCGGATGCGCCGCTCGGCGTCGTTGAAGAGGATGTCCACCGCGCTGCCGCTGTTGAGCATCAGCTGGCTGCCGTCCTCCAGGGTGCGTTCGAGGCGTTCGCCGGTGCCGCTGCGCAGGTCGGCCATGGCTTCGCGCCAGGGCAGGTGCGACTGGGCCGCGTAGCCGCTGCCGCCGGCCACCAGCAGCAGGCCGAGCAGCTTGAGGGTCTGCCGGCGACGGGCGTCGGGCATGTCGCGCAGCACCGCGCGGGCGGTGTCGCCGGGTACGCCGGCGAGGGTGCCCTGCAGCTGTTGCAGGCGCTGCCAGGCGCGCTGGTGCTCGGGGTCGGCGTCCTGCCAGGCGACGAAGCGGCGCTGTTGCTCACCGTCCAGTTCGCCACCCCATTGCAGCATCAGCCAGTGACTGGCCTGCTCGACGATGGCGGGGGCGATGGGGGCGTCGCGATGGGCTGTCATTCGGCGTAGAGCACCTGGTAGCAGGCCTGGATGGCGCGGATCATGTACTTCTGCACCGAGCTGACGCTGACCTGCAGGCGTTCGGCGATCTGTGGATAAGTCAGGCCCTCGAACTGCGAGAGCATGAAGGCTTCGCGCACCTTGGCCGGCATCGAGTCGAGCATGGCGTCGATCTGCAGCAGGGTCTCGATGACCATGGCGCGGGTCTCCAGGGAGGGGGTTTCCGGCTCCGGCAGCATGGCCAGGCTGTCGAGGTAGGCCTGTTCGATGCGCTGGCGCCGCCATTGGTCGATGACCAGGTTGCGGGCGATCTGCGCCAGGTAGCTGCGGCCCTCACCGCTACCGGGCAGGCGCCGGGTCACCAGCAGGCGGAGAAAGGTGTCCTGGGCGATGTCGGCCGCCCGCTCACGGTCGCCCAGGCGCCGCCGCAGCCAGCCTTGCAGCCAGCCGTGATGGTCCTTGTAGAGACGGTGCACATCCTGTTGCAGCGATGGCTCGGGGATGACAGTGGACACCCGATGCTCCCGTGATACCTAAGTGCGGATAAGAATTGATCGCAATTCTAAGGGGGGCGGATAGCGCTTGGGAATACGCCATTTGGCGCGGGGGCGGGGCGGCAGGATGGGCGGCCTTGTGGCGGCGCCCATCCTGCGTGGGTGACGCGGGATCAGAACTCCGGGGTGTACTTGACCGTGAGCATGAGGTTGCGCGGGTCGCCGAAATTGTTGGCACCGTCGCCGGCGGCGAAGCCGGGCTGGTAGTAGCGCTTGTCGAAGAGGTTGTTGGCGTTGAGCGCCAGGTCGACCTCCGAGCTCAGCTCGTAGCCCAACCGCGCGTTCCACACGGTGAAACCGGGCACTTCGAAATCACGGGCGAAGCTGACGGTGTGGCTCTGGGTGTTGAAGCCGCCGCCGACGCTGAAGCGACGCAGGTTGCCCGGCAGACGGTAGTCGGTCCACACGCGCAGCATGTGCTTGGGCGTCCACTGGCTGTAGATGCTGCCTTTGTTGTCTGGGTCTTCGAGGAACTTGGTGGTGTTGTAGGTGTAGCCGGCGAACACCTGCAGGTCGGTCAGCAGCTCGCCGCTGATCTCCGCCTCGATGCCCTGGCTGCGCACCTGGCCCGATGCCCGGGAGCAGTACCAGCCGTCGCATTCGAAGCCGGAGTCGAGGTCCTGGGTGGCGCGGTTCTTCTGGTTGTAGCGGAACACCGCCAGGGAGGTGTTGAGGCGGCCGTCGAGCAGTTCGCCCTTGAGGCCGACCTCGTAGTTGGTGCCGACGATCGGCTCGAGGATCTTCTGATCGGCGGAGCGCTCGGTCTGCGGCTCGAACACGTCGGTGTAGCTGGCATAGACCGCCCACTGCTCGCTGAGGTCGTAGATCAGCCCCAGGTAGGGGGTGACTTCGCCGGTGGCGGTGGTGCGGCTCGGGGTGCCGCCGGTGACGTTGTACTCGTAGTCGTACCAGCTCACGCGGGACCCCATCACCAGGGTCAGCGGCTCGGCCAGCTTGACCCGCCAGCTGCCGTAGAGGCCCTTCTGGCGGACGTCGTAGCCGGCGTTGTAGGCGCGGCCGCCCGGCGAGGCGAGGATGTCGGCGACGGTGGGTTTCGGGCGGTGGTGGTCGATGGCGAAGATGTTGCCGCCGGGGACGAAGCGCCGGGCGTAGAAGTCGTCCGAGGTGTACTTGGAGTAGTTGCCGCCCAGGGTGACTTCGTGTTCCAGCGACAGCGCGTTGAAGCGCCCGGTGAGGTAGTTGTCCATGCCGATCTTGGTGGACTGGAAGTTGGTGATCCAGTCGGCGAAGTTCAGGCCGCTGCCGTCGGCGGCGACATCGCCGTGCATGCGCTGGTGGATCGAGTCGCTGTGTTCCTGCATGCGCAGCAGCGAGGACTTGAACCTCCAGTTGTCGTCGAAGCGGTGTTCGAGATCGAGGTAGACGGTGGTCTGGTCGGTGTCGAGGTGGTTCCAGGTGGCACCGCTGTAGGTGGAGCGCGAGAAGCCGATGTCGCTGCCGTCCGGGTAGCGCGGCAGGCCGCGCATCATCGGCCGCGATTCGCCGTCGGTGTTGCTGACGCCGAAGCCGACGGTGGTGTCGGGGGTGAAGTCGTAGTCGAGGGCGGCGTAGAACGAGCGGGTCTCGTCCCAGACGTAGTCGGTGAAGGAGTGGCTGCGGTCTTCGTCCACCACCACGCGGCCGCGCAGGGTGCCTTCCGGGTTGAGCGGGCCGCCGGCGTCGAGCTGCAGGCCGTAGTGGTCCCAAGTGCCGGCCTTGCCGGTGATGGCGACGGTGGGGGCGTACTGGCCGCGCTTGCGCACCAGGTTCACCGCGCCGCCTGGGCTGCCGGCGCCTTGCAGCAGGGCGGCGGCGCCACGGAGGATTTCCACGCGGTCGAAGAACACCAGGTCCTGGGTCGCCCAGTTGCCCAGCACGTAGAAGTTGCGCGGCACCGGCACGCCGTCGTACTGCCAGTCGTCGATCTGGAAGCCGCGCGAGGAGATGACCATGCCTGGGCCGATGCCCTGGGCGCCCACCAGGCCGGTGGTGCGGTTGACCGCTTCGCGCAGGTCGGTGATGCCCTGGTCGTCGAGCTGCTTGCGGGTGATGACGGTGACCGACTGGGGGATTTCCTTCAGCGTCCGGTCACCCTTGCCGATGCTGATGGCGCGGGCGGCATAGGAGCCGCTGCCTTCGCTGGTGGCGCTGAGGCCGGCGGCGTTGACGGTGGTGGCGCCCAGCTCCATGGCGCCGGTGCTGTCGGCCTTGGGCTGCACGCTGTAGTTGCCACTTTCGGTGACCCGCAGTTCCAGGCCGCTGCCTTCGAGGGCGCGCTGCATGGCCTGGGTGGCGGTCATCGAGCCCCTGACGGCCGGCGCCAGCTTGCCCTTGACCAGTACCGGCTCCAGGGACACCACCTGGCCGCTCTGGCTGGCGATGGCATTGAGCGTTTCCGCCAGGCTGGCGGCGGGCAGGTCGAAGGCCAGCACCTGTTGCTGGCTGGCGGGCTGGCTGTAGACGTAGCCGAGCGGGCCGGTGGCGGCGAGCGCGACGGCGATGGCAATGGCGCGGGGCCAGGGTTTGCGCACGGAGATTCTCCTGAATGTGTGGGCGTTGTCAGGAGATAGGTGGGACGAACGCAAAAAACCGGACACGAATGAGATGAATTTTCATTCGCTGCCTGTGCAGGCCGCTATCCATGGGCTTCGCGGCATTCAAACGGCCGCGCTGATCAAGGTCAGCCAGGGGCCGTAGGTGTCGACGCGGATCGGCAGGGTTTCGCCCAGGGCGGTGAGCGCGCGGTCGGGGTCGTCCAGGGGGAACACGCCCTGGACCTTGATCTGGCGGACCTCGGGGCTGACCCGGATCAGCCCGCGTCGGTAGGGGCGCAGGGCGTCGATCACCGCCTCCAGGGGCTCGTCCAGCACATTGAGGCGGCCTTGCAGCCAGCCCGCGCGGTTGCGCTGGTCGCCGCTGAGCAGTTCGATGTGGCGGGCATGCAGCAGCGCCGCCTGCCCTTCGCCGAGGCCGAGGGAGCCGCCCAGCAACTGCGACGCCTGGGCGCCGCGCTCCAGCGCCACCGCGCGGGTGCTTTCCGCGAGCTGTTCCACCAGCAGGCGCCCGCCCAGGGTGCGCACGTCGCCCTGGCGGGTACGCACCACCAGGGGCTGGGTGCTGCCCTCGGCCGCACTGATCACCAGCGCGCCCTGGCGCAGGTGCAACAAGTGGGCGTTGGTGGAGACGTCGAGGTCGACGGCGCTGTCGGCGTTGAGCTCCAGCAGGCTGCCATCGGCCAGGGTGAAGCGGCGTCGCTCGCCGGTGCCGGTGCGCAGGTCGGCCATCAACGCCTGCCCGGCCTGGCTGCTGGCGCCGAGCCAGAGGCCGCCACCCAGCAGGCCGAGGCCGGCCAGGCCACGCAGCAGGTTGCGTCGCGACAGTTCCGGTTGCAGCAGGGCTTCGCGGGCTTGGCCCGGTGCGCGCCGCTCGAAGCTGCGCAGGGTGTCGTAGTGGCCGCCGAGGCCGCCTTGCAGGCGGGCCCAGGCGTCCTGGTGGCTGCTGTCGCTGTTCAGCCAGGTTTCGAAACGGGCCTGCTGGCGGGCGTCGGGCGTGCCGGCGCGCAGCCGCACCATCCAGGCGATGGCTTCTTCGCCGGCGCGGTCGATAGGGGCCTGGCTCATGGCTGCACCCCGGTGAGGTAGCACTGGCGCAGGGCCTGGGTCATGTAGCGGCCGACGGTGCGCTCGGAGACGTCCAGGCGCCGGCCGATCTCGGCGTAGCCGAGGCCGTCGAGCTGGCTCATGAGGAAGGCCTTCTTCACCGCTTGGGGCAGGCCGGCGAGGCTGCGGTCGACGGCGTGCAGGGCCTCCAGCAGCAGGTGGATCTCTTCCGGCGAGGGGGCCAGCTCCTCCGGCAGCAGCATCAGCCGCTCCAGGTAGGCCTGCTCCAGGCGCCGACGCCGGTGGCGGTCGAAGATCAGCCGCCGGGCGATGGTGGAGAGGTAGGCGCGGGGCTGCTCGATGGTGGCCGGGTCGACCTGGGCGACCAGCAGCTGGCAGAAGGTTTCGGCCGCCGTGTCTTCGGCGTCCGCGCGGTTGCGCAGCTGCCGCTGCACATGCTGCAGCAGCCAGCGGTGGTGGTCGCTGAAGAAGAAACCCAGTTTGCTGGACGCGGACACGGGAGGGGAACCGGATACAAATGAGAATGCGTCGTATCTTATACAAATGCCCGTGCAGGTCCACCTGAACCGTTGCGGGCCCGATGCAGCGGGCCGGGGGCCAAGCGTCCGGCGCACCGATACGCCGCCTTCTGCAGGGCTGCCGCAGCCCTCGTCATGCCTGCCCTCGGCGCCTCATCAAGGGCATTTTCCTGACCTTTCAGATGATAATTATTCTCGTAAAGGCTAAATAAGCCGCCCCCTCTTCGTCTCCAGTGCAACGGAATTTTTCACTCGACGACAAGGAGTCGGCAGCGATGTTCGTGCCATTCACCCGTTTCATGACGATCACATTGGGCCTCTGTGGCGCGGCGCTCAGCCCCGCCCTGCTGGCCGAAACCGAGCCTGCCCGGAGCCCCGATCCGCACGCTACGCCCCTGGAGCTGGAGGCCACCAGCGTCACCGCCGAGGGCCTCGGGGCGACCACCGAGAACACCGGGTCGTACACCACCGGCAGCATGAACACCGCCACGCGCTTGAACCTGTCGATCAAGGAAACCCCGCAGTCGGTGTCGGTGGTGACCCGCCAGCAGATGGATGACTTCAAGCTCGACACCCTGACCGAGGTACTGGGGCAAACCACCGGGGTGGTGGTGCAGCACCTGGACTCCGACCGGGCGATCTATTCGTCACGGGGCTATGGCATCGACAACTTCCAGGTCGACGGCATGCTCAACACCTTCAGCCGCATGAAGTCCGACTCGGACACCATCATCTATGACCGCATCGAGGTGGTGCGCGGCGCCACCGGCCTGACCACGGGCGCGGGTGATCCCTCGGCCACCGTCAACATGGTGCGCAAGCGCCCCACCCGCGAATGGGCGGCCAGGGCCGGCGCCAGCGGTGGCAGCTACGACAACTACTACAGCTATGTGGATGTCGGCGGCCCCCTGGCGTTCGAGGGGCGCCTGCGCGGGCGCGCGGTGCTGGCCTATCGCGACAGCCAGTCGTTCCGTGATCACTACGCGCAGCAACGGGAGGTGGGCTACGGCATCCTCGAGGCCGACCTGACCGAAAGCACCACCCTGGCCCTGGGCTTCGACTACCAGGACAAGCAGGTCCAGGGCACCTCCTGGGGCACGTTGCCCTACTGGAATGCCTCGGGTGACAAGGCCAACCTGCCGCGCTCCACCAACATGGCGGCGCACTGGAGTTCCTGGCCGCTTCAGGACAAGACAAGCTTCGCGACCCTCGACCAGCAGCTGGGTGGCGACTGGCACCTCAAGGCGGCCTACACCCACCGCGACAGCGAGAGCGACGGCAAGGTCTACTACGGCGGTGGTGGTATCCCGGAGGCCGACCGCTCGGGCATGAGCGCCTGGACCAGCCACATGATCGGCACGCAGAAAATGCGCGTGTATGACGTCAACCTGGCGGGCCCCTACAGCCTGCTTGGGCGCGATCACGAACTGATGCTGGGCTATGGCGAAGCTGAGCGCCGCGACTGGTCGCCCTACACCATTCCCGGCCCGACACCCCCGGGTTACACCGACATCGACGACTGGAAGTACATGGGCGGCATCGGCAAGTTCCCCGACACCGTGACCCACCTGCCCGGTTCCGACGGCAGCACCCGGCAGAAGGCCGGCTACCTGGCCACCCGCCTGAGCCTGCGCGATGATCTGCATGCGGTGCTGGGCAGCCGCTACGGCAGCTGGAAAAACCAGGCCCGCAGCTATGAGTACGATGCCAACGACCAGCTGACCGGCATCGAGGACACCCGCCAGCAGCACAACGACATGTGGACGCCCTATGCCGGCCTGCTCTACGACCTGACCCCCGAATACACGCTGTACGTCAGCTACACCGACATCTTCAAACCCCAGGAACTGCGCGACGCCAACCGCAAGTACCTGGAGCCGGTGGTGGGCGCCAACTACGAGCTGGGGCTCAAGGGCAGCCTGCTGGAGGAGCGCCTGAACCTGGCCACGGCGGTGTTCTGGAGCAAGCAGGACAACGTCGGCGAGCTGGACAGCTCGGTGCCGCCGGACCCGGTCACCGGCGAGGAGTTCTACAAGTCGGGCGGCAAGGGCGGCAAGGCCGAGGGGTTCGAGGTCGAGGTTTCGGGCGAGGTCCTGCCGGACTGGAACCTGACGGCCGGCTACTCCTACACCCACGCGCTGGATGGCGAGAAGCAGCGCAGCAATGGCGGCGAGCCGATGAACATGCTGCGCCTGTCGACGGCCTATCGCCTGCCGGGGCAATGGCGCGCGCTGACCGTCGGCGGCACCTTGAACTGGCAGAGCGAGATCTATGGCAACACCCGGCGCCCGGTGGGGCGCGACAGCGGCGGTGCGATCATCACCCAGACCACCCGCGTCCATCAGCAGGCCTACAGCGTGGCGGGGCTGATGTCGCGCTACGAGTTCGACAGGCACCTGTCGGTGTCGCTCAACGTGAGCAACCTGTTCGACAAGAAGTACTACGAGCGGGTTGGCTTCTATAACGGCGTTTACTGGGGCGAACCGCGCACCCTGACCCTGGGGCTGGACTGGACGCTCTGAGCCTTCGCCGCGCGGGTTGCTGAGGAGCAGGCAGGCACGAGGCCGGCTCCCTCAGGCGGGACCGGCCTCGTGGAAGCCGCCCTGGGCGGGCGGCTCGGGGTGGGCGACGGATCTAGCCGCGATGGCGCAGCATGTAGGTCGCCAGGGCCACGGCACCTACGGCGCCCGCCGCGACGCCAGCGGTGGCCAGCGGGTGCTCACGGCCATACTCGCGGGTGGCGGCACCGGCCTTGGCCGTGCGCTCCCAGGCCTGGCCGGCCAGGTCACGGGAGCGGCTCAGGGTGCGCAGGGCACCATCCTGGATGGCACTGAGCGAGTGCTGCGACTCCGCTTCCACCACGTGCTTGATGCGCTCGATACCGCTGCGCAGTTGTTCGATTTCCTGCTCGATGCCCTGCAGGGTGGATTTCTTGCGCGAAGACATGAAGAAAGCCATGTCGTACCTCCTCTTTCGGGTTGGGGTACTAGGTCCGACCCACGTATCGCCGAGGAGTGCAGCTAATCTGAACTTATTCGTGGGATTCCGGGCCTGAGATGGCAAGTGGCCCATTTCCGAAAGCAAGGAGAACAACCATGTCTGATCATCACACCTACAAGAAGATCGAGATCGTCGGCTCCTCCCGCACCAGCATCGACGAAGCCATCAACAACGCCCTGGCCGAGGCGGCGAAGTCCATCCGCAACCTCGACTGGTTCGAGGTGGTGGAGACCCGTGGGCACATCGAGAACGGCAAGGTCGGCCACTACCAGGTCACCCTGAAAGTCGGATTCCGACTCAGTGATAGCTGAGCGTCTTACAGAAAAGGCCTAGTCCCTGGGCTAGGCTCACACAGGTTTGGCCATGTGGCGTCTAAACGAACAAGACCACAGGTGCCATCCGCTTGGGGACGTCTGGTCCCCGTGGCTCGCTCGAGCCTTTCTTTTCTACAACGAGGGAGCGTTACCGATGAAGAAACTGTTGTTGGCCGTTGGCCTGTTCACCCTTGCCGGTTCGGCTTTTGCCGCCGCCAAGCCCTGCGAGGAGCTGAAGTCCGAAATCGACGCGAAGATCAAGGCGAACGGAGCCACCTCCTACACCCTTGAGATCGTCGACAAGGGCAGCGCGACCGACAAGAAAGTGGTCGGCAGCTGCGAAGCGGGCAGCAAGGAAATCGTCTACCAGCGCAATTGATCGCGCGATGAGCAGTAAAGCCGGCGTTCGCGCCGGCTTTTTTGTGGGCGCCCGGCGGGCCCCATGGCTTACCCGGAGGTGCCCTGGTTACCGAAAAGTGCCTTCTGGTGGCTGCCGCCGGGTAGGCCTACAGTAGCTCGCCTGTGTCTTACGGAAGGCGTGAGTCTTCCCCCGAGCAAGGTCCCTTCGCTATGTCAGCCCTTTCTTCCCTGCCCCTTTCCGTCCTCGACCTGGCCCCCATCCGTGACGATGGCGGCCCCGCCGAAGCGCTGCACAACTCCCTGGCCCTGGCGCGCCATGTGGAGCAACTCGGTTTCTCGCGCTTCTGGGTGGCCGAGCACCACAACATGGAAGGTATCGCCAGCTCCGCCACTTCGGTGCTGCTGGGTTACCTGGCGGCTAATACCTCGACGCTGCGCCTCGGCTCCGGCGGGATCATGCTGCCCAACCACGCGCCGCTGGTGGTGGCCGAGCAGTTCGGCACCCTCGCCACGCTCTACCCCGGGCGCATCGAGCTGGGCCTCGGTCGGGCGCCGGGCGCCGACCACCTGACCGCCCGTGCCCTGCGCCGCGAGCGTTCCGGCAGCGCCGACGATTTCCCCCAGGACGTGGAAGAGCTGGAGCTGTTGCTCGGCCCGCGCCTGGAAGGCCAGAAGGTCATCGCCATGCCGGGCATGGACACCCGGGTGCCGATCTGGCTGCTCGGTTCCAGCCTGTTCAGCGCCCAGCTGGCCGGGCAGAAGGGCCTGCCCTACGCCTTCGCCTCGCACTTCGCACCGCGCTACATGCACGAGGCGATACGCGTCTATCGCAACCACTTCCGCCCCTCGGCGGTGCTCGATGCGCCCTATGTGATGCTCGGCGTGCCGCTGGTGGCGGCGCCCACGGACGAGGAGGCGGACTTCCTCGCCACCACCGTCTACCAGCGGGTGCTGAGCCTGATGCGCGGCGAGAGCCTGGTGCTGCGCCCGCCGGTGGACAGCATGGCCGGGCGCTGGTTGCCCCACGAGAAGGAGGCGGTCGGCAGCTTCCTGGCGATGGCCATGGTGGGCGGGCCGGAGAAGATCCGCGGCAAGCTGGAGGTGCTGCTGGAGCAGACCGGCGCCGACGAGCTGATCTTCACCTGCGACGTCTACCAGCACGAACACCGCCTGCGCGCCTTCGACATCCTCGCCGACCTGCGCGGCTGAGTCAGATCGGCCCGCAACCCAGGTTGTCGCCCCGTGCCACCACGTTGCGCTGGGCGTCGTACATCAGCACCTGCGGGCGCATGACGATGGGCCGTGCGTCGATGCGGTAGCGCTCGCCGGCGACGAAGCCGTCGTAACGGATGCGCACGTGGCAGGTGAGTTGGAAGGAACCGGAATCGCTATTGAGGCTGCCGCCGCTGGAGACCTCGAACTGGTAGCGCATCTCCAATTCGTGGCGGCCTGGGCTGACCTGGTAGTAGCGGCCGTCGGCGGTGCGCTTTCCGTCCAGGCGATCGGCCATGAAGCTGGTGCCCGGCTCGCCGCGCAGGTCGATCCAGGCCTGGGCCGGGTCGGGTTGGGGCAGCGGGCCGGCGCAGGCGGTCAGGCTGGCCAGCAGGAGCGCGGCGGGTAGCTTGCGCATGGCGGAATCCTCGGGAGGGCGTGGCGTGCAGGATAAACCCGCCGCCCGTTTTCAGACATCGCCGCAGCGACTTTCCCGGGCTCGCGCCACTTCGCGGTTGTCGTCGGTATAGAGCCGCGCCCAGGGGCGGAAGCCGATGCCGCCGGCCTTGAGTTCGTAGCGCTGGCCGGCGCTGAACGCCGGGTAGTCCACCTTCAGCAGGCAGGTGCGGGTCATGGCTTCGCGCTGGGGGCCGATGTCGTGGCCGTCGACATCGAAGCTGAAGCGCACTTCCAGTTCATGGCTGCCGGGGGTCACCTGGAAGTAGCGATCGTCCTCCAGGGGCTGGCGGTCCACGCTGGCCGCCTGCAGGGCGTGCTTGTCCGGCTGGTCGAGGTCGACCCAGGCCTGGTCGGGGTCGTGGCTCGGCATGATCAGCGAGCAGCCGCCGAGGTTGAGCAGCAGGACAGTGGGAAGCAGGCGACGCATGCGGCAACTCCTTATGGCGTGCGGTGGGCCCATGCGCTAGCTTCACGCCATGCCGGCCACCATTCTTCTAGCCTCTCTCGACCGCGTCCGCACCCTTGCGGTTCCGTTGCTGCTCGCCCTGGCGCTGAACGGTTGCTCCAGCCTGGACTACTACGGCCAGCTGGCCAGCGGGCAGCTGCAGTTGCTGCACGCCCGTGAGCCGGTGGCGCGGGTGCTCGCCGACCCCAGCCGCGACGCCACCTTGCGCCAGCGCCTGGCGCTCTCGCAGCGGGCGCGGGTTTTCGCCAGCGCCGAGCTGGCCCTGCCGGACAATGGCAGCTACCGCGTCTATGCAGATATCCACAGGCCCTTCGTGGTGTGGAATGTGTTCGCCACACCGGAGCTGTCCCTGGCGCCCGTCACCCACTGCTTCCCCATCGCCGGCTGCGTCGCCTATCGCGGCTATTACCAGCCGGGCCGCGCCCGGGGCGCAGCGGCGCTGATGCGCGAGGAGGGGCTGGATACCTGGATCGGCGGCGTCGAGGCCTATTCCACCCTGGGCTGGTTCGACGACCCCATCCTCAGCAGCATGGTGCGCTGGGACGAGGACCGGCTGGCGGCGGTGATCTTCCATGAGCTGGCACACCAGCAGCTGTACGTCGCCGACGACAGCGCCTTCAACGAATCCTTCGCCAGCTTCGTCGAGCGCGAGGGCTTGCGCCAGTGGCGTGCCAGCCAGGGCCTGCCGGCGGGTGGCGAGGAGGGCGTGCGCCAGCGCGAGCAGTTCACCGCGCTGGTGCTGGCCAGCCGCGAGCGCCTGGAGAGGCTCTACGCCAGCGACCGCCCGGATGCCGAGAAGCGCGCAGCCAAGCAGGCCGAGTTCGAGCGCCTGCGCCGTGATTACCGCCAGCTGCGCGACAGCCAGTGGCAGGGTGTCGGCCGCTACGACGGCTGGATCGAAAGCCCGCTGAACAACGCCAAGCTGCTGCCCTTCGGCCTCTACGACCGCTGGGTGCCGGCCTTCGCCGAGCTGTACCGACGCAGTTCCGGCTGGACCGATTTCTACGAGCGGGTGGCGGCGCTGGCCGCGCTCGAGCCGACGCAACGCCAGGCGGCTGTGGCCGCGTTGATGCCGGAGAACTCGCCGGTGGCCGCATCGGTCGAATGAACGTGGATTCGCCTGACAGAGGAGGTGTGCGATGAACAGATGGGGATTGGCCGTGTTGCTCGGCCTGCTGGGCAGCGCCGCCGTGGCGGCACCCAAGCCGTGCGAGGAACTCAAGCAGGAGATCGAGGTGAAGATCCAGGCCGCCGGGGTGACCGCCTATACGCTGGAGATCGTGCCGGCCGCCGAGGTGGAGGACCCGAACATGGTGGTCGGCACCTGCGAGAACGGCACGAAGAAGATCGTCTACCAGCGCAACGGGACCTGAGCCTTGCGTTGAATCTCCCGGGTTGAAGCCCGGGCTACCTGCCGAGAGCCCGAGTGCTAGCGCGCGAAGGCCTGGTGCATCTCCGCCAGGGTGGCGAAGTACCAGGCCGGGGCTTCCGCCATCAATTCCTCATGGCTGCCGAAACCGTAGCCGACGCCAATGGCCTGCAGGCCATTTTCCCGGGCGCCGATCAGGTCGTGCTTGCGGTCGCCGATCATCAGTGTCTCGGCCGGGTCCAGCCCTTCCTCGTCCAGCAGGTGGCGGATCAGCTCCACCTTGTTGGTGCGGGTGCCGTCCAGCTCGCTGCCGTAGATCACCTTGAAGTGCTTGGCGAAATCGAAGTGCCGGGCGATCTCGCGGGCGAACACCGCCGGCTTGCTGGTGGCGATGTACAGGGTGCGGCCCTGCTCGCCGAGCATCCTCAGTAGTTCGGCGACGCCGTCGAACACGCGGTTCTCGTAGAGGCCGGTGACCTTGAAACGGTCGCGGTAGTGGTTCACCGCCTCCCAGGCACGGGGCTCGTCGAAGGCGTAGGTCTGCATGAAGCACTGCAGCAGCGGCGGGCCGATGAAGTGCTCCAGGCGCGCCAGGTCCGGCTCGTGGATATCCAGCTTGCCCAGGGCGTACTGGATCGAGCGGGTGATGCCCTCGCGCGGGTCGGTGAGGGTGCCATCGAGGTCGAAGAGGATGTTCTGCTGGTGCATGGCTTGAGGCGGTCTGTGCTCGGGGGTGGGCAGGATAGCGGGGTTGGCCGACCATGCCGAGCATCTGCTGGGCATGGCCGGCCGGTGGCGTCACTGGTCGTATCCCTCGGCGATATGCAGGTCCTTCAGCTTCACGTAGTTGGCGGCGCTGTAAGTGAAGAAGGCCTTTTCCTTGTCGCTCAGCGGGCGGGCCTGCTTCACCGGGCTGCCGACATAGAGGTAGCCGCTTTCCAGGCGCTTGCCCGGAGGTACCAGGCTGCCGGCGCCGATCACCACCTCGTCTTCCACCACGACGCCGTCCATGACGATGCTGCCCATGCCCACCAGGATGCGGTTGCCCAGGGTGCAGCCGTGCAGGGTGACCTTGTGTCCTATGGTCACATCGTCGCCGACGAGCAGGGGAAAGCCGTCCGGGTTGAAGGGACCGGCGTGGGTGATATGCAGGACACTGCCGTCCTGCACGCTGGTACGTGCCCCGATGCGGATACGGTGCATGTCGCCGCGAATCAGGGCGAAGGGCCAGACGGAGCTGTCATCGCCCAGTTCGACATCGCCGATGACCACGGCGGATCGGTCGACGAAAACCCGCTCGGCCAGCTGTGGAGCGGTGCCCCGGTAGGTTCTTATCGCGCTCATAGAAAGTCCTGTGGCTGCGTTGTGCGCCGATTGTAATTAAGATGAACGCCATCGACCCGGGTTAAACCTCGTGGCGCGTCGGTTGTCCCACTCATCAGGTGCACCCGGCGTAGGACCGTCAAAAATCTGGCAATGTGGCTGGCCGTCTCTGGAAAAGGAGAGAGTCCATGACTACCTTGCGTTTCAGATCCTCTGCGAACAGAACCAAAGTCGCAGCGGCCACGGTAACCCGTGAATCCCTCGAATCCCAGGTCGCCGCCTATCTGCGGCGTGGGGGGCAGATCCAGAAGATCGCCCGGGGGGTGAGCGGGATGCCATTGAACGGTTCCTGGCACTTGTCCAGGCGCAGGAAATGATTCAGGAGGGGGCCTTGTGCCCCCTCTCTCTCTTTCCCGGTATCTACGCTCCATCAACCTTTCCAGACGCAACAGGTGAATGCCGTGAGCTCCAGCAATCCCCTCCTTCAGGACTTCGACCTGCCGCCCTACTCCGCCATCCGCCCGGAGCATGTAGAGCCCGCCATCGACACCATCCTCGCTGACAGCCGTGCCGCCATCGACGCGCTGCTCGCCCGCCAGGAAGGCACGCCCACCTGGCAAGGCCTGGTGCTGGCGCTGGACGAACTGGGCGAACGCCTGGGCCGCGCCTGGAGCCCCGTGAGCCACCTCAACGCCGTGTGCAACAGCGCCGAGCTGCGCAGCGCTTACGAGGCCTGCCTGCCCAAGCTGTCCGAGTACTGGACCGAGCTGGGCCAGAACCGCGAACTGTTCCAGGCCTACGAGGCCCTGGCCAGCAGCCCCGAGGCCGCCGGCTTCGACGTGGCGCAGAAGACCATCCTCGAACACGCCCTGCGCGACTTCCGCCTGTCCGGCATCGACCTGCCGAGCGACAAGCAGCAGCGCTATGGCGAAATTCAGATGAAGCTCTCCGAGCTCACCAGCCGCTTCTCCAACCAGCTGCTGGACGCCACCCAGGCCTGGACCAAGCACGTCAGCGACGAAGCCGCACTGGATGGCCTCACCGAATCCGCCCGCGCCCAGATGAAGCAGGCGGCCCAGGCCAAGGGCCTGGACGGCTGGCTGATCAGCCTGGAGTTCCCCAGCTATTACGCGGTGATGACCTACGCCAACGACCGCGCCCTGCGCGAAGAGGTCTACACCGCCTACTGCACCCGCGCCTCCGACCAGGGCCCCAACGCCGGCCAGAATGACAACGGCCCGGTGATGGAGCAGATCCTCGACCTGCGCCAGGAGCTGGCCGCCCTGCTCGGCTTCGGCAGCTACGCCGAACTGAGCCTGGCCACCAAGATGGCCGAGACCAGCGACCAGGTGCTGAGCTTCCTCCGCGACCTGGCCGTGCGCAGCAAGCCCTTCGCCAAGCAGGACCTCGACGAGTTGCGTGCCTTCGCCGCCGAACAGGGCCTGGACGACCTGCAGAGCTGGGACACCGGCTACTACGCCGAGAAGCTGCGTGAGCAGCGCTACAGCATTTCCCAGGAAATCCTCCGCGCCTACTTCCCCATCGACAAGGTGCTCACCGGCCTCTTCGCCATCGTGCAGAAGCTCTACGGCATCGAGATCCGCGAGCTGTCGGGCTTCGACACCTGGCACCCGGACGTGCGCCTGTTCGAGATCAGCGAGAACGGCCAGCACGTCGGCCGTTTCTTCTTCGACCTCTACGCCCGTGCCAACAAGCGCGGTGGTGCCTGGATGGACGGTGCCCGCGACAAGCGCCGCACGTCCGCCGGCACGCTGGTGAGCCCGGTGGCCAACCTGGTGTGCAACTTCACCCCGGCCGTGGGCGACAAGCCCGCGCTGCTGACCCACGATGAAGTCACCACCCTGTTCCACGAATTCGGCCACGGCCTGCACCACCTGCTGACCCGCGTCGAGCACGCCGGCGCCTCCGGCATCAACGGCGTGGCCTGGGATGCGGTCGAGCTGCCCAGCCAGTTTATGGAGAACTGGTGCTGGGAGCCGGAAGGCCTGGCGCTGATCTCCGGCCACTACCAGAGCGGCGAGGCCCTGCCCCAAGACCTGCTGGACAAGATGCTCGCCGCGAAGAACTTCCAGTCCGGCCTGATGATGGTGCGCCAGCTGGAGTTCTCCCTGTTCGACTTCGAGCTGCACGCCACCCACGGCGACGGCCGCAGCGTGCTGGAGGTGCTCGAAGGCATCCGCGCCGAGGTCTCGGTGATGCGCCCGCCGGCCTTCAACCGCTTCGCCAACAGCTTCGCGCACATCTTCGCCGGCGGTTACGCGGCCGGTTACTACAGCTACAAGTGGGCGGAAGTGCTCTCCGCCGATGCCTTCTCCAAGTTCGAGGAAGAGGGCGTGTTCAACCCCGACACCGGCCGCGCCTTCCGCGAGGCCATCCTCGCCCGTGGCGGCTCCCAGGAGCCCATGGTGCTGTTCGTCGACTTCCGCGGCCGCGAGCCCTCCATCGACGCCCTGCTGCGCCACCTCGGCCTGTCCGCGGAGGCCGCATGAGCGAAGGCCCCGTGAACGTCACCAAGAAACGCTTCATCGCCGGTGCCGTGTGCCCGGCGTGCAGCGAGCAGGACCGCATCCAGATGTGGGACGAGGACGGCGTACCGCACCGCCAGTGCGTGGCCTGCGGCTATGCCGATACCCTCAACGCCCAGGGCCAGTCCGTGCCCAAGGAGCTGGGGACGCGGGTCAACAAGGCTGTGCCCAAGCCGGCCGACCCCAAGGTCCAGGGCGTGCAGTTCTTCCCCAATCCCAAGCTGAAGAAACCCAGCGAGTGAATTGAAGGCCAGGGAGGGCCGATGACCCGTCTGATGCTCTGTGGCCTGCTGGCATTGGCCAGCGGCCTTGTCGTCGCCAGCGAAATCACCCGCGAGCCTGCGGCACTGCCCGCGCGTTATGGCGCCGCGTTGCCTCACAGCGCGGCCGACCTGCGGGCCTGGGACCAGGACACCCGCCGTTTCCCACCCGTCGCCCATGCCCTGGACCAGATCGCCGATGGCAGCGAGCCCTGGTTACAGCGCTGGCGTTCGGCAATGGCCCAGGTCCGCCCGACGGAGGCCGTCGCGGTCGAGCGCCTGTGGCAATCGCACTTGCAGTTCAGCGAGCTGTCACCGGCGTTCTGCACCTTCGCCCGGCGCAGCCTGCAAGGGCCGGACGACCTGATCCGCCGCATCGTCTCCGTACCTTTCGCAAAGGGCTGCGCCCAGGCATCGGACCGTCCCTTGCTGTTGCGCCCGGATACGCCGGCCCGCGCGGTGCTGGCGTTCTACGCCGGGCAGGAAGCGCCCTTGCCCGCTTTCGAGCCGCGCCTGGAGCAGGCCGTCACCGCGATGATCCCGAGCGCTGAAGCCTATGAGCTGCGCGCCGCCGCCTTCACCCTCGTGCACCTGAAACAGGCCGAGGCCAACCGTGCGTTGTTGCGCATCCATGGGCGGATCACCGACCAGGACAAGGCCGACCAGGTCGCACTGGCTTTCCTGCGGAGCGACGACCCTCAGGGACGCGCACTGGCGCAGGCGGCCTGCCAGCGTCGCCTGCGCGATCCGATGTGCAGCCCCTCGCCGCACTACGGGGCAGAGGCTCAGGGCGAGGACGAGCCGCACGTCGACAGGGCTCTTGTCGCGCGTCGCATCGCCGAGCTGGCTACCCTCGGCTTCAGCCGGGTGCAGGCGCTCAAGGTGGATGAGCAGGCCAGTGCCGACCCGGAGTTCCTGCTGAGTGCCGCCGACTACCTGTACGGCTTCGACACCGAGACCGGGATGTTCCCCAACCAGCACGATTCGCTGTTGCGGCGCCTGGCGCGCCTGGCCGGGTCGACGCTGCAGGATGTGGTGTTCGAGGAGCGCTACCCGGCGGACGACCAGGGCCCCTACCGGCTGAGTGCCTATGCCGATGGCTCGGTCTATCGCCTGGAAGCGCAGAACTACGGCGACTGGTACGACGTCCAGGCCGTGCTGCAACTGCTGCAGCGAGTCGCCGATGACCGCCGGCTGGACGTGGCATTTGTGCCGCTGGCCAGTGGCGACCAGATGTCGCTGGTGCTGGCCGGCCCCAATGCTGCGGTGAGCGCGGCATTCGAGCGCGGCCTGTTGCAGCGGGCTGAACCGGAGCAGGCGATGGAAAGCGGCAAGGCATTCGAGGCGGAAGTCATCCAGGGGCTGCAGCGCCAGCAGCCTTGAGCGTGGCGCTTATGACAGTGTTAGATTCCGACACCCAGGGTGGATCTTCCCCTGCGTGTACAAGGGTTCAGAGAGGGCGTCATGTGGCACTTGGTATGCGGTGACAACGCGGTCGAAGGCGTCGCCTTCGTGCTTGGCGAGGAGGTGGCGCGGCAGTTCCTGCGGGTGCTGCGCGATGACCTCGCCGTCGGCCCGCTGAGCGGCATCGAACAGCCGCCCTGTACCCGCCGTGCCGCCTTCTGGCGCGCGGTATGGCCGGTTGCGGTGCAGCCGGTGCCGGACTTCGAAAGTGGCCTGGGCGAAGACGCCCAATGGCTCGCCGGCCTGGCCGGGCAGAGTCATGCGGTCACCGTCTGGCATGGCGACAGCGCCTCCGAGCAACTGCTGCTGGCCCGCATCGCGGCGGCCCTGGAGCACAGCGAGCTGCCCCTCTGGGAAGTGCCCTGCGGCAGCGGCGACAGCCGCGTGGCCAGCCGCCGCGCGGTGGCCATGCGGGCGCCGGCCGAACTCGCCGAGCTGTACCTGCCCAAACTGGTGGGGCCGGAGCGCCGCCAGCAACTGGCCAACCAGTGGCGTGGCGTACTGGCCGAGGGCGCGGGCATCCGCCGCTGGCGCGAGGGGGCCTTCCAGGGTGAAGACTTCAGCTTTATCGATGCCGACCTGCTGGAGCGCTGCACCCCTGAATGGCGCCCGCTGGGCCGGGTGATGGCCGATGTCATGGGCCATTGCGACGGCTTCTTCGCCACCGACTTCTTCCTCTTCTGGCGCGCTCGGGAACTGGCCGTCCAGGGCCGGGTCCAGATCGAGGGCGAACCCGGTGCCAATGGCTACGGCGGCCTGCAGGTGCGCCTGCCCGGTTGATTCCGGGCTGCACTCATTCCTTCGAGCCGGAGGCTTCATGCACGGACCCGACCCCCGCAACCCGCATCCCATGGCGGGCTTCCCGCAGGTCTGCTTCATCCGCAACACGGTGAACAACCCGCAGATCGAGATCGGCGAATACACCTATTACGACGACCCGGATGACTCGGAGAACTTCGAGCGCAACGTGCTCTATCTCTTCCCCTTCATCGGCGATCGCCTGGTGATCGGGCGCTTCTGCGCCATCGCGCGCGGGGTGAAGTTCATCATGAACGGCGCCAACCACAAGCTCTCCGGCTTCTCCACCTACCCCTTCCAGATCTTCGGCGGTGGCTGGGAGCGGCACATGCCGGAGCTGTCCGAGTTTCCCAACAAGGGCGACACCCTGATCGGCAACGACGTGTGGATCGGCTACGAGGCGCTGATCATGCCCGGGGTGAAGATCGGTGATGGCGCCATCATTTCCTCGCGCTCGGTGGTGACCCGCGACGTGGCGCCCTACAGCATCGTCGGCGGCAACCCGGCCGAACCGCTGAAGCGGCGCTTCCCCGATGAAGTGGTGGAACGCCTGCTCGCCCTGGCCTGGTGGGACTGGCCGGTGGAGAAGATCAGCCGGCACATGGCGGCGATCATGGCCGCCGATCTCGACGCCCTGGAGCGCTGCGCCCGGGAAGGCTGAGGCGAACTGCGTCACTTCCGCCGAGCGGGCACCTTGCCCCGGCGCGGGGCCGGGAGTAGTTTTCCCTGCTGTGCCCCGCTGCACAGGGAGCCGTCGCAGAGGGCGGCAATACAGCAAGGAGACCCCAGGTGCCCACCTTTACCCGCAACAAACTTCCGGTCGTCGGCAGCCTCGAACTGGTGGTCGGCAACGTGCTCAAGCTGAAGCTCAACGGCCTGGGGCCGGGCAAGAAGCATTACCGCATCAAGAGCGCCAACACCTGCCTGGAAGTGAAGCAGGACGCCAACGACCGCCAGAGCGAGCAGAGCATCACCATCAAGGCCCTGCGCGCCTGCCAGTCGGTGCGCGTCGAAGCCTTTTCCGCCGTCGATGACCTGCCCTCGGGCATCCACGTGGTCATCACCGTGCTGGAAGCGCTGACGCTGCCCGATGGCAAGACCGACGAAGGCTGCCTCGCGCGCCTGTTGCTGGCCGAGTCGGTGGTGCCGAAGAACGCGGGAGGCCTGGAGGAGGCGCTGTTCTCCATGCAGCTGATGCGCCAGGTGATCGAGAACCGCATGGCGTTCTCCGAACCGAAGCACTTCGGCAAGCCCGCCAACAAGACCATGACCGGCTTCATCACCGCCCGTGACCCGCTGCAGTTCGAGGGGTTCGGCAACTATCCGGCCATCGGCGCCAAGGAAGGCAAGATCGACAGCTACCTGCGGTTGGCCAACGATGGCAGCGACCTGCGTTTCTCCTTCGTCCGCCAGCATGTGCAGAACGCGCTGGACGTGGCGGCGGGCAAGAGTGTCGCCAAGCCCTACAAGCCGCCGGTCTATGGCTGGATGACCGAAGGCAGCGACCCGGGCGGCTACTTCATCAAGGCGGTGGACAAGGGTGGCCAGACCTTCTTCAGCCTCACCCAGGCCTTTATCGACAACCCCAACAACCCGGGTAAACCGAAGAAATGAACAGCTCACGCCTGGCCGGACTCTTCTCCGGCGCCCTGCTTTTCGTCACCCTCGGTGCCTGCGCGGCCGAGTCCTTCGGCCCGTCGATCTACACCGGCCAGGTGGCGCGTTTCGACATCGCCGAGGACAAGGCCTTCGCCGACCCCGAGCAGGACATGCGCTACCTGCTGGTGCAGGCCAAGCGCAACGACAGCGCCAACCACTTCTGCGTGGTCGGCTACCAGTGGCCGGATGGCAAGCGCAAGGCGGCGGTGCATTGGCAGGAAGGCCAGCGCATCGTCCTGTGGACCGGCAAATCCGGCGTGAGCGATGCGTTCAAGTACGCCGACTCCATGGCCATGGCCAACAGCGTGGACCTCAAGGACGGCCTGGTGGACACCGACGAGCAGCGCTTCGGCAGCAGCTTCCTGCAACTGCGCTCCTCGGCCGAGGGCACCCTCGCCGACTGCAAGGCCCACGGCCGCCAATACCTGATCGAGCCCTTCACCCCGCCGAGCGAGTCCGACGAGGACGAGTAGGGCTTTCCGACGAAAACCGGCTGGCGCAGGACGCTGTAAGAATATACTGTTCATGCATACAGTATTTTCCGGAGCGCCTCGCCATGTCCGTCACCCTCCCGCCCCGTGGCCGGGGCACCGGCAGCAACCCGTTCAACCGTTTCGCCCCGACCCTCTCGGTGGCCGAGGACGACGGCTGGTACCAGGAGGTGCCGCCAACCCGCGCCACCGAAGTGCGCATCGAGACGGCCAAGAGCATCATCGCCCGCAACCAGTCGCCCGACCTGCCCTTCGACCGCTCGATAAACCCCTATCGCGGCTGTGAACACGGCTGGATATGCTCTGTAAAAGGTTCCGCCGTCATAATCTTATGGCTTTAATGCATAACGCCGCTATAGTATCAAGTCACTACATCGAATAAATAAGGAGTAGTGATGTTGTGGTTTTATGGAAGAAAAAGAAATTACATTGAACTAATAGGCTTGAAGTTAAGCAAAGAGTTCAAAATTGAGCCTGATGAAAGCCAAGGCTTCCCGAGTGCAGTAAAGTATTCCAAATTAATCGAAGCCTCTTGGGCTTCAAAAATGAACGCAGACGAAGCGGCAATGCAAATTGCGGTTTCTTATTTCTTGTATCTCTGTAAGGGCGGGTCTTTTGTTGATGCGTCTGAAATTCTCTTGCGAATAGAAAATATAGTAGGCTATGAAGTCCCAAGAAATTTGATTAGGGAAGAATATTGGTTAGAATTTTCTAATGCCATAATCGAAGGGCGGCAGATACTCGGAATAAAATAAAAGGTCGTTTTGAACGGTTGAACTTGTTCAAGTGTGAAAAATGACCAGAAAGAGAAAAGAGTACCGAGCAATTGCTCGGTTGTTCTGGTGGTAAAAGAGCGGAAAAAGAAAATTAAGGTCGGACGCTATTTAGTGATTTTCGTCGAACGATAAAAATATTTTCATTTACCTATTGACAACGATTTTTGCTGTTTTTAAGCCAAAATTCGAAGGTCGGAAAAATGGAAATATCAAAAATTTGAGATAAAAATATATAAAAAATGATATGCACTTTTTTAGTGCATTCACGGAAATGGGTCAAAATTGAGCGATTTATTTTTCTTCGTATATTAGTAAGCAGAAATAAAAACCACGCTAAAAACGCCATTTTTTAAAGGCGTGAAAAATCAAGGTTTACGATTTTTTAGGGCAAGAAATCAACATCATCACATCAATCAAAAATAAGCCATTTTAAGGCGTATTCTTGTTTTTGATACCCAAAGCACCAAGCCAATGCTAATCGCTCGATTATGGGCAGTTTTTGGAGGTTTTAGAGGGTATTGCTTGGTGTATGTGTGTTGGTATGGGTTTGCGGGGGTGTGATGCGTGTATATATGTGTGTGTCGTGTGTGTATGCGTGTCTTGAAAACCCTAGGGGGTTTTCGCTTTAAGCTTTGCAGCTTCACCTGCTTTTTATTCTTTCAGAACAAAAAACAGGTAAAGCTGCTTCTCCCTAGCAAAATCAGTAAAAAAGAACTGAATTTAATGCTCGGTTTTCGCTTTACCTATTTTTCAAAACAGGGTCTAAGTCGGCGATACTACCTCTTAGACTTTGAACACTTAGTACCTATATCGCGGCACTTGGAACCCTGTTCAACATCTTTCGATGGCTTGCGGGTTGCCACTTTCCAATCCCCCTTTCTAGTGGCTTCGCTTTCACAATGGACTAACTCAGGCTTTCCAACATTGCGAAAGGCGTGAATACTGAATTTATAATCATGATGAGGTTTTGTCGGCAGGGTCTTGAAATGGTAATATTATATGTTATAACTATATATACCAGTTGAAACTGCCGCTATCAGTATCAACGCCGAACCCTAAATGCTAACTACATTTGGGGTTCACTTATAATTATGGTATCACTTTAATATTTAAAGTCAAATTAGTAGGCGTTTGGTCTTCTTCTCTTTCTTGCTTTTGCTGCTTCTGCTTTTTCTTCTGCATCAAACTCTATTACTTGGGTGCTTGTTAATTTATCGCTGCACCATAGTTTTATATTGTCTTTAATGTCTGGTTTAACTTTATTGAAATCAAGCCCTTTATCTTGCATATTGGCTTCCCAATGGAATAAAAAGTCCTTCCTCATTTCTTTGCCATAGTGTTTTACTGTATCAATTATTTCTTCCTTCATTATTTTATAGTCAAGTTCGCTAGAATTACCAATCCTTATATCTCTTACCATCTTATCCATACGGCTGTCTAATTTTGCGATATTTACGCTTAACTTATTGTTTATAGTTTCATTGATATGTTGAAGTCTTTTATTACTTTTGTTCAACTTTTCATTTTCAGCCATAGCATTTTTATTTTTCTCTTCGGCTTTTTTAAGTTTGGCAAGTTCCGATGAGATATCTTCTTTGACTGTTTTTAATTCGGCATCTTTTTGGGTTAGTGTTTTGTTTAGTTCACTAACTGCTATTCTCTTGCTGGATATTGCATTATTAAGATTTAAGATGCTTTCATTATTGTTTGATATTTTGGTTTTTTGCTCTTGCAAAACCTGATTAGACTTTTTGATTTCAGCATCTTTTGCTTTTTGCTCTTCAATCTTTTCATTAAGAGCATTTATCAATTCCGATTGTTTGCTTTCATATTTTTCAATCAGTGCTTCTTTGTTTTCGATTAACTCGTTTTTCTGTTCAAGTTCCATATTGCTTTCTTGTATTTGCTTCATCAAATCATCAATTTGTTTTGTATAATAATTAAATGCCCTTTCGCTTTTTGGTTTTTTTGCTTGCTCTTCAATAATTCGCATTCTTGATTTTTGTTCTTCATTTTTAGGTAGGAATTTGGCTTTTAATCCATACTCCAATGCCATTTTATTAAAGTGCTCATAAAATGCCTTTTGTAATATGCTGGACTTCCAAGATTGTCTTTCTTCAATATATCGTTTTCTCTGTCTTTCTTCTGTTCTATTAGGTATTTTGAAGTCTTCAAGAACAGGAGGTCTTTCAAGCCCAAGTATTTCTTTATGAGTTTCGTAGTAATTTAAAGCGAACTCTTGTTCTTGCTCGTTAAAGTCATATTTCTTTGTTTTCGAGTTTTCAAGGTCAATGAATATGTGCGAGTGGTTAGATGTCTCATCTAAATGCTCAACGGCAAGAATTATTTCATTATTTGGAAAGTTCTCTTTATAGAATGTATATAGTGCTCTCTGGGTTAGTTTTGTATATTCTTCCGTTATTGGTAAATTGTTGGTTGATGGTATTGTTAAGAAAACCTCTTTTATTCTGTTGGTATTGTCCGAAACTGCTCTATTAGGCATTGTTGTTTCAATTTCTTTTTTCTTATCTATATAGTTGCCTAATAACTCAATTCTTTGGTTAATTCTCTTTATTCCGTGCTCATTTAAAAGTGAAGAGTATTCATCAGGAATAAATTCACTTTTCAACTCCATAGCAGATTCAACATAATTGGATATTGAATCCACATCTGTTTCTTTTAGGAATTTATTAAGTTTGGACTTTAACTTGCGGAGTTTTTCTTTTTCGCCAGCAATATCTTGTGATGCTGCTGTATCTCTTATTTTTGTTTGTAAGAAGTCTTGAAATTCTACATGTATAGACTTGGCAAGTTCTGGTGTTAAATCTTGCCTGATACCTTTGAATGTAATCTTATTATTGAATTGAGCGTTTGGGTTACGCTCAAAGTCATCATATTCATTTTGGTCTAATCGTAAAGAATGAAGCATTGAACTATTCAGCCCATTAAGGTTTGAATAGTTTTGGTCTCTTTTAGTTAGCGTAATAGTCTGTAAATTATCATTCATAGTATCCTCTTGTGGCTGTTGATTTTTTGCTTCTGCCATTCCGGCCAGGAACCTGCGTATACCGTCACTTTTTTGCGTAGCAAAAATGGGACTGTATACATAGCAGGTATATATAAGTGGCTTACTTTTATATATGTCCTCTAATTCATTAAACCACACATTAAAATGTTTTCAAGAGTGTATAGCACGCATAAAAAAAGCCACTGAAAAGTGGCTTTGCTAAAACTGGTAAATTAAGGTTGGGGATTAGTCTTATTTGCTATTGATTTGACTACGCTAGCCCAAGAATTTTCAATTTCATCTTTGTTGTATTCATTTGCCAATTCATCATTAAGAATGTGCCTGATTACGCAATTTGAAAATTCTACATGTAGAATGTCATTCAAGTAATCAATCTGGATTTTCTTGATGATGTTTTTTAGTTCATTATTATATTGAACTCTTTTTTCAACTGCTTCTTGTGATTTGTCATAGATGATTTTTTCAATGTCAATTCCCTTTAAATCATAGAATGACCTAAATGAAGAAATAATCTTGTCGAGTTCTTTGTTTTTGATTTCAATTTCATCATCATATTTTATGATGCTGTTTTCTAAATCAACAATAATCTCATTGTATGTTTCTGGAATGGTTTCACCTTCCATAATCATCTTTTTGATTTGAGATTTAAAATCATCAAGACGATTAGAGATTTTGGTTTTTTGGTTCTCCAATTTCATCAATTCATTTTTTATTTCATCGGCATTGGTATTTTCTTCTAATAGGGTTCCAATGTTGATGCCATTGGTGAATTTAAAAAAGCGGCTGAATACTTTTTTACCTCTAATTGACTGCTGGCCTTTTAAACCACATTTGCCTGTCATCGAGTTTGTGCAAATGAAATAATCTCTTTCGCCTTTGTTCATGTAGCGAATAGTTCCGCCACAAAAACGGCAAAAAATTAAATCACGGAAAACATTATATCTTTGGGCTGAATATCTACCTGAAAATGGTTTCCTTGATGTGATGACGGATTGAACCTTTAAAAACAAATCTTCATCTATTACCTGCGGGTAATAATCTGGAATGGGATTTCCTTCATCTTTTCTAATGAGCCGACCATTTTCGTTGTAATGAATTTTTTGCGGCTGATGCTCACCAATTAACTTTCTATTGCTCAATAGATATTGAGCCTGATGAATAGCCAATTTTTCACCGTATAAGGTGTTATATTCTTTAGTTGCTTCTTGTAGACCTTTGGAAAGGGAAAGCCTGAAAAGTGTTCTTATTCTGTCTATTTTTACTTCATCAATGATGAATGTGTTGTTTTCTACTTTTAACCAAGTAGGAACTTTTTTAGTGACGATTTCACCATTGTGCATCTTATCTCTGTTGAGTTTCCAAGCCTTGCTTGAAAAATCGCTTTTACGCTGACTTTCTGCATTAGCCCTTTCAAATTCAACAAGAGCAGTAATCCAATCACCAAAATCTAAATTATCGGCGTCATAAACCTTGTTTTTATCAAGAATGACTATTTTGATGCCTGAAAATAGAAGATCCGTAAAAATCTTATTACTGCGAACGATTTTGTCTCTTGAAAGGCGATCAAAGTTTTCGATCAATAAATAAGAACCTTTCTCAATTTCTCCTTTCCTTACCTCTTTGAGAAACTGACCTAAAACACCTTCTGATCCTGCGTGTTTACTGTGGAAAGCACTCGTTCCGGCGTCTTCAAGGTGTCGATCCACTTCCAAGCCGTGCTTGGCTACAAAAGCCTCTATAAGCCCATTTTGGCGGGTTCTCGTTGATCCATCTTCCTGGCGGGTAGATGAGAAACGAACATAAGGAAAGCACTTTTTGGTCATCTTTTAACCAATCTTGGAGAGTGGAACCAATAACATAGCACGTCTGCATCTACTGCTATGCGCGGCCCAGCCACGCCTATTGGGACATGTCCCCGGGCATCGATTTCGAAACCCGGCTGATCGCCAAGACCAACGCCGCCGCCCTGCTGGAGCAACAGCTGAGCAAGCCCGGCTACCAGTGCGCGCCCATCGCCCTGGGTGCCAATACCGACCCTTACCAACCCATCGAGCGCGAGCATCGCCTGACCCGGCAGATACTCGAAGTGCTACTGCGCTACCGCCACCCATTGACCATCGTCACCAAGGGCTCGCTGGTGCTGCGCGACCTCGACCTGTTGAGCCAGCTGGCCGAGCAGCGCCTGGTCAAGGTGATGATCAGCCTCACCACCCTCGACGACGAACTCAAGCGCGTGCTCGAGCCCCGCGCCGCCGCGCCCTCCGCGCGCCTGCGGGCGATCCGCGTGCTGCGTGAAAACCGTATTCCGGTGGGCGTGCTCTGCTCGCCGATGATCCCGATGATCAACGACAGCGAGCTGGAAAGCCTGCTGGAAGCCGCCCGCGACGCCGGTGCGCGCAGCGCCTCCTACATGCTGGTGCGCCTGCCCCGGGAGGTGGCGCCGCTGTTCGAGGAGTGGCTGCAGGCCCACTACCCGCAACGGGCTGCCCATGTGATGAGCATCATCCGCCAGTGCCGGGGCGGCGAGGTCTACGACAGCCGCTTCGGCAAGCGCTTCAGCGGTGAAGGCGCCTTCGCCCAGCTGCTGGCCCAGCGCTTCGCCGTCGCCATGCGCCGCCTGGGCCTGGAGAAACGTGGCGACGTGGCGCTGGACTGCTCGCGCTTCTGTCCGCCTGGGGGGCAGATGGCGTTGCTGTGAGCGAAAGGATGGGCGGAAGGGCTTTTGCGGGGCCGAAGTGTGACCGGAACACGCCGAACGGTGTCCTGTAGGGGGTCGGATAAATCCGACTATATCGGTAAAGTAATCCCACTTTCCCCTACAGAGTCCCAAGGCGAACGAGGTCGGCATGAGCGACGAGCACGATACCCCGCAAACCCAGGAAAGCGCTGAAGAAGCGCTGCGCAACATCGTCGAAGGTTTCCAGCGTTTCCGCGATCAGGTCTACCCGGAGCAGGAAGAGCTGTTCAAGCGCCTGGCCCATGAGCAGAAACCCCGCGCCATGTTCATCACCTGCGCCGACTCGCGAATCGTCCCGGAACTGATCACCCAGAGCTCCCCCGGCGACCTGTTCGTCACCCGCAACGTCGGCAACGTGGTACCGCCCTACGGGCAGATGAACGGTGGCGTTTCCACCGCCATCGAGTTCGCCGTCATGGCCCTCGGCGTGCACCACATCATCATCTGCGGCCACTCCGACTGCGGCGCCATGAAGGCGGTGCTCAACCCCGAGCAGCTGGAGCGCATGCCCACCGTCAAGGCCTGGCTGCGCCATGCCGAAGTGGCCCGCACCGTGGTCGCCGAGAACTGCGGCTGCGCCAACCACGAAACCCTCGGTGTGCTCACCGAGGAGAACGTGGTGGCCCAGCTCGACCACCTGCGCACCCACCCCTCGGTGGCGGCGCGCCTGGCCAGCGGCCAGCTGTTCATCCATGGCTGGGTCTACGACATCGAGACCGCCGCCATCCGCGCCTACGACGCCGAGAGCGGTCGCTTCCGCACCATCGGTGATGGCCCGCTGCCGATGGCCACGCCCCGCGCCCGCTACCTGTGAGCCCCGGCGCCCCGGCTGCGGCCGGGGCGCCGTCCGTTCCCTTCCTTCCTCTCGTGGCTGCGCTTTCGCTGCGTCGAACTTCTGCACGGTCGTCCCATCACCAGTCCGGGCTGGCAGACTGCTATCGGCCATTCGTCTGTAATGCTCATTCCAGAGCGGTTTCTTCAGTTTGAGTTAAGTCTGCGCGCCTAAGGTTTTTCTCCATCCCGACCGCCCGGTCGGGTTGCAATCTGCCATCAAGCGGCAGGTCACGAGGGCCATCGGCCCGCTCGGAACGCAAACAGGAGAAACCATGAACCAGGACATCCGCAGCATCCCGCCCGCCCCCTCCGACGACATCGACGCCCAGGCCGCCTTCGACACCCTTGTGCAGGGCTGCCGGCGCTTTCGCGAGGAGACCTTCCCCCGGCAACGCGCCCTCTTCCAGCAGCTGGCGCAGCGCCAGTCGCCGCGGGCCATGTTCATCACCTGCGCCGACTCGCGGGTGGCCCCTGAGCTGATCACCCACAGCGCGCCGGGCGATCTCTTCGTTACCCGCAACGTCGGCAACCTGGTGCCGCCCTACGGCCAGATGAACGGTGGCGTCTCCACCGCCATCGAGTACGCGGTCATGGCCCTGGGCGTGCAGCACCTCATCGTCTGCGGCCATTCCGACTGCGGCGCCATGAAGGCGGTGCTGGCCCCGGAATCCCTGAACGGCATGCCCACCGTCAGCGCCTGGCTGCGCCACGCCGAGGTGGCCCGCAGCCTGGTGGAACGCAACTGCGATTGCGTGGGCCACGATGCCCTCGGCGTGCTCACCGAGGAGAACGTGGTGGCCCAGCTCGACCACCTGCGCACCCATCCGGCGGTGGCCGCGCGCCTGGCCGCCGGCCAGCTGTTCATCCACGGCTGGGTCTACGACATCGAGACCGCCGCCATCCGCGCCTACGACGCCGAGGCCGGCCGCTTCCGGCCGCTGGAGCAAGGCCGCGCCGCCATGGCGACACCGCGCCCGCGCTACCTGGCGTCCTGACGCCCCTCCCCATACGCCGTGGCGGCCGAGACCGCCGCGCGTCCCCCTTTCGTGCCGCAGGAGATCGCGACATGCGCCTTGCTTCCCTTCAATCCACGCTACCCCGGGACCTGCTGGCCTCGGTGGTGGTCTTCCTCGTCGCCCTGCCACTGTGCATGGGCATCGCCATCGCCTCCGGCATGCCGCCGGCCAAGGGCCTGATCACCGGCATCGTCGGCGGCCTGGTGGTCGGCTGGCTGGCGGGCTCGCCGTTGCAGGTCAGCGGGCCGGCGGCGGGCCTCGCCGTGCTGGTCTTCGAGCTGGTGCGCGAGCACGGCATGGCCATGCTCGGGCCGATCCTGGTGCTGGCCGGGCTGTTGCAGCTGTGCGCAGGCCGCCTGCGCCTGGGCTGCTGGTTCCGGGTCACGGCGCCAGCGGTGGTCTACGGCATGCTCGCCGGCATCGGCGCGCTCATCGTGATGTCGCAGGTGCATGTGATGTTCGATGCCAGGCCCCACGCCTCGGGTCTGGAGAACCTGCTGGCGTTCCCCGAGACGCTGATCAACGCGCTCGCCCAAGTCGGTTCCGGCGGCGGCCTGGCCGCCGCGGCGCTGGGCCTGGGCACCATCGCCTGCATGTGGGGCTGGGAGCGCTGGCGCCCGCAGTCGCTGCGTTTCCTGCCCGGCGCGCTGATCGGTGTCAGCCTGGCGACCTTGGCCAGCCTGGCCCTGGCGCTCGATGTGCAACGGGTGACGGTGCCGGCCACCCTGGGCGAAGCCATCGACTGGCTGCGACCGGCCGACCTGCTCGGCCTGGCCGACCCGCAGATCCTTTTGGCGGCGCTGGTGGTGGCCTTCGTCGCCAGTGCCGAGACGCTGCTTTCCGCCGCCGCCGTAGACCGCATGCACGCTGGGCCGCGCTCCGACCTGGACCGCGAGCTGTCGGCCCAGGGCGTGGGCAACCTGCTCTGTGGCGTACTCGGCGCGCTGCCCATGACCGGGGTGATCGTGCGCAGCTCGGCCAACGTCCAGGCCGGCGCCCGCACGCGCTTGTCCGCCGTGCTGCACGGTGCCTGGCTGCTGGCTTTCGTGGCGCTGTTGCCGGCGGTACTGCAGAGCATCCCGGTGGCCGCCCTGGCCGGCGTGCTGGTGTTCACCGGCTTCAAGCTGGTGGATGCCAAGGCCATGCGCAGCCTCTCGCGCTACGGTCGCGCACCCTTGCTGATCTATGCCGCCACGGCACTGGGCATCGTCGCCTTCGACCTGCTCAGCGGCGTGCTCATCGGCTTCGCCCTGACCCTGGCCAAGCTGGCCTGGAAGGCTTCGCGCCTGAAAGTCGCCCTGGTGCAGGGTGCCCCCGGCGAGGCCGAGCTGCGCCTGGCCGGCGCCGCTACCTTCCTGCGGGTGCCGCAGCTGGCGCGGGTGCTGGAGGGGGTGGAGCCGGGCACGCGGCTGCAGGTGCCGCTGGATAACCTCAGTTACATCGACCATGCCTGCATGGAACTGCTGGAGGATTGGGGGCGCGCCGCGCAGCGCCAGGGTGGGGCCCTGCAGATCGAGCCCCGTGCCCTGAACCGGCGCCTGGAGGGACGGCTGCTCAGCCTGCGCGGCCGCGCCGTCTGAAGATCAGCTGGCGGCGCGTTGTGCCTGGTCCAGCTGCAGTTCGACGCCGAGCTGGCGCGAGAGGCAGGGCCAGCGCTTCCACGCCGCTTCCACCTTTGGGTCGTGCAGCCTGTCGCGGTAGTGCTGCACCGAGGCGCGCTCGAACACCGCCTCGTCGAGCATGCCGTCCACTGCATGGTGCACGGCTTCGTCCAGCTGGTTGGCGAAGGGTTCGCCGATCAGCCGGTGGGCGATGAGGTTGGCCACGGTGGTGTCCAGGGGGATCAGCGGTTCGCCGAGGTGGGCGATGTAGCGGTCGTTGACTTCCTCCACCAGGCGGTGGGCGAGGTAGGCCTCGTCAAGCAGGCCGTCCAGGCCCTCGTGGCCTTCCACCATGCTCGGCGGCTGCAGGAAGAACTGCTCGGCCACCTTCAGCACCGGCTTCACCTGGGCCTCGATACCGGCTTCGCGGGCGACATTGGCGGCAGCATCGAGCACGTCCGGCACCTGTTCGATATAAGCGCTGACGAAGCGCGCCAGCACGCCCTGGGCGTCGTCGTCGGGCAGGCGGATGGCGGGGTGGAGGCGGTCCAGCTGGGTGGAGAGGATGCGCGCCAGGTGCCCGCTCCGGGCTTCCTGTTCGTGGGCTCGCTGGATGAGTTCGCGCAGGGCGAGGGTATTCATGACTGCTCCTGGATAGGACATGGATCGAAGGGAGGGGAAGACACAACTTAGCTCGCCTCGGCGGCCAGCTAAGACCCGATTGTCATAATGCCGCAATGCTTATGCATGGTCGCGATAACGGGCACCGCGCGCTCCCGCCAACCCCGCGCCAGCCGTGGCGTTTAGGACAAGGCTTGCGGCCCTTGCGCCAATTTTCCCATCGCGTTGCCAGCTTCAAGTCGGTGTCTATACTCCGACTCGAAAGGCGATACCTGATGACACCCGACTGTGCACCACGTGCTGAAGGTCGGCCGTTAAAGTCAGCCGTATTAACGACCGCTCCCTTAGCCGCTGGCCCAGCCGGCGGGATAACAAGAACGATAAGGGGAACCCGCAATGATGCGACATCCACGAGTCTGGATGGGACTCCTGCTGTGGTCGATTTTCAGCCAGGCGCAGGCCGCCTGGACCGTCAACATGACGCCCGGTGCCACCGAGGTCAGTCGTACCGTTTTCGATCTGCACATGACCATCTTCTGGATCTGCGTCGTCATCGGCGTGATCGTGTTCGGTGCCATGTTCTGGTCGATGATCATCCACCGTCGCTCCACCGGCCAGGAGCCGGCGCATTTCCACGAGAGCACCACGGTGGAGATCCTCTGGACGGTCGTGCCCTTCGTCATCCTGGTGCTGATGGCGATACCTGCCACCAAGACCCTGATCGACATCTACGACAGTTCCGAATCCGAGCTGGATATCCAGGTCACCGGCTACCAGTGGAAGTGGAACTACAAGTACCTGGGCCAGGACGTCGAATTCTTCAGCAACCTCGCCACCCCCGCCGAGCAGATCCACAACAAGGCGGAGAAGGACGAGCACTACCTGCTGGAGGTGGACGAGCCGCTGGTGATCCCGGTGGGCACCAAGGTGCGCTTCCTGATCACCGCCGCCGACGTCATCCACTCCTGGTGGGTACCGGCGCTGGCGGTCAAGCGTGACGCCATCCCCGGCTTCGTCAACGAAGCCTGGACACGCATCGACAAGCCCGGCATCTACCGCGGCCAGTGCGCCGAGCTGTGCGGCAAGGACCACGGCTTCATGCCCATCGTGGTCGAGGCCAAGTCCAAGGAGGACTTCGCCAAGTGGCTCGCCGGCCGCAAGGAAGAGGTGGCCAAGCTCAAGGAGCTGACCGACAAGGAGTGGACGCTCGAAGAGCTCACCGCCCGTGGCGACAAGGTCTACCACACCACCTGCGCCGCCTGTCACCAGGCCGAGGGCCAGGGCATGCCGCCCATGTTCCCGGCGCTCAAGGGCTCGAAGATCGCCACCGGGCCGAAGGAAGACCACCTCAGCATCGTCTTCCACGGCAAACCCGGCACCGCGATGGCCGCCTTCGGCAAGCAGCTGTCGGAAGTCGATATCGCCGCCGTCATCACCTACGAACGCAACGCCTGGGGTAACGCCAAGGGCGACATGGTGACGCCGAAAGAAGTGCTTGCGCTCAAGCAAGCCGAGGAGAAATGACATGAGTGCAGTGATCGACCACGATCATGCCGGGCATGATCACCACCACGGCCCGGCCAAGGGCCTGATGCGCTGGGTGCTCACCACCAACCACAAGGACATCGGCACCATGTACCTGTGGTTCGCCTTCGCCATGTTCCTCCTCGGGGGTTCCATGGCGATGGTGATCCGCGCCGAGCTGTTCCAGCCCGGGCTGCAGATCGTCGAACCGGCCTTCTTCAACCAGATGACCACCATGCACGGCCTGATCATGGTCTTCGGCGCGGTGATGCCGGCCTTCGTCGGCCTGGCCAACTGGATGATCCCGCTGATGGTCGGCGCGCCGGACATGGCCCTGCCGCGCATGAACAACTTCAGCTTCTGGCTGTTGCCCGCCGCCTTCGGCCTGCTCATCAGCACCCTGTTCACCGCCGGCGGCGGGCCCAACTTCGGCTGGACCTTCTACGCGCCGCTGTCCACTACCTACGCGCCGGAGAGCGTCACCTACTTCATCTTCGCCATCCACCTGATGGGCATCAGCTCGATCATGGGCGCGATCAACGTGATCGCCACCATCCTCAACCTGCGTGCCCCAGGCATGACCCTGATGAAGATGCCGCTGTTCGTCTGGACCTGGCTGATCACCGCCTTCCTGCTTATCGCGGTGATGCCGGTGCTGGCGGGCTGCGTGACCATGATGCTGATGGACATCCACTTCGGCACCAGCTTCTTCAGCGCGGCCGGCGGCGGCGACCCGGTGCTGTTCCAGCACGTGTTCTGGTTCTTCGGCCACCCCGAGGTGTACATCATGATCCTGCCCGCCTTCGGCGCGGTCAGCTCGATCATCCCGGCCTTCGCGCGCAAGCCGCTGTTCGGCTACACCTCGATGGTCTACGCCACGGCCTCCATCGCCTTCCTTTCCTTCATCGTCTGGGCGCACCACATGTTCGTGGTCGGCATCCCGCTGACCGGCGAGCTGTTCTTCATGTACGCCACCATGCTGATCGCCGTGCCCACCGGGGTGAAGGTGTTCAACTGGGCCAGCACCATGTGGCAGGGCTCGATGACCTTCGAGACACCGATGCTGTTCGCGGTGGCCTTCGTCATCCTCTTCACCATCGGCGGCTTCTCCGGGCTGATGCTGGCCATCGCCCCGGCGGACTTCCAGTACCACGACACCTACTTCGTGGTGGCCCACTTCCACTACGTGCTGGTGCCCGGCGCCATCTTCGGCATCTTCGCCTCGGCCTATTACTGGCTGCCGAAGTGGACCGGCCACATGTACGACGAGACCCTCGGCAAGCTGCATTTCTGGATGAGCTTCATCGGCATGAACATGGCGTTCTTCCCCATGCACTTCGTGGGGCTGGCCGGCATGCCGCGACGCATCCCGGACTACAACCTGCAGTTCGCCGACTTCAACATGATCTCCTCCATCGGCGCCTTCACCTTCGGCGCCACCCAGCTGCTCTTCCTGTTCATCGTCATCAAGTGCATCCGTGGCGGCAAACCCGCACCGGCCAAGCCATGGGACGGTGCCGAAGGGCTGGAGTGGACCGTGCCCTCGCCGGCGCCGTACCACACCTTCAGCACCCCGCCGGAGGTGAAGTGAGATGAGCGGGGAACTGAACAATCGCCGCCTGATTCCACGCCTGCTGGTGCTGGTGGTGGCGATGTTCGGCTTCGGTTTCGCCCTGGTGCCGATCTACGAAGTGATGTGCGTGGCCTTCGGCATCAACGGCAAGACCAATGCCTCCGCCTACGAAGGCAGCCAGGCGCTGGACGAGCAACGCCAGGTGCGGGTGCAGTTCCTCGCCACCAACTCGGCGGACATGACCTGGGAATTCCGCTCCAAGGCGGACGACCTGGTGGTGCACCCGGGGGCCAGCAACGAGATGCTGTTCATCGCCCACAACACGACGGACAAGCCCATGACCGCCCAGGCGGTGCCGAGCATCTCGCCGTCCAAGGCTGCCGCGTACTTCCACAAGACCGAATGCTTCTGCTTCACCCAGCAGGTCCTGCAACCGGGCGAGCGCATCGAAATGCCGGTGCGCTTCATCGTCGACCGCGACCTGCCGCCCGACGTGCACCACCTGACACTCGCTTACACGCTGTTCGATATCACGGCCCGCAAGCCCCCGGTCGCCAAGACCGGCAGCTGACGCGCCGACAAGGAGAACAACAACGATGGCAAGTCACGAGCAGTATTACGTTCCCGCCCAGAGCAAATGGCCGATCATCGCCACCATCGGCATGCTCGTCACCGTCTACGGCCTGGGCACCTGGTTCAACGACCTCAAGGCCGCCCGCCCGGATTCCAACGGCCCGCTGATCTTCTTCGTCGGCGCCCTGTGCCTGGCGTACATGCTGTTCGGCTGGTTCGGCGCGGTGATCAAGGAAAGCCGCGGCGGGCTCTACAGCCCGCAGATGGACCGCTCGTTCCGCTGGGGCATGAGCTGGTTCATCTTCTCCGAGGTGATGTTCTTCGCCGCCTTCTTCGGCGCGCTGTTCTACGTGCGCACCTGGGCCGGTCCCTGGCTCGGCGGCGAGGGCGACAAGGGTGTGGCCAACATGCTCTGGCCCAACTTCCAATACACCTGGCCGCTGCTCAACACCCCCGACCCGAAACTCTTCCCCGGGCCCAAGGAGGTGATCGACCCCTGGCACCTGCCGCTGATCAACACCCTCCTGCTGGTGTCCTCCAGTTTCACCGTGACCTTCGCCCACCACGCGCTGAAGAAGGCCAACCGCAAGCTGCTGAAGATCTGGCTGGCGCTGACCATCCTCCTCGGCGTGGCCTTCCTCGCCCTGCAGGCCGAGGAATACATCCACGCCTACACCGAACTGGGCCTGACCCTCGGCTCGGGCATCTACGGCGCCACCTTCTTCATGCTCACCGGCTTCCACGGCGCCCACGTGACCATGGGCACGCTGATTCTCACGGTGATGCTGGTGCGCATCCTGCGCGGGCACTTCGACGCCGACCACCACTTCGGCTTCGAAGCCGCCAGCTGGTACTGGCACTTCGTCGACGTGGTCTGGGTGGGGCTGTTCATCTTTGTGTATGTGCTTTGAAAAAGCAGCTGGAAGCCGGAAGCGGGAAGCCCGAAGCAGTTCTTCTTCCAGCTTCTGGCTTCAAGCTTCCAGCTCTGGTTACCAGGTCGTATGCGACACCAGTTGGCCGCTGTAGAAGCCCCAGGCGACGAGGCCGAGGGTGAGAGCGGCAAGGACGACACGGACGGTGAGGGCGTTGACCACGCGTGAACCGCGGCCCTCGTCCTTGACCAGGAAGAACAGGCCGCTGAACAGGCTGACCACGGTGGCCAGCAGCATGAAAACGATAAGCGCCTTGAGCATGGGCGAATCCGGGGCAAGGGGGACGTTGTGCAGTATAGCCAGAGCTTTCCAGGCTCCAGGCCACGTCGGTTGAGGGCCTTCCGCCCCGGCCTCGTGCCCACCCTCGTGGTGCTGGCGCTGCTGCCCCTGCTCGTCGGCCTGGGCGTCTGGCAACTGTCCCGCGCCGAGGAGAAGCGCCAGCTGCTGGCCGGCTACGAAGCGCGTCGCAGCGCCGAACCCATCGCCATCACCGAACTCGAACGCCTGCCCGATCCGGCCTATGTGCGGGTGCGCCTGCAGGGCAGTTTCGATGACCAGCACAGCCTGCTGCTGGACAGCCGCATTCGCGCCGGCAAGCCCGGCGTCGAACTGCTGCAACCCTTCTACGACCAGGCCAGCGGGCTTTGGCTGCTGGTCAACCGGGGCTGGCTGCCCTGGCCGGACCGGCGCACCCCGCCGCAATTCGACACCCCGCACCAGCCCCTGGCCCTCGACGCCTGGGTCTATGTGCCGCCCGGCGCCGCCTTCGAGCTCAAGCACGTGGAAAGCGCCGAGTGGCCGCAACTGATCAACCAGGTCGAGCCACGTGCCCTGTGGCAGAAGCTCGGCCGTGGCGGCCTGCCCTTCGAGCTGCGCATCGAGCCCGGTTTCGCCGCCTATGAAGCCGACTGGCCGGTGGTGGCCATGGGGCCGGAAAAACACCTCGGTTACGCGGTGCAGTGGTTCGCCATGGCGGCGGCCCTCTGCGCCCTCTTCACCTATTTCGGTTTTCGCCAAGCACGGGAGTTAACGGATGAATCCAGCCCTCGCTCTGCCTGATACGCCGCCGCGCCGTACGCGCGGGCGCCTGCAGCTGCTGCTGATCCTCGCGGTGGTACTCGGCCCCATGGTGCTGGCCTCGGCCATGTACAAGCTGCGCTTCTGGGTGCCGGAGGGGCGCAGCTACCACGGCGCGCTGATCGGCAACGGCCAGACCCGCGCCGACCTCGGCGTGCAGGGCGCCGGGGAGCCTGCGCTGTGGCAGCTGCTGGTCACCGCCCCCCAGGCTTGCGAGGCCGACTGCCAGCAACTGGTGTACGTCGCTCGGCAGATCCACATCGGCCTGGGCCGCGAGGCCGAGCGCGGCAGCCACGCCTTCGCCGCCGCGCAGCCGCTGTCGGCGGACTACCAGCAAACCCTGGAGCGCGAATACCCGCGCCTGCAGCGCTACACGCTGGACCCGGCGGCCTATGGCAAGGCGGTGGAAAGCGACGTCACCGGCCCGCAGCTGTGGATCGTCGACCCCCATGGCAACCTGGTGCTGCGCTACGACGCGAAGATCAAGGGCAAGCAGATCCTCAACGACCTGCGGCACCTCATGAAGCTCTCGAATATAGGTTGAGGGCAGCGGCAAGCTGCAAGTTACAAGCTGCAAGAGGCCTGCTCTTCCCTTGTCGCTTGAGGCTTGAAGCTTGCAGCTGAGAAAACGGAGCTCTCCACATGCAACGATCTTTTCGTCCCGGTTTCTACCTCGCGGTGCTGGCCACCGCGCTGGCTGTGGTGGTGGTGCTGCTGGGCGCCTACACCCGGTTGACCCATGCCGGCCTCGGTTGCCCCGATTGGCCGGGGTGCTATGGCTTTATCAGCGTGCCCAAGACCGAAGCCCAGCTGGCCCACGCCGAGGTGCATTTCCCCGAGGCGCCGGTGGAGGCCGACAAGGGCTGGAACGAGATGATCCACCGCTACTTCGCCGGCACCCTGGGCCTGGCCATCCTCGGCCTTGCCGTGCATGCCCTGGTGCGGCGCGGGCGTGATGGGCAGCCGCACAAGTTGCCGCTGCTGCTGCTCGGCGTGGTCATCGCCCAGGCCGCCTTCGGCATGTGGACGGTGACCCTCAAGCTCTGGCCCCAGGTGGTCACCGCGCACTTGCTCGGCGGCTTCACCACCCTGGCGCTGCTGTTCCTCCTCAGTCTGCGCCTGTCCGGCGCCTTCGCCCCGCTGCAGCTGCCCGCGCGGCTGCGCTACCTGGCGACCCTCGGGTTGTTGCTGGTGATCGGCCAGGTCGCCCTCGGCGGCTGGGTCAGCTCCAACTACGCGGCGGTGGCCTGTGTCGACCTGCCCACCTGCCACGGCCAGTGGTGGCCGGAGATGGACTTCGCCAACGGCTTCCACCTCAGCCAGCACATCGGCCCCAACTACCTGGGCGGGCAGCTGGACAGCGACGCCCGCACCGCCATCCACATGACCCACCGCCTCGGCGCCCTGGTGGTGACCCTCACCCTGCTGGTGCTCGCCTGGCGCCTGCGTGCCGCCGGCCTCGGCCGCCTCGCTGTGCTGGTGCTCGGCGCCCTGGCGCTGCAGGTGGGGCTGGGCATCAGCAACGTGATCTTCCACCTGCCGCTGCCCGTGGCAGTGGCCCACAACGGCGGCGGTGCGCTGCTGCTGTTGACCCTGGTGCTGGTGAATTACCGCGTGCGTGCGCCGGCCCTGGCCGCCGCCCCCGCGACCACGGCTCTCCGGCTGCACGCCGGCAAGCCTGCCTGAACACAAGAAGAAGGAGAGACGCCATGGCCACTCTGCTCAGCGAACGCGAGGCCCGGGTCCACGCCAGCTGGCGCGATTACCTGGAACTGACCAAGCCCAAGGTGCTGGTGCTGATGCTCATCACCTCCCTGGTGGGGATGTTCCTCGCCACCCGCGCGGGCGTGTCCTGGGAGGTGCTGATCTTCGGCAACCTCGGCATCGCCCTGTGCGCCGGGTCGGCGGCGGCGGTGAACCACGTGGTGGACCGGCGCATCGACTCGATCATGGCGCGCACCCTCAAGCGCCCGGTGGTCAACGGCCGCGTCTCGCCGGTCGCCGCACTGGTGTTCGCCCTGCTCCTGGCGGTGGCCGGGCAGGTGATGCTGCTGCACTTCACCAACGAGCTCACCGCCTGGCTGACCCTCGCCTCGCTGCTGGGTTACGCGGTGATCTACACCGGCTTTCTCAAGCGCGCCACGCCGCAGAACATCGTCATCGGCGGCCTCGCCGGCGCCGCCCCGCCGATGCTCGGCTGGGTCGCGGTCACCGGGCACCTGTCCGCCGAGCCGCTGCTGCTGGTGCTGATCATCTTCGCCTGGACCCCGCCGCACTTCTGGGCCCTGGCCATCCACCGCAAGGAGGAATACGCCAAGGCCGACATCCCCATGCTGCCGGTGACCCACGGCGAGCACTACACCAAGGTGCACATCCTGCTCTACACCCTGGTGATGTTCGCCGTGAGCCTGCTGCCCTACGCCATCCACATGAGCGGCCTGCTCTACCTGGTCTGCGCCATCGGCCTGGGCGGGCGCTTCCTGCAATGGGCCTGGGTGCTCTACCGCGACAGCCGACCGCACGCCGCGATCAAGACCTTCAAGTACTCTATCGCCTACCTGTTCCTGCTGTTCATCGCCCTGCTGGTGGACCACTACCTGCTGCTGAACATCTGACTCCAAAGGCTGTTACACCGCGGACCGTGCCATCGGCACGCTTCGCGGTTAGTCTTGCCGCCACCGAAATCCCCGAGTGAAGACCGCCCATGACCCGTGTGCAGAAAACCGTATTCGTCCTCATCGCCCTGGTGGCGCTGGTGCTCGGCCTGACCGTGCACAAGGTGCTCAACAACCAGCGCCAGGCCGACCCGACCCAACTGCTCGACGCCGGCATCGTGCTGCTGCCGCAGAGCCGCACCCTGCCGTCCATCAGCCTCACCGACCAGGACGGCAAGCCGGTGGCGGTCAACGAACTCAAGGACAAATGGAGCCTGCTGTTCTTCGGCTACACCTTCTGCCCGGACATCTGCCCCACCACCCTGGCGCAGATGCGCGAGCTCAAGGGCCTGCTGCCGGAGGCGGCGCGCAACAACCTGCGCGTGGTGCTGGTCAGCGTCGACCCCAACCGCGACACCCCGCAGCAGCTCAAGCAGTACCTGGGCTACTTCGACCCGGCCTTCGTCGGCTACACCGGCGAACTGGCCGCGATCCAGAAGCTGGCCAACGCCGTGAGCATTCCCTTCATCCCGGCTGACACCAGCAAGGAAAACTACACCGTCGACCACAGCGGCAACCTGGTGGTGATCGGCCCGGACGGCACCCAGCGCGGCTTCATCCGTGCGCCGCTGAACAACCAGAAGCTCAAGGACCAGTTGCCCACCCTGCTGGCACCGGCCAGCTGAGAAGTTTCTTTCTCAATTGCAACCGATTCTCAATAAAAATAAGATGGCGCTCCCTCACCCTCCGCCTGTCAGGGAGCGCGCTTGTCGGAGCCCGATCTCAAGAGCCTTTTCATCAAGCATGCGAAGGCCCTGCAAAGCCTGTTGACGCGCAAGGTGCGCGACCCGCAGCTGGCCGCCGACCTGGTCCAGGAGAGCTTCCTGCGCCTGGCCGAACAGCGCGGCAAGGAACGCATCGACAACAGCCCCGCGTACCTCTACCGCACCGCCCACAACCTGATGATCGATCACGCCCGGCAGCAGTCGCGGCGCAAGACCGAGTCGGTGCCCCACGAGGCGCTGGAGGAAATAGTCGAAGAACGCCCCGGCCTCGACGAAGAAGCCGCCGAGGCCCAGCACATGCACCGGCTGCGCGAGGCGGTGGCGGAACTGCCGCCGCGCACCCGTGAAATCTTCCGCCTCAACCGCCTCGAAGGCCTGACCCACGCCGAGGTCGCCCGGCAGCTGGATATCTCCGACAGCTCAGTGCAGAAGCACCTGTCCAAGGCCCTGGCGCATGTCATGCAGCGCCTGCAAACCGGCGCTTCGAGCGAAAGATGACAAATGGTTTACCGAATATCGGCCCCTCAGACGTCAGCATTCCTATAACGAGAACTCGAGAGACCGCCGTGATCAGCCACGACCTGCGCGAGCAGGACATCCGCGAGCAAGCCGCCGACTGGGCCATCCGCCTCAGCGCCGGGGCCCTGGACGCCGAACAGGCGCAGGCCCTGGCCCGCTGGCAGGCCGAAGACCCGCGCCATGGGGCCGGCGCTGCAGTTCGCCC
>BATO01000006.1 GCA_000474255.1 Aquipseudomonas alcaligenes MRY13-0052
CCTGCTGGATGAGCAGGCGAAGCTGCTGTTCGGCCCGGCGCCTAGGTTGTACAGCGAGCCGCTCGACCTGAGCCTGCGCGAGGGCCTGCTGCCGGTGCGGCTGCCCACCGGGGAGAACCTGGGGCAGGTGCAGTCGCCGAGCACGGTGCGTTTCATGGCGGTGGACGGCAGCTACCCGCTGCCGGGGGATTTCGAGGATGCCCACGGCTTCCACGAGGGCTTGGCGGCGGCGCGTTCGTCGCAGAATCACCTGTGGGGCTTTATCGATCACCAGGGAGCCTGGGTGATCGCCCCGAGCTACCCGGCAGTGATCGACGATTTCGATGAGGGGCGGGCGGTGGTGACCCTGCCGCTGCCCTACGAGCGCAGCGTCGAGGCGCTGATCGACCGCAGCGGGCAGGTGCTGGCCCGTTACGACGAGCTGCTGGCGCGCCATTTCCCCGACCCGCAGCTGGAACAGTTGCCGGGGCCGCTGCCTTTCCTGCCCTGCATGCTGAACGGTGCGAACTACCTGTCGCCAGAAGAACGGCGGGTGGCGCTGGAGGGGCAGGGCGGTGACTGGGCGGGCCTGTGTGTGGACGATCAGTTGCGGGCGAAGGCGCAGCAGATGGCGGTGCGCTTGCACGGCAGCCTGGCGCCGGAGCGCTCGATCCTGCAGTGGTCCGCTGCCCTCGATGCCTGGCTGGCGCGCTTGCGGGCCTGCAAGGCCGACACCGGCTGCCAGCGGGCGCTGCTGGACGAGGGACTGAGCGACCCGCGCTGGGCGCAGCCGGTGGCTTCGGAAGGCGGCATGGCCTTGCCGGAACTCCCGGGCGAGGTGCCGGAGGCGCTGCAGCAGCGCCTGCGTCAACAGGTGGCGCAGTCGGGCAACTACTCGCCCGAAGACGAGGACATGGGCGATGGCTGGGGCAAGGCGAGCCTGGGGTTCGGCCGGGTCGACCTGGGCGAAGGCCGGCCGGGCGTGCTGGTGTCGCAGAACGTGCAGCGCAGCAACGCCCTTTGGCTGTTCGCGGTGAATGACCCAGGCGAGCCGCAGCTGCTGCTGGAAGGGCAGGGCATGCTCGGCGCGGTGAGCGGGCCGCTGAGCCAGGGCCATGTGCCGGTGCGCCTGTATGCGGACCAGGGGCAGGGGGTCTCCGACTGGCGCTTCAACGGCTCGACCTATGTGCTGGAGGCGTCCTGCTGGCAGGCCTGGGGCGTGGATGTGCTGCTGAGCTACGACTGCCAGCCCGCCGGCCTTGACTCAGGGCGCTAGCGGGAACTCCAGCACGAAGCGCGTCCAGCCACCGGCTGATTCGCAGCGGATGGCGCCGCCGTGGGCGTGGACGATGGAGCGGGTGATGGCCAGGCCGAGGCCGGCGTGCTCCGCCTGGCCTTCACGGCGCGCCGGGTCGCCCCGGAAGAAGCGGTCGAACAGCCGCGGCAGCAGTTCGGCGGGGATCGGGGTGCCGTCGTTGGCCACTTCCAGGCGCACCTGGCCGGCGTCCTGCTGCACCAGGAGCTGGATGCGTCCGCCCGCCGGGGTGAAGCGCAGGGCGTTGTCGATCAGGTTGGACAGGGCACGGCGCAGCAGGGCGCGGTCGGCCGGCAGGCGGGCGTCGCCCTGGCGGCTGAGGGTGACCTGGCCATCCTCGGCCAGGGGCGCGAAGAATTCCGCCATCGCGTCCAGCTCGGCCCCCAGCTGCAGGGGCTCCAGGCGGGTGGCGAGCAGGCCGTGCTCGGCCTTGGCCAGGAACAGCATGTCGTTGACCATCTGCGCCAGGTGCTGCAGCTCTTCGAGGTTGGAGTGCAGCGCTTCGCGGTAGGCGTCGCCGTCACGGGGCTGGGCGAGGGTGACCTGGGTCTGGGTGAGCAGGTTGGACAGCGGCGTGCGCAGCTCGTGGGCGATGTCGCTGGAGAAGGCCGAGAGGCGCTGGAAGGCGTCGTCGAGGCGGCCGAGCATGGCGTTGAATGCCTGGGTGAGGCCGGCCAGCTCGGCGGGCAGCCGGTCGTCGGCCAGGCGCGTGGTGAGCGAGCTGGCGGAGACGCCGGCGGCGACTTCGGTCATCCGCCGCAGGGGGCGCAAACCGCTGCGCACGGCCCAGGCGCCGAGCAGGGCGGTGGCCAGGGCGCTGAGGCCGACGGTGAGCCAGATCAGCCGCTGCATGCGTTCGAGGAAGTGCTGGTGGTGGGTGATGTCCAGGCGCAGTTCCAGCCGGGGCGATTGCGCGCGCTGCGGTTCCAGGGGCGCGTCGAAGCGGCGCCAGGCGGTGTCGCCGTGGCGGTCATGGCCGGCGCCGGAGACGGCCTGGCTGTCGAACCAGGGTTCGCCGTCGGCACCGAGGATGCGCAGGGCCAGGTCGGGGTGGCGTTCCAGCTCGGTGCGCAGCTCGTCTGCATGGCGGCCGATGGCTTCGGCGTTGCGCGCCGGGCCGAGGATGCTGCGGAACACCTCGACCTTGCCGGCCAGCAGTTGCTGGTCGAGTTCGACGAAGTGCGCGGCGCTGGCGCGGTCGAAGAGCAGGCCGGCGATCAGCGAGACGGCGGCGGTGCAGGCGGCGAACAGCAGGCTGAGGCGGGCGCCGAGGGACAGGCGGCGCATCAGGCGTCCCGCGCCTCGAGCACGTAGCCCATGCCGCGCACGGTGTGGATGAGCTTGGTCGGCCAGGCGTCGTCGACCTTGGCGCGCAGGCGGCGGATGGCGACCTCGATGACGTTGGTGTCGCTGTCGAAGTTCATGTCCCAGACCTGCGAGGCGATCAGCGACTTGGGCAGCACCTCGCCGTGGCGGCGCAGCAGCAGTTCCAGCAGGGCGAATTCCTTGGCGGTGAGGTCGATGCGCTGGCCGTCGCGTTCCACCCGGCGGCGCAGCAGGTCGAGGCGCAGGTCGGCCAGTTGCAGGCTGGTGTCCTGCTGGCCGGTGGCGCCCCGACGCAGCAGGGTGCGCACCCGGGCCAGCAGTTCGGCGAAGGCGAAGGGCTTGACCAGGTAGTCGTCGGCGCCCTGTTCCAGGCCGCGCACGCGGTCTTCCACGGCGTCGCGGGCGGTGAGGAACAGCACGGGGATCTCCAGGCCGGACTCACGCAGGGCGCGCAGGACCTGCCAGCCGTCGCGGCCGGGGAGCATGACGTCGAGGATCACCAGGTCGTAGTCGCCGGTGAGGGCCAGGTGCTGGCCGGCGATGCCGTCACTGGCGAGGTCGGCGAGGAAGCCGGCTTCGCCCAGGCCCTGGCGCAGGTAGTGGCCGGTCTTGGGTTCGTCTTCGACGATCAGCAGTTTCATGGAGTACTCGTAGCGGGGAACGCTTGCTTTATACCGCGACGGCGGCCGCCGGTGGCGCAAGCTGACAAAGTTGTAATGTCGCGGTCAGCCAGGCGCCAGCCTGGGGTGCTTAAGGTGGCGTCATCGTCACTCAAGGAGCGCCTTATGAAATCCTCTCTCATCGCCCTGGCCCTGGGCCTGTCCATCAGCCTGCCCGTGCTGGCCGACACGCCGGCCGGGGGCTATGCCTTCGGTCACCCGGGCAAGGCCGCCGAGGCCGACCGCACCGTGGAGATCACCCTCGGCGACATGTACTACGAGCCGGCCAGCCTGGAAGTGAAGGCGGGCGAGACGGTGCGCTTCGTGCTGAAGAACACGGGCGGCCTGCTGCACGAGTTCAACCTGGGCGACGCCGCCATGCATGCGGCGCACCAGAAGGAAATGCTGCAGATGCAGCAGATGGGCATGCTCACCCCCACCGGCATGAACCACGACATGGGCCAGATGGACCACAGCAAGATGGGCCACGACATGGCCGGCATGGACCATGGCGCGATGATGAAGCACGACGACCCCAACAGCGTGCTGGTGGAGCCGGGCAAGACCGCCGAGCTGACCTGGACCTTCAGCGCCACCACCGGGCTGGAGTTCGCCTGCAACATCCCCGGGCATTACCAGGCGGGGATGGTGGGCAGCCTCAAGGTCACGCCATGAAGCGGGTGCTGATCGGCGCCGGGCTGCTGGCCCTGGCCGCCAACGCCCTGGGTGGCAGCTACGACCTGGTGATCGACGAAGGGCAGGTCGAGCTGAGCGATGGCCGCCGGCCGGCGCTGACCATCAACGGCCAGTCCCCCGCCCCGGAGTTGCGCTTCAAGGAGGGCGAGGAGGTGGAGATCCGCGTGACCAACCGCCTGGACCGCGACACCTCGCTGCACTGGCACGGGATCATCCTGCCCTACGACCAGGACGGCGTGCCGGGCATCAGCTTCCCCGGCATCAAGCCCGGGCAGACCTTCACCTACCGCTTCCGCCTGCAGCAGTCGGGCACCTACTGGTACCACGCCCACAGCGACTTCCAGGAACAGGAGGGGTTGTATGGGCCACTGGTCATCGAGCCCCGGGCCCGCGAGCCGTACCGCTACGACCGCGAATACACGGTGATGCTGTTCGACTGGCAGGACGAGAAGCCCGAACGCACCCTGGCCAACCTGAAGAAGGACGCCGAGTACTACAACGACCAGAAGCTGACCCTTGGGGACTTCTTCCGCGATGCCGGGCGCGATGGCGTCTGGGCGACGCTGAAGGACCGCTGGGCCTGGGGCGATATGCGCATGTCGCCGACCGATATCGCCGATGTCAGCGGCTTCCGCTTCCTGGTCAACGGCCGCGACACCGGGCAGAACTGGACGGCGCTGTTCAAGCCGGGCGAGCGGGTGCGCCTGCGCCTGATCAACGCCTCGGGCATGAGCTACTTCGACCTGCGCATCCCCGGCCTGCCGATGACCGTGGTGCAGGCCGACGGCAACGACGTGTTGCCGGTGACGGTGGACAGCCTGCGCATGACGGTGGCGGAAACCTATGACGTGATCGTGCAGCCGACCGAGGACCGCGCCTACTCGCTGCTGGCCGAATCCATGGACCGGCGCGGCCTGGTGCGCGCCACCCTGGCACCGCGCGAGGGGATGGCCGGCGAGGTGCCGCCCTTGGGCGCGCCACGCCGCCTGACCATGGCCGACATGGGCATGGCTCACGACATGGGGGACATGGCAGGCATGGACCACGGCGCCATGGCCGGGATGGACCACGCCACCATGGGCCACGGGATGCCGTCGGCGCCGGCGGGCAACCCCGACTACGCGCCGGGCAGCGGCGTGGCGCCGGAGGCCGAGGGCGGGCGCGTGCTGGTCTACGGCGACCTCAAGGCGATGCGCCCGGACGCCCGCTACCGCGCGCCGGACCGCACCATCGAGCTGAAGCTCACCGGCAACATGGAGCGCTACTTCTGGTCCTTCGACGGGGTGAAGTATTCGGAGGCCGAGCCTATCCGCCTGCGCTACGGCGAGCGGGTGCGCTTCCGCTTCGTCAACCAGACGATGATGAACCACCCCATGCACCTGCACGGCATGTGGATGCAGCTGGACAAGGGCAATGGCCGGCTCAATCCGCTCAAACATGTGGTGAACGTGGCACCCGGCAGCACCCTGGAAGTGGACGTGCCGGCTGATGCCATCGGTGAGTGGGCCTTCCACTGCCACCTGATTTACCACATGGCCAGCGGCATGTTCCGCAAGGTGATCGTCGAGGCGCCCGATGGCAGCAGCCGTTCCCTGGGCGACGCGATGGAGATGGACAGCAAGGGGGACGCCGCTCATGCGCAGCATTAAGTGGGGCTTGCTGGCGGCATTGGCCAGCCCGGCAGCGCTGGCGATGGACATGGACGCCATGCCCGTCGGTTATTTCGGCTTCGATCGCCTGGAGAGCCGTTTCCACGGCAACGACGCGCAGCTGGCCTGGGAGGCGGAGGGCTGGTACGGCAACGACCTGCACAAGCTGGTGCTGAAGAACGAGGGCCTGCGCGATGCCGGTGGGCCGACCGTGGACAGCGAGACGCAGCTGCTCTATCGGCGCATGGTCAGTGACTTCTTCGACTGGCAGGTGGGGCTGCGTTACGACGACCAGCCCGGGCCTTCGCGCAGTTACGGGGTGCTTGGCATCAAGGGCCTGGCGCCGCAGTGGTTCGAGGTGGAGGCGAATCTGTTCCTCAGCGAGCGGGGCGACCCCTCCCTGCGCCTGGAGGCGGAGTACGAGCTGCTGCTGACCCGCAGCCTGGTGCTGGAGCCGCGTCTGGAGTACGACCTGGCCCTGGCCGACGACCACGACCTGGGGCGCGGCGCCGGCGGCAGCACGCTGGAGACCGGGCTGCGCCTGCACTGGCGGCTGGCGCCGGACTTCTCGCCCTACATCGGCTACGAGTGGGAGCGTACCTATGGGCGCAGCGGCGATTGGCTGCGGCAGGAGGGCGAGGCGGACGAGGAGGGGGCCTGGGTGGTCGGGCTGCGCGCCTGGTTCTGAGCGGGCGCCGCGCGGGTTTCGCGGCGGGTGGCGGCCTGTATACAATTGTCGGGTTTTCCCGCTCAGGTCGCCTTCCTCATGCAGCATCCCGCCGAACACTCGCCGCTGGGCAAATCCAGCGAGTACATCAGCACCTACAGCCCGCAACTGCTGTTCCCCATCTCCCGCGTGGCGAAATGGAACGAGCTGGGGCTGACGGCGGAGACCCTGCCTTATAAAGGCGTGGATTTCTGGAACTGCTATGAGCTGTCCTGGCTGACCCCGTCCGGCAAGCCGGTGGTGGCCATCGGCGAGTTCGCCATCCCGGCGGCCTCGCCGAACATCATCGAGTCGAAGTCGTTCAAGCTTTACCTCAACTCGCTGAACCAGAGCGCCTTCGCCAATGCCGCCGAGCTGGTGGCGGTGCTGGAGAAGGACCTGTCGGCCGCCGCCGGCGCGCCGGTGCAGGTGCGCGTGCGCAGCCTGGCCGAGGTGGAGGCCGAAGGCGTGGCCCGCGCCGCCGGGACCTGCATCGACGACCTGGACGTGGCCATCGCCAACTACGAGCACCCGCAGCCGGAGCTGCTGCGTGCCGATGCCGGCGAGGTGGTGGAAGAGGCGCTGCACAGCCACCTGTTGAAGTCCAATTGCCCGGTCACCAGCCAGCCGGACTGGGGCACCCTGGTGGTGGAGTACAAGGGCGCGCGCCTGGATCACGCCAGCTTCCTGGCCTATATCGTCAGCTTCCGCCAGCACTGCGACTTCCACGAGCAGTGCGTGGAGCGCGTCTTCCTCGACCTGCAGCGCCTGCTCAAGCCGGAGTACCTGACGGTACATGCCCGCTACGTGCGCCGGGGCGGGCTGGACATCAACCCCTACCGCAGCACCCATGAGCTGGCACCGGACAACGGGCGGCTGGCACGGCAGTAGGCGGTCCATTTTCCCGGGCTGAAGCCCGGGCTACCCCCCCAGAACGCAAAACCCCGGCACAAGGCCGGGGTTTTTTGTTGCAGTTGGCGTCAGATGCCCATGTTCGCCAGGCTCTGGACGATGTTGCGCAGGGTGCCGGCCAGGGTCGGGTGCTTGATCTCGAAGCGCTCGACCGCGAGGTTGACGCCATCCACGAGGCTGTCGTCGGGCGGGGTGGCCGGTTCGGTGGCCAGTTGCAGTTCGATGTCCTGGATCAGCGTGTTCAGCTCGGCGCGCTCGTGCTCATCCATCGGGGCGTCGCTGGCCAACTGCTCGCGCAGTTCTTGCAGTTGCTGCTGCAGACGTTCAGACATGGCGTTCTCCTTTCATAAGACTTTGGAGTGGACCTCCGGCGGCTGCCAAAAGGTCCCTCGTGTCGTTGAGATTAATCCAGGAGTGCCGCGCGCGCCTGATCCCGATCAAGGCTGTAACAATTGTGCGGTCAGGGCTTTTCGCCTTTCTGTCGGCGCGCCGCGAGGTCGTCCAGGCAGGCGGGCAGCTCGCCCAGGTGGTCGATCACCGAGTGCGCGCCCAGGCGGTAGAGCTCCAGGGTGGCGCGGGCACGCAGGGGGTCGCGCTCGTTGGCGGCCAGGGCCTGCCAGTCGCCCAGGGCCTGGCCACAGAGGCGGCCGCTGGCGGCGAGGCCGACGGTCCAGAGTCCGGCATTGAGGCCGGCCTGGAGCAGGCGCGGTTCGCTGCTGACCAGCACGCAGCCCTCCAGGCGCTCCACGCCCAGGGCGGCGAGGGCCCGCCAGCAGGCGTCGGGGGCTGGCCAGGGTCGGCTTTCGGGGTCGTTGCCGGCAGCCAGGGTGCTGGCCAGGGGGCCGGCGAGGGCGTGGGTGGTGCCTTCGGGCAGCTCGTCCAGCCAGGCGCCGGGGATCTGCCGGGCGGCGAGCAGGTCGAGGAGCTGGTCCAGCCCGGGTGCGGCTTCGGCGTGTTCATCGGCGGCGCTGGCCAGGGCTTCGTTGAAGCGCGCCAGTTCGGCGGCCTTGGCCGGGCGTTGCAGGGCGTGGCCGAGGGCTTGGGTCGGCGGCAGGGTGGCGGCTTCCTGCAGGCGCTCCGCGGTGCAGCGGGGCAGCGTGCGGGTCAGGGCCACGGGGAGCGTCCTGGCGCCGAAATCCACGAGGCAGCCGGAGAGACCGAAGAGCAGGGCATTGAATGCGGGCGGTGTGCTGGTGGGCATGGCAAGGTCATCCTGACGGGGTCAGGCCCCAGCCTAGCCCTGCCGCATGACGGCTGGATTAAGGAAAGATGACGGCTCAGCTGCCGTTCATCAGCTCACGCAGGCTGGCTGGCACGGGGACCGGGCGGTTGCCGGCGTGATCGACCCAGACCAGCTTGCAGTAGCCCTCGCCGTAGAGAGTGTGCGGATCTTCCTCGGTGCTGAGGCGGTGCTCGACCACCAGGCTGGAGGTACCGACCTTGCCGGCGAACAGCTGGATGACCACGGTGGCGGGGTGCACCACGGGCTTGAGGTAGGTGTGCAGGGTCTGCAGGACCACCGGGCCCTGTTCGACGTTGGTCATGGGGATGCCGTGCTGCTCGAACCAGGCGACGCGGGCCTCTTCCAGGTATTGGATATAGAGGGTGTTGTTGACGTGGCCGTAGCTGTCCATGTCGCCCCAGCGCACCGGGATGCGGGCAATATGAAGCAATCGTTTTTCCTGCATCGGGCGCCTTCGCTATGCTGCCTATTGAGTTCCCGATGGCCGTATAATGCGCGCCTCACCGGGCGGCCCACGGGTTCGCCACACTACTTTTCTCTAGGAGAGTCTGCAATGCGAATGATCGCCACCGGGTGGCTCGATCGTCTGGGTCGTGTGTGCTGCGTAGCGGGGCTGGCACTGCTGCCGCTGGCGGCGAATGCGGCGGAAAGCGATCCGTGGGAAGGCGTCAACCGGGTGATCTTCCGCTTCAACGACACCCTGGATACCTATGCGCTGAAACCTGTCGCCCAGGGCTACCAGGCGGTGACCCCGGACATCGTCGAGAGTGGCGTGCACAACGTCTTCAACAACGTCGGCGATGTCGGCAACCTGGCCAACGACCTGCTGCAGGCGAAGTTCCATGACGCCGGCGTCGACACCGGTCGCCTGATCTTCAACACCACCTTCGGCCTGCTGGGCGTGTTCGACGTGGCCACCCGCATGGGGCTGCAGCGCAACGACGAGGACTTCGGCCAGACCCTGGGCGCCTGGGGCGTGGGCAGTGGCCCGTACGTGGTGCTGCCGCTGCTGGGTTCGAGCACCCTGCGCGACGCGCCGGCGAAGATCCCGGACAGCTACCTGGGCCCGTACCCGTACATCGACCACGTGCCGACGCGCAACGTGATCCGTGGCGTAAACGTCATCGACGCCCGCGCCAACCTGCTGTCGGCGGAGAAGTTCATCCAGGGCGACAAGTACAACTTCATCCGCAACGCCTACCTGCAGAACCGTGAGTTCAAGGTGCGCGACGGCGAGGTCGAGGACGACTTCTAAGCGTTCGCGGGTATGAAAAAGGCGGCCATCGGGCCGCCTTTTTCGTTTCCGCGCGTTGCTCAGCGCATCGAGATGATGGCGAGCCCGATGGACTTGCCACCGTTCTCGTTATCACTCAGGCGCACCACCTCGGCTTCAGCCAGGAGGCCCTGCAGTTCGGCGTGGTCGGATGGGATGTGGACCTTGACCTTGTCGCCGATCGCCAGCTCCACGTCCGCTTCCAGCTGCATGCCGGTACTGGAGAGGTCGCGGCAAAGGGCGGGAATCTCGCGTCCGGCATGATGCAGGACGACATGGGCTTCGACTTGCATCCGGATGAAATCGCGTTTCTCGCTATAGGCTCGATCGCTTTGGCTCATTGCCACTGTCCTCTTGTATTTGATGGACTCTCCCCGAGCTTCTTATAACTCCCGTCGATTTCTTGTGTAAAGGCGGGTTTCGACAATCGGTGCACGCTTGAATCGCCCCGCGGATGGGAGTACCGTCTGCGCCTTGAAGCGAACCCCCATACGCGCACCAGGGCCTTGGGCCGGGTGTTCAACCAGCCCGTCCCCTGGCGCCGTTTGCCTGGATACTCCATGCACAATACCAGTGCCAAGCTGCTGATCATCGATGACGACGAGGTAGTGCGCGCAAGCCTTGCGGCCTATCTGGAAGACAGTGGTTTCAGCGTCCTGCAGGCTGCCAATGGCTTGCAGGGGCTGCAGGTTTTCGAGCAGGAACGTCCTGACCTGGTGATCTGCGACCTGCGCATGCCACAGGTCGATGGCCTCGAACTCATCCGCCGCGTCAATCAACTCCAGTCCGATACCCCGGTCATTGTCGTGTCCGGCGCTGGCGTCATGAGCGATGCCGTGGAAGCGCTGCGCCTGGGCGCGGCCGACTACCTGATCAAACCCCTGGAAGACCTGGCGGTGCTGGAGCACTCGGTGCACCGGGCGCTGGACCGCCACGCCCTGCGCGTCGAGAACCAGCGCTACCGCGAAGAGCTGGAAGCGGCCAACCGCGAGCTCCAGGCCAGCCTGCACCTGCTGCAGGAAGACCAGAACGCCGGGCGCCAGGTGCAGATGAACATGCTGCCGGTGACGCCCTGGACGGTGGACGGGCTGACGTTCGCCCACCAGATCATCCCGTCGCTGTACCTGTCGGGGGATTTCGTCGACTACTTCCGCGTGGACGATCACCGCGTCGCCTTCTACCTGGCCGATGTTTCCGGCCATGGCGCGTCGTCGGCCTTCGTCACCGTGCTGCTGAAATTCATGACCACCCGGCTGCTCTATGAGTCCCGGCGCGGTGGGCTGCTCCCGGAGTTCAAGCCTTCCGATGTGCTCGGCCATATCAACCGTGGGTTGATCAACTGCAAGCTGGGCAAGCACGTGACCATGCTCGGCGGGGTGATAGACGAAGAAAGCGGTCTTCTGACCTACAGCATCGGCGGGCACCTGCCGCTGCCGGTGCTGTTCAGCGAAGGCAAGGCGCGTTACCTGAGCGGGCGCGGCCTTCCGGTTGGGCTGTTCGATGAGGCGACCTACGAGGACCAGGTCCTCGAGCTGCCGGAGTCCTTCAGCCTGACGCTTTTATCCGACGGCATTCTGGACCTTTTGCCGGGAGATACGCTCAAAGAAAAAGAGGCTGTGCTACCGGAATTGGTGTGCACGGCAGGTGGCAGTCTGGATGGCTTGCGACAGGTGTTTGGACTGGCCAATCTGGGCGAGATGCCGGATGATATCGCCTTGCTGGTGTTGAGCAGGAACCTTGCATGAGTACCGGTAAAATCCAGTTTGCCGAGCAGGACGGAACCTTCGTCCTGAAGTTCGTCGGTGAAATTCGCCTTACCTTGTGTTCGGCTCTGGATGCGACCATTGAAAAGATCTTCTCCGCGCTGAATTTCTCTGCGATCGTCATCGATCTCACGGAAACTCGCAGTATCGACAGCACTACATTGGGCCTGCTGGCCAAGCTGTCGATCCTCTCGCGGCAGAAGGTAGGACTGTTGCCGACCGTGGTGACCACCCACCCGGACATCACTCGACTGTTGCAGTCGATGGGGTTCGACCAGGTGTTCAATATCGTCGGCAAGCCGCTGCCATGCCCGGAATGCCTGGAAGACCTGCCTCCGCAGGACCAGACCGAGGACGTGGTACGCACCAAGGTGCTGGAAGCACACCGCATCCTGATGGGGCTCAACGAGTCCAATCGAGAAGCCTTCCACGATCTGGTGAGCGCCCTCGAGCGCAGCTGATCGTCTTTCCCCCTGATTGGTGAACCCGCGCGCGCAGCCTTGTGGCTGCGCGCGCGTTTTTATTTCTGGCGGGCGTTGAGCAGGGCTTCGAGCTTTTCCTGGTCGCGGGCGAACAGGCGGATGCCTTCGGCGAGCTTCTCGGTGGCCATGGCGTCTTCGTTGAACTGCCAGCGGAACTGGGTTTGGTCCAGGGCGACGCGCGGCTCGTTGTCATTGCCCGCGCTGAGCGTGCGCTCCAGGGTGCCGGTGTCCTCTGCCAGCTGTTGCAGCAGGTCGGGACTGATGGTCAGGCGGTCGCAGCCGGCCAGCTGCTCGATCTGGCCGAGGTTGCGGAAGCTCGCGCCCATCACCACTGTGTCGTAGCCGTGGGCCTTGTAGTAGCGGTAGATGCGCGAGACCGACTGCACGCCGGGGTCTTCGGCGCCTGCGAAGTCGCGGCCCTCGGCCTTCTTGTACCAGTCGTAGATGCGCCCGACGAAGGGCGAGATGAGGAAGACCCCGGCATCGGCGCAGGCGACTGCCTGGGCGAAGTTGAACAGCAGGGTGAGGTTGGTCTGGATGCCGTCGCGCTCCAGCTGCTCGGCGGCGCGGATGCCTTCCCAGGTGGAGGCGATCTTGATCAGCACGCGATCACGGCCGATGCCGGCCTTGTCGTAGAGGCCGATCAGGCGTTCGGCGCGACGCAGCGTGGCCTGGGTGTCGAAGGACAGGCGGGCGTCCACTTCCGTGGAGATGCGGCCCGGGATCACCTTGAGGATCTCCTGGCCGACGGCGACGCCGAAGCGGTCACAGGCCAGGCCCAGGTCGCCGGCGCTACCGGCGACCGCCGCGTCGAGCAATTCGGCGTAGCGGGGCAGCGCAGCGGCCTTGAGCAGCAGCGAGGGGTTGGTGGTGGCATCGACCGGCTTGAGGCGGGCGATGGCGTCGAGGTCGCCGGTGTCAGCGACCACGGTGGTGAACTGCTTGAGTTGATCCAGCTTGGATGTCATGGACGAAGCCTTGTCGTTGCAGATTGCATGACCTTACCCGAGCCGCCTGGCCCGCTCAACGGGGCGGCGTGGGTAAATTCGTGGCCTTGTCCCGCGTCATTCTTCCCTGAGGGATCGAGCGGAACCGCCGCAGCAGTCTGACCGCCGGATTTGGATTTTTTTCCTTTTTTCTTGCGGGTTTTTCGTTCTCGTTCGTCTTTATTAGTAGAACCCTTGAAATTGCAGGGGGAAAAGAGGCCAGCAGGACAGCCAGCCTCGATGCGAGCCGAACAGGCAACAGATACAACAAGGAGTCATGCCATGCCGATGAGCGACCACCAGCACCTGCGCCACATGCTCCAGGAGGCCGGCCTGAAGGCCAGCCTGCCCCGCCTGAAGGTACTGGAAGTACTCTGCGATGCCAGCCAGGAAACCGGCGGCATCTCCACCCGCTTGCTGCACGAGCGCCTCAACGCCGCCGGCGAGCCCCTGTCACTGATCAGCGTGCGCCAGGTGCTCGGCCGCATGCTGGAAAGCGGCCTGGTGGTGCCCGAAGGGCAGAAGGGTTACTGCCTGGCGCGGAGCCAGAGCGCGGCTTAGTGGCCGCGTAGCAGTTCGGTGGCCTGATCTAGCAGGCTCAACGGGTCCTGGGTCTTGTGCACGTCCACCGAGAGCAGCTGGCGGAAGCGCCGCGCCCCGGGGAAGCCCTGGCCCAGGCCCAGCACATGGCGGGTGATGTGATGCATCTGCCCGCCTTCCGCGATGTGCCGTTCTATATAGGGGCGCAGTGCCGCCAGGGCCTCGGCCCGGGTCGGTTGCGGCGCCTGGTCACCGAATAGCCGCGCATCCACGCCTGCCAGCAGGTAGGGGTTGTGATAGGCCTCGCGGCCGAGCATCACGCCGTCGAACACCTCGAGGTGGGCCGCGCACTCATCCAGCGTCTTGATGCCGCCGTTGAGGATCAGCTCCAGGTCCGGGAAGTCCCGCTTCAGTTGCGCAGCGATGTCGTAGCGCAGCGGCGGGATTTCACGGTTCTCCTTCGGCGACAGGCCTTCGAGGATCGCGATGCGCGCATGCACGGTGAAGCTGCGGCAGCCGGCGTCGCGGACCTGGCCGACGAAATCACACAGCTCGGCATAGCTGTCGCGGCCGTTGATGCCGATGCGGTGCTTGACCGTCACCGGGATCGCCACCGCGTCCAGCATCGCCTTCACGCAATCGGCCACCAGCGCCGGATGCCCCATCAGGCAGGCGCCGATCATGTTGTTCTGCACCCGGTCACTGGGGCAGCCGACGTTGAGGTTCACCTCGTCGTAACCCGCTTCCTCCGCAAAGCGCGCGCTGGCCGCCAGATCGGCCGGCACGCTGCCGCCCAACTGCAGCGCCAGAGGGTGCTCGGCCTCGTCATGACGCAGGAAGCGCGCACGATCCCCCTGGAGCAGCGCCCCGGTGGTCACCATCTCCGTGTACAGCAGCGCATGGCGCGAAAGCAGGCGCAGGAAGAACCGACAATTTCTATCTGTCCAATCCATCATGGGAGCCACAGAAAAACGCCTAGATAAATTCCCTTTAAAATCAGTAACTTGGGAGAGTGAATTTGACACAAAAACCCCGAAAAACTACTATTAGTGAACACAAAGTGTACACGCGGTGCGTGTGCAGTGTGGATTCAGTGTACGTCTCGGTGAACACGGAGTGAACACAGCATGGCTTCAATTCGGCAGAACAAGAAGACAAAGAAATGGCGTGCACTGGTTAGAAAGGCCGGATTCAAGCCGATGAGCAAAACGTTCAAGCTACAAGCTGACGCAAAAAAATGGGCTGCTGCACAAGAGCTAAAACTTGAATCAATTCGAAATACTGGCAGAGCAGCCCCACCAGCTGGCTCAACATTCCCTGATTTCATTCGCAAATACACAGAAGAAGTCGGCTCAGTTAAGCCTTTTCTGAAAAATAAATCAGCATGTCTGCGTCGATTAAGCGAAGAGTTTAAAGGTGTACTGATGTCAGACATGACCGAGATGCGAATTGGTCAGTTTGTCGATAAGCGGTCTCGCGACAGAAATGCAGAAGGAAAAATTATCTCTGGTGTGACAATCAGTGGAGATCTTTCTTGTATCAGCACTATTTTGAAGTGGGCTAAGAAAGTTAAGCACTACAATATTGATGAAAACGCAGCAAAAGAAGTTCGCGCAGGCCTAAAAGAAAGGGGTTTTAATACGAGAAGCCAGGAGCGTGATCGCGAGGCGACAAAAGAAGAGCTTGAGAAGATTTTTGCTGAGTACGAAAGGAAGGCCGGTCGGCAAATCATCCCGATGACAGACATCATTCTTTTTGCCATTCATTCAGCAATGCGGCAGGAAGAAATTTGCAGTATCAAAATTGAGGATGTTGACAGGCAGGCAAAGACGGTAATTATCAGGGATCGTAAGCACCCAGATCAGAAGAAGGGCAATGACCAGACCGTTCCACTTCTTTCTGATGCCTGGACTATTGCAGAGCATTACATCGGCGACAGAAAAAAGGGGAGAATTTTTAACTACAACCACCGGTCTGTTTCCGCATCATTTACACGAGTGTGCAAGAAATGCGAAATCGAAGACCTTCATTTTCATGATCTTCGACACACAGCAATCGGAATTCTGTTTGAGCTTGGACTGCAAATCCAGGAAGTCGCTGTAGTTTCAGGCCACAGCGATTGGAAAATGCTCAAGCGCTACACGCACATTAAAGCAGAAGATGTTCATGCCGCCTTTGAAAAGCGCAAGGCAAGGCGGCGAAATCGTGAAGCGCTCATGGACTATCTTGACGAAACAGCGTCAAATTGAGTGATAAATAGCGTCCCTTCCACGCTCTTTTTTGAGTGATTTCATGAAGTCAATGACGTCAGAGAACTCATAAAAGTAGGCAGTGCCAAGGCGAACTGAGGCAGGCCCCTTGCCTCTTTTTCGCCAATCTTCAACAGTCGACGGCTGCACTTTTGCTAAAGACACAAGGGTTTCTTCTGTCATAAAGCCCAACTTATCCGCAATGCGACGGCGTTCCTGTTCCACTTGATCAATCAATACCAGGTCAATAGCTGTACTCATCTCTATTATCTCGACTTCGTGCAACGTCTCTCACAGTGCGCTGCAACGGGGTCAATAATATCGAATCATAAACTGCTGTCTACAACTTTTTCGCGTCCGACTATTGACAACTTGTCAATACGCTGGGTCAAAGCCGAGCGTCGGAGTATAGAAATCGCATACCCCGAAAAGCCCGCTTATTAATTTATTATTTGCCAATAAACATTTTCGCGGGCAAAGAAAAAGCCCCGTCGGCAAATGTGAGAGAACCGAACGGGGCTAACAACAACAAGAGATGAGTGGTCGGAAAGGTGATTAACCAACCACATCTTTATAATAACACAGTACAATCACTTGTGTGCAACAGAAATCACATTTTTATATGCATATTTGAGCGCAAAACATAAGCTTTTGGTGTCAAATTTGAGGCTAATTATGGCGCGCTGTGATCCGTTTCTAGAGCGGAAAGCCGCATGAACACTGGCGAAAAAGCCCCTGCGGTGAGGGGCTTGGTTGCTGGCTGGGTTGTTCGGCTTTACTCGATGTAGATATTTCCGATCTCGTTCTGATCAGGGTAGCCGTTAGTTCCGGGCCTTCTTTTGATTCGGGCTTTCACGATCTTGCCACTGAGCTTAACCATATCTTTTATGTCTTTAATTTCTTGCTTCGTGGCAATTGAAGCTCGCTCGGCCATTTCTTTACTGACCTTGATCGCGCTGTCGCTGTAGCCAGTGCCGAAAAGTGTGTGCCAGAAGATGGCCCCGGCGTGGTCTCCGGACACGATTTTGCAGCTCAATTTTGTTGCTTCCCTGCCGTTTTTCGAGAGGTTTTCGGCCTTGAAGACCTGGATCACGGCGTCATGCTGGGGCACGGCCCCTCTGTTTTCGCCCCGGCAGTTGATGATTTTGAAGTCAGATTTAGTCTTCCGACGCAGCCAATTCAGGTGTGATTTCACGAAAGCGCGAGCCGAGCGTAGCGATGCCTGGGCTTGGGTTTCGCCTGGCTTTGGCTTGTTTCGAGAGTATTGCGGGTCAGTGAAGTAGCCAAAGCCAGGTGTGTTCTGATCGTGTTCCAGCAGGCGCTGAGCGATCTGCTCTTCTGTAGAGCCCCGGAACATGGCGCCAAGCAGACGGTTTAGCTCGTATGAGCGGCCCTGGGCTCCAGCGGCGGTTCCTCCGGTTTTTCGTGGCTTGCTGGGCTGGGCATAGTCGAAGTCCTGGCCGTATGTGCTCTGGCGCATCTTGAGGTCGAGCACGTCAGCTGCATGGCCTGGGTTGTAGAAGCTAATGCTGCCGTTAAGGCGGTCAGGGTGCACAGTGAAAGTGAAGTAGCAGCGACTGACCTCGTTTTTCCAGCAACGGTCGAGAACTTTTGAGAAGCGCCCGTCAAGGAACTCATCGAACTCTTCTACCAGGGCCGACATTAGGAAGGGATATTCCTCGGGGTATGCCGCTTGATTGAAAGGGATTAAGAGTCGGAAACGAGGGCATTCAGCTGTGTTTGAGTAGCTTGTGTAGACCGCGTGCTCGTATCCCATGTCGAGGCACACGTCCTCGATTTCTTCTAGTCCGATGATGTCATCTTCTGGTTTTTGATCTATGTCGAAGACCGCGATGCTGATTGTCTTGACGTTTTCTGCGGTGCGTTCGAGAGCGCGGAATGAGCTGGGGATGAAGGTTTTGCCGTCCTTGGTTTCGCTGATGCGCATGTCTGCCAGTTCGTTTTCGAAGAAGTCTTTGAAAGAATGGGCTTCTCTATTAACTACAGCATTCGTTCTTGCTGAGTGTTGAATTGCATACTGAATATTCATCTCTTTTTACCTATTATTGTTATCAGTCTCTCACGACTGCAAATACAGTATTGCAATGATCCTTGTAACTTTCAATACCATTATCTATTGACACTTGGTTAATAACGGGTATGAAAGTGAGTATTCAGTGATGTGTAAGTGAGTAATCAGTGTATGGCTAGTAGTGATTTGGTAGTGAAAAATATTTTAATGGTTGTGTGGCGAGTGGCTTGATATTCGACGTTAGCTAGCTGCGCTGATTAAGAGTTTTTCAAGGCCAGAAGAAACAAACCCATCCTTGATGGCCATGAGGCATGGTTTGGATAACCGAAAATCGCATCCCTGTCCACGCGCTACACTCAATCCCGCCTCTATAATAATAGATATAGAAGCACTACGCGTCACGCTCAAGCATGCTTGAAGTCTGTGGCTAGCCTGGTGGTGGTTTTTCTGGTTTTTCGAAACTCGCATACAGTGAAGCTTTCATTGACAAATGCCGCCATTTTTTTTATTTACACTTATCGCACGCTTGCCATACATCGATTACCCGCATATAAACCACCGAATATCCACTTTCATACCCGTTATTAACCAATTGTCAATGGATAAGAGTATTGAAATCGGCAAGGATCATTGCAATACTGATCTTGCAGTCGTGAGAGACTGTAATAACAAAAGAGATGAATCACATGTTCGCTATCAATACCAACATAGAAAACTACATATCAATAGAAGCCGCAGACGTTTTGGCTAAAGCAAAAGAGCTCCGCGCTGACTACCCAGCATCTAAAAGAATAATCGGCATTAAATCTGGCGTAACAGAAGCTGTCGACGCTGCATATAAAACGGCATCCGGCATCGCTGACATCACCGGAACAATCATCGCTGACTCTATCTACAAGATGAGCAAGCTTGACGTAGCAATGCTGATCGCCCGCAACGACCACACTGACCGCGCAATGCACAAAGCCGCTTACGAGCTGGCCCGTGACGCCTTCTTGACCGGCGACATCAGCGGCAAGTCAGAGATGCTGGCAATAGCTTCTGGCCGCTCTCCAGCTGAGTGCCAGTACCTCATCGAGCGCAAGCTTGAGCGCATGAATGCCGAGCTCTATCGCAGAACACAGCGCGTCTCTTCTGTCTACGAAGACGCTTACACGGTCGTGCCTGAAAGCGCCCAAGAAATTGCCCAGCACATCTGCTCAACAGCCGGCAAATTCCTCCTGAACTTGCCCACTGGATACGGCAAGACCAGTGAAATCATTGAGCCCCTTGTTCGCGAAGCCCTTGCATGCGGCGAAAAAGTCCTGATCATCAGTCACCGCCGCTCGATCAATGCCACGCTCTGCACTGGCATTGCAGGCATGGTCTCTTACGACGAGTGCACCTCACCGGACATCATTCGCAAAGCCCAGGCTCTCAAGATCGTCGTCAACTCACTCAGTGCAGCGAAGTTCAAAGACTTCATCGAGAGCGCCGACACAGTGATCATTGACGAAGCCAGCCAAGTCATCAGCCACGTCCTCGGCGGCGAAGTGAGGGCCCGCGAAGCAGTCTGGAACGCCTTGAATTTTGTTGTCAAAAAGGCACCAACGGTCGTAATGGCAGACGCCGACATCAATGCCAGGTGCGTTGAAATGATTGGTTGGGATCACACGCTGTACAGCATCAAGCGCGATCACAGCGACATCAGCGTCAAGACAGGGGATCTCGATCATGTGCGCGGGCTTGTCGTTGAAGCTGCCGCAAATGGTGAAAACATCCTTATCTCGTGCGACGGCGCTAAGGCTGCAAAAGCACTTGCTGCTGCAATCAAAAAGCGCACCGGCACTGAGCCACTGGTAGTGACCTCGGAGAGCGCAAAATGGGAAGCCCAAGCCGCCTTCATTGCTGATCCCAATGGCACGTCTCACCAGGTAGTGATTTACAGCCCAGTCATTACTTCTGCTCTGTCGATCACCTCCGGACACTTCACCAAGCATTTCGGTCTCTTCTCCGGGCAAGTGGTGCCTTCTGACGCAATTCAGATGATGCGCCGTGACCGTACGGCAAAAGAGTTCATTGTCGGCATGAAAGCCCCTGAGTACAGCAAGCAAGAGCAGCTGGAAGCTTTTGAGACGCGCTCTGACGCCCCAACGACTCGCGCCGCTATCGAAGCCGCAAATCTGGATGAAGTCACCAAGGCGACGCTGATAGAGGCTCTGGACTTTGACATCAAACCCTCCGCGTTCGAGATGACCCGTCGTGAGCACATGAGCGACGAAGCTTGGCTGCGTGACCATATCCAAAACTCGCTGCCAGCTACGCTTCTTAACCAGGGCTTCAAGGTCGAAGTACTGGTACATAACGACGAGCTTTCAAGGCTGGGATTCGTAGCTGATAGCCAAGGCCGCAAAGCCGTCAACGCCGCTGCCGCAAGCAAGGTGCTGGCAAGCAAAAAGGCAGGTGTCGATAAAGTCGCCCAGGTGGCCGACGCTGGGTCAGAAAGCGAGACCGAATACTTCGAGGTGATCCGCGCACGTGCCGAAGAAGTCATTGGCCGCACCATCGACGAAGAGGATGCCAAGATCTGGAAAGAGGGCGAAGGAGAGGGCACGATCAACCGCTTCCGCAAGCTCATGAAGCCCGTCAGCGACACTCCAGAAGGCAATGTCTACGGCATGCTCAAGGACGCAGTAGATCGCATGCTGAAAGACGTGAAAATCAAGCTTGATGCTGATGGCAATGTACCCGCAGAGACACTGGAAAGGCTGTGGAAGTCTGAGCAAAGCACGCAACTCTTCGACAAGCTCAACGAGATCCGCATCGACGTGATCCGCCAGGGCCTCAGCATCGGCAAAGCCAGCACGCCCGTCGCGAAGCAGGCAGCGATCACTAAGATCATGAGCCAAATGGGTTTGAAGACAAAGAAAGTCAATGGTGGCAAATCGGGCTACTACTACGTGATTAAAAGCGACAGTTTTGAGCAAATGATGAAGCATGTGGGGTAAGTGAGTAATGGGGCTGGGACGTCCCGTTATTTGGAGTTAGGAGTTGTGGGGTTTGTTGCCTGTAATAGTGAAAGTTGTTCGAAACTGTAAAAGTTGGAATATACCCCTAAATAACAACTTGGCTAGTTTACTTGTCAATGGATGATTGCCATAATGTGCTCATGGGCTCAGAGAAGAAATCAATAAACACAAGAGAATAAGGTTATGACTAACAAAGCTTCGATGTACATGAGCGTGGGGACTGGCAGTGTAGATACAATGGAAAATTGGATTGCCGAGTCTCCTTATTTTTACACGGAGCACAAAAGCGCAAAAGCGCAGCTGGATAGCTTGGTAGAGGTAGAGCTAGACGAAGATGGTCACTGGGTAGAAGTATAAGTGACGGTGGCAAGTACAGCGCTGTAACGACAGGTAACCGCTTTCCCAAGGATTTTATCCATTTAGTGCCTGGGCATGCGGGGCCTGTTGCACCGGGTGAGTTCTTCGCAGCTTGAATCTCAATGGAAATGGCTTAGTAAGAGTTTTTCAAAGCCAGAAAAATAACGGGCCCAGCTGGCCCGTCTTTCATCACGCCAGGAAGCTCTTATCTAAGAACAGCTCCGCAACTTCCCGGTTTGGATTCTTGGTGTAAGACTCCATTGCCGTGCTAAGAATCTCCTGCTTCAGCATCTCTACAAAACCGATTGGGAACATGATCTTGTAGTTGTTGCAACCAACACCCGTCGAAACCTTCTTAAACCGGGCCAGCTTCATTACGCGGCCTACATTTTTTGAACTCAAACCCAGCTGCTCGCGGGCATTGCCACGGCCTTCAATCTTGACGTCAGCCAAGGCTTCGGAGGTTTTGATAATCAGGGCATTCAGGATGTCTTCACCAAGGGTTTTGCGAGCAGTGTTGAAGATGGAATTGTTAGTGGAGTTAAACATGTTGGTCACCTTTTCTGTTCTTGTTGTAGAGTGCTTCTCAATTCTTATGTATAGATTAACCATCATCCTTGAGGTTGTAAATATAGACAAGTGACTAGTTTTAGTTGTTTTTTGAATTTTTACAGTTTCGAACAACAAGGGACTGATGGGGTGCTTGGCTTTGGTTCTTCTGGCTTTGAGAGGCTCTGTTTGATTTCAATAAAAAGTCCTCGTGAGGGACTTCTATTCTGACGAGGTTCGTCATTAGGCATAGCTAATTTAGCTTGTTGTTATTGTTATGCTCTATAGTCTCGTTGAGTCCCAATTTAAACTACTCCCCAAACCCCGAATATGTCCAAAGCCAGTTTTCCGTCAAACATTGCTCAACAGGCATCCGGCTGCTATTTTTATAAAGTAACAGTTTTGCGCTCAAATCTAAAATGAGGTCAGCTACATGACTCAAGACGCAAAAGAAAAGACCATTAAAGAAAACATGGCGAAGATAAGGGCACAGGGCTATCCGCTCATTCGTGACGTAAAAGCAGAGAACGCCGTCGAGATAATGAGGGAGATCCTGGAGCGCAAAAGAAGCATGGACAAAGCCATTAACGTCATCGATTACATGCGCGAATTGCCAGATTCAATGAAAATCGAGGCAGTTTGCTGGCATGCTTTGCGCCAGGATTGGTATGCACTGCGCCATATTCCGCACCATTTGCAGACAAAAGAGATGCAGATCTACGCGCTAAAGCAGAGTCCCGATGCGTTGTTTTGCATTAAAGGAGAACTATGGGACGAACTGATTGAGATAATAAATGAGGGAGAATAGGGCGTTTCTGCGATAGATCCTGAGATCTCTTTCTGGCTTTGAACGCAAGGCTTGCGGCAGTGAGTGGCTACCTGACATCATCTCCGCTTCTGAGAAAAGGAGCGTTGTATGAAGAGGACTCTGGCACTCGTGCTGATCGCTGCTGCTGCACCAGCTGGCGCTACGCAGTATGTCGAACACCAGGGCGTAGGCCTTCAGGAGCGCGTCCTGATGCGCGGCAGTGACTATGTAGAGCTGTGCGCTCAGGCCGTGCAGGCGATCAAAGCAGGCAACTCCCCGCGCATTGACGGATGCATGCTGTACACCGAGGGGCTGCGCACGGGCTATGGAAAGGCGACTACCGAGGTCGTCATGCAAGGAGCCCTCTATCACGTGTCACCAGCTGGTGATGACTGGGAGGGCGCGCTAAATTCCCCGTTCTACGACAAGCTCAAAGCCACAATGACCCGCTGCGACCTGGCCGAGTCTACTCCAGCCATGGCTCAGAAGCTTTCTGCGTACGTGCAGGCTAAAGGAAAGGGCGCAGACGTAATGGCCTCGATCTTCTACAACTTCTTAAAAGACAACTACTCGGGTTGCAAATAATGGCAACTGCGCTCTCCGTACTGTCGAAGATCCTGTGGGTTCTACTGGCCCTTTTCGTCGGCGTATACGTGCTCAACTTCATCTTTGTTGGTGAGGCCCTAGCAACCTGGGATTTCTACACATGGCTAGCACACGGCATCGTAGTTTCGATCTGGGCATTGCTGGCCTTTGCTCTGGGTTTTGGTGCCAAAAAGCTGCGCTCCAGGGCTGCCTAAGCGCCAGGCTTCAGCTCTACAGATCGAACGAACCCTGTGTTGTCGTAGATATCCAGACGGTCGCCACTGATCTCGTAGCTAATGCCTAGTGGATCGTTCTTCATTAGCCGGTCGCCGCGACGAGATAGCGGGAATTCAGCACGATAGCCGCCGCTGGCAATCCAGATCAGCTTGTAGTTGTCACCATGTCGCTCAATAGTCGTCGTGGCACCCCCGGCCCCGCCGGCAACACCAGTCAGTTCCCCACGCATAGGCCACGCATGCCGCATTAGGATCATTAGGATCATTAGGATCATTAGGATCATTAGGATCATTAGGATCGGGCGAACCCTGGGTGAGAAGAACGGCTCTAGGCAGCCACTCTGCTATGTCGACAGCCGGCCTAATAAATTAGCACCGCCCATTTACAGCGATAGCTGCACCTGTGATTGCACTAGCCTCCTGAGAGGCTAAAAATACGATCACATTAGCGACCTGCTCTGGCGTAACCCAGCGGGTGGCATCCGCATCAGGCATATCGAGGCGGTTCTGCGGGGTATCGATGATCGATGGCATGATCGCATTGACCGTGATGCGCTGATCTTTCAACTCTTCGGCCAACGCCTCCGTAAGGCGCATCACCCCGGACTTTGCTGCAGCATAGGCCCCCATGCCTAGGCTGGCCTTACTGGCCGCTCCGGCTGCAATGTTGATAATGCGCCCGGCTTCGGCTTTCTTCAGGTGTGTCAGCGCGGCCATGCTAGCCGTTGCGGCAGTGCGCACGTTCATTTGATACATCAAATCCCAGGTCGCAAGATCGCCGCCCTCGATGGTCTCCCAGCGAAAACCACCCGCCACGTTGATGAGCGCATCTAATCCTTGAAAATGCTGCTGCACCTGCTGCATTGCACAATTTGCCATGTGCAGATCGGTTAGATCGACCGCGCCGATAAGCAGTTTTTCAGAGCGCGCCGTGTCGGCCAGGGGTCGCGGCACGCTGGCCTGATCAATCAGGGCCACCCGCCAACCATTGGCCGCGAACGCCTCGCCTACCGCTATACCTAGACAACCGAATCCACCGCTAATTGCGACTACTTTACTCACGCTTATTCTCCTTGAAGTGGACTACACCAGGGCTGCACTGAGCACTGAGCCCCGGCACGAGTGGTCAGCTAGGTTGCCACTATTGCCGTGCAGAACCTGTCGCCGAGCCGACAAGTGGGCACAGTCAAGAGTGCTAACTTGCCTGGTCGCTGAGTCGCTGAAAGCCATCAGCCGCTCAACTTTCTTGAGTCGAGAGAAAAGGATCGCGCGCAATGAATCTGATCGTGTTTGCCATACCGATTTTTTTAACCACCACCTTGCTGGAAGCATGGCTGGCGCACCGCCGCGGGCTAGCGGCGTATTCCATACCTGATGCCATCAGCAGCTACCAATATGGTCTATTGAGCCAGGTGGTTGGGGCGTTCACCAAGTTGGCGAAACTGGGCGTTTACACTCTGGTATTCGAAGCCTACCGCGCCACGACCTTGCCTAGCGATAGCCTGTGGGTATGGGTCGGAGCCCTTGTGGCCTACGACTTTTTCTACTACTGGCATCACCGTATGAACCATGAAATTGGCTTGCTGTGGGCCGGGCACGTATCGCATCACTCTTCCGAGTACTTCAACCTGGCAACAGCCTTACGCCAGTCCTCGACGAGCGCACTTCTGGGCTGGATATTCTATCTACCGATGGCAGTGGCCGGTGTGCCGCCCAGCGTGTTTGCCGGGGTGTTGCTGATCGACTTGCTTTACCAGTACTGGGTGCATACCGAGGTAATTGGTCGTTTGGGCTGGCTTGATCGCATCTTCGTCACACCCTCAAACCATCGCGTCCATCATGGGCAAAATGACTACTGCATGGACACAAACTACGGGGGCATTCTGATTCTCTGGGATCGCCTATTCGGTACCTTCGCCGAGGAGCGCAAGGACGAGAAGGTCATCTACGGCGTGCGCACACCGTTGCAGAGCCTTAACCCATTCTGGGGCAACATGCATTACTACATTGAGCTCTGGCAGAAATCCAAAGCCACCCCGGGCTGGCGGGCTAAACTTGGCGTCTGGCTGGCACCACCTGGTGGCTGGCACGATGAGGCGAGCGAGCCTTACGAGCCGTCGCAGTTTAAGTATTACGATCCGTGTACACCCGATGCGGTCAAACGCTATGCGGTAGTGCATCAGGTGCTTGCAATGTTGTTCCTCATGCATTTTCTGACGCTAGTCAACACCTTGCCGAAGACCTTACTGGCACTCTACGCCGCTGGCTTTGCCATTTCGGCAATCTCTCTCACGTCACTATTGGAAGGACGTGCCAATGCACGGCGTTTTGAGCAGTGCCGTGTCATAGGACTGGGCATTGCCTTTGCTGCTCTACCTGACTGGTTCGGTTTTAGTATGCCCATCGCACTCAAGCTGATGTTATTGGTTGTAATGCTAGGCAGCGCTGCATGGCTCAGCCGCACTTCCTTCAAACCTGCTGCTTTGTGGACTTCCCAATGAATGCCGATGCCATTTCCGACTTGATCTTGGCTGTGGTTGCCTTTTCCATTGCCTTTGTCCAGCTGCGCCAGCGCCCTGCTCTAGCCATTGGTTGCGGCCTGATCGGCCTGGCGGCAGCGATTGGTACACTGCATTACCAGTATGGTGAGTTGTTCGCCGGCCCACATCGCTTTACCGGCCTGGTTGCCGCCAGCGCAGGTTTCCCGCTGCTGGTCATTGCACTGCGCTGGCCAGATGACTCTGTTGCTCAGCGCATCACGGCCGCAGGGCGCTTCGCGCTCTTGGTTGGGAGCTTCGGGGTGGTGATTAGCGTGTCGGGATTTGACACCTGGCGCATGCTGGTGCCTCTTGGCTCTGTCTTGTTAATCTGTGCCACAGCCTTAGTGACGCGGCGGGTAATGCCACTCGGGGCGGCGCTAGTGTTCATCGTTAGTCTAGCGGCCGGTGCAACCGGTGAAGAGATGCTCGGACCGCTATCTGGCATCCAATGGCTGCACTACTTGCTGTCTTTAGCCCTGCTGCTGCTGCACCGGGATAGGGTGGTGCCGCTGTTAGCTGCGAGCCGTTAATTCGGCTTCCCCTGCATCCCATATCTTGGGAAACTGTCGAATGTGGTTAAGACCCAACATCGATGTTTCCAAGGTTTCCAAATGCAAAACATAGATGACGCAGCCCATCAGACAATCTACCGCCTGCGCGAGGCAGATGACTGGTTCGCAAGCTTGCCGGGGGAAGTGCAAGACAAAATCATCCAGTCTTCCGTATTGCGCCACTATCGCAAAGGGCAGGTGATCACTGCCCAAGGCAGCCGACCGACTGCAGCCTCAGTAGTGCTTGAGGGGCGCGTGCGGGTTTCGCGGCTGCTATTCGAGGGTGAGGAGAAGCTTTATATGATTGGCGAGAGAGGATTTTGGTTCAACTTCCTCGCCCTGATTACAGGCGAAAAGGCCGATGTGGCTGTGATCGCCGATACCAATGTGCAATTACTAATGCTGCCTCTGCAGCAATTCGAGCGAATCCTTGAAGAGGAACCTCTCTATTGCAAGGCAATTACACTTTTTATTGCCAAGCGCTATGCCGCTTTTATGCGGCACTTTGCCGATGGCCAGATGATCGTGCCGCTGCAACGGCTGCGTACAGGTTTAGCAGAACTGTTGTTGCTGCAACCACAGGCAACAGGCTCTGAGGAAGTTATTTTGAATGTTTCTCAGGCGGATTTAGCCTCCATACTTGGTTCTTCCCGCCAGACTATCAACGGGCTGCTAAAACAACTGGAAAAGGCGGGACTGATTAAGATCGGTTTTCGGCATATTCGAGTAATTGATCCAGCTGGGCTTTCTGAGCACGCGGCTAACTGAGCCGGCACTAATCTCGATGTAATTTTCGCAGGGCCGAGTGCATCGCTGTTGATCATGAGTGGACTCACCACCTGACTTCATCAGTACCACCTGACCACAATGCTAGAGGTGAACCGGCTTGTCGAACCATGAGCCCAAAACTCCCTGCTTATCGATGCGCTTCTGTGCTGAAAATGCATAGCTACTTATAATGCTGCACGCCACGGCGGCCAGAATTGCCGTAATCGTGATCAAGATAATCTTGGCGCTGACTAGCATTTCATTCTCCAGTGGCATTGGAATTGGCTATTTCTGCGCTAGATATTGAGATCGTCTTCAAGTTTTGAGCGCAAATAGATGGCGTATTCTTGGCGTTCTGGGTTTTTTACATAGATATCAGCTAATACATCGCGAAACTCAGCGAAAGACTGCTTATCGAGAGTGTTGTGGTACCCGAATTCCTTAATAAAATCGAAGTAAGCACGGATATTAATCTCCCCGTAATCCGCAAAATATTTCTTCTTTTTTTTGGAGTTGTGCCTGTGCTCAATTGTAAATAGCAGGAACTTCGCTTCATCAGAGTTCAGTAGCCTGGTCATCTCAAGTAGCCTCTCTTGCCGCGAATTAGCACGGCATTAATACGCTTTCCGTGCTGAATCGTCTCTGTAATGTCCTGCTTTTGCTCTGTCGTGAGATGCCATCCACGATCATTTAAGTCAGTTTCAAACTGATATTGGCCATTAAAGTCTTCTGGGTTCTTCACCTGCACGACCTGGATTTGCTGCAATTCATGCACGGAATCAACGCCATTTTCATAGCCATCAACTAGGATTTCAGAGTCTTTTGGTAGCAAAAGCAGGGCGTCGATAAGGTCTTGAACGGTCATAAGCCAAGCTCCGCAGCTAGCAAATTTTCTGTGTATTTCTCTCGCAGATCGATGCGCCTGCTGCGTTTGATGACTGCTCGCATATACATTAGCGCATTGCCGAAGCTGATAAATGAGTAATACGGTTCTTCGTCAGGCACTTGAAAGCTGATCTTGATATCGTCGTGCGTCACTTTGACAGTCAGCAAGTGAATTTCTGCGCTGATTAGAGTCTCAAGATAGTCTCCAAGCAGCTCGCACATGTAGTCGATTTTGTAGCGGATTTCATGGCTCTGGCGTTTGCGCTCAAAGCTGAAAAGATCCGTTGGAACTAGACTCATAGCTCAAGATCTCTTTCAAGTTTCATTCGCATAAACACATGCAAATGGGTCTTTTCCGGGTTTCTTTCGTACTCGTCGCACAGCTTTTTTAGCGCATTATTCACGCCAATCTTCTCTTTTATTTCGCCGAATTCGCGTTCAAGGCCAGCAGCAATTTCATAAAAATGGTCTGGAAATTTGTATTGCTGGGCCCGGCCAAGATTGTAGTGAAAGAGAAAGGCGTAGAACTCGTTGTCTTCAAGAAGCCGAAGCAGTTTCATGTTAGCGCAATGCCTCAAACTGACAGATCTCTTTCAAGACGCATGCGATTGAAGATTTGTAGGTGTGTTTTCTCCGGGTTTTGTTCCAGATGCTGACAAAGCTCGTCAATTGCCTGATCAATTCTCATTGGTTTATCGAAACTTTCTGGCCCAAATTCCATCAGCATTGCGTGAATAATTAGCTCAAAAAGCTCTGGAATATGACGGTCTGGCCAGTAACCGCGTGATACGCACATACATAGCTCAACGAATTCCAACTCATTCACAACCGCTGGATGTCTCATAGCCCCAAATCCCCCTCTAGCTGTTCTCGCAGATACTTTGCCAAGTGCTTCTTCTCTGGATTTCGTAGATATTCAGCGGCCATTTCATCTCGAATAACATCTTCTAGCGACAGATCTTCTGACACAAACAGCAAGCTTTGGGCTCTTTTGCTGCCAAACTCCAACTCATATTCGAAGTAGAGCTGGGCGTAGTCAGGCATTCTGGGGTTCCTGGTTCTGGTTTAGAATCAGCTCAAGAGGCAGGTCAATCAGCATGCTTTCGAAGTCTTTGAGCCATGTTCTTGCTGGGTTTTGCCAGTAAATCTCGCAGACTTTCAGCGTGAGAATTGCTTCGAGCTCGGGTGATTTGAGAGCAAATTGCTTGGCTTCATAGTCGTTTCTAGCGCCGTGAAATGGTGCCAGCTGGTTCAGCAGCTCCAGGTTTGACGAGCCCGTCTCTCTGCGTGCTGCGCTCAATACCAGGTGCCTGCGTGCGTAAACAATGGCCTCACGGCGTCTCATGAGCTGCTGAAAATTCTCGCGCATGTCAGATCTCCAGTTCGTCTCGCAGTCGCTGATATAGGTACTTGCGCAGATGCTCTTTGCTTGTATCTTGTAGATAGATATCAGTCAGGCCTTTGATAACATCGGCGTATGACTCGCACGCGTGCAGATCGCCGCCTTCGTTTATGAAGTGCTCGCAAGCAATGATCTCTTTGACAAGCTTTCGCGACGGCAGACCGACGAAAAACAACTTCTTAAAAAGAGGGAAGTTCGACTCAGCATCTAAGTCATAAATGCCATTGTGCTTGCCGTCGCTAAGAACTCGAATATGATGCATGCCAATAGCCTTTCAGTTGTGCGAAGCTGACCGAGGTTTTTAGCTAAATGCCAAGTTCTCTTTCGAGCTTAATGCGCATAACTCCAGCCAGATGCTCTTTGCTCGGATCTTCAAGATACTTTGCGCTCAAAGCCTCAATCATCTCGTCAATCTCCAGCTGCGCTTGAGAGTTAAAGTCATGCTCAACCATCCCAAATTCCAGCAGATAGGCATCTAAAACGACTGCAAAATAGTCAGGAAATTTCCCTTTTTTATGGCCGTATACACGCTGAAAGACGTACATAGTGAAGTCGCATGACTCAATTGTTTTGCTCCAGTTTTCACTCACATAGCTTTTCATGTCACAATCCCAGATCGTTTGTTAGCAAAAAGCGCTTGTCTTCGAGACTGGCTTTTTCGCGAGTGAGTCGTTTTCGAGCTGCTTGCATGCCCAGGATTAAGGCTTTTTCTGTAGATATTTCGAGCGTCCCGCCCGCGTGATGAATGATAAGTGTGTATTCATTTCGGCTTCTTTCGAGAGTGAAGTCCTGAATCTCGTAGTCGTCGTGCTTTTCTTGAAGCACTTCTGATACATAGTCGTCGAAATAGCGGGCCGCTTTGCGCACTCTAGCTTCGGCTTTCTCGCCAGCAAAGTGCAGAAAGAGCAGGGCCTGACGTGTCCATTTCAATGCATTGATCCCCAAAAGCGGCGTTAATGACACTTTTTAATGAGTTATGGATCAGATGGAAAGCTTGTTGGATAGACTTTGGACGTAGTACTGCCGCAGATTCTCTTGAGACCTGTCTTGCATGTATGCTTCAGAAAGCCTGTCAGTGAGCGTTTTTATGAGAAGAATGGAATCGTCATGGCTCATAAAAAACCTGATGTTCTTGCTGTCCAGTCTTTTTAGAGTGCGGAATTTGCCCTGATTTGACTCATCTGCCGGGCAGGTAAAGAAGTGATATAGATCCAGGTCGGCATCTACAAAGTCAGGCTCGCTAGTGATGTGCGCGATGATGCCGGAGAGCACGTTAGCGCCAAGAACGGAGCTTGCGGCCTTCAGAATGGCCTGAACTTCGTCGTATCTGTAATCGATAGTCACTGAGATGGCGTCCGCTTGGGGCTACGGACACCCCATTGTAAGGCATCTCTTGTCCGTGTCTACCCCATTTTGATGTCAAATCCTGTCGCAGGAATGGCGCTTATGATGTCGATCTTGCGATTGAAAGCGGCCTTTATGATGCGGTTTATAAAAAATAACTTGCATTGAAAAGGAGACCCCATATATTCGAAATCCTCAAAACAAAGGAGCATCACAATGTCCCGTCTTGCTGAATTCCGCGCACTTGAAGCTCAGATCGCTGAGGAGCTGGCTCGTCTTGAGAGCATGAAAGCTGATGAAAAGCTGAAAGCTGAGATGGATTTTGAGCGCAAACTGACCGCGCTAATGGCTCAGTACGATAAGAGCTTGCGCGACGTGATCATGATTCTCGATCCGTACGTTGCTCGCGAAACCGCAAAAGCAAATGACGGCAAAGGCAATCGCAAAGCTCGTGCGGTCAAGATCTACGAGCATCCGGACACGAAAGAGCGCATCGAGACCAAGGGCGGCAACCACAAGACCCTGAAGGCATGGAAGGAGGAACATGGCGCTGAGATGGTCGAGAGCTGGCGAGTACAGTAAGATCGCGGGCTTTTTGTGCCTGGCCTGGGGCAATCCTGGGCTGGGATGGCTTATGTATGGGGTTTTTGGTGTGAACGATATTAAAAGAGCTGCTGCAAAACGACTTGATAAAAAGCTTAGATTGTCTGGTTACTTTTTAGAGCCTGGCCAAGATTCTGTACCCATGTCTGAAGTCTGGCTGTACAGCTGCAATGTCAAAGATAAACAAGTCCGTCAGCGCGCATCTTTTCAACTTACTTTCAATGTTTACAAAGATGTACTTAATAAAAGTGAGTATCTTTACACTCCGCTAGACGAAGATGAACAATATCTTCTGAGTGACCTCTATCAGCGATACGACAATGATGCAAAATCTGTCAGCGCAGTTGATAAACAAATTTTGTCACTCTTATTGCTTAGAATCTCGCTTTCTTTAAAGTTTAATTACGATGAAGAAATTGTGAATGGAACACACTTTGTTGTTCTTGATGTAACTCAAGGGCAGGGGCCGGGATTTATGGTGTGCGGATATGCTATGACGGGTCTTCATTATATTGCACCGAACGACGAATTAATTCAGACGACGGTAGATTTCTTGGATGGCGCTAAATGTCTCCAATAACCCGGCACGCGCCGGGTTTTTATGATCCGCACAAGCTGCGCTGCATGCGAGTTTCGAAAAACCAGAAAAAACCAGTGACCAGGGGCAAGCAGACTTTGAGCGTGACGCGTAGTATGCCTCTACTTCTATTATTATAGAGATGGGAGTGAGTGTAGCTCGTGGACGGCGTGGTGTTTCTCGGTTATCCAAAGTATAGATCTTGGCCATAAGGCAACCTCTGGCTTTGAAAAACTCTTAATCAGCGAAGCTAGCTAACCCAATATCCCCTCCAGCTTTACAACTCCAGCTAATCAGTTATACGGCAATTTCAGTAGTTGACCGTGCACCAACTCTATTCTTACAATAGAGATATAACAACAATAATAAATGGTGCAACATGAAACACATCTACATTGACAGCCTGTCAATTGAAACTTCCCGAGCTTGTGCTTTGTATTTAGTCGGCGGTTTCGACTCAGAAAAGAACCATCTTCCTGCTCTGCCAATCTTGCGCCCACCACTTAAAGAACAGCTCTATGACGTCTGTGCGCTCGCAGAAGCAGGCGACTACGCATCTCGCAGATACATTGAGAACTTGATCATTCAAGAGCTTTTCAAAGCTGATGAAGTAATCATTGGCCATACGCACTATCACTTCGACATCAAGACTTTCAATTCGCAGCGAGCAATGGACTTTCTCGTGTATGAAATTCTTGCGCAAGTTAATGAAGACTAACCAAAACTAACTAAGCGTCAATATTTACTTCGCCAAGGATCATCTTTATTCTGTAATCAAGAGTTGAGAGAAACTCGACAGCAAGAATAAGGGTGATCAACATGAGTACAAAATTAATCGGCGCAGAGATAGTCAAAGCTTTCAAAGCCCAGCGTCCCGCAGACATCTTCAACACCTTCCACGAGCTCGACGGCTTCGCTCAGATGCATGCTCAGGCAAACGTCCTGGAAGCCCTCAGGAAGCTCGAAATGCACGAAGCCAAGCGCAGCAAAGCCATGGAGCTCACACAGCCTCAAATCGACTGCTACAAAGCCCTGGCGGCCTGCTTTGGTGCCAAATTCGTGCTCTTCGAAATAGCTGACTATCCAGTTCTTGCAAACGCCGAAGCCATTAAGAAGCTGCTGATACATGTGAAGAGAGAAGACCGGGATCTCGTGATAGACCGCTTCTTTAAATTAGTGCTTGCTGGGAATTTTGAGCTTGCGCGGCTGTTGTTTAAGTGGATTCAGCGCGTAGACGATACTTCCGAGATCGATTTCGGGTCATTGTTTAACTACATCGCTAAACTGACAGATGCGGAAAAGCTCAAGATAGTCTTGTTCTCACAGTTCTTATAAAAAGCCAACAAAATTCCCCAAACCGTTTTTTCACTGTTGTATACTAGTCATATAACAACAAAAACAAAGAATCCTTGGGGGATTTAATGCAACACGCTAATGCTTTTATTGTTCTCCGCGCCTTTGGAGACGAAGAAAACCCTGAGTCTGGGACTCAAAATACTTCGATCACTGACACTCCTGAATTCCAAGAAGCACTAAAAACTCACTTGGCTCAGGCTCTGGAACGCGAAACTTCCGGATTGAAAAGCAAACTTTCAGAAGTACTCGGAGAAAAGAAAAAGACTCAAGAGCAGCTCAATGCAATTCTCGCTCAGGCAGAAGATGAGCAAGATCAAGCAGCTCTAAAAGCTGGCAAGCTAGATATGCAGGCACTTCTCGACAAGAAAATCGCTGCGCGCGACAAGTCATGGGAAGACCGTCTTAATGCCGAACTGAGTGAAAAAGAAGAACTGCGCAAAGCAGTTGAAGCCGAGCGGGGCCGATTGAAGTCGTTCCAGATCAAGCAGTTTGTTATCAATGAAGCCCTGAAAAACGAATTTTTTCACGCGACTGCCGCCGAAGATCTAGCAATGATTGCATCTGGCGTTTGGGACTTGACGGACTCCGGAGATCTGGTAGCTCGCGACAAAGACGGTAATATCGCGCTAGGCAAAACTGGGCGTGCGCTGACTGCAAAAGAGTGGATTGAAGATCTGCAAAAGACACGTCCGCATTACTTCAAAACTATGTCCGGGTCTGGCAGCAAGCCTGGTCAAGCTGGTGTGACTAGCATCTCTCGTGCCGAGTGGCAGCAAAAAATCGCAGCTGCAAAGCCCGAAGAGCAGAAAGAATTGATGATGAAGCGCACAAAAGGCGAGATCGTTATCAACTAAGAATCGCCCATCGAGGCCCTTCCGTGGGGGTGCAAAGCCCCCATTTTAAAGTTGTCTGGGACAACAAACAGAGACTCTGTGAGTCCTGATCTGCAACAAATACCAAATAAAAACAATAATAACAAAGGTAGTTTTACTCATGACTCACAATCAAAATCTGGTTGTTTTGACCGCTTTCGGTAACGATTTGGAAGCCCTGGTTAATGACACCGTTCTCCCACTGGCCATGTCGCGCCTTCGCGGTCAGCTGACAATGCCGAAGCTCGTAACTGTTGACACTGCTGACGAAGCAAAGCAAGTCGGTGAAACAATCCGCGTTCAGAAGCCAATCTCATTTGCGCAAGCAGACGAACACGGCGAAAGCTCTTCGGCTACAGACCTGAAAGCCGAGAAGGTCGACCTCAAGCTGAGCCGCCACATCTATAAAGAATTCCGCATGAGCGACCGCGAGTTCTCCGGCACTATGCCTGGCACTATCCCAAGTGCACTTGAAGGCGCCGTTGACGTGATCGCCGAAGCTGTTAATGCCGCGATTTTTGCGATGGTTAACGAAGTTTCTGCGTATTCAGGTGTTCTGGATTCGGCAAATGAGCGCAGCAAAAACGATCTTATCGCTGCAAAAACTGCTCTAGACGTTGCAAAAGTTGGCAAAACTGGACGCAACCTGGTGCTGAGTTCGATCTCGGAAGGCGAGCTGCTGAAAGTATTTACCGCTGGAAACGATCAAAATGCGGAAAAAGAGGGCTTCATTGGTCGCCGTTTCGGCTTCGATACGTACTCTGACATTCAGTGCGATGATCACGTTGCTGGTACTGCCAGCGCCGATGCCGCCATCGTCACTGCAATCGATACCGCAGCTGGCAGCATGATCATCGTTGTTGAAGGTGCAACTGCCGGTGCAACGATCAAAAAAGGCGACATCCTGACAGTCTCTGGCCAGTCCTTCGCTGCCGCAGAAGACGTGGTTCTAGCCGGTGGTACTGGCGCTGTAGCAGTAACCAGCCCAGTAAAAGCTGCAATCGCTGACGGCGCTTCTGTGAAAGTTGCTGGCACACATCGCGGCGACGTTGCTTTCACTAAAGACGCTTTCGTGATCGCTTTCCGCCAGCTCCAGAATCCAACCGACGCTCCCGGCGTTACCGTTGGCCAGATGACTGACCCAGAAACCGGCATCAGCCTGCGTCTGCTCAGCTGGTACAACCCTTCGACCGAGAACACCCACTGGAAGCTTGAGACCCTGTTTGGCGTCAAAGCTGTAGCTCCAGAGCGTGCCATCCGCGTTGGCGGTCACTAAGAAATCGGGGCCTCCGGGCCCCTTTTTCCCCTCTAATTCTTAGATTCGAGAACAAAAAGATGTCTGGAATCAGCGTTTCTAGAACAAACGACGGCGAAGCCTTGCCAATTGTGAGCCCAGGAGCTCGCATTGGCGGTGGTCTTTTGGCCGATAACACAACTGTTTTGGTATCAAATCCAGTGCAGGGCACCGCTATTTATCTGTTCTGCAAGTCTGTAATTCACGTGGGCGAAGGCACTGTTAGCGCAGATTCGGCTCCGATTGATGCCCGTGGCGGTGTCTATTTAGATGTAAACCGCAACAAATCCATTGCCGTAAAGCTGCTTGATGGCGAGCCTGCGGCAGAAGTGTGGATGCACGAAGTCAGATGAACCTGGTCGGGCGCTTCCTGCTTTCTACGTCCGTATATCACCTGCGGGCGGTCGCCTCGATTCCTGGCTTGCCGGAGGATTTGGGCTATGAAGTGATCGTTAACCCGGACGGCTCGATAACGGTCGGGGGTGAAGCGCCTGCTGGCAGTGAGATCGTTGTGACGTGGCCTGACGGTGGCGTTGTTGAAGTGATCGTCGACGAGACGGAGAGCTGGTCTGAGACTTCTCTGCCTGATCAACCTTCTGGCGAAGCCGTGGTTTCGATGGTGTGGAACTTTGTGCAGTTTGCTGATGGGGCTTTTGAGCAGTTTGCTGACGGCAGTTTTGTAGTACCGGAAATTAATCTGATTACAAGCGCAATTATTATAGAGAGCGGCGGATTTGAAGTTACAGATAGCGGCGAATATATCCGGCTTGAAATTGTATAAAATGAATACTGACGGCGAATAATAATAAAATGACAAACTTAACTGTTTCTGAACTTCCTGATTTTTCTGGTGACATGTCTATGCGAGTGCATGCGCATAAGCCTGGAACATCCGCGTCTGTAGCTCTCGAATTCTTGACAAAAGATGCGATTAAGACTGGTGATATTACTCTTAAAGTTACAGGCAATTATCCTGATTATTTGAAGTGCGATGGTCTGTATTACGAAACAAGCGCGCATCCTGATCTTGCGAGCAAGCTAAATGGGCCTGGATTTGGCTCTCTAATGACGGGTCTAAATCCTAATTCTGAGAAACGGTTTGGCACTTTTTCCATCAAAGACATTAAGAGGCGGGGTAATGTTGTAGTTGCAATTAGTGATATGGATGAGGTTTTTATATACAGGGGCGGAGTGAAAGTCCATCACTCTATTATTATGCCAGCCAGGATTTTTAAGGGCAAGTTCGGCATCTATATTGAAACAAGTTTTGGAGAGCTTTACAGTGTAGGTGCGTCAGAACTGATGATTCAGCGACCGTTTTTCGGAACCGTTGTCGGTGTCGTTCACTCTGAAAATATCGGTCTTGATGTCATTTTTACAAAAGATGGCACTACCATTTATGTTGATACTATTGCAGAAAGCGACACTAACGCCGTCAATTTCGGCTCAGCTGTCATTGATATCAACTCTGATTTTAAAGTGATTTCTGGTAGTGGATATGTATATGCGAAGATGAACGGAGATGCGGGCGAAGGTATATATCAATTTGGAATAATCCAGGGTTTTGCCCTTAATTCACTCCTTGTTCGCACTGTAACAGCTGCAAGCTGGTCTATTTTTGCTGGTGAATCTAGATACTACATGCTTGAAGATGGTGTTCTTAAGAGCTCCAGCTGGGGTAACTTTGACTTCACGGTGTTCTCAAATCCCTCGACTTCTGTTGCAGATATCGTGCACGTTGATAACTTTCTGTGTATAAAGCAAGACTCCAGCACTCCCTTCTTGTTCTCATTTGACTCAGGCGCTACATGGTCTGATAGCCCAACAATGCCATCATATGCCGCGATTGATGCCGACAAACTTGGTGTTGTGCTAGCGGGAGATTACGGAACCACCGGATCAATTTACAACCAGGCCGGCTCAATTCAAGAAAATTCATTCACATACGTTAGCGATGTTCTATTTAACACCCCCAAAATTGACTCAGAGTATGAGTACTTTGACTACTACATAAAGAGATAAAAGATGCGCGCATATTACGACAAAAACACGATGCATGTAATCCGCTTCTCTGAATCAAACGGCGACGGTGATTACGTAGAAGTAGAAGATACTGGTGCCGTTATCAAAAGCTTAAATGCTGGTTTAATTCCAACCATAAAAAATGGCTCGTTACTCTTCGTTTCAGACAGGGCATCGCTGTATAAACGAATAAGGGAGCGTAGAACACAGCTACTTAAAGAAGCTGACGCGTACAGAAACAAGCTTTTTGATCAAGCGTTACTTAGCGGCGCAGAGCCCGCAAACGAAGATCTTGTTGCAGTTGCGACATACAGACAGCGGCTCAGAGATATCGTTGAAACTAGTGCACCTGAAAATATAGTTTGGCCGCAAAAGCCATGGTAACTAAGATGTTATAATTACAGAAAGCCGACAAAGAGAATAAGAAATGGCGATCAACGGTAAGAAAATATACGAACAACCATCTTGGAATGGCGATAAAAGCATGGTCATTCACGCCCAAAAGCCCGGCACTTCCGAAGCTATTTCAGTTCAAAACATCCTCGATTTAGTAGCTGATTTGATACCAAATACAACCGGCGACATCGTTCTGCGGCCAGACGGTGTTTACGAAGATGCTGTTGATATGAGCTTGCCGCTCGATGCGGATATGTATCCTGAGCTGGCGGGGATTTATGGTGAGAGGACTGCCGGGCTGGGTGTTGCCAGCGCTGTGCAGATGCCTTCGGCTTTGACTTCTGTAACTCGTATTTTGCGCATGGGTGATGAGTACCTGGCTGAGAGCGCGGACGGCAAGATCCAGTATTTTTCGGCGGGTTTTTCGTACGTTTTTGATTCTGGTTTGCCGCGCACTGGCGATTATTTCTTCTGCATTTACAAGAGCAAGCGCTGTTTTTATGCGTTGGTTTTAGACGGCACTAACGTCAAAGTCATGGCTATGACTGGTGGGGCAGTTGTCGATACTGGCATTGTGTTTGCTCAGTCTGCTTTCCCGTCTTACCTCGCTTCCGCGCCGCTAGCTTTCTTCGTTGAATCAATGGCTGGTTTCGATATCTTCATGACTCGCGGAGATTCGTTCTTAAAGAGGAAGATAGATGCGGTTTCTCATGTTGCCACACCGATTGTTTTTGCTGATTTATGGGTTGAATCTGGCGCGGAATTGATTAGATCAGTTGCAGGAAATGGATCTCGGGCGTTTGTTTGCGGCGCAAATAGTGCGTACGTTAACGGGATTTTTGAACTAAAAGTTAACCAGAATGGTGAAATTTATCCTGAATTGGTTATTCAAGAGGGCTCGCTCTATTCGCTTGCTGCTAATTCTTTTCAAGTGTTGGCATACAAGGTTTCTTCGTCGGATGCCTTCGTCATTAATCTTTCAGGCACTACTTATGAGGCATTTACGTCAGCACCTGTTGGCGGATACATGCCATCAGAAATTGTCGATCTTGAAATGAATGATTCCGGTGTTGTTTTGTGCGACAAGGGTTCGATGATTTCGTTTGACTCAGTAAACTTTGCGAAGTACGACAGTGAAGCAGGTGTGACTGTTATTGACTTTGCTACTTCTCTTGACGATAGCGGCATTACTGTAGAAAAGAACTCTGGATATATAGATATCGCATTCGATTCCGTTGTAGATCTGCCGCAAATTAGTGCGCCAAACGGTCTGAAATATTTCATCAAGACTCGATAATTGCACTAAATTCAAGTGTTATACTGATATAAATAGCGCTCTGCAAGAAGCGCGATGACTAATAATAAGAACAAGAAATGTCGCCAGCTCATCAAAACCTTCAAGACATTACCGTCGAAGTCGTAAAGTCAGCCCCTCCGGTTACTGTATCTGCCGCAATGCTAATGGGTATTTCAATTCAAGACTGGGCTGTAATACTGACTGTCATTTATCTTGTTCTCCAGATTTTCTTTCTATTGAAGCGCGAACTAAAAGCGAAGAAAAAGAAGGGAGAGGAGAGCGGAGATGCTACGTAAACAACTCGCTGCTGCCTCAATCACTGCCACAATTGCTGTTGCTACTCCGGTCGTCATGTACTTCGAAGGCAATAAACCAAGCGCGTATCTCGATCCAATTGGCATCCCTACTGTCTGCTATGGGCACACGAAGACTGCAAAGCTTGGGCAAAAAAAGACCGATGCTGAGTGCCGCCTGCTTTTAGAAAAAGACTTGGAGCTAGCTCTTTCTGAAGTGGATCGCCTGGTTAAGGTTGAGCTCCCAGCAGAGCGCCGAGCCGCCCTCACTTCTTTTGTCTACAACCTCGGCAGCGCCAAGTTCGCTAAATCCACGATGCTGAGCATGCTGAACGCCGGCGATACACGTGGCGCATGCGCCGAACTAAGTCGATGGGTTTACGCTGACGGCAAGCAATGGCCGGGACTCATTAAGCGCCGTGCTGAAGAGCGCCGGTTGTGCGAGATCGGCCTATGAGCAAGTACCTGATTGCGGTCATTGCCGGGCTCTGTGCTGTGCTGCTCGTGTTTGCGCTCAAATCGAAAATAGAGCGGCTTGAGAACGAGCTGGATCTGGCCCAGGAAAGGGCGTTGGAGCTTGAGTTTCTGGCGCAGAAAGCAGGCGAAAAGCTGGCCGCTCGTGACGAAATTGATAAGAAACGTGCGCAGGAATTGAGCGATGCGAGAGAAGAAATTAATGGTTTGCGGGCTGATGTTGCTAGCGGTGCTAAGCGGTTGCGCGTCAAAGCAGTCTGTCCAGCTAGAGTGCCAGCCGCTGCCAGCACCCCCGGCGTGGATGATGCAGTCGGAGCCGAGCTCGATTCAGCTGCTCGACAAGATTATTTCGCCCTCCGTGAGCGAGTAATCCTGACCGAAAAGCGCCTGGCTGGTTTGCAGGAATACGTTAAAAACGTCTGCCTTGAGGGGCGTTTCTGATGTTTAAGGTCGACGTAACACGCCCCAAGGACTGGAAAAAGCGACAGAAGAAGAGCCCGGTAAATGCCCAGATCAAGCACCAGATTCAGCTGCGCGGGCAGTACACGCGCATTGCACGACAGGCTACTCAGTATCTGAAAGACATGCGTGGAGCAGTGAAAGAGCTGCTGGATGAAGCCGTTGATGCCCAGAACTGGAGGTCTGCTAACAGCCTGGCGCGCACGATGGGGAATATTGACCGCCAGGTGCGTGATCAGTACGCGGCTATGGGTCTTGAGATTACTGATGAGCTTGCAGACCTAGCGAAGTACGAGATCGACCATGCCAGTAACGCGTTCGGCGGCACGCTGAGCTCGAATGATATTGACGAGAAGACGATCTACAGCCTGGTCACGGATGATCCATTCGACGGCAAGCTTATGGGCGAATGGCTCACTGAACAGCAGGTCGGTACTCAGACGCGCATCAAGCAGACGATCCGCCTTGGCATTATCAACGGCCTGGCGAATCAAGAGATCGTGAAGGCCGTATTGGGTGACGGTGAGCTGTCTTACAAAGTCGACGGGCCTTTCTCTAAAGCTCGTCGTCATGCCGAGGCCCTGGTGCGGACAGCGGCAGCTCATGTGACGGCCAGGGCTGATATGGCGGCTTTTGAGAATGCGGGGATTGAGAAGTATCGGATATCTTCGATTCTTGATAGTCGTACAACGCCAGTATGCGCAGCGCTTGACGGAAAGGTTTATTTAGTTAGTGATCCGAAGCGAAAGATTCCGCCGTTTCATGCCAACTGTCGGTCAACGATGATTGCTGTTTTTGATGATGATGAGCCAGGTATTGATCAGACTTTTGAGCAGTGGCTTATCGATCAGCCGGAAGAAGACCAGATACAAGTGCTCGGTTTTGAACGGCATAAAATGTGGCGCAGCGGTATTGCCATTGATCGCTTCGTTGATCTAGATACTGCTGAATTGATACCGCTTTCTGAGCTGCGTAAGCAACTGAAAGCAAGCTGAACAAGTTAAGAGTTTCGAAGAGCCAGAAGAAACTCCGCTAACTTCATAACGGCAAATGCCTGTCTTGTCCACGAGTCACGCTCGCACGGGCTAGACTCACACCCTTAGTAAAATAAGAAGAGAGAAAGGCATGGCCGAAGATTTGGTTTCTTCTGGTTTTGGAAAACTCTTATGTATGCAAGCTTGTTAGATTTTGAAAAAGCATTCGGCGCAGATGATGTCGTTGATGATGTTGGTCGCATGACTCAATGCCTGGAGCGTGCAACGCGTTTAGTAGATACCTATGCCCGGTCTGCTGGTCTAACTGTGCCGCTAACTGACGTAAACGCCCTGGCTGACGTTAAAGGCCCATGCCTGGACATCGCACGGTATTTCGTCTGGAACGACTCGAACAATGAAAAAATCAGGAAGCATTACGAAGACGCCATTAGCTTTCTAGAAAAAGTAGCCACCCGAAAGATCCTTCTGATCCCAACTGGCGCGCCAGTGGCCACAGGCGGCTTCGCTAACATCCGACTGATCAGGGGTTAATGCCATGCTCCCGATTTTAGCCCGCATGGCCGCACGCGCAGCCTCGTCTGACGCAAAAAAGCAGATAGAAATGCAGATCGACACGCGCGATCTAAAGACTCTTGCAGAGAAGATCAAGCGCCTTGGCCCGCACAATCAGCACATACGCAGCGGCTTAGAGAAGATTGGTACGCGCTGGGTGGCTCGAATCAAGGCCAACTTTCGCAATGGCGTAGACCCCTACGGCAACAAATGGGCCCCCATCCATCACCGCAAAGGCCAGCCGCTGCTCGATACTGGCCGCCTCAGAAACTCAATTAAGCACGACGTGCGCGGCATTGATATCTATCTAACTTCACCATTGATATATGCCGACACTCACAATAACGGACGCGGCGCAATTAAAAAGCGCAGATTCACGCCGGACAAAAGAGGCCTGCCGCGCAAATGGCTTGATGAATATGAGACAATAATGCTAGAGCACGTTAATAAAGCCCTGGAATAATATGTCCTTTACACAACAACTAGAATCAGTAAAAGAACTGATCGAATCCCTCCCAGAGTCCCCTAAAGTAGAGCTGTTCAACGGCGTATTCAATGACGACGTTCTTAAAACAATAAAGCTCGACGGAACTAGGCCTCATATCTTGATCGGATGCGGCGGCGGCCCTTTCACCCAGAACGCCCCAAAGCTAGAAGTTGAAGCCGCTTTCGCCGCGCTTGTCATCGGAAAATCAGACAAAACAGGGCAGGGTAATTCAAAAATTGCTACGGATTGCGCAAAGAATTTAGCAATAAAGATAAGCAAGTATCGCGGCAATCCTCAAATAAACACATCTTTGCCTATGTTACAATCAATAGAAGAACTATCGTCAGGCATGACTAACGGTCTTAATTACAGCGTTTGGGCTGTTGATTGGACACAAAAAATGGTTCTTGTTTGAGCTCAAATTAATACCTAAAAACAATAATAATAAAGGTAAACGCCATGGCTTTTGGTCAAAATTTTACAGATACAACTTATGGGTACATCGGTAACGGTGGCCTTCTCGCAGCAAAACTTGATGCAAATGATCGCCCTGTCGGCGGTTTCTTCAACCTGGGGCAGCTCAGCTCCGCTTCATTGTCGTTGAGTTCCGAAAAGGTCGAAATGCAGGACATGGTTTACGGCACCCTGGGCGTTGCTAAATCTAAGGTGATTCGTAACTCTGGCGAAGTGACCCTGAACTTAAAGTCGTTTTCTCCAGAAGTTATGGAGCTGGCCCTGTTCGGCGAAGTGACAAATGACATTGCTGAAACCGGCGCTACTTACACGACAAAAGCATACAAGGGACGCAGCATCGTAGTTCCAGGCGTTATTGCCGCAGTCACATCGATTACAGCAAATGCCGAAGTGCTTGATAAAGGTGTTGACTACGTTGTGTCTGACGGCTCGATTGAGTTCTTGAAGACTGGCTCTATCGTTGACGGTGACGACGTTACTGTTGTGTACGACAAAGCTGCTGTGCGCAGGATCGAGGGCCTTGTAAACACGGGCGTGAACATTATGGTCGTGTTCGACGGCAAGAATATTGCAGAAGGCGACACCCCTGTGAAGGTTACTTACCACAAAATTTCCCTGTCTCCAGCAGCTGCTCGCCAGCTCGTTTCTGCGGATTATGGCGACCAGGAAATCAAAGGAACCCTGCTAGCCTCCAAGGCCGTAAGCGGTACTGGCTTGTCGAAAATGTTCAAGGAAGAGCACGTTATCGGCGCATAACGAGAAATCACTGGTATACTCAAGCGATTAGCAAAAGGAGTATGCCAGTGTCTTTTTCCGTCGCGATTCCGCTTTTCATCTTCACTTGGTCTAACGAGCGCGTCAAATATGTGACTCTTCCAGGCGGCGAGTTGCCAAAAATTCAATATTCTGGCGATGCGAAATCATTCCATATCACAGTTGGTGACTACTTGAGTGAGTCACTAGCATCAACTCATCGTGTGCATTATCAGCAACTAGATGCGGTGCCAGTGCGGGGCAATACCGAAATTGCTATTCCGTATCTCGTGCTGTGCAAAGAAGATAACCTTAAGGCTGGCGTTGAGTTAGTTGATGTAGAGCGGATTTTTCCAGACTCTTTGCAGTACGGATGGAATGATGCAACTCAGAATTTGATTGAATTGATCGGGGGCTCCACCGCTTGTTTGAATATGCTGCCAGATGTTTTCAATAACCTGCATATCCGGCTAATTCACAATCAAATTGTTGGTAACGTTAATAGAATGACGTTGCAAAAAAGATATGACGGCACTGGTTATGCTGTGCAAACTGGAAACAAAATAAAAGGGAAAAAAGGACGTCAGCCAAATGAAATGCGGGTCGCTTTACACGGCATTCACTTTTTCGGTTCGCAAATAGCAATATCTGAATAAATCCCAAGGGGCCCCCGAGGCCCCTTTTTCTTTTTGAGCTCAAACAAAATCTTCTCAAGATCCTCCCTCATCTCTCTGCGCAGATCCAGAATCTCTTCTTCTGTCAGATGCCAAGGGTCTTTCACCGGTTGTTCGACACCGACCGACATTATTTGACTCTCGGCACTTTATTGGTGAAAGCAAAGGTGCTGTACGAGACCAGCTGCATGATGATGCCATTCGTTACTTCTTCATCATCGCAGTCAATCTGCATCATCTCCTGCATAGCCTGCCTTTCTTTGTCGCCCAGGGCTCGCGGGAAAAGAGTAAACGATAGGCAGTTGAACACGGTATCAAGTAGGTCAAGTTCATAGCCTGGTGTGCGCTCAGAAAAGAACATGTACTGCTCGACCACTTCATCAGGCATATCAATGCCGGCACTTCGACAGATCTTGGCACTTGCATACACAAGGTACTCGTCCCGTTCTTGTTGCGTCATATCCAACAGCGAAAGCATTTCCATTTTTTGCTCCAGAGTTTGAGCGCAAACAGACACTTTACTCAGCTGAGAGGTAAAGTCAAGTGATATAATGGCTTTATAACAACAATAATAAAGGCAATACCATGTCCCTTCTTGATCTAGTTACGCCATCAAAAAAGGTGGTTATTACCCAAGCTTTCGGTGGCAAGCCGGAAGTGGCTATTGAAGTTTTTGGGCTAACCACCGAAGACTTTATATTTCTTGCCGAAAAATACCCGCTGATTCTTGCCGAGGTTTTTCTCAGAAACGCAAAAGCAGAAGCACCATCGGCCCCGGATGTTAGTTTTATTTTGGGCCAGAGCGTAGACTTTATTGCTGCAATTATCGGATGTGGCTGCAAAAACCGTGATGCAATCGAGTGGATTAAAACTAAGCCGCTGGTTGTTCAAGCCGAACTTCTTACAGAGATTTTGGGGCTTACCTTCCCTGACGGTCTAAAAAAAAGCCTCGAAAAACTAGCTCCGACAATCTCTCTGCTGCTCAAAAAATAGCGGAATACGAACGCCAGCGAAAGAAAGAAGAGTCCGGGGAAGACCTTGAAGATTTTCTTGATGGCCTGGTGCTGATGTGCGAGTCGCTAATTAGTGCTGGCCACAATACGGAATTTCGCAATCCGTACAAATATTCGCTCCGAAATCTCTACAAATTAACCGAGATTCATCTCAAAAAGAGCCGCAATTTAATGCTCGGTGAGCTTATGACACATCACATGAGCCGGGTTGCTTGCGCTACTGGAGATGCAAAAGAGCTCAAAAATCTAATAGAAACAATGGCAGAAGAATAATAACAATGGCCGGAAATACAGTAATTAGCCTTATTCTGAAGGCAAAAGATGAAGCTTCAAGTGTCTTGACCGGGGCCGCAGCTAAGATAACGGCCTTGCTTGCCGCTTTTGCCGGTGGCGCTGCCATTCACAAAACTGTCGAAGATCTAACCGAATTAGACCGGGTCGCCCAGCGTCTTTCAATGACGACAGAGGCCCTTAGCGCTGGCCAGTTTGCTGCCTTCAAACTCGCAGGTGTTGATGCCGAGCAGTACGCGGATGCTATCACTGAAATCCGAATCAAAATGGAGGAATGGTCTTCGATTCAAGCTGGTGGCGCCACCGACTTTTTCGAAGTCATGAACGCTGACGTAAAAGAGTTCATGAAGCTCGACCCGCAAGAGCAGCTCTTAAAGATTGCGGACACTATGAAAGATATGTCGGCGTCCGCGCAGTTTACGTTTCTTGATCAGATTGGGTCTGATGCCCTGCGAAATCTGCTGCCTGCAATCAAAAATGGGAGTGCAGAATTCCGGAAAATGATGCAGGAAGCCGAGAGATACAACCAAGTCATCTCTAGCATCGATTCAAAAGCTATCAGAAGTTTGAACACCGAGTTCCAATCGCTTGGTCTTATCGCTAGCGGCACTTTCAAAAAGGCCTTTTCTGGCATCGCTCCAGAGCTTCAAGCACTTGTCGAAATCGTAAAAGATAAGATGCTTGGGATGGTTGAAGGGGTTAATTCGCCAATAAGTTCAATCGGAGAGACCTTTCTAAATGTCATCAAGGGCATGATCGACGGTGTCGATTTCGTTCTTAAGCTCAAGGATTCCTTCGACGTCGCTTTCCACGGCATGAAATCCGTTGTCCTGCTGTTCTCGGAAATCTTCCTGACTGGTATGCAAGCAATTGAGAACGGCGTAACAGATGCAATGAATTCGACTGAAAAAGTGCTGAGAAAAGCCCTTTCTGGATTCGTGCAGCTCATAAACAACGCATTTATCAAACCAATTTCTAGCGCATTGAAGCTGGTTGGGGCTGGAGATTTAGCTGGTCAGCTCGATAAAATTTCCGCTGCGGCCAGCGATTACGCCATTGCTCTAAACAACAAAGGCCCCGCATTTCAAGCTAGAAACATTCAGCCGACTATCGACAAGATCAAGGAATTAAGGGCTGAGTCGGACAAGCTGATCGGGGAAAACATCGATCTTGTCATTAATGGCACTGTCGATGCTGAGCAGCTTAAGAAGGAGATTGATGAAAAGGTCGCTGGCGTCAGAGCAGGCCTGGCTCTAAAAGTCGACATGGAGACCGAGGAGAAGAAGAAAGATCTAGCAAAGGGCGGTGATGCGAAATTCAACGGTGCAAATGCAGCCGCTGCCGCTGCCCAGGCCGCAAGCCAGGCAAAGCTTCTCGCTGACCTTGCAAAAGCCGAGATTGAATCAAAGATCAAAACCATTGAAAACAAGCGCGAGATCGAGCTAGCCGGTCTCGAACAACGTGCGCGTGATGAAGGCCTGTCTGCCAACAAAATTGCGGACATGCGCTTGAAGCTGGAGCTCGACTCGGCCAGAGAAATCAGCGCACAGCGCAAGAAGCTGATCGACGAAGACATCAAAGCTCTCGAAGCCCAAATTGCCGCTCAGGGGAAAATCCTGGCTGTTGAGCAGAACGATGGTGCACGCGGCGGTGCCCTCACTGCAATCAAAGAACTGGAAGCTGAAATCACGCGCAAGCGCATGGAGCAGAAGCAAATCGGGGCTGACCTGGTCGCTCAATCGGCCATTTTGAAAGCAAACAGGGCAGCAGAACTGGGCAATCTCAAAGCAGAACTGGAGAAAATTAAGGAAGAAGCCGAGCTGGAATTGCGGGTAATTCGCGGCGATTCAGTCGGGGTTGAGCTTGAGCGTCTTGAAAAACAGTGGAAAGACACCGTGCGCGATATGGAGGAAGTCGGCGTAGATTCCACAGCGGTTAAGGATCTTTTGAGCGCAAAGAAAGCCGAGATTGAGCTCAACGACATCGAAAGCAAGTTTGCCACCCTCAAGAAAAAGCTCGAAACCAATAAGATTTCGCCCCTCGAATACAAGAAAGAAGTTGATGAATTAGAGAAGAAAGGGAATGAAAAGGCGGCAGAAGTTGGCAATCCTGAGCGCGCAGACCGCTTCGCTGAGGCCGCAAAAGAGGCAAAAGCGGAGGTTTTTGAGCTCGAATCGATAATGGAAAAGGTCGGTGACTCCATGACTTCTGGCTTCGAAAACGCCTTTTCTGAGCTTATTTCAGGGTCGAAGTCAGCCAAGGAAGCTTTCAGTGACATGGCTCAGTCTGTACTTATGGATATTGGCAAGATCATCGCCAAGCTCGTTATTCAGCTAGCTTACCAATCCATGATTTCAGCCTTGTCCGGTGGCAGCTCTTCAGCAGCAAGTGCTAGTGGCGGTGGCGGTCTGATGAGTAGTTTGTCGGGCCTGATCGGTAGCCTGCCAAAGTTCCACACCGGGGGCATCATCGGGCAGGGCGCTGACAACTACGGCTTGAGCCCGGATGAAGCCCTTATTGTTGCGAAGAAAGGTGAGGAAATGATCACTGAAAAAGACCCACGCCATCGCAATAATGCAGGTAATGGCGGTAATTCTGGAACAGCGCCAAACGTAACTATTGTAAATCAGATTGATAATAACGCCATTGCTCGATCTACATTTGAACACCCGACCTGGGAAAATATGGTATTAAATGTGCTCAAAAGCAATCCGGAAGTTGTAAGATCGTTATGATAAGATAGAGATATAGTCAACCAATAATAATAAGAACAATGGCTGTCCATATCTCTACTTACTCATCGGCACAACTCTGGTTCTCATATATAACTGCATACTTTTTGCCGTCAAACGGCTGGTTTGCAGTCAAAGATACTGAGTCAGAGAAGATCTTTCAGATGCCCAGCGGCGGCAACATTGGCATGGCATTGTCGGGCAGTGAGCTGCTGCTGACGGCGTTCGAACATCAAACCCTGGGCCTGAATGTTGTGCAGCAGTCGCCCTTTTCCGGCTTGCCGGGATTAATGCTGCCTGCCGGGCCTGTTGATACATGGACGATCATCAATGAGCGCCGAGTGATCTTTGTTTTGCGCTCAAATGGGGTCTATTACAGCGCGTATTTGGGCTTAATAGAGGCGTTCGGCAGTGCTCGCACGTACTCTTTTCCGTGCTTTGTCGGTGGATCGTCTGGTGGTTCTGCTTTTCCTTACTTCGCTGGCGGTGCTGAGAAGTGCCCGAAGGTATGCGTTCCGGACGGCACATGGCAGACGGTAGGGGGTGAATACGGGGCTGGATTGAGCTCGTTTGCTAGCTTCGATTACAGTCGGAAGTGTGCGTATGTGTTTCCGTTTGACGGCAAAAACAAGCGTATCGGCAGCGACCTGGACGGTGGAATTACGCTTTTTCGAGCCCTCGTTGTCAGCGATAAATTCGATGGTTCGGTGCAGTTTCAGAACCCGAATATGAATGTCGGCGGGGTTTCTTACGCTGATGACGGGCAGTGGCTTGGATACCTGGATGGGGTTTTTGCGTGCCCAGCGGGGCTGGCGGCAGGTTCTGTTTTTGTTGTCGATGGGACTAATTTTCTGGTCGTGCAGAATCTCGGTGTTGCGGGCGAGCTTTTTGCGGTGGAGCTCTCGTGATGAAAGTAGTGTCTTACAAGTACACGAGCGCCGAAGATCTGATGTCCATTGTTCATAGGCATTTGGGCCTGGCCGGTTGGACGATTAACTACTTCGGGCCAATGCTGAACGGCGACCCGCGCCTGGGCCGGTACATGTCGGTTCAGAAAGCCGGGTGTTTCTTTACACTGCGGGCGTTCGATCTCTTTAATCCGCATTCCGAAACCTACGCCTACGCAACCACTTTCGAGCAACGCGGGATTGCTGTGAATACCTGCGATGGGTACACGCCTGGGGCTGGCTATCTGTCACAACCTGGGTTCCGTCAGGCTCCACGCTGCTATGTCGAAACCAGCTTTGAAGGCACGTGCTACCTGAGCTATTCGGGCGACATTTTTATCATCTCAACTCAGTATGATGACGGTCGCTTTTCGCATGTAATCTTTGGGAAATTGCCCGTTTTTGTTACAGGGACTGGCGGGAATATTGTCAGTTCGACGCACGTTTATAACTCCAATTCTCTCTATCCTCTTCTCTACAACAATGCGGCATGCTTCTGTTTGCGTGTAAACCATGCGCAGTTTAATGGCTGGGATACGGGATCAAGAACTCTTTCTTCGCTTGCATATCCGACAGTTAACGGCGTGCCAACTTACCTTTCTACGTCAAATCAGTATGGCAGTCTCGGCACTCATACACGCGGAAAGATATTGGATTGTGGTTTTCCTGGGCTAATTCCGGTTAATTTCTTCACTCTTTTTAGCTCAAATTACTCTCCGTTTGCGCAAATTCCGGATCTGTTTGTTGTGCCGCTTGACTACGTTTCTGCGGTAAGTGAGATGGTTATTGGGCTAAGTAAATTCTTTGTGATCCCACTTTATAAAAAGGGTTCCTGGCTAGAGGCGACTACTGGCATTCAAAACATTGGCATTGCGGTACTGAAAGATGAATAAAATTGCAGGCGGATTTGCTGATATCTACAAGAACAACCTGTTCGTTGACGTTGTGTCTGATCATTATGTGCCAGAGGGGCAGAAAGTAGAGTTTTCGGTCTGGCATACATTTGCAGGTAAGAAAACGCTGAGTGATGTTCAGTTGCTGAATGCTGAGGGGCTTGATGGGTTTGACGGCGTGGAATTTGGGATTAGAGAGCCTAAATTTTTACGAGTTTTTCAAAGCCAGAAAAAACTTGCCACTGGCGTGCAGGCGACAGTTGCTGGATCTGTGGCAGCGGCCATTTCTGACTTCGAAGTGATGAAGCTCGTGGACAACCGGATTGACTGGTCTGTAAGTCCATCAATTCGCGTGCAGTACATGACAGAAGTGATTGAGGCATTCGACGGAACTGAGCAGCGCATTGCACTTAGAGACAAACCGCGCATCACTGCCGAGTTTCAGTATTCGTTGTTCGACACTGACCGATATATTTTTGATAACGAGATCATTAGCCAGCGGGGAAGGGTGTTAATACCGATATGGCCAATGCAAGTGAAGTGCATCGCTACAGAAAGCGGCGTATCGTTAGATAAGAACAATGAACTACTGACTACCTGTCAATTCATGTTTGTGACTGATGGCGTTTCATCAGAGCTCGTCTCAGTTGAGGCCCGCCATGGCCTGGCTATTGATTGTGTTCTTCTGGTTTTGAAAAACTCATTAGAAGAATTAACCGCTATTCCTGTATTCCCAGCATCCCTATCGAACGAAAACACCTCAAAAATAGCTTCGAATTTTTACGAAACCAGGACTCTTTCGCTAGATATTGATCCCGAATCAGTTGATTTTTACGCGCCAGACGAAACGAAATTCACTCATATTTATGACCGCGTAGAGTGGGATGAGGATTTGCAGCGCTACATTCGCGGCAATAAGAAGCCTGTTTTAACCACGAGATATGATAGATCTGCCGATATCACTGCGAATTATGCGCTACTCAGGGCCTCTTTTGACCCTGGTTTTGGCCTGAAACACGACCATGAAAGAACACCAGGAGCATACAGAACATTCAATTTCGAGTACAAGTTTTTCTCAGAAGAAGATCGCCAGCAGTTCGTTGACTTCGCAAAGTTAACGAAAGGTGCTCAGCGAGAGTTTTATTGCGAAGCCCCATATTTCGGTTATGAAGTTATCTCAGCAGCTGGTAAAGCAGTCATAATCAAAGATTCAAAACTTATGCTAAATACCGGCACTTCCGCCCCGGCCATTACACTGTCACTGTATAATGGAGATAAGCTTTACAGAAAGATCGACGGCGTTACAAATAACAGTGACGGCACGCAAACCCTGAATCTTCTCGAAGACATTCAGTCACTAACTGCCGAAGATATTGATTACGCAGCACCACTTTTTCTGTCTCGTTTTGAGTCAGATGATTTTATTTTTTCTTTGAAACCGACCAAATATCAACAATAACTAAAACAATAAAACAGTTGATTCACAGTGAACATACGCGATATTGAAGCAAGCCTTGGTTTTGGATCACCTACAGAACTTTATCTTTTTGAGCATGGGGAGGACGTGTATGCATACACTTCTAGCTCAAAAAGAGTGCTGCATACTGACGGCGTGATCTATAACCCACTGCCCATCAAACGCGACAAGATCCAGCGATCCCAGCAAGACAACCGCAACCGCTTACAGATCGACGTGCCCGGCGACTCGCCGATCCCGATGATCTTCCGCAACAAACAGCCGAAAAAGCACGTTACTCTCAAAGTCTTCCGCTTTCACCGCTACACAAAAGAAAGCTGGCTTTGGTTCAATAAAGAAGCTGAATTACCAGGCGAATTCATCACTATTTTCTCCGGTGAAGTCGTTCAAACGACGTGGAATAACACAGTTGCAACTCTCGATTGCGCCTCTGTTTCAGCTCTCCAGCGCCGGCAATGCTTACGTTTTGGCTATCAAGCGCAGTGCAATCACCACGTTTTTGACGAGCTTTGCGGCCTGAAAATCCAAGACTGGCAAGAAGAAGTAACGGTCACCAGCATTCAAAATAATGGCTTTACAATCAACGTAACCGGACTTTTGAATTCAAATGATTATTACAAAGGCTCAATTATCTCTAAGAATGATGATGATTTTAGGGATGTTTTGTCTGTAAATGCTGGCGTTATTTCTTTGTTTTCTCCGCTAAGTGATTTAGTTGTCGGTGATAAATTAAAGATAACGAAGGGTTGTGATAGATCATCTGCGGCCTGCAAAAGCTTTAACAATTTTGATAATTTTTTCGGGTTCGTAACTATTCCTACTGACAACCCGTTCATTTAATGCAACTAAAATAATAATAAGAAGAAAATATGAATTGGATTCTTGCAGGCCTTGTATTGATCGGGTTGTTTGTTATGGCCCGGATGGTTCCTAAAACCGAAGGCGCAAAAGCCTCTGGCATTGAGGACTTTAATTTCCCGAGCGCCGCTGAGCGTCCGATTCAAGTTGTCTTCGGCACACGCAAAATTTCCGGCCCAAATGTTTTGTGGTACGGGGATTTAAAAACAACTGAAATAACCGAAAAAGTAAAGACTCTTTTTCGCACTACAAAAACTGTCGTTGGCCATAAATATTATATGGGTTTGCAGTTAGGCATTTGTCATGGCCCAGATGTAGAGCTAAAGAAGATTATTTTCGATGATATTATTGTCGTTGACTCAACTTTTTTCGGCGAATCAGTAGTTAATATCGCGCCTGATGATTATGTATTTGGCGGCGCTGGCGGGAAAATTAGCTTCTATTCCGGATCTCAGTATCAGTCAGTTAACTCATATTTGAGCGCAAAAGCTGGTGACGGCATCTCCAGTTTTAAAGGCCTTTGCTATGCAGTGCTGGAAGGTTTTTGGATCGGCAACTCACCGAACCCGCAGCAGATTAGTTTTGAAGTAGCTCGGTTTCCAAAGGCTCCACGTCCAAAGCTCTACACGAACGGGTTTACTGGCACAGTCAATGAACGCATTGGCGCTGATGCTAACCCTGCTTTCGTTGTCTATGAGCTGCTGACGGACAAGCGATATGGCGCTGGAATCCCCAAAAACTTGATCGATTCAGAGTCGTTTTTGATTGCCGGGTCGACGCTTTATGCTGAGAATTTCGGAATTTCTCTAGTTATCGATAGCGCTGCGTCTGCTGGTCAGATCATCACTGAGATCATGAAAGTGATCCAGGGCAATCTGATTGACGACCCGAAAACGGGGAAAATCAGGCTAAAGCTGACGCGTAATGACTATGGCAACACCACGATTCCAGAGCTAAATCCGTCGAATTTAAAGGCCGTTTCGAGCTACACGAGCGGAAGCTTGGATACTGGCGTTAACGAAATCCGTGTCAAGTACCTGTCGCGTGAGCACGGCTATGAAGAGCGCACGGCCATCGCTCAGAACAACGCTTTACGCATGCACAAGGGCGACGTCGAGAGTCAGACGATCAGCATGCCGCAAGTTACGTCAGCGCAGATCGCAGCAAAGATCGCACAGCGTGAGCTAGTAGCTATCTCATCGCCGATGAAGTCTTGTGTCGTCGAGTGCACCAGGGCCTTTTCTGAGATAAATGTAGGTGACGTGGTATCGCTTACATGGCCACTCCTCGGCGTTGAAAAACAGGTCATGCGCGTCACTGCTGTGAACCTTGGATCGCTCGACAGCGGCGGAATCACTATGAATTTGGTGCAGGACGTGTACGGGGTCTTCTCTGCCGTATACAGCGACGGTTCTGAGCGTGCCTGGACGAAGCCATCGGTCACAGCCAGCAACGTCACGAACTACGAGATCATCGACGCGCCAGCGATCTTTGCGGATGGCCTGACTGATGCCGTGTTGTTGATGGCTGAGGCCCCGGCCAATGCGATGAGCTTCAAGCTGCTCGTGCAAGCACAGAACGATTCGTCGTTCATAGACGCCGGAGAGCAGTACTTCACGAAGACTTTTGTCAGCGGTGAATCGTTGTCTGCGGGCATCTACTCGAACGGCCAGATCATCATCAGCGGCAGCACAGTTGGTTTCGAGTCGTACTCAGAATCGGAAGGGCTGCAAGGGATGGGCCTGTACCTGATATCTAGCGGGGCAGGGCGTGAGTGGATCTATGCAAAGAGCACTGTGATCGACAATGCCACTACCGCACGGCTACTCGACGTCAAGCGTGGGATCTTCAACACCAGGCCATTGGCGCACCCAGTCGGCGCGAAAATCTGGGCTGCTGGCGATCTGTCGTCTGCTATCAAGTTGAAGTACACGAAAGACGAGTGGATTCGCTTCAAGATGCTGACGAAGACCGCTACGAACCGACTTAAAGACGCTGATGCCACGGTTGCCGAGTATCACTACCAGGGCGCTAACTCAATGCCCTGGAGGCCCGGCAGGATTCGCGTTAATGGCATTGCAGACGGCGGACTCATCATCGACGAAGCAACTCTTCAATGGCGCACACGAGACGGCTCTGACACAAGCATCGTGCATCAAGAGCAAGACAGATCGCAGCTCACATACTGCACGTACGTCGTTACCGTCGCAGACGAAAGCGGCATTCTGCGCACAGAAGAAGTATCAGCAGAAGCCTGGACTTTTGACAACGAGCTTGAGCTGCGTCGCGCATGGTACTTCGATGAGAACAATGAACTGCAATATGTCGAAGGCACTTATGCTGATAGTCTGACGTTCACAATTAAAGCAAAACTTAACAGCCAGTATTCTGACACCCAGACTATTACCGTTATTCGCTAATATAATCTACATAGTATGTTAAAGCCACGTTTGACCTCAAAGCTGGTTATTGCTCTTGCGCAGTAACTATTTTTGGGTATGTTTGCAATTAGGGTATTTACAACTTCGATACTTGTTGAGACAATAAGCTTGTAAATTAAAACAACAAGAAAAGAGGTTGTAACCATGTGTGGTAACTGTGAATCAAGTTTTAAAGCGGAAATGGTTAGTGAGACTGTGGGGCTTTTCTACAAGCTTGCAGATCCTGACCTTATGCTGCACCTGGCCGCTGCTAGCGTCAGTAAGGCCAATGAACTGCTGCGTGAGAAGAAGCAAGAGCTGTTCAATGAAGTAATGCGGGTCAGCAAGCACAAGTTCACTGAGTTGTTTGTGACTTTTGCTGGCATGATCGACGCTGGTGATATTGAGTTTGAAGATGCAATGGCTTTCTGTGCCGAAGCGATCAAAGAAAAACAGGCAGAGACGGAGGCATCCCGCTACTTTATGTTCTAATTTTGCGGTAAAACATGGTGTTAAGGGCCCTGGCGAGGGCCCTTTTTTTATGGCTCATATCCGCTGCGTGGGATATTTAATGTCCTTCCTGGTTCGTATTCAATGAAGTTATCGCCTGGTTGTGCGACACAAACACCAAAAGGAATACCGAATAAAGCCAAAAGAAGCGAAAGAATCATGGCAATTGCAATCTCTATGTCTTTTGTATCGCTTGTTTTTGTTTTGAAGGTGATGGGGTATTTGCGAGTTCTTGAGTAGAAGATGTAATAGTGTCTTGTGTTGTAAGTTGCAACGACTTCAAATTCATCTTCAACTCGTCTGCAAATTTCGATCTCAAGTTCTGGAAGGGTTTCTGGGTCATAGTGAATATTCTCTTGATTGGTTAGTTTTTGCCATGTTAGGCGCGATCTTTTTAGCTGGCGACCGCTGATAATACGTCCATCAAACTCATATGCAATGCCCTTGGGCTGCCCGTTTTCGTCTTTAGTTAGATGAATAAAAACGTTTTGCTGGCGTAGAAGTCGAACGAAAGTAAACATATCGCCGTTGGCTTCATTCGTTCTCTCAATGCACCCTGCAATTTTTGCGATCATTTTGTGCTTGAAAGGAATGTCGTTTTCGGAGATTGCGGACTTCATTTCAGCGTGAGTGATTGCGGTGCCCCATGTCTCTTTTGGCTTAGGGCATTTCTCAAGGCCGTACTGATCTTCAATATCTGACACTGCATCAATGTTTACAGAGCGTTCGTTGCTGTCGCTAACCATCCGAAAACCCTCTTCGAATTTAATGCGATTGCCGACGATATGCAGGTGCTGATGGTCAGTGTCTTCGTGCAAAACAGCCACATATTTAGTCGCGTCAGTGAAGCCAAGGTCTTGCATGTACTGATGAGCAACTTTGTTCCACGCCAAATCACTCAGATGTTCACCGGGCTTCAGCGAAAGAATCGCATGAAAGACTGGCTTGATCACTTTGTCGGAGTCGATAGACAGCTTGCGCAGCTTCTCGATCTCATCGAACTCAGCAACCAGCGCATCTACCTTGCTTTTATCTCCTGCAAGCAAAGCGGGTAACGGGTCAGCGCTGAAATAGTTGCCGCCGATTGTCTTGATCTTGCTGATTGCATGGTCGTGTTTAGAACAGCCGAAAATATATCTGATTCTGCTTTTGAAAGACCCTGAGCTTTTTGGGAAGATTTTGCCGATCATGATTTTTTACCCATTACAATCTGGGAAATTTTGCTAATCAAATCGTTCGCCTCTGGTCTCGTTGTGCCCTTGTTTACAACAGCACTTAACTTCGTCAGAGCTGACATGATCTCGAAAATTTCCGGGGTAATTGCGACCTTTTCTTTTGGCTGTTCGTTGATTAAGTAGTCGCGAACAAAAGCCGAAATGCCTTCATACCCGGCTTGTTCTGCTTTCGCTTGAGCTAGTTCTTTTTCTTCTTCTGTTAAGCGAAAAGTAATAGAGGAGCTTTTTTTGCTTGGTTTTTCAGTAGTCATAATGCACCTATTTTTATTGTCATCAGCGCAACCCACGAAGTGGTGTGAGCAGACCAGTTAACTAAGAGGAGTCCTCTTAGTTGTCTTACATAGACACAACTGGCTAAGAACGTCTTATATGCTTATTATTGCATTCCAGCTTTTGTCTTGTCAGTGGTTTTTATTGACTATAACCAAAGATAATTGTATGGCAACTGGGGTGTGTCGCTAATATAACCGAGTTTCTGATGCGACATAGGGGGAGTGTCGCAATATAACTAACTTTGGCATGCGACATAGCGGGAGTGTCGCAATATAACCAACTTTCCAGTGCGACAAAGTGAGTGTGTCGCAGAATATAACCAACTTTCCGCTGCGACATAGCCTGAGTGTCGCACATATAAGCAATCGACATGCCCGGTGTGTCTCATTGTAATATTGCGATACAAATGCAGTGTCGTAAAAGTGCCCGCGATACATAAGCCATGGCATTAAATTTGCGCTCAAAAACACCAACTTAAAACCATTGACGCGCACGCCTAGTTTGGTTGGGTTATTTTGAGTTTTTATTGGCGAAATCGCTGATCAATGCTGGGTTTTTTGGTTTCGATTGATCAAAAAATGAGCGAAAAAACACTGCCAGTAGCGGCACTATCTGAGTCAGTAGCGGCAGCTGTGTGGCCTTAAATGGCAGCTTGATGGCCCGGATTGGCATCTGAAATGTCGGTAGTGTCAGTCGGTAGTGTCAGGCACTGGAGCGACAGCTTGCTCAGTGCGTCCAATCCATTTTGGCTTTTTCAGTCCCGTCATCGGCCAGGTGGGGCATCGGTGTAGCAGCGGCGTATCGCTCAGTGAACAAAAACTGCACACGGAATGCCGTTAAAGCCCCATGGTTACTGCCTTATCAGTCCCGTCCATCATCGGCGCAACGGAGAAGCGGCGGGACAGCGCAGGGCGCGTAGTTGCTGGGCTAGAGGCTAATTCTTTAAGCATTTTCGTACAGCTGATAGAGGGCGGTTTGGGGCCGTTTCCGGATGACATGGCGACGCTCAGGAAACGAAAGCGCAAGGACGGAACTGCGGCCTATCTGGCCCAGATCCGGATCATGCGGGAAGGGGTGCAAGTCTATCAGGAAGCCTCGCTTTCCGCTGGCTGCACAGCGCCAGGGCTCGGGCGCTCAGGTGATCCTGCCACTCCAGGCAACGCTATCTGCCCGCTGTGATCATCCCTTTTCCATTGGTGGTTCCAGGTGTCGCACAAGTGCTATCCGGTTGATTGGCAAGGCTCCCCGTTAGAAGACGTAAATCGGGCTGACCTAATATTTGTACCCCATATAAACCGCCGCATTCTTTTTGAGTTCGCGGACTTCGGATTCCCGAATGCGCATTCCATAGGAGTAATGCACAGAGTCGGAACTGCTGGAGCTGTCGTCATCCTCCACTGCGTGTGCGCTGGGTATCCCGCGGGAGATATTCGTCTGAACGGCGTGGTGCACCTTGTTTCCGCTTTTTGATGGGCCCGAGACGCTGTACATCGCCCTGTAGTCAGTCCCCCTGGAGGCATCGGTAGCAATCTCGGACCACTTCGCCTCGTTTAGCCAACCCCAATAGCTGTTGTTATTGACCTGTTTCGTAAGGGAGAAGGTGATGTCGGTGCGCTCTGCCTGGCCCTTTGTCAGGAAGGTGCCGGCGTCTTCAATCGTGAACCCGGCGTAACGGCAAAGGTACGCGATGAGTGCGAAGGAGGTCCTGCTGTTACCGTTAGCGCAATGTACCGTCGCGGAGCCCCTGGTTTGCAGTTCCGAATGGATGATGTCCGCAGCCGCTATGAAACAGGGAATGCACTTAATCTGCGGTGTCATCCATGCCATGGCTCATATGGCGCAGATCCACTCTGTTCGCGGTCTTCGACAGGTCGTGATGGGTTCCGAAGTAGATGGTTTCCCCTCCCGGGCCTTGGATGACTCCTCCTCTGTAACCTGCCGAGATTGTCCAGCCACTCTTTTCGTATGGCATGACCTGCCTCCATTCTCGCCACTGTTCCCTGTATGCGCGCGCCGGCTGCTGCCCCGTCAGTGCGCTGATTCAATCTAGTAGCCGGAGCGGTATGCCGCTAGCGATCCGGAGAAGGGCAGCGCTCATGCCTGGCGATGTGACGCATCGATCGGTAGTTCGATCTTGAAGCGGGTTCCTTCGCCTTCATGGCTTTGCACCGACAGGGTGCCGCCATGCTTCTGCACGATCCCATAGGAGAGCGAAAGCCCCAGGCCCGTGCCCTTGCCGACTGGTTTGGTGGTGAAGAACGGATCGAAGATGTGGGGCAGCACATCATCAGGAATGCCACTGCCGTCATCCGCTATCTCGATCCCCACCCGCCCGTCGCCCGCCCAGGTGGTGATCACGATTCTTCCTCGTGCCTCCCCCATGGCTTGCGCTGCGTTGACCACGAGATTCATGACGACCTGGTTGATCTGCGAGGGCAGGCATTTCACCTCCGGCAGGTCGCCGAAGTTCCGCACTATGTCGGCGCGGTACTTCACCTCGCTCGCCACGATGTTCAGCGTCGACTCTATGTCCTGATGGATATCGGCCCATTGCCACTCCGTGTCGGTATCAACGCGGGAGAAGTCCTTCAGGTCCTGGATTATCTTGCGGACCCGGCCGATGCCCTCCCTCGTTTCATTCAGCAGCGAGGGGATGTCGTCCTTGAGGTAATCCAGGTCGACCCGCTTGCGAAGGGCGATCACCCGTGCCTTCAAGTCCTCGTCTGCGATGGATGGTTCCGCCGATTCATAGGCCTGCAGGACTTCAAGCAGTTCGCGGAAGTAGGTTTCCAGCGTGCTGTGATTGGACGAGATGAAGCCGATCGGGTTGTTGATCTCATGCGCTACGCCAGCGGCGAGCTGCCCGATCGATGCCAGCTTCTCGTTCTGTATCAACTGGCTTTCCAACTGCTTGCGCTCGGCCATCTCCTGCTGCAGGACGCTGTTGGTACGTGTCAGGTCCTCGGTCCGAACCCGCACCTGGTGTTCGAGGCTTTCCATCTGCTGCTGCAGGCGCTGGGTCATGTCCCACTTGGCGGTGAGCGAACAGGCGAGCTGGCTGACTTCGATATTGTCGAAGGGCTTCTTCAGGATCAGCAGCCTGTCCGCCACCCTGAGCCTGGCGAGCAGCTCCTCCCATGAATAGTCGGCATATGCGGTGCAGACGACGACTTGCAGTCGCGGGTCCGCCTGCCAGAGGTGCTCGATGGTTTCCACTCCATCCCACCCCTGCGGCATGCGCATGTCGACGAAGGCCATCGCATAGGGCCTGTCCTCGACCAGTGCCTTCTCCAGCAGCTTAAGGCCGTCCTGGCCGCGATAGGCCGAATCGATCTCGAACTCTCTCACCTCCGTGGTCGGGCCCGTGCCGAACAACTGCGCTTCGAATGCATCCAGCGCCTGGGTATCACTGGGCTCCGGCGCGAGGATTTTGCGAAAGTCGTCGTGGATGGACGGCGTGTCGTCGATCAGCAGAATGCGGCGGTTACCCGGGTTGTCCATGCGCCAGCCCTCTCTTCTTCATTGGGATTTCCAGGGTGAAGCAGGCACCCGTCCCCAGGCCGTCGCTTTCGACCCGCAACGAGCCGTCCATCTCGATGGCAGCGAGAGCGCAACTGTGAAGCCCGAAACCGTGGCCGTCTTTCCGGGTGGTGAAGCCGTGAGCGAAGATGCGCGTCAGGTTGGCCTGCTCGATCCCCTCGCCGTTGTCCCGGACGCGGATGGTCAGGCTGGAGGCCCCCAGTTGCGCGGACAGGGTCAGGCGTCGTGGCCGATCCTCCTGCGCACTCATGGCCTGCTTGGCGTTACTGATCAGGTTCACCAGGATGAGCAGGGTGCGGTGCTTGTCCAGGACGACTTCCGGCAGGTCGTCATACTCCTTCACGATCTCGACCTGGTGGCGAACCAGCGAGTCGGACTGCATGCGCAACGCATCTTCCATGAGCTCATTGATGCTGATGGGTTCGACGATGCTGGAGGGGCCAGCGTAGGACTGCTGGGTCGAGACGATCTCCTTGATGTGGTTGACGCTCCGGGTCATCTGCTCGAGCTCATTGACGATGCTCTCCCGCTCCGACGAGAGCGCCTCCGATACCTGGGCGATGTAGCCGGGCAGCAGCTTTCCCTTCTCGTCGTGACTGATGAAGGCGCCGAGGTCCTCCTGGTGCGCCGTCATCATCTCCACCGCCCTGGCCAGGCCGAGCGCTTTGGAATTGCGCACCCGGCGCGCCACCAGGTCGGCGGAAATATTCACGCTGTTCAGCACATTGCCGACGTTGTGCAGCACGTTGGTCGCGATCTCGGCCATGCCCGCATGCCGGGCAGCGGCAACCAGCTCGCTCTGGGCCCGTTGCAGTTCGTGGGTCCGTACCTGTACCCGCCGTTCGAGTTCGTCATTGGCGGCTTGCAACGCCTTGTTCATGCGGTTGATCTCCGCGTAGCTGCGCAGGAGCCAGTAGCCCAGGAACAGCAGCAGCGCCGCCAGGATGGCTGCGAACACCAGCAGGTAGCGGTGGGAGACCTGATCCTGGGCGGCGGCCGCCAACTGCTCCCCGCTCAATACTTCGATCAGCGCGTCCAGGCGCGTGGCCACAGGCACGGCGGCGATCTGGTTGAGCAGGGCGTTGACCTGCTTCTGTTCGCTGAGAACGGTCCGGACATGAGCCGAGAACAGGTCGATGGCGCTGCCGATGTCAGGGCTCAGCCCGGCCTTCTGTTCCTCGATCTTCTGCAGGCCGAGCTGTATGTCCTCGGCCTTTTCGTCCGTGGTGACCTGCGAATACTCCATCGTGCTCAGGAGTGCGTCGAACACGTAGCCGGATGTCGTGTCGAGCACCATGTTGCTGCGTTGGTCACTGATCAGGTTCTGCACGTCATCTTCGGCGGTGGGTAGAAAATTCAGTGAGTTCCGCAGGATGGCGTTATGCGACTTGAACGCCTCGATCAGGCCGGATTTCTCCTCAAGCGCCGTCCTGTAGAGCTCCTTGCTCCGTTCCCAACGCTCCGGGTTGTGCAGGGGCGCGTCCGCGAGGCGTTGTTCGAGGCGCTGCCAGTTGCTGTCCATTTCACTGAGCGGGTCGACCAGCAAGTCGTAGTCAAGGTTGATGCCCATGCGCGAGCGCAGCACCTGGACTTCCCACTGGGCATCGCTCTGCTTGATCTGGCGGAGTATCGCCAGCGACCCGAAGTAGCGGGCGGGCTCATAGGCATCCGCCCGGAGGAACAGGAACAGGAGCGTGCCGGCGAGTGCGAGAGCGGCGCCAACCAATACGACCCAGAGGTTACCCCTGCGGATATCGCTCACTGCGCACCTTTCGTTTCACCCGTCAGCGTTTTCAGGAAGAGGATGATCAGCCGCTTGTCCTCCGGGTCCGCCTTGCGGCCCAGCTGGTACTTGAACATCACGTCCACGGCGTCCTCCAGGGTCTGCGCCGAGGCATCGTGGAAGTAGGGCGCGGTGAGCTCGACGTTGCGCAGGCCCGGCACCTTGAACACATGGCGGTCCTCGTCCCGGCCGGTGACCGAGAAGCGCCCGAGGTCGGCTTCGGAGCTGCTCCCTTTGTCCTTGAAGTAGTCCCCCATGACCCCGAATTTCTGGAACATGTTGCCACCCACGTTCATGCCTTGGTGGCAGGAGATGCATCCGCTCTGCTTGAAGCGCGCATACCCCGTCTTCTCCTCATCGCTGATGGCCGTGGAGTCGCCTTCCAGGAACAGGTCGAATCGGGCCTTGGGCGTGAGCAGCGTCCGCTCGTAGGTCGCGATGGCGTTCTGGACGTTCGCCTGGGTCACCCCATCCGCGTAGCTCGACTCGAAGGCGTCCCTGTAGGTCTCGTCCGCCGCCAGGCGCGCGAGCAACGCAGGCCATTCGGACCCCATTTCCCTGGGGTTGCGGATGACATCGTCGACCTGCGCCTCCAGGGTCGCGGCGCGGCCATTCCAGAACTGGCGGAAGTTGAGGCTGGCATTGAGCACGGTGGGCGTGTTCACCAGCGTCAGGTCACCGTTGAGGCCGACGGACAGGCGCTTGTCATCGGCCCCGCCCCGGTCCAACTGGTGGCAGCTGGAGCAGGCCACGGCTCCGTTGGCGGAGAGGCGCTTGTCGTTGAAAAGCCGGCGGCCCAGCTCGGCCCGTCCCGCGTCTTCGGTATGCCAGCGAGGCAAGGGTTTGATCGGTTCATTGAGCGGCGCGGCGACGCACGGGGAGGCCAGCGGCAACACCACCAGCGCAAGGTGCAGGATGCGCTGCTTGATGTGGGCGTTCATCGTTCCGCTCCGGCGTGGCCGTTGCGGCGCCTGGCGAATTCAGCGAATTCGGCGGCCGGCAAGGCCCGTGAAAAATGGTAGCCCTGAGCTTCATCGCAGTGTCGGCTCATCAGGAACTCCAGCTGCTCGGCGGTCTCGACCCCCTCGGCCGTGACGGTGAGCCCGAGGCTGTCGGACATGGCGATGATGGCGGCGACGAGGGCTGCGTCCTTCTCATGCACGCCTATGTCGCGGACGAACGACTGGTCGATCTTCAAGGTATCGACCGGGAACAGCTTCAGGTAGCCGAGATTGGAATAGCCGGTGCCGAAATCGTCGATCGCCAGCCTTACCCCGAGCGACTTGGCGCCCTGCAGCACGAGGGCGCTACCTTCATGATCCTGCACCAGCAGGCGCTCGGTTATTTCCAGTTCAATGCAGCCGGGATCGACGCCCGAGCTCTTCAGCGCTTGCTTCAGTGCCGGGAGGAAGTCGCCCTGGCGGAAGTCCACAGGGGAAAGATTGATCGCGGTACAGAGCGGCCCGGACCCATGAAGATTCCACAGGTGTGTTTGCCGGCACGCCTCCTTCAGCACCCATCGGCTCAAGGGCACGATAAGACCGGACTCTTCCGCTACCGGGATGAAGCGGGTTGGCGGAATGGCTTCGCCGTTGGGCTGGAACCACCGTATCAGGGCCTCGCAGCCGATGACGCGGCCGCTACGCAGGTCGATCTTGGGCTGGTAATGGAGCACGAACTCTTCGTTTTCCAGTGCGCGCCGGATCGCCACTTCCAGTGACTGCTGGTCCCGGGCGCGCTGCTTGAGCATCGGATCGTAGAGCCGTGCCGTGTTGCGTTCCTGGCCCTTGGCCTCGTGCATGGCGGTCTCGGCCCGCTTGATCAACATGCGCGGGTCGTCGCCGTGGTCAGGGTAGCGGCTCACCCCGATGCTCGCCGTCACGGCCAGCACCTCACCTTCAACTAGGCGCGGTGTGGCGATGGCGGCCAGGAGCTGGGCGGAAAATGCGGTGTCGCCCCCTCTGTCGGAGAAGTCACCCACCACCACGAATTGGTCCGAGCCTGGCCGGTAGAGCACGTCCTCGTCCTTCAGCGCGCGCTGGATGGCGGTGCCGCTCGCCTGCAGCACTGCATCCCCGAATGGATAACCCCAGGCGTTGTTTATATGTTTGAGACGGTCGAGGCCGATGTACAGGAGAGAGAATCCGGACGTCGGCGATGTGCGGATGCACCGCACCAGCCGGTCCCGGAGAAGGTTCAGGTTGGGAAGCCCGGTCAGCGCGTCGTACTGAAGATGGTGCGCGAGTTTCAGCAACTCCGATGCTCGGTGTTCGATGGTGATCTCCAGCGCCTTGACCCTGATCTTGTTCTCCTGCATGGCCTGCCACTTGGCCGTCAGGGTGTTGGCGATCTGGCGGATTTCGATGGCATCGAATGGCTTCTTCAGCACCAGCAGCCGGTCATTGAGGTTCAGGCGTTCGCTCAGTTCGTCCCACGCCAGGTCGGAGAACGCCGTGCACAACGCGATTTGCAGATCAGGATCGAGCCGCCAGAGCCTTTCGATGGTTTCGAGGCCGTTCCAACCCGGAGGCATGCGCATGTCGACGAATGCCATCGCGTAGGGGCGGTATTCGGCCAACGCCTGCTCCGCCAGGTCGTGGCCGTCCTGGCCCTGGTAGGCATGATCCAGTTCGTAGCGGGTGGAGGGCCTGGGTTCCGCTACTCCGAAGAGCAGGGACTCCATCGAGGAGAGGCACTGTGTCGCCTCGGGGCTGAGGATCTTGCGGTAGTCCTCATGCATCGAAGGGGTGTCGTCGATGATCAGGACGCGCCGGTTTCCCGCAGGAATATAGTGGCTCATGGCTGCGCACGTGGTCGATGTCGCCACGCCGTCCGACTGGCTGTAAACAATACGCGCATCGGTTGCCACATCCCTGCAATTGGCCCGTCCCTTACTTCTTAAAGTACGGGCTTGGCCATTGTTCAAGTTCACTCGCCGGGCGGTGATACGGTGCAGTTCGCAAGCACCAGGGTCGATGGCGAGAAAACCTGAATGGTTCCGCTACACGATCGTTAGTGCGTACAAGTCATGTCCAAGTGTGCCGTTCCTGTCGATCTCCATCCTGCAATTGCTCGTGTCTCGCCGCTTTACGGGCAGTGAAAGCGACTACGCTGAAAAACATCTTCGACCCGGCTCCGATGCGAGCCATGGCAAGAGCGGATGGCATGGAAGACAACACACCCACGGATGCGACCCGTTTCACTGTGCTCCTGGTTGACGATGAGGTCTTCATCCTCAACAGCCTGAAGAGGCTTCTGCGCAGCCAGCCTTACGATCTCCTCCTGGCGGAGAGCGGCGAGCAGGCTCTCGAACTGCTCGCCAGCCATCCCGTCGATCTGGTCGTGTCCGATGCCCGCATGCCATCGATGGACGGTGCGACGCTGCTGGCGGAAATCTATCGATGTCATCCGCAGACCATCCGCATCCTGCTCACGGGCTACACGGACATGCCGACCCTGATCAAGGCGATAAACGAGGGGCGCATATACCGCTACCTGAGCAAGCCCTGGGATGACGCGGAGCTCCTGTCCACCCTCGAACAGTCGCTGGCCCACCTGCACTCCGAGCGTGAGCGCCAGCGGCTCGAGAAGGTGACCCAGCAGCAGAAGGCCGCCCTCGAACAGCTCAACGCGACGCTGGAGAAACGCGTCGAGTCGCGTACCGCGGAGCTCCAGCAGACGGCCGACATGCTCGACCTGGCCTATGCGGAGCTCAAGCGCAGCTACGTGGTCAGCACCGAGGTCTTTTCCCTTCTGGTCAACCAGCGGCTTCCCCAGGGCAAGCAAACCAACCAGGCGCTCAACGAACTGGTCCGTGCCTGCTGCAATGCCGGCCTCGTGGAGTCTTCGCTGGAGCACGACCTGATCATGGCCGCTGCGCTCTACAACGTGGGCAAGCTCGGCTGGAGCGACAGCATGCTGGCGAGGCCGTCGGACCTGATGCACCACCATGAGCGCGACACCTTCAGGGCCTACCCGGAAACCAGCGAATCGCTGCTGATGTCGCTCGAACCGATGCAGGATGCGGCAAGGCTGATCCGCCACCATCAAGAGCGCTGGGATGGCAGCGGCTTTCCAGACCACCTCAAAGGCAGCGCCATCCCCCAGGGTTCGAGATTGCTCAAGCTCGCCGTGGACTTCGTGGAGTTGCAACGAGGCCTGGTGCTGGAACGCAACATGAACCGGGACGAGGCCCTGATGTTCATTCGCAAGTACGCAGGGCGGCTGTACGATCCCGACATGATCGAGCCCTTCGTCCAGGTCTGCGCTTCATACCTGACGGACATCACGCTTGCCGATCCCCGCGTGCGCGGGCTGGGTACGCGCGACCTCGAAGGCGGCATGGTGCTGGCACGCAACCTCAACGCGGACAACGGCATGTTGCTGCTCAACGCGGGCAAGGCGCTGACCCCGGTGCTGGTGGAGAAACTGATCGCCTTCGAGGCGATGGAAGGTGCGCGCTACACCGTGTTCGTGCACGTTGCGGAAACAGCTTGATTTCACTGGAGGTACCCATGGCACGTATCCAGTTGGTCGACGATGACCCGTTGATCCTCCGCACGCTCCAGCGAGCGATGCGGGATGCCGACTGGGAGCTGGAACCGTTCGACGATCCGGTCCTGGCGTTGCACGCCCTGGCGGAAAAGCCCTATGAGGTGATCGTCTGCGACCACCATATGCCCGACATCGATGGCGTCACCTACCTGCAATTCGCCAAGCAATGCCAGCCCGCCAGCATCCGTATCCTCCTGAGCGGCATGGCCGATCACCAGGCACTGATGCAGGCGATCAACCAGGCTGAAATCTATCGGTTCATCCCCAAGCCCTGGGAAAACGCAGAGCTGCTCGCCACCGTCCGGGGGGCGTTGAACCTGTACCGGACGCGCGAGCATGACCGCAGGGAACTCGACCTCCTGCAGATCCACAAGCACCGGGGCGAAGCCGAGCGCATGCAGATCAAGGTGCTCAAGACCCGCCACGGTGAGCTGTACGAAGTGCAGCGAGATGAACAGGGTCGCATCGTGCTGGACGGGGAGGAGTGAGCCCCGGCGCTACGGTCCCCGTCCTCCCCATTCGCTCCTCCTTGAACCCCTGGAATCACGCCCCGGGGCGTGGCCATGGATCATCGGTCCTGCCCGTGCCGGACGTCCTGCTGCCATCGCCTCGCACCGGGCCCCGGCCCGCATTCGCCGTCTTGCCAACAGCGTCACGAACCCGAGAACGTGCGTCCGGGAGAGTGCGGCGATCCATGCGCCGGATCAATTGCGGCGGGTTTCCAGTCGCTAGGATGCGCCCGAAATCAACCACGGAAAGGAGTTCTTCATGTCGGATCGGGTTTCCATTCACCTGGCGGGCGCTCCGGGTATCCAGGCTGCGGAGAAGCTGCTCGAGCTGGATGGTTACGGCAGTTTCAGGCAGGTGATGAGCGGGGAGTTGTCCGTAGCCCTGGACGAGGAGTGCTACCTGGTGGCGCTTGGGGGTGACTACGTTGGCTTTGCGGTGATCCGAGGCGCTTCTGCCGGCAACTCGGGCTTTTTCGAGATATTCCGGCTGTTCGTTGCAGCGTCCGCTCGCGGCAAGGGGGTGGGCAGGCGCGCGGTGGCCCAGATCATCGACCTGCTGAAGAAGCGGGGCAAGGATGAGCTGGTTCTGGAGATCGAGAGCGATATCGCGGCTTCGTTCTGGGAGAGCGTGCTGCAGGGCTACAAGATCCATGACCTGCATAACGGCAAGCGCATCGTCCATCTCTATCCCGCCTGAACCACGGGCTGGCGTTACACCCGCAGCCCCGGCCCGTGCCGGGGCTTTTCATTGCCTGGCATTCCCTCACACCTTCTCACGGCCCCGCGCCAGGCGCCTGGCGGCTCAACCGGTCGCGGGCAACGCCTCGGGCAGGTTCAGGCGCTGGCGCAGGTCGTGGAAGTGGGCGAGCGAGTCATGGAAGAAGGCCTGTGGTAGCACGCCGTAGCGACTCAGAGCAGCCTCTACCCGATCCAGCCCGGCCTGCTCGGCCAGTTCGTAGGCACGCATGCCTTTTTCGATGCGCTCCCGGGTACTGGCGAAGTCGCTGAATTTCATGTTGCGGCTGCTGGCGAAGTAGGCGAACTCGATGCGGGGGCGCAGCGCCACCTGGCGGATCAGCGACCAGTCCAGTGCCGCCAGCGCCTGCTCCACGGCGGGCCCGACTATGACGTCCTGCTCCCACAGGAAGAACGCCTCGAACAGCTCCCGTCGCACCGGTTGCGGCAGCGGCTCGCCCAGCGCCTGGGCCTGGTGGCAGCGGTTGAGCGCGGCCAGCAGGCGTGGCTGCAGGTAGTGCTCGATGCCGGCAGCCTGACCATGCAGCCGGCTGAGGTGATAGGCCGTATAGGCCTCGACGCAGACCCGCCGGTTGATCTCGCGAAAGGCGTCGGCGAAGGCGTGCAGCTGGCGCAGCTTGTGGTGGCGGAGTGCGGGGGTGAAGAGGAATTGCGCGGAGAGCAGGGTGCCCACGCGCATGCCCAGGGCGAAGTAGCCGGCGCCCCAGAGCGCGCCGTGGGCGGCGATCAGCGGGAAGACGTTGCGCCCGCCGGAATCCTCGTAGAGGTGGTGGTAGACGGAGGCGCGCTGGCCGAGGTCGGTGAGGGCGCCGGCGAGAACCGTCGCCTCCTGGTGGATCCGCTGGTAGTCACGGTCGAGGGTGCCGCTTTTGCTATCCATATGCAGGGCTCCAAGGCTAATCATCTGGATTGAATCTATGCAGGCTTGGGCCTGCCAGCCTCGCGGCAAATTGCCTCAGGTCGCGTCACGGGCGGCTTCCGCCCCGGTTGCAGTGGGGGCGCCAGCCGCGCTGGCGTGGGTGTGTGATGGGGGTATCAGCAGGTCCAGCCGATACGTCCGCTGGTCGGCCGGTCGTCGGATTTACGGCGAAAGGCCAGTATCCTCCGCGCCAGTCTGTTCCCCAGGCCCGGACGGCCGCCCGCGTGCGGCGTCGGCGCGTTGCTGGGGAGCAAGATCCATGGAGCCGTAGTCGCAGGACATTGGATGTTGTCTTCACCCCTCAGTCCGGCCGGGTTTCCTCTGGCCCGCTCGTTCCGCCCCCTTGCCGATCACGCACTGCATAGGGCCCGCCATCAGGTGCGGGGCCGTGCGCTGCATGGTATTTCGCCGACGCAATCACATTCGGCAGATTTTCCGGGGGATGCATGTGGGGAATCGTCCCCGCAGGGCGTCTCCAGTCTTATCGCTTCGCCCATCACCTCCGCCGATGCACCGCTGCCCACCGGGCGGCCGTCGCCGGCACCTTCCGCTCGTTCAAGGAGAACCCCATGAGCATCGTTTCGAGAACCGCTTTGCTGCCGATCCTGGCTACGGTGGCGTTGGCCGGCCTGTCGGGCTGCGCCACCGAAACCTCCACCGCCGTCGCCGTGCAGCAGGTCGAAAGCGTCAACCGTCCCTACAGTGGCGTGCGCGCGCCGATCGCGGTCGGCAAGTTCGATAACCGCTCCAGCTACATGCGCGGCATCTTCTCCGATGGCGTCGACCGCCTCGGCGGCCAGGCCAAGACCATCCTCATCACTCACCTGCAGCAGACCAACCGCTTCAACGTGCTGGACCGCGACAACATGAGCGAGATCCAGCAGGAAGCCGCGATCAAGGGCCAGGCCCAGCGCCTCAAGGGTGCCGATTTCGTGGTCACAGGCGACGTCACCGAGTTCGGCCGCAAGGAAGTGGGCGACCACCAGCTGTTCGGCATCCTCGGCCGCGGCAAGACCCAGATCGCCTACGCCAAGGTGGCCCTGAACATCGTCAACATCTCCACCTCCGAGGTCGTCTATTCGACCCAGGGCGCCGGCGAGTACGCGCTGTCCAACCGCGAAGTGATCGGCTTCGGCGGCACCGCCAGCTACGACTCCACCCTCAACGGCAAGGTGCTCGACCTGGCCATGCGCGAGGCGGTGAACAAGCTGGTGAATGCGGTGGAGAGCGGCGCCTGGAAGCCGCAGAACTGAAACAGGGACGTCAGGACATGAACATGAGCAGGACAATCGCATGCGCGGCCGCGCTGTTGGGCAGCCTGGCACTGGCCGGCTGCAGCGGCCCCAAGACGCTGTACCAGTGGGAGGGTTACCAGACCCAGGTCAACCAGTACTTCAAGGGCGAATCCAAGGAGGCGCAGGTGGAGGCGCTGGAAGCCGACCTGCAGAAGATCCGGGCCAAGAACGGCGCGGTGCCGCCGGGCTATCACGCCCAGCTCGGCCTGCTGTACTCCAGCCTGGGCAAGGATGACGAGATGATGCGTTCCTTCGAGACCGAGAAGGCGCTGTTCCCCGAATCCGCTTCGTACATGGACTTCCTCATGAAGAACGCCAAGGGAGGCGCCCAATGACCCGTCTACTCTCCCGCCTGCTGGCCTGCGCCGCGCTGGCGGCCCTGGTCAGCGGCTGCGCGCCGACCCGTAGCGTCGATTACTCGGCCTACAAGGAAGCGCGCCCGCGTTCCATCCTGGTGCTGCCGCCGCTGAACGAGTCGCCCGACGTGAAGGCCACCTACAGCATGCTGTCCCAGGTGACCTACCCGCTGGCCGAGGCCGGTTACTACGTGGTGCCCGTTGCGCTGGTGGACGAAACCTTCCGCCAGAACGGCCTGACCAGCCCCGGTGACATCCACCAACTGCCGACGGCCAAGCTGCGCGAGGTCTACGGCGCCGATGCTGCGCTCTATGTCACCGTGAGCGAGTACGGCACCCAGTACATGCTGATCAGCAGTGCATCCATCGTTACCGCCAGCGCCAAGCTGGTCGACCTGAGAAGCGGCACCACCCTGTGGACCGGCTCGGCGAGCGCCTCCAGCGAGGAAGGCAACAACAATAACGGTGGCGGCCTGGTGGGCATGCTGGTGACGGCTGCGGTGAAGCAGATCATCAACAGCTCCATGGAGGACGCGTCCTATCCCATCGCCGGGATCACCAGCGCGCGCCTGCTCTCCACCGGCTACAACGGTGGCCTGCTCTACGGTCCGCGCTCGCCGAAGTACGGCACCGACTGATCGGATCGCCGGCGCACCGCAAGGGTGCGCCGGCCCGCTTGGCTGCCGGGTGGCAGCGTCAGTGCATCTCGATCCTGTTGCGTCCTTCCGCCTTGGCCCGATAGAGGGCCAGGTCGCTGCGTGAAAGCGCCGCTTCGGCGTTGGCGTCGCCGGCATCGAGGGTGGTGATGCCGATGCTGACGGTCAGGGGGATCACTTCGCCCTGGTGCCGCAGCGGGGTTTCCAGCATCTGCTGCTGCAGGCGCTGGGCGAAGACCAGGGCGCTGGCGTGGTCGGCGTCATTGAGCAGCACGGCGAACTCTTCCCCACCCATGCGGCCGGCCAGGTCGACACGGCGCATCTGCCCGGCGAGGAGGGCGGCGAAGTGGCGCAGGGCGTCATCGCCGACGCCATGGCCCCAGCGGTCGTTGATCACCTTGAAATGGTCCAGGTCGCACATCAGCAGCACCGCGCCACGCCCCGGCGCGCGTTGCAGACGGGCCAGTTCTTCTTCGAGGCGCGCCATGAAATGGCGGCGGTTGGGCAACTGGGTGAGAAAGTCGGTGGTGGCCAGGGCCTGCAGTTCGACCTCGATGCGCTTCTGTTCGGTGATGTCGGTGATGAAGCCGTGCCAGAGCACGCTGCCGTCAGCCAGGCGCTTGGGGTGGGCATTGCCCTGGCGCCAGCCGGTGGGGCGGCCGGGGATCAGTACGCGGTATTCCATCTGCCAGGGAGTGAGGGCCAGGGCGGAGGTTTCCAATGAGTTCTGGTAGGCGGGCAGGTCGTCCGGGTGGACCAGTGCCAGGATGCGTTCTCGCCCGTTGGGCAGTTTCAGCTGTTCGGGGGACAGCCCGTAGACGTCCAGGCTGCCGGCGCTGATGTAGCGGTAGCTGCCGCTGCCGTCAGGGCGCCCCATGTACTGGAAGACCATGCCGGGGATCTCGTTGGTCAGTTCCGTCAGCAGTTCGAGGTTCTGCTCCAGGCGCTCGCCCATGCGCTTCATTTCGGTGATGTCGGTGGTGGTGCCGATCATTCGTAGCGGGCGGCCCTGGTCATCGCGCTCGACCACACGGCCGCGGCTGCTTACCCAGATGAAGTGGCCGTCCTTGTGGCGCAGGCGATGTTCCACCTTGTACTGATCGCTGCGCGATTCGAAGTGGTCGAGCATGGTGCGCCGGACGTATTCGAGGTCGTCGGCGTGTACGCGGACGTAGGCGTCCTCGATGCGGGTGCCGATTTCATCGTCGGCATAGCCCAGCAGCGATTTCCAGCCGGGCGAGTAGTGGATCAGCCCATTGACCACGTCGCGGTCCCAGATGCCGGTGCCGCTGCCGGCCACGGCCAGGGCCAGGCGCTGTTCCTTTTCCCGTAGCACCCGCAGCCACTCCCGCATGCCCAGCACTTCGCGGCGGCGGGTGAACAATTCGCTCGCCAGGCTGGCGAATTCGGCCAGCGCCTGCTGGTCCACCTCGCGGGGTTGGTCATCGAACAGCAGCAACTCGCCGCCGCCATCGGCGATGGGGCAGCGGGCGATCGGTTGGGGAGTGCCGGAAACCAGCGTGCGAGCGGCTCGCTGCTGGTCGATGCCATCGCAGGCGAGCGGGCCGTCGGGCTCGATCAGCACGGCAGCGCTGACGCCGAAGTGCAGGCGCACGAGGTGCAGCAGGGAAGAGAATCGGTTGGCCGTGGTGCTCACATCAATACCTCGAGAAACGGCTGGCTACGCTGGACGACGTGGAGGCTCATGGTCCCGTCCCTGGTCCGTTGGAGGCAGTCTCGTCTCTGCCGCACGACAACCTGTCATCGGCTTTGCAATGAATGTAACAGGATGTGACGCCAATCAAGTGGTTCCCTCGCCTCTGGATGCTAGCTTAGTGCTATTAACTTGCCATGGAAGGGTTGGCCGGTGCACCGGGCGGCGTGCGTTTTTCACGCCTTTCCGGTGCCGTGCTGGGTTTTCCATGGTGACCCCGGGTGGGCCCGCAGGTGTTCGTGGAGCTGCCTGCCGCCGCCTGGGGGCGACAGGGCACTGCAACCAACCGGAAGGGACACCATGATCAGCTTCAAGACCTCGCCTGAAACCCATCGCACCCTGAGCAAGGTGTCGATGATCCTGCTCAGCCTCGCCGCCGTGACCGGCGCCGGCTTTCTCATCGTCACTGCGATCCTCAACTACTTCAATGCCAACGCCATCCTCAAGGACCACTCCGAGGTGCTGGCGCCGGTGAGCCTGGACAGTGTGACCGAAGAACACCATCGCCGCGGCCGTACCAGCGAGACCTACCACTTCCATTACAGCTTCGAGGTGGCCGGCAAACCCTACGACGGCACCTTCGAGACCTCTGCGTCCAATGCCGAGCCCTACTTGCATGAGGGCGCCTCGGTGAAGGTGGGCTACGCCAATGCCGAGCCGTCGCACTTCGGCCGCCTCGACGTGCTGCAGAGCCAGGCCGATTTCGGCTCCAGCATCACCCGCGCGCTGACCGCCGTCCCCCTGGCCGCGCTGCTGGCCTTCATCCTCCACCTGATGCTGACGCGCCGGCTGTTCGTCCCCAGGGAAACATCGGCCTGATACGAAGAACCCCGCAAGCGCGGGGTTCTTTTTTGTGCGTGCGGGGCTCAGGCGCCGCAGTCGTTCTGCAGGGTGGCCTGGGTGATGTTGCTGTCCGCCGGCACACTGCGGGTCAGCCAGACGTTGCCGCCGATGACCGAGCCCCTGCCGATGGTGATGCGGCCGAGGATGGTGGCACCGGCGTAGATCACCACGTCGTCTTCGACGATGGGGTGGCGCGGCTGGCCTTTCTGCAGGTTGCCCGAGTCGTCCGAGGGGAAGCGCTTGGCGCCCAGGGTCACCGCCTGGTAGATGCGCACGCGCTCGCCGATGATCGCCGTCTCGCCGATCACCACGCCCGTGCCGTGGTCGATGAAGAAGCTCCGGCCGATGGTGGCGCCGGGGTGGATGTCGATGCCGGTGGCCGAGTGGGCGATCTCGGCGATGATGCGTGCCAGCAGCGGCAGGCCGTTGCGGTAGAAGTAGTGGGCCAGGCGGTGGTGGATCACCGCGTGCACGCCCGGGTAGCAGAGCAGCACTTCATCGACGCTGCGTGCCGCCGGGTCGCCCTGGTAGGCGGCCAGCACGTCGGTATCCAGCAGCACGCGCAGCTCCGGCAGGGCGGCGGCGAAGCCTTTCACCACGCGGATCGCCTGGCATTCGCTGTCGCCGTCTTCGGCGCTGCCGTTGCGGGCGGCGTAACCGAGTTCGCGGCGCACTTCGATGACCAGGGCATTGAGCGCCGTGTCCAGGGTGTGGCCGACGTAGAAGTCTTCGCTCTCTTCGCGCAGGTCGGTGGGGCCGAGGCGCATGGGGAAAAGCGCGCCGCTGATGGCTTCGATGATCTGGCCGACGGCGGTGCGTGAGGGCAGCTCGCGGCCGCCGCGATCCTGGGTGCGGCCATTGCGGCTGCGCCATTCGGCGCGGGCGGCGCGCAGTTCGGTGACGATCTGCTCCAGCTGCCAGTTGACCGGGGGGCAGCCGCTGGGGCCGGAAGTGAACTTGTTCATGGAGGGTCCTGTTGATGCGCAAGGCTGGCGATAGCCTTGCGCAGGAGTGCGCTTCTCGGCAAGCAGATTCGCAGCGCGATCAATCGGCGGGGATCAGCCCTTCGGCTTCCTTGCGGCTCTTCATGCTGGCGGTGGTGCCCACCGAGGCGAGGATGATCGCGCCGATGGCCAGCCATTGCAGCAGCGACAGGCGCTCGCCGAGGAACAGCAGCCCGGAAAGCGCGCCCAGGGCCGGCTCGATGCTCATCAGGGTGCCGAAGGTGCGCGCGGGCATGCGCGTCAGGGCGTACATCTCCAGGGTGTAGGGGATGGCGGTGGAGAGCAGCGCCACGCCCAGGGCGACGGGCAGCAGGCTGAGGTTGAGCAGGTCGGTGCCGGCATGGGCGATGCCGAAGGGCGAGATGACCAGCGCCGCGACCAGGACGCCGAGGCTGGCACTCTGCATGCCGTGATCGGCACCGGCGCGCTGGCCGAAGATGATGTACAGCGCCCAGCAGACCCCGGCACCCAGGGCGTAGGCGGCGCCCACCAGGTCGAGATGGGCGGCGCTTTCGCCGATGGGCAGGAGCAGCAGCAGGCCGGCCACCGCAAGGGCGATCCAGAGAAAGTCCAGCGCCCGGCGCGAGGAGAACACCGCCACCGCCAGCGGGCCGGTGAATTCCAGGGCCACGGCGATGCCCAGGGGCACGGTGCGCAGGGACATGTAGAACAGCAGGTTCATGAAGCCCAGGGCGAGGCCATAGAGCAGCACGGTGCCCAGGGCGCCGGTGTTGATGCGGGTGCGCCAGGGGCGCAGCACCAGCAGCAGGAAGATGGCGGCGAGGATCAGGCGCAGGGTGGTGGTGCCCTGGGCGCCGATCACCGGGAACAGGCTCTTGGCCAGGGAGGCGCCGCTCTGCACCGAGATCATGGCGACTATCAGGATGCCGACGGGCAGCAGCGTCGAAGCGAGGTTGCGGGAGTTCATGCAGGGTCCGGATCAGGCAGTTACGGGGGGCGAAGCTTGTTCTGGTTCGTTGTGTGCAACATAATGCGCAAAAAACAGCGTGTGAGCAATATATTGCCCAATTCTATGGCCCATCCCGTGGACAGACCCAACGTACTCGAACACGTCTCCGACAACGTGCGGCGGCTGCGCAAGGCGCTTGGCCTGAGCCAGGACGCCCTGGCTACGGCTTCAGGTGTGAGCCGGCGGATGATCGTCGGCATCGAGGGGGGCGATGTGAACGTCAGCCTGGCCACCCTGGACCGCATCGCCGAGGCGCTGGGGGTGTTGTTTCCCGACCTGGTGCAGGCGCCGAGCCGGCCCGACCGCTCGCGTATCGAGGCGGTGGCCTGGGTTGGCAAGGACCCACGCAGCCGCGCCACCCTGCTGGCCAGTGCGCCGGCGCGGCGTGAGGTGGAACTCTGGGCCTGGTCGCTGGAGCCGGGGGAGCGCTACGTGTCGGAGGCCGATGCCGAGGGCTGGCGGGAGATGGTCTACGTCACCGAAGGTGAGCTGACCCTGGAGCTGCCGGAAGGCGAGGTGCGCATCGGCGCGGGGGACTTCCACGTCTTCGCCAGCAGCCAGCCCTATGGCTATGCCAACCGTGGCGAAGTCGCGGTGCGCTATATCCGCAACGTGGTGAGCTGAGCTTCAGGCGCGGTCGATGCCGTCGTCGTTGGCGGCGTCGCCCGCTTCTTCTTCGCCCTCGTCGTCGTTGCTGCCGCTGAAGGCTTCCATGCACACCAGGCTGTGAACGCCCTGGTCGTCATGGAGGGTCCAGGTGTCCTGGGCCGCGTTGAACTGAGCTGCCTGCACCTGCTCGGCGCTGAAGTTCCAGCGGCGCTGGGTGCGGCCGTCGACGCATTCGATCAGCAGGGCGCCGGCGTCGAGCTCGAACTGCCAGGCGTGCAGGCCGTCGATTTCCAGCATGTCGCTGTTGGCCAGGCGGTCGAGGAGGGTGGTTTCGTTGCTCATGGGCTGGGGCTCCCGGGGTGAATGGCCGGCGATGATAGTGCAGCGCCGGCCCGGGTGCGAACTCAGCGGGCCTTCAGGCCCTCCAGCAGCGCCTTGTGGAACACCTCCGGCGCCTGGATCTGCGGCGAGTGGCCGAGGTCGGCGAAAGTGACCAGGCGGGCGTCGGGGATGCGTTCGGCGGCCTGCTGGCCGAGCACCTTGTAGTTGCCCAACTGGCCGCGCAACGCTTCGGGCGCGGCGTCCTTGCCCGGTGCGGTGTTGTCGGTCTGGCCGATGAGCAGCAGCACCGGCATCTGCAGTTTGTCGAACTCGTGCACCACCGGCTGGGTGTAGATCATGTCGTAGGTCAGCGCCGAGTCCCAGGCCACCGCCTCGCGCCCCTTGCCGCGGTACATACCGGCCTGCATCTCCACCCACTTGTCGAACTCCGGCCGCCATTGGCCCGCGTAGTAGGTGCTCTTCTGGTAATTGCGGATGGCCTCGCTGCTGGTCTTCAGCTCGCGCTGGTACCACGCGTCGATGCTGCGCCAGGGCACGCCCTTGGCCTTCCAGTCCTCCAGGCCGATGGGGTTGACCAGCACCAGCTGCTCCACCTGCTGCGGGTACTGCAGCGCGTAGCGGCTGGCGAGCATGCCGCCCATGGAATGGCCCATCAGTGTGACCTTCTCCAGCTTCAGGCTCGCCAGCAGGGCGTGGGTGTTGGCCGCCAGCTGCTGGAAGCTGAACTGGTAGCGCTGCGGCTTGCTGGATTTGCAGAAGCCCACCTGGTCCGGCACCACCACGCGGTAGCCGGCCTGGGTCAGCGCCTGGATGCTGCCCTCCCAGGTGGCGCCGCAGAAGTTCTTGCCGTGCAGCAGCACCAGGGTGTGGCCGTTGGGTGTGCTGGGCTGGACGTCCATATAGGCCATCTGCAGTTTCTCGCCCTGGGAGTCGAAGGCGAAGCGCTTGACCGGGTGCGGGTAGTCGAAGCCTTCCAGCTCGGGGCCGTAGGCGGGCGGCTCGGCGGCCAGGGCGGGGAGGGCGAGGCTCAGCAAGAGTGCGGCGCAGGCGGTGCGCATGGTCGGGCTCCTTGGTTCCGGGTGGGGATGGGCAAGGGTTTTGCCAGACAACGGCGCGCGGCGACAGGAAAAATCGGCGCCGCGCTGTAACCGTTCTTTTCGGTCAGGGTTTGCGGGCGTCGATCAGGTTGTCGGCCTCGCTGATGAAGGCCTTGCCGGTCTTGCGCTGGTACAGGCACAGCTCGCGACCGGCGCGGTTCTTCATGTGTGCCTGGGGGTAGCGGCCGCTGAGGGTCAGGGCGGTGATGCCCAGGCGGTCGTCGAAGAGCACCGGTTGGCCGGCGGCCTTCACTTCTTTCAGGCCGCTGAGTTTGGTGCAGGCGGCGAGCATGCGCTTGTCCTGTTCCTGCCAGGCTTCGGGCGTGGAGGCCTGGGCGCTGGCGGCGCAGAGCAGCAGGGTGGCGAGCAGGCAGTGGCGACTCTTCAAGGGGCTTCTCCGCGGTGGGTGTCAGCAGCGTAGACCGCGCGCCTGGCCGTTTGTTGTGGTGGCTGGCCTTGCGCGCGGGGCTTCCGTCAGCGTTCGCCGTTGCCGGTGGCCATGCTGGCAAGCACGCCATCGCGGCGGATCAGCCCGTGGAACAGCGCCGCGCCCAGGTGCAGCAGCACGGTGGCGAACAGCAGGTAGCCGAGCCAGTGGTGGGCTTGGCGCAGCACGGCATAAAGCGCGGCGTCATGGGGGGCGATCGCCGGCAGTTGCAGCCAGCCCAGCAGCACCACCGGGTAGCCGCCGGCCGCGAGCATCGCCCAGCCCACCAGCGGCATCGCCAGCATCAGTGCATAGAGCAGCAGGTGCGAGAGGTGGGCGAGCCTGTGCTGCCAGCCTGGCAGGTCAGCGGGCAGCGCGGGTGGCGGGCGACGCAGGCGCACGGCGATGCGCAGCAGCACCAGGGCCAGCAGGACGATGCCCAGCGGCTTGTGCAATTCCACCAGCCAGGTGTGGCGGGTGGACAGGGTGACCACCATGCCGACGCCTATGAACAGCATGGCGAGGATGAGCAGCGCCATGGACCAGTGCAGCAGGCGGGCGAGGGGGCTGAACCCTTGGATGTGGCGGCTCATGGGTGGGCTCCTATCGGGGCGCTGGGAACCCCTTCGCGGGTGCGGCGGTTGAAGGACACGGCGTAGGCCGCCGAGCGCGCGGCGAGGATCGGGTCGGCGGAGGGCTCGATGCCGTCGGGGAGGATCAGCGGGTCGAAGTTGAGGTCGCGGCAGGCGCCCTGGTCCTCGGGCTGGGCCTGGTCGAGTACCAGGGTGCCGGCGTCGATGCGCTGGCGCGAGGCGGGCCAGGGGCTGGATGGGTCGTCGCTGGGGTCGCCGGCCTCGGCCAGGGTCAGCACCAGGTGCCAGCGCAGCGGCCCCCGTTGCAGGCGCTGGAACAGGTCGTGGGCAAGGAAGTCCTTGTCGTCCGCCTCGCCGGCCAGCGGCTGGTAGGGCGTCTCCGGCTCCATGGCCCAGCGCACGTAGCGACCCTTGCCGTCGCCGTCCACCAGGCGGAAGGCGTTGATGCTGTTATAGGTGGCGTTGGCGAAGCTGTTGGAGGGCTTGTTGTCCTTGGCCCACTGGCGGAAGGCGGCGCTTTCCGGGTGGGCGGCGAAGAAGGCCTGCAGGCGCGCCGGGTCCGGCTTGCCGGTGGCCGGATCGGGTTTGGAGGCCAGCACCTGCTCGAAGAAGCCCTCGATGGTGGACACCGGCAGCACCGGTGGTGTGTTCATGCCGGTGCGCCATTCCTGGCCGCTGGCCGTGCGCAGCTGCAGCGCCAGGCTGCGCACCGGCACGCTGGCATCGGGCGCGTAGGGGTTGCTGCCGCCGATGGCCAGGCGGCCGATCACCGGCACCTCGCCGGCGGCGAACACCTCGGCCCGGGACAGCCCGGCGGCGGCGCCGTTGCTGAGGAACTGGCCGCTGACGCAGAGGCCCTTCGCGTGGTTCTTGCGGTAGCCGGGGTAGCTGCCGGCGTTGGCCTCGAAGGTGTCGATGATGCGTTGCGGCGTCAGCCGGTCGGGCCCTATCCAGCCGCCGGCATAGGCGAAGGTGCCGGCCAGCGCGGCCAGGCCGAGGCCTATCAGCGCCAGGCGGCCCAGGGTCTGGGAAGGGGAAAGCGGGGGTCGGCTCATTGGCAGCTCCATGGGCTTGCGATCATGTCGTCGAGCCCGTGGGACGAACCAGTTGCAGATTTATTCCCGGCCCCTGGAATAAAGTTGCTGCCTGAGCGTCTTCCTCGTACTGGAACCACGACGAGCACCGCACGACCCCATGCACGACATCGATGACGACGAACTTCGCGAGCTGCTGCAGCGCCTGCGCCGCTTCGCCCTGTGGCTGACGCGCAACCCCGCCAGTGCCGACGACCTGGTGCAGGCGACCCTGGAGCGCGCCCTGGATGGTCGCGCCGGGCCGCGCACTGATGGCAGCCTGCGTGCCTGGCTGTTCGCGATCCTCTACCGCAAATTTCTCGATGGGCAGCGGCGTGCCCGGCGTTACGCACGCATCCTCGAGTTCTTCGGTGCGGCACCGGCCGAGACGGCCTCCACCGAGGAGCTGGTAATGGCGCAATCCACGCTGGAGGCCTTCGCCCGGCTGCCCGCCGAGCAGCGCGCGCTGCTGGTGCTGGTGAGCGTCGAGGGCCTGAGCTACAAGGAGGCCGCCGTGGCCCTGGACGTGCCCATCGGCACCGTGATGTCCCGCCTGTCCCGGGCGCGCAAGGCGCTGCGCGAGCTTGCCGAGGGCGAAATCGCCAATCCCCCGTTACGGATACTCAAATGAACCGCTTCGAACCCAGCGAGAACGACCTGCACGCCTACCTCGATGGCCAACTGGATGCCGCGCAGCGGGCCCAGGTGGAGGCCTGGCTGGCGGCCAACCCCGACCAGGCGGCGCGGGTCGACGCCTGGCGCCGCGACATGCAGCAGCTGCGCGCGGGCCTGGCCAACCTGGAGCTGCGCACCACCAACCCGCAGCTGGACCCGCTGGCGATCCGCCGCTCCCTGCGTGCGCGTCGCCGCCAGCGTCTGGCCACGGCCGCGGCACTGGTGCTGGCCCTGGGCTTCGGCGGCCTGGGCGGCTGGCAGGCCCGCGACCGCTCGCTGCTGGCGGAGAACCCGCCGATGCAGGACGCCCTGGAAGCCCACCGCCTGTTCGCCACCGGCCACGCCGGGGTGGTCGACGTCGCCGCCCGTGAACCGGGGCAGCTGCAGGCCTGGCTGGACCAGCGCTTCAGCCATGCCTCGCGCATTCCCGATCTTGCCCCCTATGGCTTCCATCCCGTGGGCGGCCGCTTGCTGACCAACGAGCAGGGCGTTGCGGCGCTTCTGTTATTCGAGGATGTGGGCGGGCAGCGCATCAGCCTGTACCTGCGCTCGCCGGGCTCGCTCTATGCCGAGATGCCCGCCGGTAACCGCCGTGATGGCGAGCTGGAAGCGCGATACTGGTCACGCGGTGGCTACAACTACGCCCTCGTCGCACCCAGCGACGACCCTCGCGGCGAAGTGGTGCAGCGGGCGTTCTCGTTGTAAGCCGGACACCGTAGGTTGGCGCCGAGCGCAGCGAGGCCCAACACAGCCATGTCCGGTCTCGCGGCGGGCTCTCCCCGTGGGAGTGGCTTCAGCCGCGAAAGACCTTCCGCAGGCACAGGGTTGCGCGTGGCCGGGTATTCCATCGCGAATGAATTCGCTCCCACGAGGTGGGTTGCGGTGCTGGCTGCAAGATCGCCTGGTGGATGAAAAGAGCGTCATCCACCCTACGGATGTGCGGATGTGCGGATGTGCGGGGGAAGCGGGTATGGGGAACCCCGCGCCAGGCGGCGCGGGGCGGGGCATTACATGCCGTTGGCGAAGGCCGGGATGCTCATGTCGATGGTTTCGCGAACGGGCTTCAGCGCGGTGGCGTACTTGGCCAGGATGTCCAGGTCGTAGTCCATGCGCGCGCGGATGCGCTGGTCGTCTTCGCCGACCACTTCGGCGCCGTTGAGCACCTTCTCCACGCCGCGCACGATCAGGTGCTCGGGCAGGTAGCAAAGGCGGCAGTTCTTGTAGCTGGAGGCGCGCAGCTCGCTGATCGGGTAGCCGCCGCCGATGCCGGAGGAGATGCCCACCAGCAGGCCCGGCTTGTGGGCCAGTTCCGCCTTGCTGGCGTAGATGAAGAAGTTCTTGATCGCCGGGCAGGCCATGCCGTTCCACTCGGGGGCGATGACGATCACCGCGTCGGCGGCCTTCAGCTGCTGCTGGAAGCCGGCCCAGGGGCCGGTGTCTTCGGCCGGCCACAGGGGCAGCGGCTGGGCGCCCAGGTCGATGACGCTGGTGTGGGCTTCGTTGGCCAGTTGCAGCTCCACCAGGCGTTGGCGGATGAAGCGGGCGACCTTGCCGGACTGGCTGTTGGCACGGCTGGAGCCGGCGACGATGGCGTAGTTGAGCATCTCGGGTTTCCTTTCTGAGGGATGGCGCAGGCTAGCTGGCAGCGCAGCGGCGGACAAGCACCGGCGCGTCAGCGCGGCGGGCAAATGGTGACAGGGGCGGTGCTCGCCAGGAACCGCGAACGCGGCCCCTGGCACGGCGTCAGACGCGGAACTGGTCCATCAACCCTTGCTGGTGGTTGGCCAGCCTGTTCAGCGCCTGGCTGACCTGGGCGGATTCCTGGGCCTGGCCGGAGAGGGACTCGGTGACGTCGCGGATGGCGGCGACGTTGCGGTTGATCTCCTCGGCCACCGCGCTCTGTTCCTCGGCGGCGCTGGCGATCTGCAGGTTCATGTCGGTGATCACCGCCACGGCATCGCCGATGCGTTGCAGGGCGGCGACCGCGTGTTCCACCTGCTCGACGCTGCCCTGGGCCTGGCGATGGCTGCTGTGCATGGAGCCGACCACCTCGCGGGTGCCGTGCTGCAGGCCTTCGATCACCTGGCGGATTTCCTCCACCGAATCCTGGGTGCGCTTGGCGAGGTTGCGCACCTCGTCGGCGACCACGGCGAAGCCACGCCCGGCCTCACCGGCACGGGCCGCTTCGATGGCGGCGTTGAGGGCCAGCAGGTTGGTCTGCTCGGCGATGGCGCGGATCACCTCCAGCACCGAGCCGATCTGCTCGCTGCTGCTGGCCAGGCCCTGGACTTCTTCCATGGCGGCGCTCATTTCGCTGGCCAACTGCTCGATGGCGCTGGTGGTCTTGCCGATCACGCCCAGGCCCTCGCGGGTGGCGTGGTCGGCACCGCGCGCGGCTTCGGCGGCCTGGGCGGCGCTGCGGGCGACGTCCTGGGCGGTTGCGCTCATCTCGTGGGAGGCGGTGGCGACCTGGTCCACCTCGCGGTACTGCTGCTGCATGCCGGCGCTGGTCTGGCTGGCGATGGCGGCGGATTGGTCGGCGGTGCTGCGGGCGTCCTGCACCGAGCGCTTCACGTCGGCGATGACCGGTTGCAGCTTGTCGAGGAAGCGGTTGAACCAGCCGGCCAGCTCGCCCAGTTCGTCCTGGCGGGCGTATTCCAGGCGGCGGGTGAGGTCGCCCTCGCCACTGGCGATGTTCTTCAGCATGGCGGCGACCCCGAGGATCGGCCGGGTCACGCCCAGGGCGGTGAGCCACATCAGCAGCAGGCCGACCACGGCGGCGGCGAGGCCGATCAGGGTGGCGGTCAGGCTGCTGGCGGCGCTTTGCTCATCGAGCTGCGCTTCGAGCTTCAGCGCCGGGCCCAGCAGGACCTTGTCCGGCACCTCCAGGAGCACGCTCCAGGCGGCGCTGGTGGGGATCGGCTTGAACGGCTGCATGACGCGGAGAATGCCTTCGCGGTCGAGTCTCGGCGGGTTTGCCGGCGCTGACCACCGAGGCGATCTCGCCGGCGTCGGCGCCGAAGGCCTTGTCCAGCTTGAGGCTGAGCTGCGAGGCGTCGCGACTGTGGCCGGCGAGCAGGCCGATGGGGCTGATGATGCTGACCTGGCCCTGGCCGTCGTAGAGGTCCTTGCTGCCGTCGACGCTGAGCTGCTGGAGGCTGTCCAGGCTGATGTCCAGGCCCATGACGCCGACCACCTTGCCGTTCAGTTCCAGGGGGAAGGCGATGCTGGTCATCAGCACCTTCTTGCCACCGACGTCGTCGTAGTAGGGCTCCAGCACGCAGGAGTCACGGGTCTTCAGCGGGCAGGTGTACCAGGTGTTGTAGGGCATGCCGTTGGCCATGGGGCTGCTGTCGCCGAGCAGCTCCTCGGTCATGGATTCCGACTCCAGCTTGCCGGGGGTGGATTGCGACCAGTAGAGGGAGAAGCGGCCCTTGTCGTTGCTGCCCAGCTCGGCCTGGTCGATGAACAACTCGTCCTTGCCGTCCAGGGCGTTGGGCTCGAACACCAGGTAGAGGCCGAGCAGATTGGGGTTGGCCTCGAGGCTGGTCTTCACCTGGCGGGTCATGTCCTCGCGCAGGTCGAAGGCGTCGAGGAAGCGTTTCTCGGCCTGGTCCTTGAGGAACAGCACCTGGCGCGAGAAGCCCTTGCCGTACTGGTAGGTGTCCATGAAGTAGCGCTGGATGCGCAGCGCCTGCAACTCGCCGCGGGCCTGCATGCGCTGGCGCGCACTGTAGTCGAGCATCTGCGAACTGGCGGATTTCACCAGCTCGGCACTGCGTTTGGACTGGTAGAGCGAGGCACCGACCAGGAGGGTCACGATGGCCAGCAGGCAGAGGCCGGCGAGCAGGGTGATTTTCCACTGAATGGACAGGCGACTGAACGGCATGGGTCTTTCCTTCTATCTCGTCGGACTGCAAGCCGCTATCGGCGCGGCAGGGAAAAACTTGATGCGCCTGCCATGGCGATGCGGCTTCCACACGGAATGCATGGGAGCGGCGAATTTGGATGCAAATATTATGCACGGAGCGTCCAGTATTTCGCACGGCGTTTCTTTTGACAGCGCGGCGCTCATTGGGCAGAGTACGCGGCTTTTTTTGCGGGTTGACCGCAACTCGGAGCGAAGCGGATGAATGCGGTGATAGTGGCGGTTGGCATCATGCTGGTGCTGAGCCTGTGCCGGGTGCACGTGGTGATGGCCCTGGTGATCGGCGCGCTAACGGGCGGCCTGCTCGGCGGCCTGGGCGTGCAGGGCACGCTGGATGCCTTCAACAAAGGCCTTGGTGGTGGCGCGACCGTCGCCCTGTCTTACGCGCTGCTGGGGGCTTTCGCCGTGGCCATCGCGCGTTCCGGGCTGGCCCATGCACTGGCGGACGGCATCATCGGCCGTGTCGGCCGGGGTGGTGCACAGGAAGGCGCTGCGCTGAAATGGATCCTCATCGCCCTGTTGCTGTGCGTGGCCATCTCCTCGCAGAACATCCTGCCCATCCACATCGCCTTCATCCCGCTGCTGGTGCCGCCGCTCTTGTACGTGCTGACGCGCCTGCAGATCGACCGGCGCCTGGTGGCCTGCGTGATCACCTTTGGCCTGATCACCCCCTACATGTTCCTGCCGGTGGGGTTCGGCAACATCTTCCTCAACGAGATCCTGCTGGCGAATGTGGTGAAAAGTGGCGTCGACGTTACCGGTGTGAACGTCACCGAGGCGATGCTGATACCGGCGCTGGGCATGGTTTCCGGCCTGCTCATCGCGGTGCTGTTCAGTTATCGCCGCAAGCGCGTCTATGACCTGACGCTGATCGCCCAGGCCGAGCAGGTGGAGGCGAAGTACGATCCGCGCAGCCTGGCGGTGGCCGGCGTGGCCATCCTGGTCGCCTTCGTGGTGCAGCTGTGGCTGGACTCGATGATCGTCGGCGCCCTGGTGGGCTTCCTGGTGTTTTCGCTGTCGGGCGTGGTGCGCTGGAAAGAGGTCGACGACCTGTTCACCCAGGGCATGAAGATGATGGCCATGATCGGCTTCATCATGATCGCCGCCGCCGGCTTCGCCGAGGTAATGCGCGCCACCGGCCAGGTCTCCAGCCTGGTGGAGGCCTCCGCAGCGCTGATCGGCAACAGCAAGGCCATGGGCGCGCTGTTGATGCTGCTGGTGGGCTTGCTGGTGACCATGGGCATCGGTTCGTCCTTCTCCACGGTGCCGATCATCGCGGCGATCTTCGTGCCGCTGGGCGTGCAGCTTGGCTTCAGCCCGCTGGCCATCGTGTCCATCGTTGGCACCGCCGGGGCGCTGGGCGATGCCGGCTCGCCCGCCTCGGACTCGACCCTGGGGCCGACCTCCGGGCTCAACGTCGATGGCCAACACGATCACATCTGGGACACGGTGGTGCCCACCTTCCTGCATTACAACCTGCCGCTACTGGCATTCGGCTGGGCGGCAGCCATGCTTCTCTGACAGCCCCCGTGCCATCCGGCCGAACGTCGGTGTCGGCCGGGTGCTACAGCTATTCACGGGGCTGCCGATAAGCGGTCGATCCCGTTTCGTTTTCCCGGCCTGCCTCCCTTCAAGGAATGGAAATATGCGCCTGACACTCAAAACCAAGGTCCTGCTGCTGGCGCTCGCGCCGGTGATCCTCTTCGCCCTCGTACTCAGCGGAGCCGCCGCCAAGGTGCTGCTCAACCTGGCCGAAGGCGAGGTCAAGGAAACCCGCGAACGGCTGATCCAGGAGAGCCGCCAGGAGCTGCAGCACTACATGCAGATCGCCCTGGGCTCGGTCCAGACCCTCTATGACGCGTCCCCGGCCAACGACATGGCCACCCGCGACAAGGCCATCGAGATTCTCAAGAAGATCAAGTACGGCAAGGACAGCTACTTCTTCGCCTACGATTCGCAGGTGATCCGCCTGTTCCGCGGCGACAGCCCGGTTGACGTGGGCAAGAGCTTCTCGGGCCGCAAGGACGTCAACGGCGTGCCTGTCAACGACGAGTTGGTCCGGGTCGCCAAGGACGACAGCCACTACGTGTTCTACAGCTCGCCCCTACCGGGCAACGAGAGCGTGCAGGTGCCCAAGCTCGGCTACACCTACTACCTGCCCAAGTGGGACATGGCGCTCGGCACTGCGGTGAACCTCGATGGCGTGGAGGCCCAGGTGGCGGTGGTGCAGGAGGCGATCGATGCACGCATCAGCACTATCCTCACCAGCATCGCGGTGATCGCCGCGATCCTGCTGGTGGTGTTCGGCATCATCGGCACCGCGCTGAGCAACGCCTTCCTGCGTCCCCTGCAGCAGATCAAGGCCAACCTGGACGACATCGCCGCCGGTGAAGGCGACCTGACCCGCCGTTTGCCGGCCGACAGCCATGACGAACTGGGCGAACTGGCCGGTTCCTTCAACCGCTTCGTCGAGAAGATCCACGGCCTGGTGCGCCAGATCGTCGACATGACCGGCCAGCTCACCGGCCTGGTGGGGGAGGTGTCGGCCCAGGCCCATCGTTCCGAGCAGGCCATGGAGCGCCAGCGCCACGAGACCGACCAGGTGGCGACCGCGATCAACGAGATGTCCGCCGCCGCCCAGGAAGTGGCGAAGAGCGCCCAGGGTGCCGCCGAAGCCGCCCAGCAGACCGACCAGGAAGGCCAGGCGGCGAAGAAGGTGGTGGACGGCAGCATCATCCGCATCCATGCGCTGGTGGGTGATATCCGCGAGAGCGGCGTGTCCCTCGACAGCCTGCAGCAGGACGTGCAATCCATCGTCAGCGTGCTGGGGGTGATCCGCTCCATCGCCGAGCAGACCAACCTGCTGGCGCTCAACGCCGCCATCGAGGCTGCCCGTGCCGGTGAGGCGGGCCGGGGTTTCGCCGTGGTCGCCGACGAGGTGCGCGCGTTGGCCAGCCGTACCCAGCAGAGCACCCAGGAAATCCAGGGCATGATCGATCGCCTGCAGCAGGGCACCCAGGAGGCGGTGACCTCCATGCGCCGCTCCAGCGACGCCGGCGAGATCACCAGCGAGCAGGCCAACCAGGCCGGCTCCTCGCTGGACGCCATCGCCCAGCTGATCGGCACCATCAATGCCATGAACGCGCAGATCGCCAGCGCCGCCGAGGAGCAGACCGCCGTGGCCGAGGAGATCAACCGCAGCGTGCACCAGATCGCCGTCGCCGTTGACAGCGTCGCCGACGAAACCCAGCAGGGCGCGCAGACCGCCCGCAGCCTGGCCGCTCTCGGTGAGCGCCTGGGGGCGCTGGTGCGTCAGTTCCGCATCTGATCCGGTAGTGATTCACGGGGGCGAATCCAGTGGAGATTCGCTCCTCGTGCTCCGTTTCCCCGGGCTGAAGCCCGGGCTACAGCGCCTGGTCGCAAAGTCTTCGCACTTTCCCCGTCTCGCTGCGGACTAATCAGGAACCCTCCCTGATGGTGTCCGCTCCATGTCCGAATCCCGCTACCCCCTGGAAGTCCGCACGCTGATCCTGTTGCTGGTGCTGGTGACCCTGGCCTTCGGCTGGATACTGCTGCCGTTCTATGGGGCGGTGTTCTGGGCGGTGGTGCTGGCGGTGGTGTTCAGCCCGCTGCAACGGCGGCTGGCACTGCGGATCGGCGGGCGGGGCAACCTGTCGGCGCTGATCACCTTGAGCGTCTGCCTGCTGGTGGCGATCCTGCCGGTGTTCTGCATTGCTGCGCTGCTGGTGCAGCAGGGCGCCGATATCTACCAGCGCCTGGATTCGGGCGAGCTGGATGTCGGTGTCTACGTGGCGCGGGTGCGCGAGGTGCTGCCGGCGGTTCTCCAACATCAGCTCGACCGTTTCGGTCTCAACGATTTCGATGGCCTGCGTGATCGCATCGTCAGCGGTGCGATGCAGGGCAGCCAGTTCATCGCCACCCAGGCCTTCTCCATCGGCCAGGACACCTTCCAGGTGGTGATCGGTTTCTTCCTCATGCTCTACCTGCTGTTCTTCTTCCTGCGGGACGGCCTGGACATCGTCCGTGGCATCCGCATGGCGGTGCCCCTGGCCGACCACCACAAGCGCCGCCTGCAGATCAAGTTCACCCGGGTGGTGCGGGCCACGGTGAAGGGCAATGTGGTGGTGGCGGCCATCCAGGGCACCCTGGGCGGGCTGATCTTCTGGGTGCTGGACATCCCCAGCGCGTTGCTCTGGGGCGTGCTGATGGCGTTTCTCTCGCTGCTGCCGGCGGTGGGCTCGGGGATCATCTGGGCACCGGTGGCCGCCTACCTGCTGCTGTCCGGCAACACCTGGCAGGGCGTGGTGCTGGCGCTGTTCGGCGTGCTGGTGATCGGCATGGTGGACAACGTGCTGCGCCCGATCCTGGTGGGCAAGGACACGCGCATGCCGGACTACCTGGTGCTGCTCTCCACCCTGGGCGGGCTCTCGCTGTTCGGCCTGAATGGCTTCGTCATCGGCCCGCTGATCGCGGCGCTGTTCATGGCCAGCTGGGACCTGTTCACCAGCACCCGCAAGCAGGTCAGGCTGCCTTGAGGGCGGCCCTCAGCCGAGGATCTGGCGGAAGGTCAGGCTGATGCGCGGGCCGGCCGCTTCCACCCTGGGAATGGCATGCAGCCAGTGGGCCTGGACGGCCTGGTCCATGTACAGCAGTGAGCCCGGCACCAGCTCCCAGGTGACTTCATGGCTCCTGTCGGCCTTGTTGCGGAAGTGGATGGGGCGGGTGCTGCCCAGGGAGAGGATGGCGACGCCGGTTTCCGGGGCCAGACCGGTGCAGTCGTCGGAATGGAAGCCCATGGAGGACTGACCGTCGTCATAGAGGTTGAGCAGGCAGTTGTTGGGCCGGAAGCCCAGGCGCTGGTGCAGCTGCTCGCACAGGGGCTGGAGGACGTCTGGCAGCGGGGTGGCGGGGTAGTCGATCTGCGAATAGTTGTAGGCCACGCCATAGCTGGCGGTGCGCCGGGCGCGCATCCGTGTATCCCATTCGACGTTGGCCATCAGCTGCTGGAAAAGCGCGTCCGGGGTCTCGAGGAAGTGCGGGTCGAACAACAGGTCGGGTGTGTCGGGCATGGGGCGGCATCCTTGCTGGAGGGAGGATTCTATGTCGAGGACGGGCGTCATGTATCGGCGGGTTTACCCAGTCTTTACCGAGCGCTGACCGACGCCGCCGGCCCCGCTGCCGATAATGCCGGCTCCCTTCCCTGGTCTTCTCTCGGCTATCGCCATGCCCAATCCCCGTTCCCGTCGTTCGCGTTTTTCCTTACTGCCGTTGCCCCTGGCCATCACCCTTGCGCTGGGCGCCTGTTCCAGCCCGCCGGAAAAGCCCCAGGACCAGGTGGCCGCCATCCAGGCGGCGCGCCAGGGCGGCTATGTGCCTATAGCCGGGCCGGTGCAGGGCTGGGATACCACCTGGACGCTGGGCCAACAGCCACTTGAGGTGAGCTGGCTGGCGCCGGCCGGTGAACATGGCGCGGCACCGCTGATCCTCTACCTGCCGGGGCTGGGAGAGTCGGCCCGTTCCGGCGAGCTCTGGCGTCGCGCCTGGGCCGAGGCGGGTTACGCGGTGCTGTCGATCCAGATGCCGCAGCAGGGGCGCGCGCTGTATTCCAGTGGCGACGCCCAGGCCGGGGCCTTCCGCAAACTGGCCCAGGACAACTACTCCCAGGCGTCCCTCATGCAGCGCATCGCCTTGGCCCAGGCGGCACTGGCCGAGGCGGCGAAACGCGGCCGGGCGGGTGACCCGGCGCTGGCGGGGGTGGACTGGGACAACTGGATGGTGGCCGGCTTCGATCTGGGGGCGCAGACCGCCGCCGCCCTGGCCGGCGAGCGTGGCAATGGCCAGGCGCGGCTTTCCGCCCTCAGGCCCAAGGCGGCGATCCTGCTCAGCCCCTATGTGGAAAGCAGCTACGACACCGACCGCTTCACCCATATCGACGTGCCGGTGCTGAGCATCAGCGGGCCCCGCGACGAAGACCCCTTCAGCTGGATTCCCTCGCCCCAGCAGCGCCAGGTGCTCTGGCGAGGGCTGCAGGTGAACGACAGCTACCTGCTGACCCTGATCGAGGCCGATCACGCGTTGCTGGGGGGCGAACTGCCACGCCCGATGGGCGGGCCGGGGCACGGTGGCGAGCGTGGCGGGCCGGGTGGCGGCATGGCGCGGCCACCGGCTTTCAATGAGGGCGGTGGTGAGGGACGCCGAGGTGGCCCAGGTGAAGGCCCTGGCGGTCGCCATGGCGGCCGCAAGCCTGGCGCCGGCGGTGGCATACGCGAGCACTTCGACCCTCGGCAAGCCGCTTATGTGCAGGCAGTGACCTTGGCATTTCTCGATTCGCGCCTGCGCCATGCGGCGGCTGCAAGCCAGTGGCTGGACCAGAACGCGACGACCTGGCTGGGCCACGGCGCCTGGCTGGAGAAGAAGAACCCCTGACCGCTGCGGCGGGGGAGGGGAGCACTCGCGCACTTCCTGCTCCCGGAAAAGAAAAAACCCGGCCTAGGCCGGGTTTTTCAGTGCAGCGGCTGGCTTCAGTGAGCCAGGGCCACCAGGCCGGAGTGCTGCACCAGGTCCAGCAGCGGCTGCGGGTAGACGCCGAGGAAGAACGCCAGCAGGGCGACGAACAGCAGCATGATGCCGCCGGCGCGTTGCGCCCAGTGCAGGTCGGCGTCATGGCGGCGCAGGTTGGGCTCCACCAGGAACAGGGTGACCATCACTCGCAGGTAGTAGAAGACGCCGATGGCGCTGCCCAGGACCATCACGCCCAGCAGCAGCCACAGGCCCGACTCGACGCCGGCGGCGATGACGAAGAACTTGCCGATGAAGCCTGCGGTGAGCGGGATACCGGCGAGCGACAGCATCATCACGGTGAGCACCGCGGTCAGGTACGGGCGGCGCCAGAACAGGCCGCGGTATTCGTACAGGGCGTCGCAGTCACGGCCGTTGTACGGGGTGGACATCAGGGTCACCACGCCAAAGGCGCCGAGGCTGGTCAGCACGTAGGTGGCCAGGTAGACGCCGATGGCTTCCACGGCCATGCCCTTGCTGGCGATCAGTGCGATCAGCAGGTAGCCGAAGTGGGCGATGGAGGAGTAGCCCAGCAGGCGCTTGATGTTGTTCTGCACCAGCGCGAGCAGGTTGCCGAACAGGATCGAAGCGATGGCGATGGCGCCCAGCAGGTCGTTCAACCAGCCGCCGGCGGTGGCCGGGGAGATCTGGTACAGGCGCAGCAGCACGGCGAACACGGCGACCTTGCTGGCGGTGGCCAGGAAGGCCGAGACCGGTGCCGGAGCGCCTTCGTACACGTCCGGGGTCCAGAGGTGGAAGGGCACCAGGGACAGCTTGAACGCCAGGCCGATCAGCATCATGCCGATGCCGAGGTGGACCAGCATGTTCTGCGCGCCTTCGGCGGAGAACTTCGCGCCGATGCCGGTGAAGCTCAGGGTGCCGGCGTCGGCGTAGAGCAGCGCCATGCCGAACAGCAGGAACGCGGAGCCGGCGGCCGAGAGCACCATGTACTTGATGCCGGCTTCCAGCGAACGCTTGTTGAAGAAGGCGTAGGCGACCATGCCGTAGACCGGCACCGAGAGCAGCTCCAGGCCGATGAACAGGCCGGCCATGTGCTGCGCGGTGACCAGCACCAGGCCGCCGCAGGCCGACAGCAGGATCAGCAGGTACATTTCCTCGCGGTTGCCCGGGTAGCCCTGGCCGGTGTTGCCGCCCAGGTAGGCGTGGATCAGGGTGACGCAGGCGAGGGTCGAGGCCAGCACCAGGCCCATGTAGTAGCAGCCGAAGGTGTCGATCTTCAGAAGCGGTGTGACCTCGATGGGCGTGACGCCCAGGGCCGGGATGATCGCCAGCAGTGCCAGGTTGAGGCCGACCACCGAGAGCCCGAAGGTCAGGGTGTGGTTGCGCTTCCAGGCGATGGCCAGCATCACTACGACGACGGTGGCGCAGGCCACCAGCAGCGGTAGCAGGGCGATCAGGTGTTGAGTCGTGAATTCCACAGCGTGATGTTCCATAACAGCTACCGGGCCGAGGCGAGTTGGGTGAAGGCTGCATCCAGCCACTGATGCACGCCGTGCATGCTAGCGGCGGAGGTGTCCAGCACCGGTTGCGGGTAGACGCCCAGGAGGATCAGCAGGACGGCGAGGCCGAGCACCATGATCAGCTCGCGGGGCTTGAGGGCCTGCAGCGGGGTGTCGGACTTGGCCGGGCCGAAGTAGGCGCGGTGAATCATGATCAGCGAGTAGACCGAGCCGAACACCAGGCCGGTTGCGGCGATCACGGTGACCCAGGTTGCCTTCTGGAACGAGCCGACCAGGATCAGGAACTCGCCGACGAAGTTGCCGGTGCCGGGCAGGCCGAGGGCCGCTGCGGCGAAGAACAGGCTGATGGCCGGCAGGTAGGGCATGCGGCTCCAGATGCCACCCATCTCGCGCATGTCACGGGTGTGCAGGCGCTCGTAGAGCTGGCCGCAGAGGATGAACAGCGCCGCTGCGGAAAGGCCGTGGGCCATCATCTGCACCACCGCGCCCTGCAGGGCGATCTGGCTGCCGGAGTAGATGGCGATGAGCACGAAGCCCATGTGCGACACGCTGGAGAAGGCCACCAGGCGCTTGATGTCGGTCTGGGCGAAGGACAGCAGGGCACCGTAGATGATGGCGAACACGCCGAGCCAGTGGGCGATGGGCGCGAACTCGGCCGATGCATGGGGGAACAGCGGCAGGGCGAAGCGCATCAGGCCATAGGCGGCGGTCTTCAGCAGGATGCCGGCGAGGTCCACGGAGCCCGCGGTCGGGGCCTGGGCGTGGGCGTCGGGCAGCCAGGAGTGGAACGGCACCACCGGGAACTTCACCGCGAAGGCGATGAAGAAGCCGAGCATCAGCAGGTATTCGGCGGTGGGGGTGAGCTGGACCTTGAGCAGGTCGGCGTAGTTGAAGGTCATCACGCCGGTGTTGTTGTAGTTGATCAACACCAGGCTGAGGATCGCCACCAGCATCACCAGGCCGCTGGCCTGGGTGAAGATGAAGAACTTGGTGGCGGCGGTGATGCGGGTCTTGCCCTTGCTGCCGCTGTGACCCCAGAGCGCGATGAGGAAGTACATCGGCACCAGCATCATTTCCCAGAAGAAGAAGAACAGGAACAGGTCGACGGCGAGGAACACGCCGACGACGCCGCCCAGGATCCACATCAGGTTCAGGTGGAAGAAGCCGACGCGGTTCTGGATCTCGTTCCAGGAGCAGAGCACGGACAGCACACCGAGCAGGCCGGTGAGGGTGACCATCAGCACCGACAGGCCATCCATTGCGAGGTGGATGGTGATGCCGAAACGCTCGATCCACTGCACCTTGAACTCGTGCGCCCATACGGGGCCGGCTTCAGGGGAGGGGGCCAGGGTGAAGTCACCGGTTGCCCACAGCCAGAGGCCGAGGCCGAACAGCAGGGACATGGTCAGCAGCGCGATCCAGCGCGGCAAGGTGTTGCCGAAGCGCTCACCTTGCCAGCACAGCAGGCCGCCGATGAAGGGGATCAGGATTAGCCAGGGCAGAATCATGACGGGCTGGTTTCCTTAAGAAGATTCAAGTCAGCAACACGGCGCCGAGCACGAGCACGGCTCCGCCGACCAGGGATACTGCGTACCAGCGCAATTGGCCGGTCTGGCTGCTGCTCAGCAGGCCGTTGCCGCCCCGCACGATGCGTGGGATCAGGCCGATGCCGGAGTCGATCGGGTCATGGCCGAGCAGGCGGGTGATGAGCAGGTAAGGCTTGACGAAGAGCTTGTCGTAGAGCCAGTCGAAGCCCCAGGCGGCGAACCACCAGGCGCCGAGGAAGCGGCCAGGGGCGCTCTGGGCGACGGCGCTGACGAAGCGGCGCTTGCCGAGGAAGAGCAGGGCGGCCAGGAGGATACCCGCCAGGGCGATGGCACCCGAGGCGATCTCCAGGCTGTGCTGGGCTTCGCCACCGGCGTGGCCGACGCTTTCCGGCAGGACGCCAGCCAGCGGCGGGGTGATCAGCGCGCCGATGAAGGTGGACAGCACGATCAGCACCGACAGCGGCAGCCAGTGAGCCACACCGTGACCCGCATGGGCTTCGGTCTTGGCCTCGCCATGGAAGGCGATGAAGATCAGGCGGAAGGTGTAGATCGAGGTCAGGAAGGCACCGGCCAGGCCCGCGTAGAGCAGCCACTGGTGGCCACTGGCGAAGGCTTCCCAGAGGATCTCGTCCTTGGAGTAGAAGCCGGCGGTGACCAGGGGCAGTGCAGCCAGGGCCGCGCCGCCGACCAGGAAGCTGGCATAGGCCAGCGGCAGCTTCTTCCACAGGCCGCCCATCTTGAAGATGTTCTGCTCGTGGTGGCAGGCGTTGATCACCGCACCGGAGGCGAGGAACAGCAGGGCCTTGAAGAAGGCGTGGGTCATCAGGTGGAAGATCGCCGCGTCCCATGCGCCAACGCCCAGGGCGAGGAACATGTAGCCGATCTGGCTCATGGTGGAGTAGGCGAGGATGCGCTTGATGTCGGTCTGCACCAGCGCGGCGAAGCCGGCGAGTACCAGGGTGACGCCACCGACGATGCCGACCAGTTCGAGGATCTCGGGGGTCAGCAGGAACAGGCCGTGGGTACGGGCGATCAGGTAGACGCCCGCGGTGACCATGGTGGCCGCGTGGATCAGTGCGGAAACCGGGGTCGGGCCCGCCATGGCGTCGGCCAGCCAGGTCTGCAGCGGCAGCTGGGCGGACTTGCCCACGGCGCCGCCAAGCAGCATCAGGGTGGCGATCCACAGCCAGGCGTCGCCGGCGACGTATTTCTGCGGGGCCAGCACCATCAGCTCCTGGATGTTCAGGGTGCCCAGGTGCATGAACAGCAGGAACAGGCCGATGGCCATGAACACGTCGCCGATGCGGGTGACGATGAAGGCCTTGAGCGCGGCGTTGCCGTTGTTCGGGTTGCTGTAATAGAAGCCGATCAGCAGGTAGGAGCAGAGGCCCACGCCTTCCCAGCCGAAGTACAGGAACAGCAGGTTATCGCCGAGCACCAGGAACAGCATGCTGGTGATGAACAGGTTGGTGTAGGAGAAGAAGCGCGAATAGCCCTCCTCACCACGCATGTACCAGGAGGCGAACAGGTGGATCAGGAAGCCGACGCCGGTGACCACACCCAGCATGGTCAGCGAGAGGCCGTCCAGGTACAGGGTGAAGCTGGGGGCGAAGCCGTCGACGTTCATCCACTGCCAGAGCACCTGGGTGTAGACGCCACCTTCCGGCGGGGCGACGTTGAACTGGACGATGATCCAGGCCGTGGTCAGTGCCGAGAGGCCAACGGAGCCCACGCCGATGACGGCGGAGGTGTTTTCGGAGAAGCGCCCGCGGGAGAACGACAGGATCAGCCAGCCGAGCAACGGGAAGAGGAAAGTCAGGAATAGAAGGTTCATCCGCGCATCTCGCTGGCAGCGTCGATATCGAGGGTGTGGAAGCGGCGATACAGCTGCAGCAGGATGGCCAGGCCAATGCTGGCCTCGGCGGCTGCGAGGGTGATCACCAGAATGAACATGATCTGGCCGTCGGCCTGGGCCCAGCGGGCACCGGCGACGACGAAGGCCAGGGCGGCGGCGTTCATCATCACTTCAAGGCTCATCAGCACGAAGAGGATGTTGCGGCGCACCATCAGGCCGACCAGCCCGAGGCCGAACAGCATGCCGGCGACGGCGAGGCCATGTTCCAGGGGGATTGCTTGCAGCATGGCGTTACTCCTTCGCTTCGTGGCGGCCGAGGTGGTAGGCCGCGACCAGGGCTGCCAAAAGCAGCATGGAGGCGAGTTCGACGGCCAGCAGGTAAGGGCCGAACAGGCTGATACCTACTGCCTTGGCGTCTACCGTGGTCTGGCCGATGGTGGCGCCGCTGCTCTGGCTGAACAGCACATAGAGCAGTTCGGCCAGCAGGGCCAGGGACAGCGCCGAAGGGCCGACCCAGATGCCGGGCTTGAGCCACTTGCGCTCCTGCTCGACGATGGCTGGGCCAAGGTTGAGCATCATCACCACGAAGACGAACAGCACCATGATGGCGCCGGCGTAGACGATGATTTCCAGGGCGCCGGCGAAGGGCGCCCCGAGTGCGAAGAAGCACATCGAGACGGCCAGCAGGGAAATGATGAGGTAGAGCAGCGCATGCACCGGGTTGGTGTTGGTGACCACCCGCAGGGTGGAAACAACAGCGACGCCTGCGGCGAAATAGAAAGCGAATTCCACGCACGTCTCCTTAGGGCAGCAGGCTCTTCACGTTGATCGGCTCGGCTTCGTTCTGCGCGGCGCCTTTCGGCTTGCCGGCAATGGCCATGCCGGCCACGCGATAGAAGTTGTAGTCGGGGTTCTTGCCGGGGCCGGAAATCAGCAGGTCTTCCTTCTCGTAGACCAGGTCCTGGCGCTTGTACTCGCCCATCTCGAAATCCGGGGTCAGCTGGATCGCGGTGGTGGGGCAGGCTTCTTCGCACAGGCCGCAGAAGATGCAGCGGGAGAAGTTGATGCGGAAGAACTCGGGGTACCAGCGGCCGTCTTCGGTCTCGGCCTTCTGCAGCGAGATGCAGCCGACCGGGCAGGCCACGGCGCACAGGTTGCAGGCTACGCAACGCTCTTCGCCGTCGGGATCACGGGTCAGCACGATGCGGCCACGGTAGCGCGGCGGCAGGTACACGGGCTCTTCGGGGTATTGCAGGGTGTCACGCTTGCGGAAGCCGTGGGAGAACACCATCACCAGGCTGCGCAGCTGGGTGAAGGTGCCGACCACCACGTCGTAGATGTACTTGATCATGGTCTTTCTCCTCACTGGGCCGTGGCCAGCACGACGGCGCCGGTCACCAGCAGGTTGATCAGGGTCAGCGGGAGGCAGAACTTCCAGCTGAAGGCCATCACCTGGTCATAGCGCGGACGTGGGATCGACGCGCGGAGCAGGATGAACAGCATGATGAAGAAGGCAGTCTTCAGGGCGAACCAGATGAACGGGATCTGCGGCAGGATGCCGAAGGGGCCGTGCCAGCCGCCGAAGAACAGGGTCACCAGCAGCGCGGACACCAGCACGATGCCGATGTACTCGCCGACGAAGAACATGCCCCATTTCATGCCGGCGTATTCGATGTGGTAGCCGTCGGCCAGTTCCTGTTCCGCTTCCGGCTGGTCGAACGGGTGACGGTGGGTCACGGCGACGCCGGCGATGAAGAAGGTACAGAAGCCGAAGAACTGCGGAATGATGAACCACAGGTGCTGAGCCTGGTATTCGACGATGTCGCGCATGTTGAACGAGCCGACCTGGGCGACGATGCCCATCAGCGACAGGGCCAGGAACACCTCGTAGGAGACGGTCTGGGCCGAGGCGCGCAGGCTGCCGAGCAGGGCGAACTTGTTGTTGCTCGACCAGCCGGCGAAAAGCACCGCGTACACGGTGATACCGGCCATGGCGAAGAAGAACAGGATGCCGATGTTCAGGTCCGCCACACCCCAGGTGGGGGTGATCGGGACCACGGCGAAGGCGATGAGCAGGGCGCTCATGGCGATCACCGGCGCCAGGGTGAAGATCACCTTGTCGGCGAAGGGCGGGGTCCAGTCTTCCTTGAAGAACATCTTCAGCATGTCGGCGGCGATCTGGAACATGCCGAACGGGCCGACGCGGTTGGGACCGTAGCGGTCCTGCCACCAGCCCAGCAGGCGTCGTTCGACGAAGCTGAGCAGGGCGCCGCAGATGACCACGGCGAGCAGGATGACGATGGCCTTGACCACCGCGATGATGACGTCGATCACCTCGGGAGTGAGCCAGCTCATTGCGCGGCCTCCTGCAGCAGGGTCACGGTGGCGCCAGCGATGGCACCCGGGATACCCGGCAGGCCGGCGGGCAGGCCCACCAGGCCGGCGGCCAGTTCTTCACGGACCTGCAGTGGCAGGCGCAGGGCCTGGCCCTTGACCCGCAGGGCCAGCATGGCGCCGTCGTTCACGCCCAGGCGATCCGCCTCGGACTTGGCCAGAGCCACGTAGGGCTCGGGCATGCGCTCCTGGATCGGCGCGGCGCGGGAGGAGTTTTCCTCGCTGCCGAACAGATGGTGGAAGGGAACCACCTGCCAGGTGCCCTGGGCCGGGTTGAACGGAGCGGCGACGGCGAACCAGGGCAGGGTGGCGCCCTTGGCTTCGATCAGGCGTACGCCCGGGTCGCCGGCACGCAGGTGACCGCCGACTTCGTCCTGGAACTTGTTCCAGGCCTGGGGCGAGTTCCAGCCCGGGGACCAGGCGAACGGAATCTGCTGACGGGGTTCGGCGCTGCCGGCATAGCCTTCCATGGAGAAGGCGAAGGGCGAGTCCTTGTCCTGCGGCTGACGTGGCTCGTGCACGCTGATGTTGGCGCGCATGGCGGTACGGCCGCTGTAGCGGTGCGGTTCGCGGGCCAGCTTCAGGCCCTTGATGCGGAACGAGGCGCTGGGTGCGGCGTCACGGATCGAAGCCAGCAGGCTACTGCTGTCGGCGACGGCGGCAGTGACCTGGTCGAGCTGGGTCCAGTCGACGGACTTGTCCTGCAGGGTGCTGTGCAGGGCGTGCAGCCAGCGCCAGCCCTCGCGCACGAGGATGTTGGCGTCGTAATAGGTCGGGTCGTAGACCTGGAAGAAGCGCTGGGCGCGGCCTTCCTGGCTGACCAGGGTGCCGTCGCCTTCGGCGAAGCTGGCGACCGGCAGCACCAGGTGGGCGCGCTCGACGGTGGCGGTCTGCTGGTGGTCGGCGACGATCACCACCTGGGCGGCGGCGAGGGCGGCGTCGACCTTGGCAGCGTCGGCACGGCGGTAGAGGTCGTTCTCCAGTACCACCACTGCGTCGGCCTGGCCGGCGGTCAGGGCTTCCAGGGCGGCGTCCAGGGATTTCCCACCGAGCTCTTCACCCAGGAGCAGGGCGAGGCCCATGCTGTTGGCTTCCGGCACCACCAGGCTGATGGAGCCGTTCTTCTCACGGTTCTTCAGCGCGCTGGCGATGTTGGCGGCTGCTTCGATCAGGGTCTTTTCGCCCAGGGACGCGCCGGAGACGATCAGCGGACGCTTGGCTTGGATCAGGGCGTCGGCGATGGCCTTGACCAGCTCGGCGGCTTCGCTGTCCAGGCCTTCAACGGCCGGGGCGCTCGGGTCGATGGCATGGGCCACGGCGAAGCCGATGCGGGCGAGGTCGGCCGGGGCTGCGTGTACGCACTGGGTGGCCACGTCGTCGAGGCGGGTTTCGGCGACGCTGGCGATGAACAGCGGGTTCAGCGCGTCCTGGGCGACGTTCTGCACGGCCGCCATATGCCAGTCCTGGATCTTCATCGAGGCGGCGATCTCGGTGGCCTTGCCCTTGACCGACTGGCGCAGGGCCAGGGCGACGCGCGCGGCGGTCTGGGTCAGGTCTTCACCGAGCACGAACACGGCATCGTGGCTTTCGATGTCGCGCAGGGTCGGTACCGGCAGCGGGCCGTTCTGCAGGATGTCGCGGATCAGGCGGATGTTTTCCAGCTCACCCGCGGCGATGCCGGAGTAGTAGTTGGCTTCGCCTACCAGTTCACGCAGGGCGAAGTTGGATTCCAGGCTGGCGCGGGGCGAGCCGATGCCGATCACGCGCTTGCCCTTGAGCAGTTCGGCGGCCTTGTCCAGGGCGGCATCGAGGCCGAGCTTCTGGCTGCCGAACAGCGGTTGGCGCGGGCGGTCTTCACGGTTGACGTAGCCGTAGCCGAAACGGCCGCGGTCGCAAAGGAAGTACTGGTTCACCGAGCCGTTGAAGCGGTTCTCAATACGGCGGATTTCGCCATAGCGCTCACCGGGGCTGATGTTGCAGCCGCTGGAGCAGCCGTGGCAGATGCTTGGGGCGAACTGCATGTCCCACTTGCGGTTGTAGCGCTCGGAGTGGGTCTTGTCGGTGAACACGCCGGTCGGGCAGACCTCGACCAGGTTGCCGGAGAATTCGCTCTCGAGGGTGCCGTCCTCGACACGTCCGAAGTAGACGTTGTCGTGGGCGCCGTAGACGCCGAGGTCGGTGCCGCCGGCGTAGTCCTTGTAGTAGCGCACGCAGCGGTAGCAGGCGATGCAGCGGTTCATTTCATGGGAAATGAACGGGCCGAGCTGCTGGTTCTGGTGGGTGCGCTTGGTGAAGCGGTACCGGCGCTCGTTGTGGCCGGTCATCACCGTCATGTCCTGCAGGTGGCAGTGGCCGCCTTCCTCGCACACGGGGCAGTCGTGCGGGTGGTTGGTCATCAGCCACTCGACGACGCTGGCGCGGAATTGCTTGGCCTCTTCGTCGTCGATGGAAATCCAGGAGTTGTCGGTGGCGGGGGTCATGCAGGACATGACCAGGCGGCCGCGCTTGTCGTTTTCGTCGGTGTACTGCTTGACCGCACACTGGCGGCAGGCGCCGACGCTACCGAGCGCCGGGTGCCAGCAGAAGTAGGGGATGTCGAGTCCGAGGGACAGACAGGCCTGCAGGAGGTTGTCTGCACCATCGACTTCGAGCGTCTTGCCGTCTACGTGGATAGTGGCCATGGTTCAGTCTTCATCTGCCCGTTTGACCGGGCGTGGCTAATGGAATCAGGTTGCGGTCGGGGCCGCTTGTGGCGGCCGCCAACCGGCGGAACTGGCTCTTATGCGCCGACCGGTTCGGGTCGGATCGCCGGTGCGTTCTCGGCGATGCCTGCCTCGAACTCCGGACGGAAATACTTCATCGCGCTACCCAGCGGCTCGACGGCGCCCGGTGCGTGGGCGCAGAAGGTCTTGCCTGGGCCGAGGAAGTTGACCAGCCCTTCGAGGGTTTCCAGGTCACCGCGTTGGCCTTCACCGCGCTCGAGGGCGCGCAGGACCTTGACGCTCCAGGGCAGGCCGTCGCGGCAGGGGGTGCACCAGCCGCAGGACTCGCGGGCGAAGAACTCTTCCATGTTGCGCAGCAGCGAGACCATGTTGATGCTGTCGTCCACGGCGAGCGCGAGACCGGTGCCCATACGGGTGCCGACCTTGGCGATACCGGCGGCGTACATGGGCGCATCCAGGTGTTCGGGGAGCAGGAAGCCGGTACCGGCGCCGCCGGGCTGCCAGGCTTTCAGTTTGAAGCCGTCACGCATGCCGCCGGCATAGTCTTCGAAGAGTTCGCGGGCGGGGACGCCGAAGGGCAGCTCCCACAGGCCGGGGTTCTTCACCTTGCCGGAGAAGCCCATGAGCTTGGTGCCCATGTCTTCGCTGCCGGGGCGGGCGAGGCCCTTGTACCAGTCCACGCCGTTGGCGACGATCGCCGGCACGTTGCACAGGGTCTCGACGTTGTTGACGCAGGTGGGCTTGCCCCAGACGCCGACAGCGGCGGGGAAGGGCGGCTTGGAGCGCGGGTTGGCGCGGCGGCCTTCCAGCGAGTTGATCAGGGCGGTTTCTTCACCGCAGATGTAGCGGCCGGCACCGGTGTGGACGAACAGCTCGAAGTCGAAGCCGCTGCCGAGGATGTTCTTGCCCAGCAGGCCGGCGGCCTTGGCCTCGTCGATGGCGCGATTGAGGTTGCGCGCCGCGTCGACGTATTCGCCGCGCAGGAAGATGTAGCCGCGATAGGCCTTGAGCGCGCGGGCGCTGATCAGCATGCCTTCCACCAGCAGGTGGGGCAGCTGTTCCATCAGCATGCGGTCCTTCCAGGTGTTGGGTTCCATTTCGTCCGCGTTGCACAGCAGGTAGCGGATGTTCATGGATTCGTCGGCGGGCATCAGGCCCCATTTCACGCCGGTGGGGAAGCCCGCACCGCCGCGGCCTTTGAGGCCGGAGTCCTTGACGGTCTGCACGATGTCGGCCTGGGCCATTTCGCCCAGGGCCTTGCGTGCGGCCGCGTAGCCGTTCTTCTGCTGGTATTCCTCGAGCCAGATGGGCTGCGCGTCGTCACGCAGGCGCCAGGTCAGCGGGTGCGTCTCGGCGCTGCGCTGAATGCGGTTGGCCGGGCCGACGGAGGTGAGGGTCTTCATTGATAGGCCTCCAGCAGTTGCGCGACGCCATCGGCGCTGACATTGCCGAAGGTATCATCGTCGATCATCAGGGCCGGGGCCTTGTCGCAGTTGCCCAGGCAGCACACCGGCAGCAGCGTGAAGCGGTTGTCGGCGGTGGTCTGGCCGAGGCCGATGCCGAGGTTCTGCTGGATGCTGCCGAGCACGGACTCATGGCCGCCGACGTAGCAGGTCATGCTGTCGCACACACGGATGATGTGGCGGCCCACCGGCTGGCGGAAAATCTGACTATAGAAGGTGGCTACACCTTCGACGTCGCTGGCGGGGATGCCGAGGATTTCGCCAATGGCATCGGCGGCGCCGTCAGGCACCCAGCCGCGCTCCTTCTGGACGATCTTCAGGGCTTCGATGGACGCCGCGCGCGGGTCCTCGTAGTGGTGCATCTCGTGCTCGATGGCCGAGCGCTCGGTTTCGCTGAGGGCGAAACGGTCGGTCTGGATAATGCTCATGTCAGCGGTCCACGTCAGCCATAACGAAGTCGATACTGCCCAGGTAGGCGATCAGGTCGGCCACCATGCTGCCGCGGATCACCGAGGGGATCTGCTGCAGGTGGGCGAAGCTGGGCGTCCGGATCCGGGTGCGGTAGCTCATGGTGCTGCCATCGCTCGTCAGGTAGTAGCTGTTGATGCCCTTGGTCGCCTCGATCATCTGGAAGGCTTCGTTGGCCGGCATGACCGGGCCCCAGGAAACCTGCAGGAAGTGGGTGATCAGGGTTTCGATGTGCTGCAGCGTGCGTTCTTTCGGCGGCGGCGTGGTCAGCGGGTGGTCGGCCTTGTACGGGCCTTCCGGCATGTTCTTCAGGCACTGGTCGATGATGCGGATGCTCTGGCGCATCTCTTCGACGCGGACCATGCAGCGGTCATAGGCGTCGCCATTGTGGGCCAGCGGCACTTCGAACTCGAAGTTCTCGTAGCCCGAGTAGGGGCGCGCCTTGCGCAGGTCGAAGTCCAGGCCGGTGGAGCGCAGGCCGGCGCCGGTGACGCCCCATTCCAGGGCTTCCTTGGTGTTGTACTGGGCGACGCCGATGGTACGGCCCTTGAGGATGCTGTTCTTCAGGGCAGCCTTGGTGTACTCGTCGAGGCGCTTGGGCAACCATTCGACGAATTCCTTGACCAGCCCGTCCCAGCCGCGCGGCAGGTCGTGGGCGACACCACCGATGCGGTACCAGGCCGGGTGCAGGCGGAAGCCGGTGATGGCTTCGATCACCTTGTAGGCGCGCTGGCGGTCGGTGAAGGTGAAGAACACCGGGGTCATGGCGCCGACGTCCTGGATGTAGGTGCCCAGGAACAGCAGGTGGCTGGTGATGCGGAAGAACTCGGCCAGCATCACGCGGATGGTGTCGACCTTCTGCGGCACCTTGATGCCGGCGAGTTTTTCGACCGCGAGCACATAGGGCAGGTTGTTCATCACCCCGCCGAGGTAGTCGATGCGGTCGGTATAGGGAATGAAGCTGTGCCAGGACTGGCGCTCGGCCATCTTCTCGGCGCCGCGGTGGTGGTAGCCCACCTCCGGTACGCAGTCGAGGATTTCTTCACCGTCCAGCTGCAGGATGATGCGGAAGGCACCGTGGGCAGAGGGGTGGTTGGGGCCGAGGTTGAGGAACATGTAGTCCTCGTTCTCGCCCTGGCGCTTCATGCCCCAGTCTTCGGGGTTGAAGCGCGCGGCTTCTTCTTCCAGCTGCAGCTTGGCGAGGCTCAGGCTGTAGGGATCGAATTCGGTGGCGCGCGCCGGGTAGTCCTTGCGCAGCGGGTGACCTTCCCAGGTGTTCGGCATCATGATCCGCGACAGGTGCGGGTGGCCGGAGAAGTGCACGCCGTACATGTCCCAGACTTCACGCTCGTACCAGTTGGCGTTCGGCCAGATGCCGGTGACGCTGGGCAGGTTGAGGTCGCCTTCGGACAGGGACACCTTGATCATCACGTCGCTGTTTCGCTCGATGGAGATCAGGTGGTAGAAAACGGTGAAGTCGGCGCCCGGCAGGCCACGGCGCTGGGTGCGCAGACGCTCGTCGACGCCATGCAGGTCGTACAGCATGACGAAGGGGCGCGGCGAATTGCGCAGGAAGGTGAGGACTTCGACGAGCTTCTCGCGAGCGACCCAGATCACCGGCATGCCGGTGCGGGTGGCCTGGAGGGTGAAGCTCTCGGCGCCAAAGCGGGAATTCAGTTCAACGACGACGTCTTGGTCGTCAGCCTTGTAAGGCGGGATAGACAGAACGGTGTCTGCAGTCATGGTCTCGGTCGCTTTCGGTCAACGTACAGAGTGAGCCGGGTCTCTTCTCGTGGAAGAGACCGGATCAGACTTCGTCGGGGCTGCGCAGGTTGGTGACCTGAATACGCTGTTCGCGGCGCTGTTCCTTCTGCGACGGCATTTCGGCACGGTAGATGCCTTGGTCGCCGACGACCCAGGAAAGCGGGCGGCGCTCCTTGCCGATGGATTCCTGCAGCAGCATCAAGCCTTGCAGGAATGCCTCCGGGCGGGGAGGGCAGCCAGGGATGTACACGTCCACGGGGAGGAACTTGTCCACGCCCTGAACCACCGAATAGATGTCGTACATGCCGCCGGAGTTGGCGCACGAGCCCATCGAGATCACCCACTTGGGCTCCAGCATCTGCTCATAGAGGCGCTGGATGATGGGCGCCATCTTGATGAAGCAGGTGCCGGCGATGACCATGAAGTCAGCCTGACGGGGTGATGCACGAATGACTTCCGCACCGAAGCGGGCGATGTCGTGCGGCGCGGTGAAGGCGGTAGTCATCTCCACGTAGCAGCAGGACAAACCGAAGTTGTACGGCCACAGGGAGTTCTTGCGACCCCAGTTGACTGCACCGTTGAGAACATCTTCGAGCTTGCCCATGAAGATGTTCTTGTGGACCTGATCTTCTAGCAGGGGGTCGGAAACGATCTCCCGCTCGCCGATCGGGTACTGCTCGTTGGGAGCAGTCGGATCGATCCGAGTAAGTTTGTATTGCATCGCCAAAGCCTCATTGTTTTAGCTTCGCCTGCCGATTGCGACGACCTTCGGGAGCCCAATCAAGAGCACCGATGCGCCAGAGATAGACAAGACCTGCCAACAGAATTGCTATGAAAATGGTAGCTTCGATGAGGCCCGCCCACCCGCTTTCGCGAACGGATACGGCCCAGGCGAAGAGAAAGAGGGCTTCGACGTCGAAGATCACGAAGAGCATCGCGACCAGATAGAATTTTGCGGAGAGGCGCAGGCGCGCGCTGCCGGTGGGGAGCATCCCCGATTCGAACGGCTCGTTCTTGGCGCGGCCATGGGCACGGCTGCCGAGAAGGCTCGAGACACCGAGCATGAAGGCACAGAGGCCGATCACGCCCAGCAGGAAAATAGCGAAACCCCAGTTATGGGAAAGAATGGCAGTGGCGTCCGACATGCCGGAACTCCTTCAACAAGGAACGGCGTTCACTCGTAATTAAATGGGGTCTTGCCCGCACTAGAGTGCCCGGCAATCTATTCGGACAATTTTATGCCCGTATGGGTCTACAAGTAAATTTTTCAGACTAAAAAATTAACTCGAAAGGCAGTTTAAAGAGCTTGTACTGCTCTGAAAGCCTAGAGCGGTGTGGGTTCCAGTTTTTTGTCAGGCTTTGGTCGGATTGCGTCGCTATGCCGCAGGGCGCAAATATAGGCAAGTTAATGATAGTCATTATCATTTGACTGGGGAATATATAACCACTACATGGTGAGTCCTACGGAAGTGGTTAAAACATGCGCACTTAATAGCCGCTGTTACTCACAACTTCTTTCCTCTATGCCTAATTCATATGTGACTGCCGTTGTCGCTCTGACAACCTTGTACTAGCGTGCTAGAAGCGCCGTGGATGCGGTGCGTTCCCCCCTGTTTCCCTGCCGTACTCAGCGGGTCGGCTGGACCACGGATTCGTCTGCCTGGGCGTGGTGGTCCACTCAGAAAACAAGAAAAAGAGGGAATCGCCATGGGCGTTGCCAAGTTGCTGCGTCACTGCTTCGTGCTTCTGTTGTTCTTCCTGCCTTCACTGCCTGCCCACGCCGAGCTCGGCGACTACGGGTTCTGGCAGACGCTGGGCAATCTCACCTCCCCACCCAAGGCCGACAACAAGGTTCTGTCCGAGCAGCGGGTTGGGCCCTATCCGTTGCTGGCCAACCCGGCGGGGTTCAACTCCGGCTTCAAGGCGGCCAATTACTACGCCTGGCAGACGGTGCAGCTCGCACCCGAGACCGGCGCCGTGTGTGGTGATGGTTCGCCCTACAAGTTTTTCGTCAACCGGGTACCGAACACCAGCAACACCATCATCTATATGGAGGGCGGCGGCGCCTGCTGGGATTACGCCAGCTGCACCGGCCAGACCGGCATCCGGGGTGCGCGGAACCCGAATGGCATTCCCGACGATTACATGAAGCTGCTCAACCCCAGCGCCAGCCTGGTGAGCCCCTTCGTGGTGCGGCTGCATCCCTGGACGCGGGTGAAGACGCAGAACTGGAACATGGTGTACGTGCCGTACTGCACCGGTGACATCTATTCCGGCGACAAGGTGGCGGTCTATCAGGACCCGACCGGGCAGAAGCCGCAGCTGGTGTGGCACCACAACGGGCTGCGCAACACCCGCGCGGTCACCGCCTGGCTCAAGGACAACCTCGAGCGCCCCGGGCAGATGCTTTCCACCGGTTGCAGTGCCGGTGGGGCGGGCAGCCTGATCAGCCATGCGGTGACGCGCCAGGACATCGCGCCTAACCGTGGCTTCCTGATCGACGACTCGGGGCCGGTGTTCAGTGCGGTGACCGGGGGCAGCAACCAGGCCTATCCGTCGCTACCGTTGCAGACCTTCATCCGCCAGGCCTGGGGCCTCGACAATGGACCGCTGCAATTGCTGCAGAGCCGTCTGCCGGGCGTCACCCTGAATGACCTGGGCAGCATCTATCCGGCGCTTTCCGCCAACCTGCCGGGTGATCGCCTCGGGCATACGCACTTCTGGAAGGACCTGAACTACTCGTCCTACTCCTATGAGCGCTTCTACCCGGAGATCGCCAACGCGCCGGACCAGGCCACCAAGGAGGCGCTGATCCACGCCAAGTGGGATGTGGACACCGGCCGCCTGCGCAACACCCTGGCCAACCTGCATAATTTCGGCGGCTACTTCCCGCAGTACCGGGCGGTGAACGAGAGCCATTGCACCAGCATCATCGAGTTCGCCAACGCCGACATCCAGGAGCAGAACCTGCAGCTGGATGACTTCGTCACCAATGTGCTGGATGGCACCGGGCCGGTGATGGATGCGTCCGAGTCGAGCGATGCGGCCGATCGGGCCAAGCCGTTCAACCTGCTCTACTACGTGCTCAACCAGTTGCTTTGAGAAGTGGCTGCGGGGCGGGCAATCCGCCCCGCAGCTCAGTGGTAGGCCTGCTCGCGGGCCTGTTGCAGGCGCTGCCTCAGGTACTCGTCACGGCTGAGGCCGTCTGGGATGGACTGCATCGCCAGCACTTCGGCCACGATGCGTTTCTCTTCCTGCTTGTAGTGATCGAACTGGGGTGAAGGCTGTGCCGCGAGCTTCTTCTCCAGGGCGTCGCTGCGCGCCTTGTACCGCTGCAGGAGGGCGTTGGCGCGTGCCTTCTGTTCCTCGACGTCACCGCCGCTGGCCTGGATCAGGGCGATCTGCAGCACCAGGGATTCGCTGGCCGCCAACTCGCCGCTCTGCTCATGGGATTGCACTTCCTCCGCCAATCGCTCGGCCTGTTTCTCCCGTTCTTCGCTGGGCAGGTCCGGCGCCGCCTTGAAGAAGGCCCGGTAGGCGGAGTGGAAGGCCAGGCGCTTCTCGTACTCCGCCGTCAGAACGGGGTCGATGTGCTGGGCGCTGGTCGGTGCCGTCGCGTCGCTGACCGGAGTGGCCAGGGGCTGGCTGGCTTGCGAGCTCGGCTGGGCGACGGCCTGGGATTCTGGGCCCAGGCGCCAGTAGAGGGTGGCGGCGGCTGTCGTCAAGGCGATCGCCGTGCCTGCCAGGATGAGCGTGGTTCGGGCCATTGCGGTTCTCGGCCTCTCAGTTGGGACATTCGTACAGCTTAGTCAATGCTCGCGCTTGCGGCTGACCCAGGCCCAGATCATCTCGCAGCGGATGGGCTCGATGCCGGTTTCGTCGGTGATGGAGACCACGACCCGCACTTCGCCCCGGTCTTCTTCATGGATGCGCCGGACCTGCTCGGCATCCAGTTGCGCCACTGCCTTCAGGCCGCCCGTGGCGCGCTTGAGGTAGTCCACGTGCAGGCTTTTGATCAGCGGCAGCTTGTCGTCCGGCACGTTCATGCCCACCAGCAGGCCGGTGGCGGATTCGGCCAGCAAGGCCATGGCGGCGGCATGCACCCCCTTGATGTGGTTACGCACCCGGGGACGGTTGGCGAGGCTCATCACCGCCCGTTGCTGGCTGAGGTGATGGACGCGCACGCGGGCGGTGCCGGCGAAGCGCACCTGGCTGCCGATCAGCAGGCTGAGCAGGGGTGTGTGCAGGGCGGCGGGCAGTTTGCCCACCAGGGAGGTGGCGCGACTCAGACGGTTGGCAGGCATGGGCAGGCCCTTGGTGTGTGGCTGGCCAGTCTGTCAGTGGAAAAAGGGACCGGCCATTGCTGGCCGGTCGCAAATGCCTGGCACTTCGGCCAGTGGCTGGGGGATCAGAGGATGCGGCGACGGTCTTCGCGGGTGATCACCACAGTGGAAGAGCGCGGACGCTTGCCCGGGCCGTCGGGCCAGGCGCTGGTGAGGTTGGTGGGCGTCGAGCCTTCACCCGGGTGCTGGATGTTGACGAACAGGGTGCGGAAATCCGGCGTGGCGGCGATGCCGGTGACCTCGGCGCCCAGCGGGCCGACCAGGAAGCGCTTGAGCTCGCCGGTGCGCGGGTCCGCCACCAGCATCTGGTTGTTGCCGAAGGGGCCGGCGGACAGCTGGCTGCCGCTCATGTCGGTCTGGATCCACAGGCGGCCGTCGTCGTCGAACCACAGGCCGTCGGGGCTGGCGAGGATGTTGCTGGCGTCCAGCGGCTTGCCGTTCGGGCCGCGGCTGTCGGTTTCCGGGCCGGCGAGCATGAACAGGTTCCAGGTGAAGGCCTTGCCGGCGTAGTCGCGGCTCTGTTCGCGCCAGCGGATGATGTGGCCGTAGGCGTTGGCCGGGCGCGGGTTGGGGCGTCCGGGACGGTGCGCGCGGTGTTGTTGGTGAGGGTGAAGTACACCTCGCCGTTGTCCGGGTTCACTGCGCCCCATTCGGGGCGGTCCATCTTGGTGGCGCCGACCACGTCCGCCGCAAGGCGGGTGTTGATCAGCACGTCGCCCTGGTCGGCGAAGGCGACGCCGGCGGCGAGGCAGGCCTTGAGGAAGGACTTGTCGTTGATGTCCAGCGGCAGCCATTGGCCGCTGCCATCGGCATTGAAGCGCGCCACGTACAGGGTGCCTTCGTCCAGCAGGCGGCCGTTGCTGCGACCGGGGCGATAGGTGTCGCGACTGACGTATTTGTAGATGTACTCGTTCTGCGAGTCGTCGCCGGAGTAGCAGACCACCGGGCGGCCGGGTTTCACCGGAGCGAAGATCAGGCCTTCATGGGCGAAGCGGCCGAGGGCGGTGCGTTTCACCGGCACGGAATCGGGCTCGAAGGGGTCGATCTCGACGATCCAGCCGAACTGGTTCGGTTCGTTGCGGTAGTCGCCTTTGGCATCGGCGGCCTTGCGGGTGGCGTCGAAGCGCTCGAACTCGTCGCCGGGCAGGGTTTCCCAGCCGAAGCGGCTGCCGTTGCGCAGGCCGTAGCGCTTCAGTTCACGGGGCAGGTCGGTGTCGCGGGTGGAGAAGTAGCCGGCCCAGTTTTCCTCGCAGGTGAGGTAGGTGCCCCAGGGGGTGAAGCCGTTGGAGCAGTTGTTCTGGGTGCCGCGGGCCGCAGTGCCGTTGGGACTGTGGCGCGTTTGCAGGAGCTTGTTGCCGCGGGCCGGGCCGCTGATCTGCATGGGCGTGGCGGCGGTGATGCGGCGGTTGCGGCGGCTGGGCACCACGGTCCACTCGCCGCGCACGTCACGGCGGATTTCGACCACCGAAACGCCGTGGGCGTTGATCTCCTTGCGGACTTCTTCGGCGCTCGTGCGCTTGCCGTTTACCACGGTCGGGCCGTTGGGGTGCAGCAGCGGCGCGTCGATGTATTCGTGGTTGAGCACCAGCAGGCCGTGGTCGGAGCGCAGGCCCAGGCCGAGGCGGGTGTCGATGGGGAAGAAGTGCATGCCGTCATGGTGCATGCCGGTTTGCTCGGCCTGGTCGCGGGCGCTGTTGCTGGCGTCGTCGGCGAAGGCGGGGTAGCGGCCGGTGATGGGGGTGCCCCAGGGGATGAAGGGCGTGGCCTTGTAGCCGGGCGGCACGGTGATGGTGTCGGCACGACCAGCCGGGATGCCTTCGAAGCCGAGGCGACGGCGTGGCTTGAAGGGGAAGCCCAGCCCACGGGCTTCGCTCTGCCCGGCTTCGGCCTGGCCGGGCAGGGATACGCCGAGGAAGGCGAGGGCGCCCAGTGCGGCGCCACCGGCCAGCACTTCGCGGCGTTTAACCCCCTCGATCAGCTCGCTGATGTGAGGGTTGCTGGAAAGGTTGCTAGGCACTTCGTCGCCATTTCCAAAGAGGACGGCGTTCTCTTTTTCGTTATTCAAGGCTTTGTCTCCATACAGGCGAATCGACGGAGACTCGACGCTACGGCCTCAAGGCGACGGAACTGTGACAGTGGGATGGGTGTGATGCCTTATGTGCTGCAGTCCACAAAATGTTTCAGTGGGTACCCGACGGTGCAGTGGGCGGCTGGATTGCGAAGATCAGCGCGCCGCCCTGAAGCGCTTCGATCGCCTGGTCGCGATCAGCGGCGGCCAGCACCAGGCAGCCGAAACTGCGCCCGGCCACGCCGTGCTGGCGGATGAAGCGATCCTCCATGTAGTCCATGGCGTGGATGACGATGGCGCGCTCCATGGCCTTGTCGTTGCTCGGGTCCAGCCCCGTCAGCCGCATCGACAGCCCGTGCCCGGGTTGCCGGCTCTGGTAGACCTCGCCCGTGCGGTAGGTGCCCAGCGAGGAGGCTCGGCTTTCGGACTCGTTGGAGAAGCGCTCGGCGTAGCCGTCATGGTCGGCATCCGAGCCTTTGCCATGGGCGACGCGGTAGCTGGCCAGCAGGGCGTGGCTGCGGCTGTCGTATAGCAGGAAGCGTTTCTGGTCCGAGCGCTGGGAATAGTCGACCACGGCGAAGCGCGGGTGCTCGTTCTGCTGCAGGCGCTGGAGGATCGGCTGGAGGGCGTCCGCCGGGAAGCGTTGCTCCAGGTCGCCGGCATGGGTGAGGAGGGGAAGCAGGGCCAGCAGGCTGGTGACGAGCGTTTGGAGCATGGGCTGGAGACCTTGGGCTGTTGGTCAGAGGTAAGTTCAGACGCGGCGCTGACGCAAGATGTTCCCGGGTGGCGGGCGGGGCATAAAAAAGCCCCGGCATCGCTGCCAGGGCCTTGAGGCATCCAGCCGGCCCGAAGGCCGTGCTGGTGAACAGTTCCTATTAGTGGAACTGGTTCATGGTGTTGTCTTTACCGCTTGCTTTCAGAGCCGCTTCGCCAGCGAAGTACTCTTTGTGGTTGTCGCCGATGTCGGAGCCAGCCATGTTCTGGTGCTTGACGCAGGCGATGCCCTGACGCAGTTCCTGACGCTGTACGCCTTTGACGTAGGCCAGCATGCCCTGGTCGGCGAAGTACCCTTTGGCCAGGTTGTCGGTGGACAGCGCGGCGGTGTGGTAGGTCGGCAGGGTGATCAGGTGGTGGAAGATGCCGGCGTGAGCCGAACCGTCGCGCTGGAAGGTACGGATCTTCTCGTCTGCAACCTGGGCCAGTTCGGTTTCGTCGTACTCGACGGCCATCAGTTTGGCGCGGTCGTAGGCGGAAACGTCTTTGCCTTCGGCAGCGAATGCATCGAACACTTGCTGACGGAAGTTCAGGGTCCAGTTGAAGGACGGGCTGTTGTTGTAAACCAGCTTGGCGTTCGGGATCACCTGACGGATGCGGTCAACCATGGCCTTGATCTGGCCAACGTGCGGTTTCTCGGTTTCGATCCACAGCAGGTCGGCGCCGTTCTGCAGGCTGGTGATGCAGTCCAGTACGCAGCGGTCTTCGCCGGTGCCAGCGCGGAACTGGAACAGGTTGGACGGCAGGCGCTTGGGACGCAGCAGCTTGCCTTCGCGGTTGATCACCACGTCGCCGTTCTGCAGGTCGGAAGCGGAGATTTCTTCGCAATCCAGGAAGGAGTTGTACTGGTCGCCCAGGTCGCCGGCTTGCTTGGTAACGGCGATCTGCTTGGTCAGGCCGGCACCCAGGGAGTCGGTACGGGCAACGATCACGCCGTCGTCAACGCCCAGCTCGAGGAAGGCGTAGCGAACTGCGTTGATCTTGGCGAGGAAGTCTTCGTGCGGAACGGTCACTTTGCCGTCCTGGTGGCCGCACTGCTTCTCGTCGGAAACCTGGTTCTCGATCTGGATGCAGCAGGCACCGGCTTCGATCATTTTCTTGGCCAGCAGGTAGGTGGCTTCCGGGTTACCGAAGCCAGCGTCGATGTCGGCGATGATCGGAACGACGTGGGTTTCGTAACCGTCGATCTGAGCCTGGATCTCGTCGGCCTTGACCTTGTCGCCAGCGGCGCGGGCAGCGTCCAGGGCGGTGAAGAGCAGGTCCAGCTCACGGGCATCAGCCTGGCGCAGGAAGGTGTACAGCTCTTCGATCAGGCCGGAAACGGCGGTTTTCTCGTGCATCGACTGGTCCGGCAGCGGGCCGAAGTCGGAGCGCAGGGCAGCGACCATCCAGCCGGACAGGTAGAGGTAGCGCTTGTTGGTGGTCTTCAGGTGCTTCTTGATGGAGATCAGCTTTTGCTGACCGATGAAGCCGTGCCAGCAGCCCAGGGACTGGGTGTAGACGGAGGCGTCGGCGTCGTACTCGGCCATGTCCTTGCGCATGATGGCCGCGGTGTATTTGGCGATGTCCAGACCGGTCTTGAAGCGGTTCTGGGCGCGCATACGGGCGACGGATTCCGGGTTGATAGCGCTCCAGCTGTTGCCTGCGGCTTCTTTCAGAGCGGCAACTGCCTTGATGTCGTTTTGATATGCGGACATGGTCAATCCTTCAAATGTGTTTGGTTGAGCACCGATTCCCCCTGTGTGCCTTGGAAGGCAACACGGGTAGCTCACAACAGAACGCCGAGAATGTGACCGGTACGAGTAGGACACTCGAGAGGAGGGGTGACGATACGAGCGGCACGGATGACTTCGCTGCCCATTCCGGATGCGCTTTCGGCTCGTGGATGCCTCGGGCGTATCTGGTTCGGTTGGATCGTCGATCTGGCTGCTGCGCTAAACGCTTCCCCGTCCCTCAGGACAACTTCGTTCCAGTCGCAACCTCGTCGAACGGCCTTGTGGGCTGTAACAACACGGGACGGCTCGAAGGTATTGAGCGCGGCCCGGGAGCCCGTTTCAGGGCCCCTGGTTAGCGGGAGCGGGGCCATGATGCGCTTCAAACAAGTGTTCGTCAAACGTTTTGTAGTGATTTTTTGGCACTACTACATAAGTCTTAAGAACGACCGAGTGGTCAGGGAAAGGGGGCTCAGTCGAGGCTCTCGACCTTCAGGCGCATGGTCATGTTTTCGCTGCCCTGGGTGCTGCGTTGGTGGAGGAAACCGCTGTCGTCGGACTGGCTGGATTCGTTGACGCCGCCCACTGTGATCCATTCGCCGAGGCGGCCGCTGACGCGGGTGTCGGTGCTCTGTACGTCGATCACGCCGGGTTGGGATTGGCTCAGCCGATCGCGGTTGCTGCTGATGGCGACGTGGACGATGTCGCCGGTGATGCTGGCGGTGACATAGAAGCCCCGGGTCACGTTGCGGTACTCGGTGTTGCTGTAGACCTGGCCGTAAGGACCGGTGCTGGCGGTGGTGATGGGGACGCTCTGGCCGACCTGGATCAGTGCCGGGTAGCCCTCGCTGGCCTGCACCTGCTGCACGCCGCCGCCACGGGTGTCGGTGCTGCGGCGGATAATGCGCACCTGGTCGCGCCCGCGCACTTCACCGCGCCCGGCTTCGATGTCGACGCCGCCGACGCTGGCCGAGCCGTTGACCGCGTAGCCGCGATCGTCCTGGTAGTTGCTGTCGCTGGTGTCCACGGAAATCAGCAGGCGCTTGGGTGCAGTGTCGAGCTGGCCCAGCACCGTGCGCAGTTCCTGGATCTTCGCCGGCTCGGCGTTGACGATCAGCTGGTTGCCGTAGGCGCTGACGCGGCCTTCGTTGCCGAGTACCGACTGCACCACGGGCATCACGTCTTCGGCGGTGCGGTAGTTGAGCGGGATGACCTCGGTGGCTGCCTGGAGCGGCAGGCTCAGGGCAAGGAGCAGGGCGGCGAGGAGCGCGCGTGGGGTCATAGCAGGAAACTCCGCAGGTCGGGGTCACTGACGCTCTGTTCCCAGGCCTGGTCGAACTGGGCCTGGCGCAGGCGGCAGCGCCCGGGGTCGTTGTACAGAGCGTAGCCGGAGAAGCTGTCCGGTTCAGGGCGCAGCAGCAGGCCGCGGTCGTCCGCCAGCAGGTAGGCGCATTCTTCGTTGGGATGGCCGGGGTTGAGCTTGCGGATCTGGCTGTTGCTGGAGAGGCGGCGCACCAGGTTGAGCAGGCGATGGCCTTCCTTCACCGGGCGGGTCACGTCGCGCACCAGGATGCGCAGGCGGTTGCGCGGGTTGGCCAGGAGGAAGCGGGTGCAGGCGTCCTGGATGCTGCTGTGGTGGTAGAGCCAGGCTTCGAGGTCCGGCGTGTAGAGGCACAGGCTGCGCTGCGCCTGTTGCAGCAGGGCGAGGGCGTGGGGGCGGGCGTCTTCGGGCTTGGCGAAGCGCTGCAGGTCGCCGTGCTCGCCAAGGGTGAAGGGCGCGGGCTCCCAGGGGGCGGGCTCGCGAAGGTCCGGCACCGGGTTATGGACCTCGAAACGCCCCGGTGACTGGAATTCGATGGCCGGCAATTCGGTCTCGGGTTCTTGGTTTTCCGGGGCGTTGGGTTCCATGTCGACCTCTACTGGCTGTCGCGCACCATGTCCACGTGAGGGATGCCGGCTTCGAGGAACTCGCCGCTGACGACGCGGAAGCCGTGGCGTTCATAGAAGGGGGTGGCGTGTACCTGGGCGGAGAGCATCTGCTGTTTGAGGCCGCGACGTTCCGCTTCGGCGATCACCGCGTCCAGCAGGCGATCGCCGACCCGCAGGCCACGCCAGTCCTTGAGCACCGAGACGCGGCCGATATGGCCGTCGGGCAGCAGGCGTGCGGTGCCGATGGCGTAGTCATGCTCGAGGGCGAGGAAATGGACCGCGTCGACGTCTTCCGCATCCCATTCCTGCTCCGGTGCCACCGCCTGCTCGGCGATGAACACGGCTTCACGGATGCGGCGCAGGTCGGCATTGTCCTTCTGCCAATCGGCGATGCGGACGTGTATCTCACTCATCGGCAAACTCCAGACTTCCTTGCTTGATCAGTTCCCACAGAAGCTTACGCCCGTCCTCGTCCGCCAGCCATTGGCCGAGGTTGTCGATGTGCAGCGCGTCGCTGGCGCAGACCAGTTTCAGCAGCTCGCGCAGGCTGCTGGGCAGCAGGCGGCTCTGGCCGCTGGCGAACAGCATCAGGCCGATATCCATTTCGGACCAGGCCATGCGGGCGCTGGGGTTGCGGATCAGTACCGCGCCGTCTTCAAGGGCGCCGACGAATTCGTCTTCGTCCACTTCGGTGCCGGCGACCAGTTCGGGGTAGCGCGGCTCGGTCATGAACTGGCCGAACCAGGTCAGCAGCAGGCGTTCATCGCTCATGTGCTCGGCCAGCAGCGCCTTGAGGCGGTCGAGGGAGTCCTGCTGGATCTGGTGCGGGTCGCTGACCGGGGTGATGTCGGCGTCGTTGTAGCGCTCTTCGTCCGGAATGAACTGGGCGAGGAAGTCGGTGAAATGGGTCAGTACCTCGGCGGCGCTGGGGGCGCGGAAGCCGACCGAGTAGGTCATGCAGTCATCTTCGGCGATGCCGAAGTGGGCCAGGCGCGGCGGCAGGTAGAGCATGTCGCCCGGTTCCAGTACCCACTCATCGGTACCGTGGAATTCGGCGAGGATGCGCAGATCGGCGTGGGGCAGCAGCGGGCTGTCGGTGTCGCACATCTGGCCGATCTTCCAGCGTCGCTGGCCGTGGGCCTGGAGCAGGAAGACGTCGTAGTTGTCGTAGTGCGGGCCGACGCCGCCACCGGGTGCGGCGAAGCTGACCATGATGTCGTCGATGCGCCAGCTCGGCAGGAAGCGGAAGTGCTCCAGCAGCTCGGCGACCTCCGGGACGAACTGGTCGACGGACTGGACGAGGAGGGTCCATTCCTTTTCCGGCAGGTCCTGGTAGGTATCTTCGGCGAAGGGGCCGCGACGCAGCTCCCAGGGGCGCTCGCCATGTTCGATCACCAGGCGCGATTCGACTTCCTCTTCCAGGGAGAGGCCGGCCAGCTCGTCGGGCGAGATGGGGCTTTCATAGCCTGGGATGGCCTGGCGGATCAGCAGCGGCTTCTTCTGCCAGTAGTCGCGGAGGAATTCACGGGCGGAGATGCCGCCGAGGATTTGCAGGGGGAGATCGGAAGTCATGGCGGAACCTTTGAAATAAAAACGCCCGGCACAGCCGGGCGTGCAAGGGGGCGATAGCCGTTAGATGCGCTTGGCCTGGGCCACCGCGTTGCCGATGTAGGCGGCGGGGGTCAGCTTGCGCAGCTCGGCCTTGGCTTCGGCCGGCATGTCGAGGCCGTCGATGAAAGTCTGCAGCGCTTCGGGGCTGATGCCCTTGCCGCGGGTCAGTTCCTTCAGCTTCTCGTAGGGGTTCTCGATGGCGTAGCGGCGCATCACGGTCTGGATCGGCTCGGCGAGGACTTCCCAGCAGGCGTCCAGGTCGGCGGCGATGCGGGCTTCGTTCAGCTCCAGCTTGCCGATGCCCTTGAGGCTGGCTTCGTAGGCGATGACGCTGTGGGCGAAGCCGACGCCGAGGTTGCGCAGCACGGTGGAGTCGGTCAGGTCGCGCTGCCAGCGGGAGATCGGCAGCTTGCTGGCCAGGTGCTGGAACAGGGCGTTGGCGATGCCGAGGTTGCCTTCGGAGTTTTCGAAGTCGATCGGGTTGACCTTGTGCGGCATGGTCGAGGAGCCGATCTCGCCGGCAACGGTCTTCTGCTTGAAGTAGCCGAGGGAGATGTAGCCCCAGACGTCGCGATCGAAGTCGATGAGGATGGTGTTGAATCGGGCGATGGCGTCGAACAGCTCGGCAATGTAGTCGTGCGGCTCGATCTGGGTGGTGTAGGGATTGAAGCCCAGGCCCAGGTCGCCTTCGATGAATTCGCGGGCGTTGGCTTCCCAATCGACTTCCGGGTAGGCGGAGAGGTGGGCGTTGTAGTTGCCCACGGCGCCGTTGATCTTGCCCAGCAGCGGGACGGCGGCTACCTGGGCGATCTGGCGCTCCAGGCGGTAGACGACGTTGGCCAGTTCCTTGCCCAGGGTGGTGGGGGAGGCGGGCTGGCCATGGGTGCGGGAGAGCATCGGCACGTCGGCGAAGCGGATCGCCAGTTCACGGATGGCGTTGGCCACCTGGTGCATCAGCGGCAGCAGGACGTCATCACGGCCTTCACGCAGCATCAGGGCGTGGGACAGGTTGTTGATGTCCTCGCTGGTGCAGGCGAAGTGGATGAATTCGCTGACCTTGGCCAGCTCCGGCAGCTTGGCGGCCTGCTCCTTGAGCAGGTACTCCACGGCTTTCACGTCGTGGTTGGTGGTGCGCTCGATTTCCTTGATGCGCTCGGCGTGCTCCAGCTGGAAGTTTTCGGCCAGCTCGTTGAGCAGGGCGTTGGCTTCGGCGGAGAAAGGCGCGACTTCCGGAACGCCAGCGTGGGCAGCAAGGCGCTGCAGCCAGCGGACTTCGACCTGTACGCGGAAGCGGATCAGGCCATATTCACTGAAGATCGGGCGTAGTGCGCTGGTTTTGCCGGCGTAGCGGCCATCGACGGGGGAAACCGCGGTGAGCGAGGAGAGCTGCATGGGGCGTTCTCGGACAATCGGTCAACGAAAAGGGCGCACATCATACATGAAAACCGGCCCCGAAACCGCGTCCGGGCATGCGCCGTTCGGCGCCTGCCCGTGGCTCAGCCGCGCAGCATGGGGTAGAGCTCGCCGAGCAGCTTGCGGCGGCTGAACAGCAGCTGCCAGCGGTGGCCGCCGAGCTGGCGCCAGAGGCGTGCGGAGCGGATGCCGGTGAGCAGCAGGGCGCGGATCTTGGCGGCGTTGCTCGGTTGCTGCAGGTTGCGCATGTCGCCATGGACCTGGATGCGCTGGCGGAAGGTGCTGAGGGTGTCCTGGTAGAGGCTGCCGCAGGAGGCGATGACGTTGTCGTGGACGAGGCCGAAGTGCTGGGTCTGCTGCTGGATCTGGTCCAGGCGGCTGCCGATCAGCTGCAGCATGTCTTCGCGCTTGTTCAGCTGGCGCTCCAGGGTCAGCAGCGACAGGGCGTAGCGCAGGGGCTCGCGCTGCAGGCTGCTGGGTTCGCGTTCCAGGGCGCTGATCAAGGCCTTGTAGCCGTCGCGCAGGTTGATGTCGTCACCGCCGTACACGTCGAGGGTGCTCTTCGGGTCGCGAACCAGCAGGCTGCCGAGCATGCAGCCCAGCGGCGCTTCGCTGATCTGGCCGGTCTTGGCGATCTTGTCCACCAGTACGGCGGCTTCGAATACGGCGCCCAGCGCGATCAGTTGTTCCTGCAATGGGGTCATGGGCGCACCTCGGCGTCCCAGGTGTCATAGCTTTCGATGACGCCGCCGCCGAGGCAGATTTCGCCGTCGTAGAAGACCACGGACTGGCCGGGAGTGACGGCGCGCTGAGGCTCGTCGAACACGGCGCGATAGCCGGTGGCGGTCTTTTCCAGGGTGCAGGCCTGATCAGCCTGGCGATAGCGGACCTTGGCGGTCAGTGCGCGGGGCTGCTCGAGGTCGATGGGGTTGACCCAGAAGATCTCGGAGGCGAGCAGGGCGCGGGAGAACAGCCAGGGGTGTTCGTTGCCCTGGCCGACCACCAGGACGTTGCGCTCCAGGTCCTTGGCCAGTACGTACCAGGGCTCGTCGCTGGCGTCCTTCATGCCGCCGATGCCCAGGCCCTGGCGCTGGCCGATGGTGTGGTACATCAGGCCGTGGTGACGGCCGATGACGTCGCCGTCTGTGGTCTCGATGTCGCCGGGCTGGGCGGGCAGGTATTGCTTGAGGAAGTCGCTGAAGCGGCGCTCGCCGATGAAGCAGATGCCGGTGGAGTCCTTTTTCTTGGCCGTGGCCAGGCCATGTTTCTCGGCGATGGCGCGGACTTCCGGCTTCTCCAGTTCACCCACGGGGAACAGCGTGCGGGCGATTTCCTTGCCGCCGACGGCGTGGAGGAAGTAGCTCTGGTCCTTGTTCGGGTCCAGGCCCTTGAGCAGTTCGGTGCGGCCGTCGATGTCGCGGCGGCGCACGTAGTGGCCGGTGGCGATCAGGTCGGCGCCGAGCATCAGAGCGTAGTCGAGGAAGGCTTTGAACTTGATCTCGCGGTTGCAGAGGATGTCCGGGTTCGGCGTGCGGCCGGCCTTGTATTCGGCAAGGAAGTGCTCGAAGACGTTGTCCCAGTACTCGGCGGCGAAGTTGGCGGTGTGCAGCTTGATGCCGATGCGGTCGCACACGGCCTGGGCGTCCGCCAGGTCTTCCTTGGCGGTGCAGTATTCGGTGCCGTCGTCCTCGTCCCAGTTCTTCATGAACAGGCCTTCCACCTGGTAACCCTGTTCCATCAGCAGGAGGGCGGAAACGGAAGAGTCCACGCCGCCGGACATGCCGACGATCACGCGGGTTTTGGCTGTATCGGACATAAGACTCTGGGGCTGCTGCAAAAAAACGGGATTCTATCAGGTGCGGTTGCCTCGGGCGATCACGCCGGGTCGCGGATCAGGCTGAGGGGGAAGCGCTCGCCGGCCAGGTAGTCATCGATACAACGCAGGATCAGTGGGCTGCGCCATTGCTCGCGGTGGGCCAAGAGCTCGTCGCGGGTCAGCCAGCGCGGGCCGATGATGCCATCGTCCAGCTCGCGTTCGGGTAGGTGGCGCAAGGGGCGGGCGGCGAAGCACACGCGCTGGTAGGTGACACCATTGCTCGGCGCTGTATAGAGGTAGATGCCGGTGACGGCGGTCAGCTCGACTTCCCAGCCGGTTTCCTCGAGGGTTTCGCGCAGGGCGGCCTGGATGAGACTTTCGTCGGCTTCCAAGTGGCCGGCAGGCTGGTTTAATACCGCCCGGCCATCCGACATCTCCTCGACCATCAGGAAACGGCCCTGGTCTTCGATCAGGGTGGCGACTGTGACATGGGGAGTGAAGCGCATGGAGTCCTCCTTGGGTAGGTGGCTGATAGTAGCCATCGGCTGATGACCCGGCGAGAGAGGAGCAATCCGGAAGCAAGCTGCTAGGATGAATAGCGCTTGCTCGGATGGCTACGTGTAGCGAAGTTGTAGTTTGACTACATGTAGGGCTAAAGCACAGGTTTCATGCGGGTTTAACTGCCAGCCCGATCTGTCGAAACATGGAAAAGTGCGTGACTTTCTGTAGAAAAACTACAAGAATGTGCCGCCTTTCCGAGACCCAAGATCCATCCGTCGCGCCGACCGCGTGATGGTTGTCAGACCACGAGAACTACGGAGTCCAGCATGGGATACCAAAAGATCCAGGTGCCTGCTACCGGTGACAAAATCACCGTCAATGCCGATATGTCCCTGAACGTCCCGAACAACCCGATCATCCCCTTCATCGAAGGTGATGGTATCGGCGTCGACATCAGCCCAGTCATGATCAAGGTGGTTGATGCCGCCGTTGCCAAGGCCTACAACGGCACTCGCAAGATCTCCTGGATGGAAGTCTACGCTGGCGAGAAGGCCACCCAGGTCTATGACCAGGACACCTGGCTGCCGAAAGAAACCCTGGAAGCGGTACGTGACTACGTCGTTTCCATCAAAGGCCCGCTGACCACTCCGGTCGGTGGTGGCATCCGCTCCCTGAACGTTGCCCTGCGCCAGGAGCTGGACCTGTATGTCTGCCAGCGTCCCGTTCGCTGGTTCGAAGGCGTGCCCAGCCCGGTCAAGAAGCCGGGTGACGTGGACATGATCATCTTCCGTGAGAACTCGGAAGACATCTACGCCGGCGTCGAGTGGAAAGCTGGCTCCCCCGAGGCCGAGAAGGTCATCAAGTTCCTCACCGAGGAAATGGGCGTCAAGAAAATCCGCTTCACCGAAAACTGCGGCATCGGCATCAAGCCGGTTTCCCTGGAAGGCACCAAGCGCCTCGTGCGCAAGGCCCTGCAGTACGCCGTGGACAACGATCGCAGCTCCGTGACCATCGTCCACAAAGGCAACATCATGAAGTTCACCGAAGGTGCCTTCAAGGAGTGGGGCTACGAAGTCGCACGTGATGAGTTCGGTGCCGAGCTGCTGGACGGCGGCCCGTGGATGCAGTTCAAGAACCCGAACACCGGCAAGAACATCGTGGTGAAAGACGCCATCGCCGACGCCATGCTGCAGCAGATTCTGCTGCGCCCGGCCGAGTACGACGTCATCGCCACCCTGAACCTGAACGGTGACTACCTGTCTGACGCCCTGGCGGCCGAAGTGGGTGGTATCGGTATCGCTCCGGGTGCCAACCTGTCCGACACCATCGCCATGTTCGAAGCGACTCACGGCACCGCGCCGAAGTACGCTGGCCAGGACAAGGTCAACCCGGGTTCGGTCATCCTCTCTGCTGAGATGATGCTGCGCCACATGGGTTGGGTCGAAGCTGCTGACCTGATCATCAAGGGCACCAACGGTGCCATCGCTGCGAAGACCGTTACTTACGACTTCGAGCGTCTGATGGACGGTGCCACGCTGCTTTCCTGCTCTGGCTTCGGCGACGCCACCATCGCTCACATGTGAGATTGATGGCGTGACAAAAAGGCCGGTCATCATGACCGGCCTTTTTTATGCCCTAAGGAATTGGGCTCAAGCCTCGACCGTGCTGCCCTCGGGGAGGCTGGCAGTGGCGGCAGGTGCTTCGGAATTTGCCGTGACCGTACTGATGTTCACGGCGTGCAGGCCTTTGGGGCCCTGGATGATATCGAAGCTTACCGGTTGGCCAGCTTTCAAGGTTTTATAGCCATCCATCTGAATGGCCGAATAATGGGCGAACAGGTCCTCATCTCGGCCGTCAGCGAGGATAAATCCATAGCCCTTGGCGTTGTTGAACCACTTGACCTTACCGCTAACCATGCTGATATCCCTCTGCAAAGGACTCCATCACTGGAGTATCATCCACTTCGACCCCGCGCCCGCTTCGACCATATGGACGAGGGTGCGGAACCCCTGATACCCGTAGGTGGGTATCCATTGTTTGTAACACCGTTTTGCCTTTAGTCAAGGCAATGCAGCGGCCAGCTGAGAAGCGGGTCAAAGTCCATGGGGCGTCCCATTTCGTCTACCAAGAAGCTTTATTCCAGCATGCATGCAAGCAGCCAGATTCGACTAACATTCAATCAGGATCGCCCTGAGCATCATGGGGACGACGACTCCGGTCTGTTGGTCCAGGAAGCCAAGCCGATCCTGCAGGCGCCACCCATGTATAAGGTGGTCATGTTTAACGATGACTACACACCGATGGATTTCGTGGTGGAAGTTCTAGAGGTGTTCTTCAGTCACAACCGCGAGGCAGCGACCAAGGTCATGCTGACCGTCCATACCGAAGGGCGGGCGGTCTGTGGAGTGTTTACACGCGATATTGCTGAAACCAAGGCGATGCAGGTGAATCAATACGCGAGAGAGAGTCAGCATCCGCTACTCTGTGAGATCGAGAAGGACGGTTAACGCCGACCGCTTGGGTATGAGGTGAAGCTATGTTGAACCGTGAGCTCGAAGTCACCCTCAATCTTGCCTTCAAGGAGGCTCGTGCCAAGCGTCATGAATTCATGACGGTCGAGCATTTGTTGCTGGCCCTTCTGGACAATGAGGCAGCCTCCGCAGTGCTGAAGGCCTGCGGGGCGAATCTGGACAAGCTGCGGCATGATCTACAGGAATTCATCGACTCCACCACGCCGCTGATCCCTCAGCATGACGAGGACCGCGAAACCCAGCCCACGCTCGGGTTCCAGCGCGTATTGCAGCGCGCCGTGTTCCACGTGCAGAGCTCCGGCAAGCGTGAAGTCACGGGCGCCAACGTGTTGGTTGCCATCTTCAGCGAGCAGGAAAGCCAGGCGGTGTTCCTGCTCAAGCAGCAGAGCGTCGCCCGTATCGATGTCGTCAACTACATCGCCCACGGCATCTCCAAGGTGCCCGGCCATGGCGAGCAGCATGATAGCGAGCAGGAAATGCAGGATGACGAAGGTGGGGAGTCTTCTTCCGCTGGGCATCCGCTGGATGCCTATGCAAGCAATCTGAATGAACTGGCGCGCCAGGGGCGGATCGACCCGCTCGTCGGTCGCGAGACCGAGGTGGAGCGTGTCGCGCAGATCCTGGCGCGACGCCGCAAGAACAACCCGCTGCTGGTGGGTGAGGCGGGGGTCGGCAAGACGGCGATCGCCGAAGGCCTGGCCAAGCGCATCGTCGACAACCAGGTTCCCGAGTTGCTGGCTGATAGCGTCGTCTACTCCCTCGACCTGGGGGCCCTGCTGGCGGGCACCAAGTACCGCGGTGACTTCGAGAAGCGCTTCAAGGCGCTGCTCAACGAGCTGCGCAAGCGCCCCCATGCGATCCTCTTCATCGATGAGATCCACACCATCATCGGTGCGGGTGCGGCATCGGGCGGGGTAATGGATGCGTCCAATCTGCTCAAGCCGCTGCTGTCCTCTGGGGAGATCCGTTGCATCGGCTCGACCACCTTCCAGGAATTCCGCGGCATCTTCGAGAAGGATCGCGCCCTGGCGCGTCGCTTCCAGAAGGTCGATGTAAGCGAGCCGTCGGTCGAGGACACCGTGGGCATCCTCAGGGGGCTCAAGGGTCGCTTCGAGCAGCACCACCATATCGAGTACAGCGACGAGGCTCTGCGGGCTGCTGCTGAGCTCGCTGCGCGCTATATCAACGATCGGCACATGCCGGACAAGGCCATCGACGTTATCGACGAGGCGGGGGCCTATCAGCGCCTGCAGCCGGAAGACAAGCGTGCTCCCCGTATCGATGTCGCGCAGGTCGAGGATATCGTCGCGAAGATCGCGCGGATTCCTCCAAAGCACGTCAACAGTTCCGATAAGGAATTGCTGCGTAACCTCGAGCGCGACCTGAAGCTGACCGTATTCGGCCAGGATGCCGCCATCGACTCGCTGTCGACGGCCATCAAGCTCTCCCGGGCTGGCCTCAAGTCACCGGACAAGCCGGTGGGTTCCTTCCTCTTCGCGGGCCCCACGGGTGTCGGCAAGACCGAAGTTGCCCGCCAATTGGCGAAAGCGATGGGTATCGAGCTGGTGCGCTTCGACATGTCCGAGTACATGGAGCGGCACACTGTGTCACGCCTGATCGGTGCGCCTCCCGGGTACGTAGGTTTCGACCAGGGTGGCTTGCTCACCGAAGCCATCACCAAGATGCCGCACTGCGTGTTGCTGCTCGATGAAATCGAGAAGGCGCACCCCGAGGTCTTCAACCTGCTGCTGCAGGTGATGGACCACGGCACGCTGACTGACAACAACGGGCGCAAGGCGGACTTCCGTAACGTCATCGTGATCATGACCACCAACGCTGGTGCCGAGACCGCTGCGCGTGCCTCCATCGGCTTTACGCATCAGGACCATTCGTCCGATGCCATGGAGGTCATCCGCAAGAGCTTTACGCCGGAGTTCCGCAACCGCCTGGATACCATCATCCAGTTCGGTCGCCTCAGTCACGAAACCATCAAGAACGTGGTCGACAAGTTCCTCACCGAGTTGCAGGCGCAGCTCGAGGACAAGCGCGTTCAACTGGTGGTTAGCGACGAGGCGCGTGGCTGGCTCGGCGAGCGGGGTTATGACGTGCAGATGGGTGCCCGCCCGATGGCGCGCTTGATTCAGGACAAGATCAAGCGTCCGCTGGCGGAGGAGATCCTCTTTGGCGAGCTGGCCGAGCACGGCGGTGTCGTGCACATCGACGTCAAGGATGGTGAGCTCGAGTTCGATTTCGAGACCACTGCCGAAATGGCCTGACGATGGAGCAACGCAAAAAGCCCGGCTAGTGCCGGGCTTTTTGTTGTGGATCTGTCAGCGGGCGCGGTAGGTGATGCGGCCTTTGCTCAGATCGTAGGGGGTCAGTTCAACGCGAACCTTGTCGCCGGTGAGGATGCGGATGTAATTCTTGCGCATTTTTCCAGAAATATGCGCGGTGACGACGTGCCCGTTTTCCAACTCCACGCGGAACATGGTGTTAGGCAGGGTATCGATGACAGTGCCTTCCATTTCGAAGCTGTCTTCTTTCGACATGCAGTAAAGCCCTCGGTATCAATGATTGGCCGGGTGCAAACGGCGCCTGGCAAAAACGGCGTGCATTGTGCCCGAAAATTGCACCGTAAGCCAAGAGTTTCAGGTGAGGGTGACCCAGCGCTGGTTGACGAAGAGCTCGATGGGGCGGTACTGGGTCTTGTAGTTCATCTTCCGGCAGTTCTTGATCCAGTAGCCGAGATAGACCGCCTGGAGACCCAGGCGCAGTGTTTCGCCGATCTGCCAGAGAATGGCGAAGCGGCCAAGACTGCGGCGCTCCTCCGACGGGTCGTAGAAGGTGTAAACGGCGGAGAGGCCGTTGGGCAGGACGTCGGTGACCGCTATGGCGACCAGGCGGCCGTCGAGGCGGAACTCGTAAAAACGCGAGAAGGGCAGGTCGCGAACCAGGAAGGTGGAGAACTGGTCGCGGCTCGGCGGGTACATGTCGCCATCCGCGTGGCGCTCTTCGATATAGCGGACGTAGAGGGCGTAGTACTCCTCGTTGAAGGTCGGGCGTACGGCGCGGACTTCGATATCGGTGTTGCGCTTGAGGATGCGTCGCTGCTGGCGGCTGGGGGCGAAGGCTTCTGCGGGGATGCGTGCGGGGACGCAGGCGGTGCAGCGTTGGCAGTGGGGGCGGTAGAGGTGGTCGCCGCTGCGGCGAAAACCCATTTCCGAGAGTTCGGCGTAGACCTCCACATCCATCGGCTGACTGGGGTCGAGGAACAGTGTCGTGGCCTGTTCTTCGGGCAGGTAGCTGCAAGGATGCGGTTGAGTGGCATAGAACTTCAGGCGAGCCAGCTCGGTCATGGTCTAATCTCGAAAAAGCCTTCTGCAAGTGTAAGCCAGGGTTGGCGACTCGCCTAGGCGACGACCCAGTCGGCGCTGTTGGGTTGGTCGAGGTAGAGCTGCAGGTAGCGCGAAAACTTCTCGCGACTGATGGGGCGGGCGCCGAAGCTGTGCAGGTGCTGGGTCGGCATCTGGCAGTCGATGAGTACGAAGCCCCAGCGGGACAGGTGCTGGGTCAGGGTGACGAAGCCCACTTTGGACGCGTTGTCGGTGCGGCTGAACATCGACTCACCGAAGAACAGCTTGCCCATGGCGAGTCCGTACAGGCCACCTACCAGCTCGTCTTCCAGCCAGACCTCGACCGAATGCGCGACGCCGCGGCGGTGCAGTTCCAGATAGGCGGACTGCATCGGCGTGGTAATCCAGGTGCCGTCCGCGTAGCTGCGTGGCCCGGCGCAGGCCTGGATGACGGCGGCGAAATCCTGGTCGAAGGTGATGCGGAAGCGCTGCTGGCGCATCAGCTTGGCCAGGCTGCGGGAGATATGGATTTCCTGGGGTGGCAGGACGGTGCGGGGGTCTGGTGACCACCAGAGTATCGGCTGGCCATCCTGGAACCAGGGGAAGCAGCCGTGGCGGTATGCCTGGACCAGGCGCTCTGGGGAGAGGTCGCCGCCCGCGGCCAGCAGGCCGTTCGGCTCGCGCAGGGCGCGCTCCAGGGGCGGGAAGATGAGGTTGTCGCGGCTCAGCCAGGTCAGCATGGAGGAGGGGAGGGCGGCGCGGATAGGCGCCGCCTCAGGGCCTTAGTTGTCGTCGAGGAATTTTTCGGCGTCCAGCGCGGCCATGCAGCCGGCGCCAGCGGAGGTGATGGCCTGGCGGTAGACGTGGTCGGCTACGTCGCCGGCGGCAAACACCCCTTCGATGCTGCTGGCGGTGGCGTTACCTTCGGAGCCGCCGCGCACCACCAGGTAGCCGTCGCGCATTTCCAGTTGGCCCTGGAAGAGCTCGGTGTTGGGCTTGTGGCCGATGGCGATGAATACGCCAGCCAGGGGCATTTCACGGGTTTCGCCGCTGGTGGTGTCCTTCAGGCGCACACCGGTGACACCGGTGGCATCACCCAGTACTTCTTCCAGGGTGTGGTTCCAGTGCAGGCGAACGTTGCCGTTCTTGGCTTTCTCGAACAGCTTGTCCTGAAGGATCTTCTCCGAGCGCAGCTTGTCGCGGCGGTGGATCAGGTGGACTTCCTTGGCGATGTTGGAGAGGTACAGCGCTTCTTCGACTGCGGTGTTGCCCCCGCCGATCACGCAGACCACCTGGTTGCGGTAGAAGAAGCCGTCGCAGGTGGCGCAGGCCGAAACGCCCTTGCCGGCAAAGGCTTCTTCGGACGGCAGGCCCAGGTACTGGGCGGAGGCGCCGGTGGCGATGATCAGGGCGTCGCAGCTATAGGTGCCGCTGTCGCCCTTGAGGATGAACGGGCGTTGCTGCAACTCGGCGGTGTGAATGTGGTCGTAGACGATCTCGGTGTCGAAACGCTCGGCGTGCTTCTGCATGCGCTCCATCAGGGCCGGGCCGGTGAGGCCTTCGACGTCACCGGGCCAGTTGTCGACTTCGGTGGTGATGGTCAGCTGGCCGCCGGGCTGGATGCCGGTGATGACGACGGGTTTGAGGTTAGCGCGGGCGGCATACACGGCGGCGGTGTAACCGGCCGGGCCGGAGCCCAGGATGATCAGGCGTGAATGCTTGACGTCGCTCATAAAAAGGCCTCATAAGTCTTTGTCACAAAAGAGAATGCATGCTCAAATTGAGCGCTGCGCAAGATGTTGGCGGCTATGCTACACCGAAGCACGAATCAGCGGCAAAACGCTCCAGGCTCAATGGGCGCGCTGTCGCGCCGGGTGGTTAAGCCCGTACAATAGGCGGCATTTCCGCCAGTAACCGATTCTTGAGCGCGCCTCGGGGCGCAGGAAAAAAGGCGTTTGAAGAATTCCACGAGTACCGCCCAGACGCCCGTCTGGCGCCAGCAATTGCATTACCGCCTCAAGGAAGGTGCGCTGATCGCGCTGGGCGCGTTGTGCCTTTACCTGTGGATGGCGCTGCTCACCTACGATTCCTCCGACCCGGGCTGGACCCACACCAGCAACGTCGAGCAGGTGCAAAACGCGGCGGGCCGCCTCGGCGCCTGGTTCGCCGACATCCTGTTCATGGCCCTGGGCTACTTCGCCTATATCTTCCCGTTGCTGCTGGCGATCAAGACGCTGCAGGTGTTCCGTCATCGCCACCAGGCTATCGACTGGAGCGGCTGGCTGTTCTCCTGGCGCCTGATCGGCCTGGTGTTCCTGGTGCTTTCCGGCGCTGCGCTGGCCGATATCCATTTCCAGGACAGCGTCGGCATGCCTGCTTCTGCTGGCGGTGCGCTGGGCGAGAGCCTCAGCCACCTGGCAGTCAATGCGCTGAACGTGCAGGGCAGCACGCTGATGTTCTTCGCGCTGTTCCTCTTCGGCCTGACGGTGTTCACCGACCTGTCCTGGTTCAAGGTGATGGACTTGACCGGCAAGATCACCCTTGATCTCATCGAGCTGATCCAGAGCCTGATCAACCGTTGGTGGAGCGCGCGCTCCGAGCGCAAGCTGCTGGTTGCCAAGCTGCGCGAGGTCGATGACCGCGTCAGCGAAGTCGCCGCCCCTGTGGTTCGCGACAGCCGCGAGCAAGCCAAGGTCAAGGAGCGCCTGATAGAGCGCGAAGAGGCCCTGGCCAAGCACATGACCGAACGCGACAAGCGCCCGGCTCCCGTCATCACCCCGCCTGCGCCGGCCAAGGCGGCCGAGCCCAGCAAGCGGGTGCAGAAGGAGAAACAGGCCCCGCTGTTCGTCGACAGCGCTGTGGAAGGCACCCTGCCGCCCATCTCCATCCTCGATGCGGCGGAGAAGAAGCAGAAGAGCTACTCCCCGGAATCCCTGGAGGCCATGTCGCGCCTGCTGGAGATCAAGCTCAAGGAGTTCGGTGTCGAGGTGCTCGTCGAGTCCGTGCATCCGGGTCCGGTGATCACCCGTTTCGAGATCCAGCCCGCCGCCGGGGTGAAGGTCAGCCGCATTTCCAACCTGGCCAAGGACCTTGCGCGCTCCCTCGCGGTGATCAGCGTGCGCGTTGTGGAAGTGATTCCCGGCAAGACCACCGTGGGCATCGAAATCCCCAACGAGGATCGGCAGATCGTGCGCTTCTCCGAAGTGCTGTCCTCGACCGAATACGACGATGCCAAGTCCCCCGTGACCATGGCGTTGGGGCATGACATCGGCGGCCGCCCGGTGATCACCGACCTGGCCAGGATGCCCCACCTGCTGGTTGCCGGTACCACCGGTTCCGGTAAGTCCGTGGGTGTGAACGCCATGATCCTGTCGATCCTGTTCAAGTCCACGCCCGAGCAGGCGCGGCTGATCATGATCGACCCGAAGATGCTCGAACTGTCGATCTACGAAGGCATTCCGCACCTGCTGTGCCCGGTCGTGACAGACATGAAGGAAGCCGCCAACGCGCTGCGTTGGAGCGTCGCCGAGATGGAGCGGCGCTACAAGCTGATGGCCGCCATGGGCGTGCGTAACCTGGCCGGCTTCAACCGCAAGGTCAAGGATGCGGAAGAGGCGGGCACCCCGCTCACCGATCCGCTCTACCGTCGCGAGAGCATGGAGGACGAAGCGCCTCTGCTGAAGACGCTGCCCACCATCGTGGTCATCGTCGACGAATTCGCCGACATGATGATGATCGTCGGCAAGAAGGTGGAAGAGCTCATCGCCCGTATCGCGCAGAAGGCGCGTGCGGCGGGCATCCACCTGATCCTCGCGACCCAGCGCCCCTCGGTGGACGTGATCACCGGCCTGATCAAGGCCAACATCCCTACCCGCATGGCGTTCCAGGTTTCCAGCAAGATCGACTCGCGCACCATTCTCGACCAGGGCGGTGCCGAACAGCTGCTCGGCCACGGTGACATGCTCTACCTACCGCCGGGTACCGGCCTGCCCATCCGCGTCCATGGCGCCTTCGTTTCCGACGATGAAGTGCACCGCGTCGTGGAAGCCTGGAAGCTGCGTGGCGCGCCTGACTACATCGAAGACATCCTTGCCGGCGCCGAAGAGGGTGGTGGCTCCAGCGGTGGTTTCGATGGTGGCGAAGGCGGCGAGGGCAGCGAGGAAGACCCGCTCTACGACGAGGCCGTGCGCTTTGTCACCGAGAGCCGCAGGGCCTCGATTTCCGCCGTGCAGCGCAAGCTCAAGATCGGCTACAACCGTGCTGCACGGATGATCGAAGCGATGGAAATGGCTGGCGTCGTCACGCCCATGAACACCAACGGCTCGCGTGACGTAATCGCGCCGGGCCCGATTCGCGACTAACCCCGAACGAATTCTGATGAGGACCCCCATGCGACTGATCCGCATGCTGCTCGTTGCCGCGCTGAGTCTTGGCGCCCTGCAGGCCCAGGCCGATGACCAGGTAGCCATCGCCCGCCTGACTGAAATGCTCAACAAGGCACAGACCATTACCGGCCGCTTCTCCCAGCTGACCCTGGACGGCTCCGGCACCCAACTGCAGGAAACCTCCGGTGAGCTGGTGCTCAAGCGCCCCGGGCTGTTCCGCTGGCACACCGACGAGCCGATGGAGCAGCTGCTGGTATCCAACGGCCAGAAGGTCTGGCTGTATGACCCGGACCTGCAGCAGGTCACCATCCAGACCCTCGATCAGCGTCTGACCCATACGCCTGCGCTGCTGTTGTCGGGCGATGTGTCGAAGATCAGCGAGAACTTCGAGATCACCCACAAGGAAGGTGGCGATGTGGTCGACTTCATCCTCACGCCCAAGGCCAAGGACACCCTGTTCGACACCCTGCGCCTGTCCTTCCGCAACGGTGTGATCAACGACATGCAGCTGATCGACAGCGTCGGCCAGCGCACCAACATCCTCTTCCTCGGCGTGAAGATGAACCAGGCGATCGATGCCGCCCAGTTCGACTTCAAGGTTCCGGAAGGCGCCGACGTCATTCAGGAATAAGAGGCTTTCCGCGCAGCCATGGATCTGTTCCGTTCCGAGCCCATCGCCCAGCCCCTGGCCGCACGCCTGCGCGCCAGCAGTCTGGATGAGTACGTTGGCCAGGAGCACCTGCTGGCGCCGGGCAAGCCCCTGCGTGAGGCACTGGAGCAGGGGGCGCTGCACTCGATGATCTTCTGGGGGCCGCCGGGTGTGGGCAAGACCACCCTGGCCAAGCTTCTGGCCCAGGTCAGTGACGCCCATTTCGAGACGATTTCGGCGGTGCTGTCCGGCGTCAAGGAAATCCGCCAGTCGGTGGAGATGGCCAAGCAGCAGGCGGCCCAGTACGGTCGTCGCACCATCCTCTTCGTCGACGAAGTGCACCGTTTCAACAAGTCCCAGCAGGACGCCTTCCTCCCTTACGTCGAGGACGGCACGCTGATCTTCATCGGCGCCACCACCGAAAATCCCTCGTTTGAACTGAACAACGCGCTGCTGTCCCGGGCCCGTGTCTATGTGCTCAAGAGCCTGGACGAGGCCGCGTTGCGACGGCTTGTCGACCGTGCGTTGAACGAGGAGAAGGGGCTCGGCAAGCGCAAGCTGCGCCTGCCGGACGAGAGCTTCGCCATTCTGCTCGCCGCTGCCGATGGTGATGGCCGACGCCTGCTCAACTTGCTGGAGAATGCGGCCGACCTCGCCGAGGACGACAGCGATATCGAGCCCGAGCTGCTACAGAACCTCTTGGGTGACAGCCGCCGTCGTTTCGACAAGGGTGGCGAGGCCTTCTACGACCAGATTTCCGCCTTGCACAAGTCCGTGCGCGGCTCCAGTCCCGATGGCGCGCTTTATTGGTATGCGCGGATGATCGACGGCGGCTGTGATCCGCTCTACATCGCCCGGCGCGTGGTGCGCATGGCCAGCGAGGACATCGGCAACGCCGATCCGCGCGCTCTGAGCCTGTGCCTGGCTGCCTGGGATGTGCAGGAGCGCCTCGGCAGCCCGGAGGGCGAGCTGGCGGTGGCCCAGGCCATCGTCTACCTGGCCTGCGCACCGAAGAGCAATGCCGTCTATACCGCCTTCAAGACCGCCATGCGCGATGTCGCTGAAAACGGCTCCCATGAGGTTCCGCTGCACCTGCGTAACGCCCCGACCAAGCTGATGAAGCAGCTCGGTTATGGCGATGAGTACCGCTACGCCCATGACGAGCCGGATGCCTATGCGGCGGGTGAGGACTACTTCCCCGAAAACCTCGAGCCGCGCCAGTACTACCAGCCCGTGCCGCGTGGCCTGGAGCTGAAGATCCGCGACAAGCTGGAGCACCTGGCCGGGCTCGATGCCCGCAGCCCGAGGAAGAGGCGCCCATGATCCCCCTGGTTCTTTCCGTGGCGGTGGGGGGCATCGCCGGCACCCTGCTGCGCTTCGCCGCTGGTAATTGGGTGAACGCCCACTGGCCTCGCCACTTCTACCTCGGTACTCTTGCCGTCAATATCGTCGGTTGCCTGCTCATCGGTTTTCTCTACGGCCTGTTCCTGCAACGGCCTGAAGTGCCCGTCGAGATCCGCGCCGGGCTGATGGTCGGCTTCCTCGGCGGCCTGACGACGTTTTCTTCGTTTTCCCTCGACACGCTGCGCCTGCTGGAAAGCGGCCAGCTGCCCCTGGCCCTTGGCTATGCGGCGGTAAGCGTGCTGGGAGGCCTGTTCGCCACCTGGGCAGGCCTGACTCTGACCAAATTCTGATAGACGGGAACCTCACATGCTCGACTCCAAACTGGTACGTACCCAGACCCAGGAAGTGGCTGACCGCCTCGCCAGCCGCGGCTTCCAACTGGACGTGGCGCGCCTCGAATCCCTGGAAAACCAGCGCAAGTCCGTGCAGACCCGCACCGAGCAGCTGCAAGCCGAGCGTAATAGCCGCTCCAAGGCCATCGGCCAGGCCAAGCAGCGTGGCGAAGACATTGCACCGCTGCTGGCGGATGTCGACCGCATGGGTAATGAGCTGGAAGAGGGCAAGCGCGAGTTGGAGAACATCCAGGTCGAGCTGGACAACCTGCTGCTGAACATCCCCAACCTGCCTCACGAATCCGTGCCGGTGGGCGAGGATGAGGAGGGCAACGTCGAAGTTCGCCGTTGGGGCACTCCGCGCAGCTTCGATTTCGAGGTCAAGGACCACGTCAGCCTGGGCGAAACCCATGGCTGGCTGGACTTCGAGACCGCCGCCAAGCTCTCCGGTGCACGCTTCGCTTTGCTGCGTGGCCCCATCGCCCGTCTGCATCGCGCCCTGGCGCAATTCATGATCAACCTGCACACCGCCGAGCACGGTTACGAAGAGGCCTACACGCCCTACCTGGTCCAGGCTCCCGCACTGCAGGGCACCGGCCAACTGCCGAAGTTCGAGGAAGACCTGTTCAAGATCGGTCGCGAAGATGAGGCCGATCTGTACCTGATCCCCACCGCTGAAGTGTCCCTGACCAACATCGTCGCTGGCGCGATCCTCGACGCCAAGCAGCTGCCACTGAAGTTCGTCGCCCACACGCCTTGCTTCCGCAGCGAAGCCGGCGCCTCCGGTCGCGATACCCGCGGGATGATCCGCCAGCACCAGTTCGACAAGGTCGAGATGGTGCAGATCGTCGAGCCGTCCAAGTCCTTCGAGGCTCTGGAAAGCCTGACCGGCAACGCCGAGAAGGTCCTGCAGCTGCTCGAACTGCCGTACCGCGTCCTGGCCCTGTGCACCGGTGACATGGGCTTTGGCGCCACCAAGACCTATGACCTGGAAGTCTGGGTGCCGAGCCAGGACAAGTACCGCGAGATCTCCTCCTGCTCTAACTGCGGTGATTTCCAGGCTCGCCGCATGCAGGCCCGTTACCGCAACCCGGAAACCGGCAAGCCCGAGCTGGTACACACCCTCAATGGCTCCGGCCTGGCAGTCGGTCGTACCCTGGTGGCCGTGCTGGAGAACTACCAGCAGGCGGACGGTTCCATCCGTGTGCCGGACGTACTCAAGCCCTACATGGGCGGTATCGAAATCATCGGTTGATCCTCATCGCTCCCGCTTCGGCGGGAGTGGCTTGAGTGCTCCCAGGCGCCCGCGTTCCGGTTCTCCCCGGATGCGGGCGTCGTTTTCCACGGCAACCACTGCAGCAAGGCTTCCCCATGGATTTCCTCCCGCTCTTCCATAACCTCCAGGGCCGCCAAGTGCTCGTCGTCGGCGGAGGCGAAGTCGCTCTGCGCAAGGCTCGCTTGCTGGCGGATGCCGGTGCGGTGCTGCGTGTGGTGGCGCCGGAGATCGACGGCCAACTGAGTGAGCTGGTGCTGGCATCGCGGGGGCAGGCCCATCTCCGTGGTTACGAAGAGTCGGATCTCGATCAGTGCGTGCTGGCCATTGCCGCCACGGATGACGAACCGCTCAACGCGCTGATTTCTCAGCATGCGCAGGCGCGCGGCGTGCCGGTGAACGTGGTGGATGCGCCAGCCCTGTGCAGCGTGATCTTTCCCGCTATCGTCGATCGTTCGCCGCTGATCGTTGCCGTCTCCAGCGCTGGGGATGCACCGGTGCTGGCACGCCTGATCCGCGCCAAGATCGAAACCTGGATCCCTTCCGCCTACGGCCAGCTCGCGGGCCTCGCCAAGCGCTTCCGCAGCCAGGTGAAGGCGTTGTTTCCCGATGTCCAGCAGCGCCGGGTGTTTTGGGAGGACGTTTTCCAGGGGGCGATCGCCGAGCGCATGCTCGCCGGCCAGCCGGCCGAAGCTGAGCGCATGCTCGAGGAGCGCGTGGCTGGTGGTGGAGCCAAGCAGGCATTGGGTGAGGTTTACCTGGTGGGTGCCGGCCCTGGCGACCCCGATCTGCTGACCTTCCGTGCCTTGCGTCTGATGCAGCAAGCCGATGTGGTGCTCTACGACCGCCTGGTGGCGGGCCCCATCGTCGAGATGTGCCGTCGTGATGCCGAGCGTATCTACGTTGGTAAGCGCCGCTCGGAACACGCCGTGCCCCAGGACGAAATCAATCGTCAGCTGATCGACCTGGCGCGCCAGGGCAAGCGCGTGCTGCGCCTGAAGGGTGGTGATCCGTTCATCTTCGGTCGTGGTGGCGAGGAAATCGGTGAGTTGGCCGCCAATGGCATTCCCTTCCAGGTGGTGCCTGGCATCACCGCAGCGTCGGGCTGTGCCGCCTATGCCGGGATTCCGCTGACCCACCGCGACTATGCGCAGTCGGTTCGCTTCGTCACGGGACACCTAAAGGATGGCAGCAGCGACCTGCCTTGGACCGATCTGGTGGCGCCGGGGCAGACCCTGGTGTTCTACATGGGGTTGGTGGGCTTGCCGAGTATCTGCAGCGAGCTGATCCGCCACGGGCGCGCAGCGGATACGCCGGCCGCTCTGGTGCAGCAAGGCACCACCAGCAACCAGCGAGTGTTCACCGGTACCCTCGGCGACCTGCCGCAGCTGGTCGCCGAGCACGAAGTGCACGCGCCCACCCTGGTAATCGTGGGTGAGGTAGTGCAACTGCGTGACAAGCTCGCCTGGTTCGAAGGGGCTCAGGCCGACTGAGCCACGCCCTTGCCCGGCAGGTGGTCGCGCCCATGCGGCTGGCTGAAGTCCTGCAACGGGCCGGCGGGAATGATCCCGGTCGGGTTGATGGTGCGGTGGCTGCCGTAGTAGTGGCTCTTGATGTGCTCGAAGTCCACCGTCTCGGCCACTCCGGGCCATTGGTACAGCTCGCGCAACCAGCCGGAGAGGTTGGGGTAGTCGGCGAGGCGACGCAGGTTGCACTTGAAATGCCCGTGGTAGACGGCGTCGAAGCGTATCAGCGTGGTGAACAGGCGCCAGTCCGCTTCGGTCAGGTGGCTTCCGGCCAGGTAGCGGCGCTCGCCCAGTAGCGCTTCCAGGGCATCCAATTCATTGAACAGCTCGCCGAAGGCTTCCTCGTAGGCGTCCTGGGTGGTGGCGAAGCCTGCCCGATAGACGCCATTGTTGATCGCCGGATAGATGCGTTCGTTCAGCGCGTCGATTTCGCTGCGCAGGTGTTCCGGGTAGAAGTCCTGGCGATCATTGGTCAGGCCATCGAAGGCCGAGTTGAACATGCGGATGATCTCGGAGGACTCGTTGCTGACGATGCTCCCTTCGAATTTGTCCCACAGCAGCGGCACGGTCACGCGGCCGGTGTAGTCGGCGTCATCGCGGGTATAGCGCTGATGGAGGTAATCCAGGCCGTCGAGGGCATCGCCGCTCGATCCGTGGCTGCGATCGAAGGTCCAGCCGTTCTCCAGCATCAACCAACTGACCACGGAAACATCGATCAGGCTTTCGAGGCCTTTCAGCTTGCGGAAGATCAGCGTGCGGTGGGCCCAGGGGCAGGCCAGCGACACATAGAGGTGGTAGCGGCCGGGCTCGGCGGTGAAGCCACCCTTGCCGCTCGGGCCGGGCGACCCGTCAGCGGTGATCCAGTTGCGTCGGCGCGCGCTTTCACGTTGAAAGCGACCGTCTTTGGCGGTGTCGTACCACTTGTCCTGCCATTTGCCTTCGACCAGCAATCCCATGGCTCTGACCCTCTAAAGTTGGAAATTGGGCTGAGTCTAATGGTGTTGAGTCGATTGAATGGCGCAAATTCAAAGTGTCTTTGATCGACTAAATCGAACGGTCTCGATTGCTCCACAGCGCTTCCGCTTCGCTGAACGCTTCCTCCCGGGGTTTGCCCAGGCCACGAAGGGCCAGGGCCATGGTGCTGAGTATCGCCAGGCGGGCGTAGCTGTCCTCGATGCTGCCGTCCCACACGCCCAGCAACTGTGCCGCCTCGATGCGCTCGGGTTTGACATGGCGCAGGGGGGAGAGGGCCGACCACTCCTCGTCCCAGTCGCTGCCGCCCATCGTGCCGTAGAGGTGGGAGGTGGCATCCGGGTTGACCTCGATCTCTCCGCCTTCGCCCTTGATCACGATGGCCGTGTCGCCGAGCAGCCGGCTGGCTTCACGGTGCACCGCCTGATAGCCCGGATGGAAGATGCTCTGCAGCCCGCAGCGTGCGCCCAGCGGGTTGAGGATGCGTGCCAGCGAGTGGATCGGCGAACGCAGGCCGAGGATGTTGCGCAGGTCGATCATGCGCTGCAGCGGTGCCGACCAGGCGCCCAGCGGAATGAACGCGAGGTTCTGCTCGTCCAGTGCCTGGGCGACCTCCTGCCAGTTCGCACAGTCGGGTATGCCGAGCAGCTCCAGGCATTGCTCGGTGTAGATGCGGCCGGCCGTGTGCAGGCCGCCGCCGTGCAGGAGGATGCGCACGCCGCCATGGGCCAGTGCCTTGGCGGCCAGCAGGAACCAGGGGTGGTGGCGCTTCTTGCCCGCGTAGCTGGGCCAGTCGATGTCCACGGAGATGGCCGGGGCGTCGTTGCGCTCACGAAAGGCTTCGGTGAAGCCGGCCAGCTCTTCGGCACTTTCTTCCTTATGCCGCAGCAGCATGAGAAAGGCGCCCAGCTGGCTGTCTTCGGTCTTGCCGTCCAGCAGCATGCCCATGGCTTCGCGGGCTTCTTCGCGGGTCATGGGGCGGGCGCCACGCTTGCCCTTGCCGAGGATACGCACGAACTGGGCGAAGGGGTGTTCAACGGGGGCGGCGGGAGTCATAGGCAATTGGTCGGCTTGGGCAGGCCGGCGAGCTTGGCGGCAAGCTTGGCCGGGGCGCCCTTGAATAGGTGGTTGAGATGCAGGCTGTTGCCCTTGTCCGGGCCGAGCTGCTGGGCGACGTACTTGATCAGTGGGCGATTGGCCGGCGACAGCTGGAATTCAGCGTAGAAGCGCCGCAGCAAATCGAGGATTTCCCAATGCTCGGCCCGTAGCGTGATTTCTTCGCGAAGGGCCAGGGCTTCAGCGACCGCCGGGGACCAGTCCGCCAGCTCTTGCAGGTAGCCGTCCTTATCCAGCGGGATGCACTGTCCGTTGAGGTCGAGGCTGCTCATAGCCAGCTGTTCACCTTGTCGTGCTGGATGCAAAGCGCCACGAACCCCGGGTAGTCGAGCTGTGTGATACGCGAGGGCAGGGTTCCGAGCGCTCGCGCGGCCACATCTTCTTCCAGGGCAAAAAGAGCGATGCCAGTCGGGAGGGCTTCCAGTTGCTCAAACGGGGCGGTCGACTGGCGCAGGGCCTGGACGGCTTCACCGCTGAGCAGCAGCGCATCCTGTTCGCCCAGCAGGCGCAGGCAACTGGTGAAGCGGTCGTCACCGAATGGCGAATGGGAAAGAACGTGCAATGTGCTCATCAGAGGGTGATTACCTGATCATGGCGCCCGATGAGGGAACGCAGGGCTGCATCATCCAGGACCTCGACGGGAAGATTCAGCCCGTTGGCGGTCAGGCCACGTTTGTCCAGGCTGTAGGCGCAAGCGTAGAGGGCTTCCACGCCGAACAGCGGCAGGGCCTGCAGGTTGGCGGTCAGGTCTTTCTGCTGCAGTTTTGCGGGGGCCTGGTTGTTGGCGAGCTGGAAGACGCCATCGTCCAGAAACAGTATTGCCAGCGGCAGGTCGAAAGCACCGCCTGCCAGGGCGATATCCAGCGCCTCACGGGCACCGGGGCCGGCCCAGGGCGCACTGCGACTGATGATCAGCATGGACTTGGCCATATCAATTCCCTCCGAAGCAGATCAGGCGGTCGGCCATCTGTGCAGCCTCATGCAGCTGGCCCAGGCCGGAGAGTTCCCACCCCGGCGCCAGGTTGGCGGCTACGCGGCCATAGCGTTCGGCCTCTTCCTGGTTGATCACGCCGCGGCGCAGGGCGGCAGCGATGCAAACCACACCGTCCAGCTGGTGCTTGGCCAGAAGATTGGCCCAGTCGCGGGCTATGTCCGGCTCGTCCTGCGGGGTCACCACATTGGCGGAGGCGCTGTGGACACCGTCCTGATAGAAGAACAGTCGGGTAATTTCGTGGCCACCGTCCAGTACGGCCTCGGCGAAGCGCAGGGCGCGGCGGGAGGAGGGCGCATGAGCGGGGGCGAAGAGGGCGATGGCGAATTTCATGAGGGTGCTTCGACACAGGATTGCTGGGCGCAATGATACGGCTTGCGTCCAGGTTTTGCAGGCAAGAAAAAGCCCGCCGAAGCGGGCTCTTGCAAGGCGTTGCTATCAGTCGTCGCCGCTCATCACGCCGAAGATCTGCAGCAGGCTGACGAACAGGTTGTAGATCGACACGTACAGGCTGATGGTCGCCATGATGTAGTTGCGCTCACCGCCATGGATGATCGCACTGGTCTGATAAAGGATGCAGACCGAGGCGAACACCACGAAGCCGGCGCTGATCGCCAGTTGCAGGCCGCTGATCTCGAAGAAGAAGCTCGCCAGCATGGCGCCGATCAGGACGAAGAAGCCTGCGGTGATGAAGCCGCCGAGGAAGCTCATGTCCTTGCGGGTGGTCAGCACGTAGGCGGACAGGCCGAAGAACACCAGGGCCGTCATGGCGAAGGCCGAGCTGATCACCTCGCCGCCGTTGGGCATGCCCAGGTAGCGGTTGAGGATCGGGCCCAAGGTGTAACCCATGAAACCGGTCAGCGCGAAGGTGGAAAGCAGGCCCCAGGACGAGTTACGCAGTTTTACGGTGAGGAAGAACAGGCCGTAGAAACCGATCAGCACCACGAAGATGCTCGGGTAGGCGACGCGCATCTGCTGCGCGACGTAGGCGACCAGGCCACTGAAAGCCAGGGTCAGCGCCAGCAGCCCGTAGGTATTGCGCAACACACGGCTGACTTCGAGCCCGCCGGCCTGCGCCTGGTTCAGTACGTAATCTTGATCGCTCATCTGCAAAACTCCTGCAAGAAATTGGGTCCGTGACCGCAGTCGAGCGAAATGATAACAGAGGTCAGCATCGGCTCTGTTGCGAGAGTTTGACAGCGTGTTGCGTTCGGGTAGTATGGCGACCCGCAAATGCGGAGGTGTGGCCGAGTGGTTGAAGGCAGCGGTCTTGAAAACCGCCGATGGGCAACTATCCGTGAGTTCGAATCTCACCGCCTCCGCCATATAGTTACGCCGCAAAGCCCCGTTCTTCGGGGCTTTGTCGTTTCTGGGGCCTTGGCTACCTGGACCCTCTTGCGCTTAACGGTCTTGCATCTTCAAGCGTTGCCGGGCGCTCAGGTCGTGGTCGACAGGGTCGATGTCGCACCACTGCCAGTCTTGATGTCGGGATCCTGGATCCTTCTGATGAACCATTTGCCCAGGTCGGAGAGTGAATAGACCAGCTCTGCGGCTTGGCGGCCGCCGTTATTGCTGAAGCTGGTTCTCTGGGTGAATGAGTCGTTGAGCAGGCCCTTGGCAATGAGCTCGGAGATGCACAGTGCGATCAGGTTCGGATCGAAGGCTGTGAGCTTGGGGTCCAGTGTTATTGCATTCGGGGCGCTCTGACCCACGCTGAAGATGATGGCCTTGCCGCGTGCGTCCTGCCCCAATGCTGCGGCTTCGCGAAGGATGATGATGTGGACGTCCTCCAGCTCCCTGATGAGTTTCAGCACCTGTGAAAGCTCGTTCCAGTCAGTTGAGCTGTTCATCCATGCATGCGCGAGGATGGCGGCGAAGTAGTTGGCCTTCCTTTGGCTCGTGCTGCCCATGAGCGCGGTGATGCATACATGCAGCGCCGCCATGAACTCTTCTGATTCAGGGTCCGGGGCGTTGCGATCCACTCTTCTTGCCAGGTGCTCGAAGAGGCTGTCCAGCCGCTTGATGTTGTAGCTGACCACATGATTGGAGGCGATCCGGTCGATCGTCCCGCCTCCCAGTAGATTCACCGCCCAGACGAAATAGGGAAACAGGACGCTGCCTTCGTACTTCTTGAAGGCTTCGACGAGAACGCTGGGCTTGTTCGCGTAGCCCGTTGCGGAGCTTGAGCGTTGCTGGATCAGTTCGTTGTCACTCATGGGGTTTCCTCGTTGCAAGTACGGCGATGGTAGGGATCCGGTTGCTCCTCCTGCAACGCAACACGCCGTACTTGCTCGTGGATGACGTTCTCCGTGGCCTTGGCAGGTGCTACTTAGCCGACCAGGCAATAAAGCGCTGCTCCAACTCCTCGCCATGGTCCAGCCAGAACTGCGCATCGACCTTCAGCGCCGGTGCGATGTTCTCTGGGGAGGTGGGGAAGTCCGCCTGTGTGGCCGGCGTAACCATGTCGAGTGCGCGAAGGTTCACTGGCCCGTTGTGCATGATCTCGGCAAAGCGTGCCTGTTGATCGGGCTGGCTGGTGAACTGCATGAATTGCAGGGCTGCGGTTTGATTGCGGCTGCCTTTGACGATGGCCCAGTTGTCCATGTCGTAGAGGCTGCCGGCCCAGATCACCGGGAAGTCGTAGCCATCCTTGCGCGCACCTATCGCCCTGGCGGTGTAGCCGGAGGTCATGACGACATCGCGCGAGGCCAGCCACTGTAAGGGTTGAGCCCCTGTTTCCCACCACTGGATATGGGGCTTGATCTGGTCCAGCTTGCGGAATGCGCGCTCGACGCCCTGGGGGGGCGACAGCACCTCGTAAACCTGCTCGGAGGGCACACCGTCAGCCATCAGGGCGATTTCCAAGGTGAGCTTGGCGCCCTTGCGCAGGGCGCGTTTGCCGGGGAATGCGTCCAGGTCCCAGAAGTCCGTCCAGCCTTTGGGCGCGGTTGCCAGCGCCTTGGCGTCGTAGGTCAAGGCGGTCGACCAGATGAATATGCCCACGCCGCACTCGCTGATCGCATCGTCGATCAGGTCTTCGGCATTCAATTGCTGCAGTGGTGGCAGGGGCTCGAAAAGGCCCTCTTCGCAGCCTCGCTGCAGGTCGGCGTGGTCTACCTCGACCAGGTCCCAACTGATGGAACTGGTCGCGACCATGGCCTTGATCCTGCCCAGTTCGCCGTTGTAGTCGTCCGAGCGCACCGAGGTGCCATGGGCTTGCTCAAAGGGCGTGTAGAACGCTGCTTGCTGAGCTTGTTTGTTCAGGCCACCCAGGGAGACGACGGTCAGAGTGGAGGCGTGGGCTTCGAGCGCCGAGATGGCAATGAAGAAAGCGACTGCTGAAGGTTTGAGCATGATCGATATCCCTTGTTCTTGTTGTCATTTCAAGGTGGCGATCAGGGCTTCTCGTCCACCGTCCGGCATGGAGGGCCATCCTAGTGATGAGGCGTCGGCGGTGCGTGGAAATAGCCTCCCGCAGGCAGGGAGGTTTTTTCCGATACATTCGCGCTCGTGAGTTCCACTGTGTTTGACGAGGATGAGCGGGGTAGGGGGCAAGCATGAGTGACTATGGCAACTATCGACTGCCGTCCCTGGATGCCATGCAGGCATTCGTGGCCGCTGCCCGCCTTGGCTCGTTCGAGCGCGCCGCCGAGGAGTTGTCGCTGACGGGCAGCGCGCTGAGAAAGCGGGTCTCCGGGCTCGAGCAGTTACTGGGTGTGCAGTTGCTCAATCGCCGTGACGGCGCCTTGTCATTGACGGCACAGGGGCAGGTCTACCTGGAGCAGATCAGGCCGGTGATGGCGCAGCTCGTGGCGATTCCCATGCACAGTCGTCTGGTGCAGCGTCGGCAGCGCCTGGCCATTTCCTGTCCGCCGACCTTCGCGCGGCAAATCCTTATTCCCCGCCTGGCGGAACATTGCCTGGCCCACCCCGGTGTCGATCTGGAAATCCAGGTGACGGCGCCGCTGAATGGCGCCGGGAATGGCGCAAGTGATGTCGATATCTTCGGCGGGAGCCCCGAGGGTTCATGTGCTCTACCGCTTCTCGATGAGTGGCTGCAGCCCCTGGCTGCTCCGCAGTTGCTGGCCCGGCTCTCGGTGCCCGGCAGCGCGCCGGACTTCGGTCGCCTGCCACTTCTTCGTTCCCCTCTGGAGCCCTGGCGGCCTTGGTTGGCAGCTGCCGGGCTGTCCCTGCCAGAACCTGACCAGGGGCCGGCGCTGCTCGACCTGGGCATGATGCTGGAGGCTGCGGCCAATGGTCAGGGCGTGGTCCTCGCCCGGCCTTCGCTGGCTCGCCCGTGGTTGGCGGACGGGCAACTGGTACCCCTTGGGCGTGTGCGCAGTCGGCCTTCCTATCACTACGAAGCGGTGCTGCTGAAGGCCTCACCGGCTGCCGATGCGTTCCTGGTGTGGCTGAGGTCGATCTGCAACGAAGCGGTGACTCAGTCGCAGGCGCAGATGAATGAGCTGCTCGCGGAATAATCCGCCTGAGTAGCGGGAATTCTTTTCCTCATTCGCCACAGGTTGGCTCGCTAGCATCCTCCCCGATTGCCTGAGGAGGATTGCATGCCCACCATCACCTGTGTCGAAGACCTTCGTGCGTTGGCCCGTCGACGCGTTCCGAGGATGTTCTACGACTATGTCGATGCCGGCTCCTGGACCGAGACCACCTATCGGGAGAACCAGGCTGATTTCGCCCGGATCAAGTTACGCCAGCGTGTCGGCCGCGATATCGAGCATCGCTCGTTGGTGACCCGGATGCTGGGCGTCGACATGGCCATGCCGCTGGCCATCGCGCCCACCGGCCTGGCCGGCATGCTGCACGCCGATGGCGAGATACTGGCGGCGCGAGCAGCAGCGCGTGCGGGTATCCGTTACACCTTGTCGACGGTCAGCATCTGCTCCCTGGAGGACATTGCCGACGCGGTCGGTGCGCCGTTCTGGTTCCAGCTCTATGTCATGCGGGACCGTGGGTTCGTCGGTAGCCTGATCGACAGGGCCAAGGCCGCTGGCTGCGACGCATTGGTGCTGACCCTCGACCTGCCGCTGAGCGGTCAGCGGCACAAGGATCTGATAAACGGCTTGAGCACGCCGCCTCGGCTAACCGCCGCCAATCTGCTGGATATCCTCTGCAAGCCCCGCTGGGCTGCGGGTATGTTGCGTACCCGGCGTCATCACTTCGGCAATGTCATGGGCCATGTGAAAGGGGTGGATGATCTGCATCGGCTGGCCGACTGGACCCTGGAGCAGTTCGACCCGAGCTTCAACTGGGGTGATATCGCCTGGATCAAGCAGCGTTGGGGCGGCAAGTTGGTGCTCAAGGGTATTCTCGACGCGGAGGATGCATGTATCGCCGCCAGCCTCGGCGCCGACGCCTTGGTCGTCAGCAACCACGGTGGCCGTCAGCTGGATGGCGCACCTTCGAGCATCAGTGCGTTGCCCGCCATAGTCGAGGCGGTGGGTCAGCAGGTGGAGGTGTGGCTGGATGGCGGCATTCGCAGCGGGCAGGACGTGATCAAGTCCCTGGCCCTCGGCGCTCGCGCCGCACTGATCGGTAGGGCGCATCTCTATGGCCTTGGCGCCTTGGGGGAGGAGGGGGTCGACAAAGTGCTGGAAATCATCGGCCGAGAAATGGACCTGACGCTGGCGCTATGTGGCTACAAGGATGTGCGTGAGCTCGATCATCGCATCCTGGTTCCGGGAAGCTTCCCATTGCCGTAGATGAAATGCCCGGCAAGGAACAGCCTCCTGCCATGACTGGCTTCGGGGTCGAGCCGGCGTGGAGAATCCTTGCCACGGATCGTCGCATCGGAGCGCGATGTCGCATGCAGGGATGACCATGAAACACATGCCGGAAAAGCGTGAAGCAACGCTGGGTGTGCAGCGCCTGGCTGGCTGACACGGCGCACTCCATAAGACGAAATAAGCAACGAGCGCGAGACGCTGGCGCAGATTGCGGCGGCGCCTGGCTTTCCGCCGATCCCGCTGCGGGTGCTATCGGGGGCGCGGCGTCCTCCTGCCTGGCTGATGTCCGCCGATGCCGTCGCCTTGCGGGCGCGCAACCAGCTTGGGTTGTCCGCGCTTTCTCCTTATGGTCAGCGGTTGCTGGCGGCCCGCAGTGGGCATTTCCCGCAGATGTCCGAGCTTGGGGGCGTATTGCAGGTTTTGCAGCAACGCATCGAGGCCGCAGGTTCTCGCTAAGGCGAGGCCGGCCGCGCGCTTTCGGTTCGCTGGTCGCCCGATTGCAGCCATAACTTTCAGGCGGTGCTGTGATGTGCCACCTTGAGAGTGCGTCTCCCTGCCTGGTGCTCGATTGTCAGCCCCTATGGACTGTGTTTTCCTGGCGCTTGCTATTTGACGGCGATGAATCAAGCTAGGTCTTGTGAGGCTGTCTTGATAATGTATCTGCCTTTCTACAATCCAGCCGCCCAGGCGGTCTGCGATGCACTGCGAGGTGTCGCTTGATTAGGGTACTGGTGGTCGATGACCACGATCTGGTTCGTACAGGTATAACGCGCATGCTGGCCGATATAGACGGCCTGCAGGTGATCGGGCAGGCCGACAGCGGCGAAGAGGCGCTCAAGAAGGCGCGTGAGCTCAAGCCGGATGTCGTGCTCATGGACGTGAAGATGCCGGGCATCGGCGGCTTGGAGGCGACCCGCAAGCTGTTGCGCAGCCATCCGGACGTCAAGGTTGTGGCCGTTACCGTCTGCGAGGAAGACCCGTTCCCCACGCGTTTGCTGCAGGCCGGTGCTGCCGGTTACCTGACGAAGGGCGCTGCATTGGAAGAGATGGTCCAGGCCATTCGCCAGGTGTTCGGTGGGCAGCGTTATATCAGCCCGCAGATCGCTCAGCAGTTGGCGCTGAAATCCTTTCAGCCGCAAACCAGTGGCTCGCCCTTCGACCTGCTTTCTGAGCGCGAGATCCAGATCGCCCTGATGATCGCCAACTGCCAGAAGGTGCAGACCATCTCCGACAAGCTGTGCCTGTCGCCCAAGACCGTGAACACCTACCGGTACCGGATCTTCGACAAGCTCTCCATTTCCAGTGACGTCGAGCTGGCCCTCCTGGCCGTGCGCCACGGCATGGTGGACGCCGTCAGCTAAGATGCCCGACATTTTCGACGCAACTGATTTCCTTGCCGCCTGCAGCGGGCGCCCGGGTGTTTACCGGATGTTCGAAGAGGGCGGCAAGCTCCTCTATGTGGGCAAGGCCAAGAACCTCAAGAAGCGCCTCGCCAGCTACTTCCGCAAGACCGGGCTGGCGCCCAAGACCGCCGCCCTGGTGGCGAAGATCGCGCAGATTGAAACCACCATCACCGCCAACGAGACCGAGGCGCTGCTGCTCGAGCAGACCCTGATCAAGGAGTGGCGCCCGCCGTACAACATCCTGTTGCGCGACGACAAATCCTATCCCTACGTGCACCTGTCCGATGGCCCGTATCCGCGCTTGAGCATCCACCGTGGCGCGAAGAAGCGGAAGGGGCGTTATTTCGGGCCCTATCCAAGCGCCGGGGCCATTCGCGAGAGTCTCGCCTTGCTGCAGAAGGCCTTTCTCGTGCGCCAGTGTGAGGACAGCTACTTCCGCAACCGCACCAGACCCTGCCTGCAATACCAGATCAAGCGCTGCAAGGGGCCATGCGTGGATTTGGTCGAGCCGGCCGAGTACGCCGAGGACGTGCGGCATTCGGTGATGTTCCTCGAGGGCCGCAGCAATGCGCTGGCCGAGGAGCTGTCCAGCAGCATGGAGCAGGCCTCGATGCGGCTGGAGTTCGAGCGAGCCGCCGAGCTGCGCGATCAGGTCGCTATCCTGCGTCGCGTCCAGGATCAGCAGAGCATCGAGGGCGGTACCGGGGATGTGGATGTGGTCGCCGCCATCGTCAACCCGGGCGGTGCCTGTGTGCACATGATCAGCGTGCGTGGCGGGCGAGTGCTTGGCAGCAAGAACTTCTTCCCCCAGGTCGCTATTGAGGAGGAGGTGGGTGATGTACTGGTGGCCTTCATCGCCCAGTACTACCTGAGCAACATGGAGCGCGACCTGCCCCAGGAGCTCATCGTCAATACCGTGCATGAGGACTTCCCCACGCTGATCCAGGCCATCGCCGAACTGCGTGGGCGGGAGCTGAGCATCAGCCATCGGGTACGGACCAACCGCGCCCGCTGGCAGCAACTGGCCGTCACCAACGCCGAGCAGGCCCTGGCTGCGCGCCTCGCCAATCGTCAGCACATGGCTGACAAGTTCGAAGCACTGGCCGAGGTGCTGGACCTGGACGAACCGCCGCAACGGCTGGAGTGCTATGACATCAGCCACTCCAGTGGTGAGGCGACCGTTGCCTCTTGCGTGGTCTTTGGGCCGGAAGGCGCGCTGAAGTCGGACTACCGCCGTTACAACATCGAAGGCGTCACCGCTGGCGACGACTATGCCGCCATGCACCAGGCGCTGACCCGCCGTTTCAGCAAGCTCAAGGAAGGTGAGGGCAAGCTCCCCGACATCCTGCTGGTCGACGGCGGCAAGGGCCAGATGGCGATGGCGCAGGAAGTGCTCCAGGAGCTGGCTGTGCCCGAGCTCATCCTTCTGGGTGTCGCCAAGGGTGTGACCCGCAAGCCTGGCTTCGAGACCCTTTACCTGAACGATGCGGCCCATGAGTTCACCTTGCCGGCGGACTCGCCCGCGCTGCACCTGATCCAGCAGATCCGCGATGAAGCCCACCGTTTTGCTATCACGGGCCATCGCGCGCGTCGTGGCAAGGCCCGGCGGACTTCCAGCCTGGAAGAGGTGGCGGGCGTGGGGCCAAAGCGTCGGCGCGAGCTGCTCAAGCACTTCGGTGGGCTGCAGGAACTGTCCCGCGCCAGCATCGAGGAAATCGCCAAGGCGCCTGGTATCAGCAAAAAGCTCGCAGAGTCGATTTATGCAGCCCTGCACAGCGAGTAGAATGCCCGCTCATTTCCGGTTCAGCTGTCACGATGAATATTCCTAATCTCCTCACCGTTCTGCGCGTTCTGCTGATTCCCGTCTTCATCCTGCTCTTCTATATGCCGTTTTCCTGGAGCTACCTGGCAGCCAGTGCGGTGTTCGCTGTGGCAGCGGTGACCGACTGGTTCGATGGCTACCTGGCCCGGCGCTGGGAGCAGAGCACCCCCTTCGGCGCCTTCCTCGACCCCGTGGCCGACAAGCTGATGGTCGCCGTGGCGCTGGTGCTGCTGGTGGAGGAGCATCACAACCTGTGGCTGAGCCTGCCGGCCGCCATCATCATCGGCCGCGAGATCGTCGTCTCCGCGTTGCGCGAGTGGATGGCCGAGATCGGCGCTCGCGCCCATGTGGCGGTATCCAATCTCGGTAAATGGAAGACTGCCGCGCAGATGCTGGCACTGGTGATCCTGCTGGCCAACCCGCCGCATTTCACCTTCTGGGTGCTGGTGGGCTATGTGCTGCTGATCATCGCTGCCGGCCTGACCCTGTGGTCGATGCTGCACTACCTGCTGGCCGCCTGGCCGCATCTCAGCACCGAGCCGAAAAAGAAATAAACTTTTTTGAATCAAGGGGTTGACGGGCGCTTATGAATCTATAGAATGGCGCCCGTCACCAAGACAAAGCGGGAATAGCTCAGTTGGTAGAGCACGACCTTGCCAAGGTCGGGGTCGCGAGTTCGAGTCTCGTTTCCCGCTCCAGATTGTCACGATAGACGCCGCCCCAAGCGGCGTCTTCGTTTGAGGCCGGATGGCAGAGTGGTCATGCAGCGGATTGCAAATCCGTGTACGCCGGTTCGATTCCGACTCTGGCCTCCAATACAAAGCCCCGCAGGCTCACGCCTGTGGGGCTTTTTCTTTTATGCGTTGTTCTTTGTTTGATGGCGCGCAGGGTGGGGGATTTCGGTTGAGCCCGAGGTCGCCGATCTGCATGGTTTCAGGTTTCCGGCGGGTATTTTCGTCGGCTTGCGTGGGGAGGAGTGGCTGTATATAGTCCTGCCCTCGCGAAAGGGAGGGCACTCTTCCCATTGCTCAGCGCTACCGCCCGAATGGCGAAATCGGTAGACGCAAGGGACTTAAAATCCCTCGCTGGTAACAGCGTGCCGGTTCGACCCCGGCTTCGGGCACCATACGAATCAAGGGCTTGCGTGCATCATGTGCGCAGGCCCTTGTCGTTTCTTGTTCCGCAATTCCAGGGTTGTTGCGCAGTTCAGCGCGTCGAGACGACGACGCGGTAGCCGGGCACTCAGCCCTATCTGGGTATTCCGCAAGTGAAAAGCCCTGCGCCTGGGTGAGGCCGCAGGGCATTCAATGCTAAGCGGCGCCGCGTGCTGCCTTGGCCGGCCTGTAGAGGTCTTCGAAGACGTGGCCGGGCATCCAGGTTTCGTATTGTGTGGGTGTGTCGATGTTCCGCACCACGAGGTAGCCGGCGAAGATGCGGTCAGCGCTGGGCGGGTGTTTCATGTTGTTGGATTTTGCGAGTTTCTGGTGGCGGTGGCCGTATTCGCGATTCGACAGCTCGCAGGCCCGGACTATCAGGTGGCCAGCCACTGGTGCGCCCTTGAACGCTTCGAAAATCGGCATATCACTAACCTGGATGTACGCCCGATTGAGGTCGTATGACATGGCGATGCCCTCCATGGAGTAAATGTTCAGGGAGCGTAGAAGTGACCTGGCCTCAACGCAAAGAACCTTCGATCGGTGCGACGAGATGCCCCTTGGCTGCGTGCAGGGGCTGGCTTGGCCGAATTACTGCAGCCGGAAAAGGGCACGCGCGCCCTCGTTCTACGGGTAAAAGGACCGGTTCAAGCCGTCAGCTTGGGGTGCGGTACGCCGGCCTGGATGCGTTCGTAGACTTCCTTGCGATGCACGGCAACGTTCTTCGGCGCGACGATGCCGAACTTCACCTGATGCCCGTGGATGCTGATCACTTCCACCGTGATGCCGCCTTCTATGACGAAGCGTTCGCCGACCGAATTGATGAACAGCTGCATGACGGATCTCCCATAGGGTTGTCGTGGGGCACTCCGGCAGCGCTTCCGGAAATCGGCATGACTTCCCGACGGACATGGATTGCAGCTACCTGATCTCCTGACCTATCGCCTTGTTTCGAAGTTCCATCCTTCTGGATGCGTGGTTGTGTGCTTGCCTTTTCCGTACGAAGGATAGGGGCGGTTCCGCTTGTCCGATTTCCCCGCCGGGTTTGAACCCCTGTGTGGGCAGGCTGCTCAAATTTGAAATTTTTCTTGCAGTACCGGGCTCCGCGCATGTGTCGCCATGCTTTTCAGCTAGCCTGAGTGCTGCCTGAAGGAGTCAGGTTCAAGAGGTGCATGAATGGAATCCAAGGAACAGCAGTTGGTTCGCCTGCTCAGTCTCACTACCCGCAGTCTCACCCACCTCACCGCCGCGATGACCGAAATGTCGTTCGAGATGATGCGCAGCGACGACCAGGCCATCAAACAGGCCGGGCAGCGCATGATCGACCACCTGGCGGCCATCGGCGCCGGCCTCGATCAGCACTGGGAAACCCTCGGCACCTACGCCGGCGAGCCTGTGGTCCATGAGTCCACCGAAACCCTGGTCGAGGTCGAGCTCAACCTTCCCGCCGACGGACGCTGAGCGCCATCACGGCGCGGTCATCCCGCTGTCACCGTTCTGCCACCGGAGTCCGCTGCAATCCCTGTATCCATACAGGGAGGATGAGCCATGCAGCTTTGCGTCGTCGGTGCGGGTTACGTGGGGCTGGTGGCGGCGGCCTGTTTCGCCGAGATGGGCAATCGGGTCGTCTGCGTCGAGCGCGATCCCTGGCGCCTTGCGCGCCTGCAGCGTGGCGAGCCGACGATCTACGAGCCCGGCCTGGAAACCATGCTGAAGATGCACCTCGCCAGCGGCCAGTTGAGCTTCAGTGCGCAGCTGGAGGAGAGCGTCGACCGGGCGGAGATCATCTTCATCGCCGTCGGTACCCCCAGCGGCGAGGACGGCTCTGCCGACCTTTCCCACGTGCTGGCGGTGGCCGATCAGTTGGGCACCCTGCTGCGACGTCCCTGCCTGGTGGTGAACAAGTCCACGGTGCCGGTGGGTACGGCGGAGCGGGTAGCGGATCGCATCCACATGGCGCTCGCCAGGCGTGACCTGGCATTCACCGTGCCAGTGGCGAGCAACCCCGAATTCCTCAAGGAAGGTTCAGCGATCGACGACTTCATGCGGCCGGACCGCATCATCATCGGCTGTGACGACCCGGCCTCCGGCGAATTGCTGCGCCGCCTCTACGCGCCGTTCTCGCGCAACCATGACCGGGTGCTGCTGATGGCCACCCGTGCCGCCGAATTCAGCAAGTACGCTGCCAACGCCTTCCTCGCCACGCGCATCTCCTTCATGAACGAGATGGCCGGCCTCTGCGCGCGCCTGGGTGTCGATGTGGAGGAGGTGCGCCGCGGCATCGGCAGTGACCGGCGCATCGGCACCCACTTCATCTATGCCGGCTGCGGCTACGGTGGCTCGTGCTTCCCCAAGGATGTGCGCGCGCTGATCCACTGTGCCGAGCAGGAAGGCATCGAGCCCGGCATCCTGCGGGCGGTCGAGGCGCGCAACGCGCTGCAGAAGACCCTGCTGTTCCAGTCCGTGCGCGAGCACTTCAATGGTTTCGTGCGGGGGCGCACCGTTGCGGTATGGGGCCTTGCCTTCAAACCCGGTACCGATGACCTGCGCGAGGCGCCGAGCCTGGTGCTGCTGGATGCGCTGCTCGCCGCGGGCGCGCGCGTTCGCGCCTGTGATCCCGTGGCGGTATCGGCGGTGGCGGCGCGCTACCCGGAGCAGCTCGCCAGCGGGCAGCTACACTTGGGCGACTCGCCGTACCAGGCGGTGGAGAATGCCGACGCCCTGGTGCTGGTGACCGAATGGAAGCAGTTCCGGCAGCCGAACTTCGAGCGGATTCGCGGTCTGATGAAAATGCCGGTCATCTTCGATGGCAGGAATCTCTACGACCCGGCGCAGCTGGCTGGAATGGGGTTTCTATATCGCGGCATCGGACGCCCAGCAGCTGGGCATTGTAAGGCGACTGCGGCCTGATTAGACTGCGCGGCAGTTTGCCCAACACCCCACCTTTTCAAGGTTAAACATGATCAAGAAATGCCTGTTCCCGGCCGCTGGTTACGGTACCCGTTTTCTGCCAGCCACCAAGGCCATGCCCAAGGAAATGCTGCCGGTGGTGAACAAGCCACTGATCCAGTACGGCGTTGAAGAGGCCCTCGACGCAGGCCTCAGCGAGATCTCCATCGTCACCGGCCGCGGCAAGCGCGCCCTGGAAGACCACTTCGACATCAGCTACGAGCTGGAGCACCAGATCAAGGGCACCGACAAGGAGAAATACCTGGTCGGCATCCGCCGCCTGATCGACCAGTGCAGCTTCTCCTACACCCGCCAGGTGGAAATGAAAGGCCTCGGCCACGCCATCCTCAGCGGCCGCCCGCTGATCGGCGACGAGCCCTTCGCCGTGGTCCTGGCGGACGACCTCTGCCTGAACCTCGAAGGCGACGGCGTGCTGACCCAGATGGTCAAGCTGTACAACCAGTTCCGCTGCTCCATCGTCGCCATCCAGGAAGTACCGCCGGAAGAGACCTCCAAGTACGGCGTGATCGCGGGCGAGATGATCCGTGACGACATCTACCGCGTGAACAGCATGGTCGAGAAGCCCAAGCCGGAAGACGCCCCGTCCAACCTGGCGATCATCGGCCGCTACATCCTGACCCCGGACATCTTCAAGCTGATCGAAGAAACCGAGCCGGGCAAGGGTGGCGAGATCCAGATCACCGACGCCCTGATGAAGCAGGCCCAGGACGGTTGCGTGCTGGCGTACAAGTTCAAGGGCAAGCGTTTCGACTGCGGTGGCGCCGAAGGCTACATCGACGCGACCAACTACTGCTTCGAAAACCTCTACAAGACCGGCAAGGCCTACTGATCAGGCCCCGCCAGTACTAGCCAAGGCCGCCTCCGGGCGGCCTTGTCGTTTCCAGCACTCACGTAGCCTGGGCTTCAGCCCGGGAACACACCGCCACCGCCGCTCAGGGAATCACCATCCCCTCCGAGCCCGGCCCCAGCGGCTGCCCGTAGCTGAACTCCACGTAGTTGCCCGCCGGGTCCCGCAGCCCGCAGTAGTAGCCCACCGGGTAGGGCTCGTCCCGTGGCGCCCACACCAGGCAGCCCTCGGCCCGGGCGCGGGCGGCTATCGCGTCCACCGCCTCGCGGCTTTCCAGGGCGAAGCCGAAGTGGCTGTAGTCGTCCGGCGCCAGGTCGCGCGGGCGGCCGCCGGGCATGATCACGAAGATGAAGCGGTGCTCCTGCCCTGGCTCGGCCATCCAGACGATCTTCGAGCCCTTGCCGGCGCGCTCGTGAATTACACGCATGCCGCAGAACGCTTCGTAGAAGCGGATGCAGGGTTCGAGGTCCGGCACGTGCAGGGCGAGGTGGGTGAGGGTAGGGCGCATGGGGTTCCTCCTTCGCTGGCTCAAGCATAGGCCCGGCAAC
>BATO01000005.1 GCA_000474255.1 Aquipseudomonas alcaligenes MRY13-0052
GTTGTCCATGACGTAGCGGCAGGAGCAGTACTCCTTGGCGGTGTAGGCGCTGATGATGCCGGGGAAGGCCTGGATATGGACGCGGTTCTGCCAGGCCAGGCCGGCCAGCACCAGGAGCAGCAGCACCAGGATGGCGAGGATCGGGTGGCGGCGGATCATGGCTGCACCTCCTGGGCGAAGGCCGCCTGGGCCAGCTTGAGGAACTGGTTGTGCTGGTAGCTCTTGTCGCGGTCATCGGCGTAGCGAACGATCACCAGCTTTTGCGCCGGCAGCACATAGAGCGCCTGGCCCCAGTGGCCGAGGGCGGCGAAGGCGTCTTCGGGCGCATCCGGCCAGGGCTTGGCACTGCCGGCCACCACCGCGTTGAGCCACCAGTGCCCGCCGGGCACTGCATCGTCGGGGTGCTTGGGGTCGGTGCGGAATTCGGCGAAGGGCTTGCGGTTGAACGCCACCCATTCCTTGGGCAGCAGCTGGCGCTCGCCCCAGCGCCCGTCGCGCTGCATCAGCAGGCCGACGCGGGCGAGGTCACGGGCGCTCATGTAGGCATAGGACGAGCCGACGAAGGTGCCGGCGGCGTCGGTTTCCCACACCGCCGAGCGGATGCCCAGGGGGTCGAACAGCGCGGTCCAGGGATAGTCCTTGTAGGCCGCGCCGACCATACCCTTGAGCGCGGCGGAGAGCACGTTGCTGTCGCCGCTGGAGTAGCGGAAGCGCTTGCCCGGCACGGCGTCCAGCGGGTGTTCCGCCGCGAAGGCGGCCATGTCGCCACGGCCCCGGGTGTAGAGCATGGCCACCACCGAGGATTTCAGCGGCGCGTATTCGTAGTCTTCCTGCCAGGCCAGGCCCGAGGCCCAGTGCAGCAGGTGGTTCATCTGCACCGCGCCATGGCCGGCGAAGGCCGGGTAGTGGCGGGCGACCGGGTCGTCGAGCTTGAAGCGGCCTTCGCCGTAGGCCACGCCGAGGGTGGCGGCGAGCAGGCTCTTGCTCACCGACCAGGTGAGGTGCGGCGTCTCGGCGCGGGTGGGGCCGGCGTAGCGTTCGTAGATGAGCTGGCCATCGCGGATCACCACCACGGCGTCGGTGCGCACGCCCTTGCGCTGGGCATCGTCACGGGTGGGGAAGGCATAGGCTTCGAAGGCGTCGAGGGCGGCGCCGGACGGTTTGGCGCCCTGGGCCCATTCGGCGCCGGGCCAGGTTTCGCCGTGGGCGAGCGTGGCGGCGCAGAGGCCGAGCGTCAGGCTCAGGGTTCGCAGCAGCGGGACGGGCATTGGTCAGCCTCTTGTTGTCAGCGGAGGCGGAACCCTAGCACGGGGAAGATGACGCTAAAAAGCGCCGAACGTGCCGCTTCAAGGGACATTCGGCGCGAAGGTCAGTGCTCAGCGCGGCAGGCGGTAGTCGTCCGGGCCCATCAGGTCGAGGCCGCATTGCAGGTTCTCGATCCAGTAGAGGAAGGCGCTGATCATTTCCTTGCCCATGAAGGGCCGGCCGTGTTGCGGCACGATCATTTCCACATCCATCTCGCGGACCATGGCGGCCCACAGGCGACAGGCCTTGTTGCCGGCCATGTAGCGGCGGTGGAAGGCTTCCATCTCGGGCACGTGGTTGACGAAGTCGCGCACCGGGTTGGCGTCATCGACCATGGACGCGCCCATGTCGCCGGAGAAGAGGATCTTGCTGATCGGGTCGTAGATCTGGAAGTTGCCCACCGAGTGCAGGAAGTGCGCCGGCACCGCCTTGAGGTTGCAACGCCCCAGCGGGATCGACTGGCCACGGTCCGGCAGCGCGATGATGCGGTCGTAGGTGGAAATGCCGTGGCTGATGGCCAGGTAGTTGGCCGTCAGGTGCGGCAGGAAGCGCGCCCAGAGCTTGGAGCAGATGACCTTGGCGCGGGTGTGCAGCAGCCACTTGTCCAGCGACGCGATGATGTCCGGGTCCTGGTGGGAGGCGAAGATGTAGGTCAGCTCCTGCAGCGGGATGTGCTTGGACAGCTCCAGCGACAGGGGGGTGTAGGTCAGGTCGCCGCCCGGGTCGAGCAGCAGGTATTGCTCGTGGTCGGTGATCAGGAACTGGTTGGACTGCACGCCATCGCCACTGACCAGGTCATCGAACATCAGGCATTGGTGGGTGCCGTTATCGAACAGCACTATGGGTTCACGCCGCATGGAAACCTCGAATTGGTTGCTGCGGCCAGCATCGTGGTTGTGGATTTTTCCCGTACTGACCTGAATCAAGCGAACCCGGCGTCAAGGGCGAAAACGTCGCAGGGGCGGGCGCTGCGTCGCGATTGGCGTGGAGCGATGTGCAGCGGGCGATGAGCCGCCCTGCTCGGAGATGGGGCCGGCGTAGGGTGGAGGACGCTTTTTTCCTCCACCAGGCGAGGTCCGACCGAACTCCAACGGCGTCGGGTTGCACCCGACCTACCGGCACGTGCCGTAGGTTGGCGCCGAGCGCAGCGAGGCCCAACGATGCAATGTCCGGCCTCGCGGTGTTGGGCTTCGTGCCTCAGCCCAACCTACGGGGTCCCGCGCCCCGACCAGCCTCGCGTTTTCCTCCGGTGAATCGAAGGCGTCGGGTTGCACCCGACCTACCGGTGCGTGCCGTAGGTTGGCGCCGAGCGCAGCGAGACCCAACGGTGCGATGTCCGGCCTCGCGTTTGCCTCAACCCAGGCCAAGGCTGGCGCGGGCTTTTTCCAGGCGTTTGGCGCGGGGGCCGACGGCGAGGCTGAGCACGCCCTGGTCCCGTTGCCACAGCGTGGCCCATGCCTGCGGGCCGTTGGCGAGGGCGCTTTCCAGCTCGGGGCGCAGGCCGTCGAACTGGGCGAACAAGCCGGCCAGCATCAGGTGCATCGTCGGGCTGGTGGCGCACAGCCGGGACACCTCGGCAGCGCTGCCGAGCAGCCCCAGCAGGCGCAGTTGCAAGGGCTCCGGCCAGCCACTGTCACGGCCTACGCCGAGCAGCCAGCCGCCCACGGCAGCGAGCACGTGCAGGTCTTCGATGCTGCGGAAGGGCTTCACGTAGGCGTCCCAGCCATCGCCGGCCAGGCGCTCGCAGTGGGCGGCGTCCAGGTGCAGGCGGGCGTGGGGGATGTCCGGCATCAGCGGCAGCGACGGCAGGGTCTCGATGCGCACACCCGGGGCGCCATTGCGCACCACCACCAGGGCCAGGCGCGGCGGCTGGCCCTCGGCCTCCTCGCGAGCGGCCACCAGCAGCCAGTCAGCGGCATCGGCGGCGGTGACGAAATCCTTGCGCCCGGACAGGCTCAGCCCGGCCAGGCGGGTGTGCATGTCAGCCGGGCGGGTGCTGCGACTTTCGGTCACGCACAAGGCGCCGAGGCTTTGCGGCGCAGAAGGCCAAAGCAGGCGCAGGGCCCCCTGGTAGCCGGCGAGAAAGGCCAGCCCCGGGGTCGCCGCGAGCCGGCCGCCGAGCACCGCCAGTTCGAAGGGCGAGGCCTCGCCCAGGCGTTCCAGAAGCGCGCCGTACCAGTCCTCCAGGGGGGCTGCGGGCAGGCGGTCGTTGGTCTCCAGCAGGCGTTGCCAGGTCATTTCGGGCTCCTTTGGTCGCTGTCATTCAAGCATCACGGAAACGTCATGGTGGTGACACCGGGTCTCCCTAGCCTGACTTTGCACAACAAGATCGACCGGCTGCAACCGGGATCTAGCCGGCTAACGGAGGCTTTATTCATGACCCAGATCGCAATGACCCGCGACAACGCCGCCCGCGGCGAAAAAAGCCCACGTCGCCTGCAGGCCGAGCGCCTGACCGGCGTCGCCGCCCTGCGTGAAGCCCAGGCCCTGCGCTACCGCGTGTTCAGCGCGGAGTTCGATGCCAAGCTCAAGGGCGCCGAGTTCGGCCTCGACATGGACGACTACGACCCGCACTGCATGCACATCGGCGTGCGCGACCTGGACAGCGATTGCCTGGTGGCCACCACCCGCCTGCTGGACCACCGCGCCGCCAACGATATCGGCCGCTTCTACAGCGAAGAAGAATTCCAGCTGGTGGGCCTCGGCGAGCTGCAGGGCCCTGTGCTGGAGATCGGCCGCACCTGCGTCGACCCGGCCTACCGCAACGGCGGCACCATCGCCGTGCTCTGGAGCGAACTGGCCGAAGTGCTCAACGAAGGCGGCTACCGCTACCTGATGGGCTGCGCCAGCATCCCCATGCAGGACGGCGGCATCCAGGCCCAGGCCATCATGCAGCGCCTGCGCGAGCGCTACCTGTGCACCGAACACCTGCGCGCCGAACCGCGCACCCCGCTGCCGGCGCTGGAGCTGCCCGGCAACGTCATCGCCGAGATGCCGCCGCTGCTCAAGGCCTACATGCGCCTGGGCGCGAAGATCTGCGGCGAACCCTGCTGGGACCAGGACTTCCAGGTCGCCGACGTATTCATCCTGCTCAAGCGCGACGAGCTGTGCCCGCGCTACGCCCGTCACTTCAAGGCGGCGGTCTGAGCGGAGGCGACGGCATGAGCAAACTGCGCCTGTACCTGCGCATCGCCCGCCTGCTGGCGGTGGTGGGCCTCGGCCTGCTGCTGGCGTGCTGGGTGGTGGTGCTGGAACGCCTGTTCCGCGGCCGCGGCATCATGGCGCGGCGCCAGCGCCTGACCCGCTGGTTCCTCGCCCGCCTGGCCGGTGCCCTGCCCTTCCGCGTGAAGGTGACGGGCAACGTACCGCGCCAGCCGATGCTGTGGGTGTCCAACCATGTGTCCTGGACCGATATCCCGCTGCTGGGCATGCTCGCGCCGCTGTCGTTCCTGTCCAAGGCCGAAGTGCGCGCCTGGCCCATCGCCGGCTGGCTGGCGCACAAGGCCGGCACGCTGTTCATCCGCCGGGGCGCGGGCGACAGCAACCTGGTGGGCCAGCAACTCGCCCGCCACCTGGGGCTGGGCCGGCAACTGGCGATCTTCCCCGAAGGCACCACCACCGACGGCAGCCTGCTGCGCACCTTCCACAGCCGCCTGCTGACCAGCGCCTGCGAGACCGGCGTGGCGGTGCAGCCGGTGGCGATCCGTTACCTGCGCAACGGCCAGCGTGACGAGATCGCACCCTTCATCGGCGACGACGACCTGCTTTCGCACCTGCTGCGCCTGCTGGGCAGCGAGGTGGCCGAGGTGGAGATCCACCTGCTGCCGCCCATCCCCACGCTCGACCAGAGCCGCACGGTGGTCAGCCGCCAGGCCCATGACGCGATCCGCACGCTGCTGTTCGGCGAGGAAGCCGCCGAGGAGCTGGCGGCCTGAACCTCAGTCCCGCCCCGGCGGGACGGCGAGGATGTCGCACTCGAATTCGCGCAGCGCCGCATCGGCGACGCTGCCGATCAGCACACGCTTGATCCCGCCCATACCCCGAGTGCCCAGCACCAGCAGGTCCGGTGGCGAGTCGGCCATGACCCGGCGCAGGATGGTCATCGGCAGCCCCTCTTCCACCCGTTGCTCCCCCACCACGCCCAGCAGGCCCTGCTCTTCGAGGAAGCCGGCCAGGTTGAGCCGCGCATTGCGCTCTTCGCTGGAGAGGTGATCGTCGAGCATCGGGGTGGTGATGCCGGCGTTCATCAGCATCACCCTGGCGAAGGGTTCGTAGGCGTGCACCGCCCGGCAACGCGCGCCATCCATCAGCCCCAGCGCCTTGGCCGCGCGTACGGCGCGGGCCGAGGTGGACGAGAGGTCAAGGGCCAGCACCAGGTCGCGGTAGGAGGACTCGGGCTCGCGGTTGACCACCAGCACCGGTTTCTCGCAGGTGCGCACCACGCGCTCCAGGGTGGTGCCGACGAAGACGTCGCGCAGGGCGTTGCGTCGGTGAACCCCCATCACCAACAGGTCGATATCGCCCCAGCGCGCGCATTCGGCGATGCGCGGCGCCGGGTCACCGGTCTCCACCCAGATTTCCGGGGCACGGCCGGCCAGCTCGGTGAACTCATCGCGGCGCGCCTCGAGGTACCGGCAGATCTGCTCCACCTCCAGCTCGACGCGCAGCTGCGGCTGGTCGCTGTCCACCACGTGGAGGATGAACCAGGGGCAGTCGAACTGCCGCACCAGGCTCGCGGCGCGCAGCAGGGCACGCTCGGATCGCGAGGACAGGTCGGTCGCCAGCAGCAGGGATTTCATGGGGGCACCTCCGTAGGCAGATAGCTACGGATATTGCACGCCGGTACGGGGTTGCAGCGCTTGATGCAGGTCAAGCCGGGCGGGATGCCTCGCGGGCGAAGCCCTGCAGCTCGGGATAGAAACGACGGAAGGTCTCGCTGAGTGGCTGGTACAGCTGTTCGATCTCCTCATAGGCGCCATCCAGCAGGCCGGGCCGGGAAAAGCGTCGCGACATGCCGACCAGCACCTGCTCGATGATCTCGAAGTCATGGTAGCTGCCGAGCCAGTCCTGGGCGGCCATGCGCGGGGCGATGAAGGCCAGCCGCTCGGGCAGCGCCGGCTCCTCGGCCAGCACCCGGTAGACCTGGCCGGTGAAGGCCGGTAGCGGCACCTCGGCATAGCGCCGCCAGTCCCGCGCCAGGCAGTGGTCGAAGAACAGGTCGAGGAGGATGCTGGCGACGCGCCGGCGCTCGGCCGGGAACAGCGCCTTGGCCTCGGCGGTGAGCGGGTGGGCATCGGTGAACACGTCGATGCGCCGATGCAGGCGGATGCCGGCCTCGATGTCCGCCGGCCAGCGCCCGTCCAGCGGCCCCTTGACGAAGTCGCCATAGAGGCTGCCGAGCAGTTGGGCGGGCTGGTCACCGCCGAGGTGCAGGTGGGCGAGGTAATTCATTGGCCAAGCTTACGCCTCTAGCCGAGGGCGCTTCCATCAGCCGGCGTGATGAAGACTATCGGCACAAACGATCCTGTATCGTTTTTAGCCGATATATAGTTCGTCCATTCCCGATATGGCTTCACCCGGAACCACGAAGCAATGACCACGCCCATCGACATCGACGAAATCATCAAGGCCCTCGCCCACCCGGTGCGGCGCGAGATGCTGCAGTGGCTGAAAGACCCGCACAAGCATTTCGTCGAGCAGGACCACCCGTTCGAGATCGGCGTCTGCGCCGGCAAGTTCGACCAGCGCACGGGGCTTTCGCAGTCCACCGTTTCGGTGCACCTGGCGACCCTGCAGCGTGCCGGCCTGGTCACCAGCCGCAAGGTCGGGCAGTGGAACTTCTTCAAACGTAATGAAGCCGTAATCGGTGAATTCCTTCGCCAGATGAGCGACCAGCTCTAGGCCTTCGATTACCTGCCGCCACCCACAATCTTCCAGGAGCAGGCCAATGCCGACTTCGCTTCTCGTCCTCGCTTTGTCCGCGTTCGCCATCGGCACCACGGAATTCGTGATCATGGGCCTGCTGCCCGACGTCGCCGCCGACCTCGGCGTGTCGATTCCCGGCGCCGGCTGGCTGGTCACCGGCTACGCCCTGGGCGTGGCCGTGGGCGCCCCGTTCATGGCCATGGCCACCGCCCGCTTCCCCCGCAAGGCCGCGCTGCTGGCACTGATGGGCATCTTCATCCTCGGCAACCTGCTGTGCGCGGTGGCCGCCAACTACGAGCTGCTGATGCTGGCACGGGTGGTCACCGCCCTCTGCCACGGTGCCTTCTTCGGTATCGGTTCGGTGGTGGCCGCCAGCCTGGTGCCGGAGAACCGCAAGGCCTCGGCTGTGGCGCTGATGTTCACCGGGCTGACCCTGGCCAACGTGCTCGGCGTGCCCCTGGGCACCGCGCTGGGCCAGGCCGCCGGCTGGCGCTCGACCTTCTGGGCGGTGACCCTGATCGGCGTCGCCGCGCTGATCGGCCTGTGGCGCGTGCTGCCCAACCGCCATGACGAAGAGAAGGCCGACATGCGCCGCGAACTGGCCGCGCTCAACGGCGCGGGGCTGTGGCTGGCGCTGTCCACCACCGTGCTGTTCTCCGCCGCGGTGTTCTGCATCTTCACCTACGTGGCGCCGCTGCTGGGCGAAGTCACCGGCGTCTCGCCCCGTGGCGTGACCCTGAGCCTGCTGCTGATCGGCCTGGGCCTGACCCTGGGCAACGTCATCGGCGGCCGCCTGGCGGACTGGAAGCTGGCGCAGACGCTGATGGGTGTATTCGTCGCCCTGGCCATCGCCTCCACCGTCCTGAGCTGGACCAGCGCTGCGCTGATCCCCACCGAGATCACCCTGTTCCTCTGGGCCACGGCCGCCTTCGCCGCCGTGCCCGCCCTGCAAGTCAACGTGGTGGCCTTCGGTGCCGGTGCGCCGAACCTGATCTCCACCCTCAACATCGGCGCCTTCAACGTGGGCAACGCCCTCGGCGCCTGGGTCGGCGGCCTGGTCATCGACCAGGGCCTGGGCCTGACCCGCGTCCCCCTGGCCGCAGCCGTGCTGGCGATTCTCGCCCTGGTCGCGACCGTCCTGACCTTCAGTCAACGCAAACCCGAGCTGGAAACCGCTCTCGACTAATCCGAGGTGTATCCCATGGCAACGCTTTTCGATCCCATCAAGATCGGCGAACTGGAACTCGCCAACCGCATCATCATGGCCCCGCTGACCCGCTGCCGCGCCGACGAAGGCCGCGTGCCCAACGCGCTGATGGCCGAGTACTACACCCAGCGCGCCTCCGCCGGCCTGATCATCAGCGAGGCCACCTCCGTGACCCCGCTGGGCGTCGGCTACCCCGACACCCCCGGCATCTGGAGTGACGAGCAGGTCAAGGGCTGGAGCAACATCACCAAGGCCGTGCACGCCAACGGCGGCAAGATCGTCCTGCAGCTGTGGCACGTGGGCCGCATCTCCGACCCCAGCTACCTGGACGGCGAAACCCCGGTGGCGCCGAGCGCCATCGCCGCCAAGGGCCATGTCAGCCTGCTGCGCCCGCTGCGTGACTACCCGGTGCCCCGCGCCCTGGAAACCGAAGAGATCGGCGACATCATCGAGGCCTACCGCGTGGGTGCCGAGAACGCCCAGGCAGCCGGTTTCGACGGCGTGGAACTGCACGCCGCCAACGGCTACCTGATCGACCAGTTCCTGCAGGACAGCACCAACAAGCGCAGCGATATCTATGGCGGCTCCCTGGAGAACCGCGCACGCCTGCTGCTGCAGGTGACCGACGAGCTGATCAAGGTCTGGGGCGCCGGCCGCGTGGGCGTGCACCTGGCACCGCGCGCCGACTCCCATGACATGGGCGACTCCAACCGCGCCGAGACCTTCGGCTACGTGGCCCGCGAACTGGGCAAGCGTGGCGTGGCCTTCATCTGCGCCCGTGAGAAGGTCGCCGACGACAGCCTGACCCCGAGCCTGAAGGAAGCCTTCGGCGGCGTGTTCATCGCCAACGAGCGCTTCACCAAGGAGCAGGCCAACGCTTGGCTGGCGGAAGGCAAGGCCGATGCCGTGGCCTTCGGCATCCCCTTCATCGCCAACCCCGACCTGCCGGCCCGCCTGGAACAGGACGCCCCGCTGAACGAGCCGCACCCGGAAACCTTCTACGCCAAGGGCCCGGTCGGCTACATCGACTACCCGCGCCTGTAAGCGACAACGCTGGCGATAAAGCAAAGCCCCGGCCCGCAAAGCCGGGGCTTTTTCGTGGCTGTGGATAAGTGCGGGCAACGGATGCCCCGCAGGCCAACACGAACCGTAGGATGGCGTAGAGCGCAGCGAAACCCATCACCACCTTTGCCGGTGACAACGGAGCGCGATGGCATGAAGAGCGGGCGAATGAATTGGCTCTGTCTGCGTTAGCTGTTGTGGTTTTAATGCAAGCGCTCAAGCTTGGCCTTTTCCGGGCGCCCAAGGGTTCGTGCCACCTCCACCGCATGGGTTTCGCTTCGCTCTACACCATCCTACGAAAGCCCGTGCGCACCACGTGCGCGATGCGCTGGGCGAAGAAAGTTAGAGCAGCCGCCAACGCCCCTCCAGGAGGCCGAACGCAGTCGTTGCGCCGGAGGACGAGCGGCATGGATGCCGCGAGAGGCGCGCCAGGCCATGGATGGCCCATCGCGCCGGCCCCCAGAGCGGCGATGGAGTGAGGGAACCCGACGCAGTCGGGCCGGATGATGGGGCAAGCCCTTTTGGTTCCTTTTCTGTGGTTCGGCATCCCGACGACTGAGAAAAGGGACTCGCCCGGGTGGGCGAAACCAGAAGCACCAACAAGACTCGGCAATCAACTGGGCTCAAATCCTCTAGCAACACTTAACGCAGACAGAGCCAATAAATCGCCCCTGCAGGTGAAATCCGTAGGGCGGGTGCAACCCGCGAGAATCGTGCGCCGCGAACGTCGGGTTGCACCCGACCTACAGGCCCCCAACCCCATGCAGGGGGCGACGTAGAGTGGGCCGGGCGGCGTTCCGCTTCAGCCCACCAGCAAACACCGGGGTGCATCCGGTCAGCAGGGTGCACCCGGCCATTGCGATCCGTCCGGGCACAAAAAAGCCCCGGTCCTGGCGGAGCGGGGCTTTTCATTGCAGCGCGGATCAGCGGGCGTTGATCTGCTGCTGCAGGTTCTGCACCTGGCTTTGCAGGGTGCTGATGTTGCGGGTCATCTGCGCGCGGAAGGCGTCGAACTCGGCGGTGTTGCCGCCCACGTTCTGCGCCGGTGCCGGGCGGTTGTCGAGTTCGCTGCGCAGCACCAGCAGGTCCTGCTCCAGGCTCTTGATCGCCTGGTTGGGGTTGCCCTGCTTCTTCAGCGCGTCGATTTCAGCGGAGAGGGCCTTGAGGCGCTCGTCGACCTTGGAGGAATCACCCTGGGCGGCCTTGAGCTTGCCCTGTTCGTCGGCCAGGCCCTTGAGGCGGCCATCGAGCTGGCCGGCGGCGCCTTCCTGGGCCTTGATGTCGGCGGCGAGCTGGTCGACGCGCTTGCCCTGCCCGCCGATCTGGGTATTGAGGCTCTGCTGCTGCTTGCCCATCTCGGCGACCTTGGCCTGCAGCTGCTTGAGTTCGAGCTTGAGGGATTCGCTGCCGGTGGTGACGTTGGATTCGGTGGCGACCACCTTGCCGCTGATGTCCTGGATGCGACCGGCGGCTTCCTCGCTGATGCGGGCGAAGCTTTCCTGGGTGGCGACCAGTTGCTGCTCCATCAGGGATATCTGCTGGAAGCTCCACCAGCCGAGACCGCAGAAGGCGATCAGCAGCGCGCCGATCAGGGCCCACAGCGGGCCGGTGCTGGGCACATTGACCGCCGCTGCATGGCCGTGGCTGGCCGCACGGGCCGGTTGAGCATGGTGGGCATGGCCCTGCTGGCCGTACTCGTCGCGATCCCGGGCATCGGTAGTCAGGCTGGGAACATCGTCCAGTTCATCGAGAGCATCGTTACGCATGGTAGACCTTCGGAAGAGAGCGCTAAGGGCCGTGGCTGGCCACAAGTGCGCGAGTATACCGCTTCGTTGGGGCGGCATCAGCGTCGCGCCAAGCTGGTGCGAATCCGCACTGCCGCGGGGCGACGCACGGTCGATCGACCCGCTGCAGGCCCCAGGGTTCCTGGGGGCGTGAACTGGTACGCACTTTGCTATCACTGCAGTGAGGTGTCTTGGGGGCACTTCAACCAGGCGGGCCCATGCAGTAGGGGCCCGACGCTCCGCCGGTCGGGGAAGACAGGGGCGGGGCTCTCTTCTGATTCATGGGGGGATTACGCGTGGAACTGACCAAAGCCGTACTGGACTGCATGCAAACCCTGCGTCGGCAGATTCGCGACGAGCAGGCCCTGGATATCCGTCTCAGCCAGCCCGACGCCATCCAGTCGATGCTCAAGGCCTGCGCCGATTCCCGGCAGGCGAACATCATCAGCCTGGGCGAACGCCTCAGCGAACTCACCGGCATCCGCGTGCAGAAGGTGCTGAGCGAGGAAGAGCTGATCCGCAAGTACACCCAATACGCCGGCCCGCTGCGCGGCTGAACCGCGCCTCAGGGCTGCTGGGCCTTCCACCAGGTGCAGAACTCGTCCAGTGCCGACCAGACGCTGGTCGTGGGCTCGTATTCCAGGTAGTGCCGCGCACGGCTGATGTCGAGGGAGAAGTCCCGCGCCATCACCGCCACGCCGAGGCGGAACAGCGACGGTTCCGGGCGTCCGGGCAGCACCTTGCAGAGCGTCTCGTTGAGGGTGGCCGCGCCATAGGCCAGGCCGAAGGGCAGGTGCCGGGTCACTGGCGGAAGGTCGAGGCGGCGCAGCACGTAGTTGACCACGTCCCACAGCGGCACCGGCTGGCCGTTGCTGATGTTGTACACCTTGCCCAGCGCCGGGCCCGCCGCCAGCAGGCCGCTGAGCAGGACCTCGTTGAGGTTGTGCACGCTGGTGAAGTCCACCTTGTTCAGGCCGTTGCCGATGATCGCCAGGCGGCCCTTGCGCTGCATGGCGATGAGCCGCGGGAAGATGCTGGTGTCGCCGGCACCGGTGACGAAGCGCGGGCGGAAGGCGATCACTTCCAGGCCGAATTCCTCGGCGGCGAAGACCTTCTGCTCGGCCAGGTACTTGGTGGCGCCGTAGTGATCGGAGAAGCGCTTGGGCACCTGCTCCTCGCGGATGCCCACATGGGAGCGCCCGTCGAAGTAGATGGAGGGTGAGGACAGGTGTACCAGGCGGCGCACCTTCTGCTTGAGGCAGGCCTCGACGATGTTCTCGGTGACCTCGACGTTGGCCTGGTAGAAGTGCGGGTAGCTGCCCCAGACGCCCACCGCGCCGGCGCAATGCACCACGGCCTCGACGTCGCGGCAGAGTTCGCGGGCCAGGTCGGGGTCGGCCAGGTCGCCCTGGACGAACTCAGCGCCACGCTTGACCAGGTGCTCCACGGCTTCCGGGCGCCGGCCGTTGATGCGCACCGACATGCCCTGCTCCAGCGCGAAGCGGGCGAAGCGCCCCCCGATGAAGCCGCTCGCCCCGGTTACCAGAATCTTCATTGCCTATCCCCTGTTCTCGTTATGCCTGCGACTCTAGCAGCGCGCGCCGGATGGCGCCGTGGCGTCGCGAGCCAGCCGCCCGACCTTGAAAGCCAAGACGCCCAACCTTGGTCCGGCATCACGTGGCGCGGACCCGGCTAGTCTTGTCGGCCACGACAACGAGGGAGACGCGGCATGGGTGAAACAACCTGGATGATCTACGGCGCCAATGGCTACACCGGCCAGTTGGTGGCCGCCGAAGCGGTGCGCCAGGGCCTGACGCCCATCCTGGCCGGGCGCAACGCGAAAGAGGTGCAGCGTATCGCCGACGAGCTGTCGCTGCCCGCCCGCCCCTTCGACCTGGCCGATCCGGCGGCCAGCCGCGCGGCACTGGCCGGGGTCAGCGTGGTGGCCCATTGCGCCGGCCCCTTCTCCGCCACCAGCGCGCCGATGATCGAGGCCTGCCTGGCCAGCGGCTGTCACTACGTGGACATCACCGGCGAGATCGCCGTGTTCGAACAGGCCCGCGCCTATGACCTGCTGGCCCGCAAGGCCGGCCGGGTGGTCTGCCCCGGCGTGGGCTTCGACGTGATTCCCACCGATTGCGTGGCCGCCTGCCTGAAGCAGGCGCTGCCGGATGCCAGCCACCTGGCCCTGGGCTTCGACACCGGCAGCGGCCTGTCGCCGGGCACCGCCAAGACCTCGGTAGAGGGCCTGCGCCTGGGCGGCCAGGTGCGCCGCGATGGCGAACGGGTGGGCGTGCCCCTGGGCTACCGCCAGCGCCGCATCGATTTCGGCCGTGGCGCGAAGAACGCCGTGACCATCCCCTGGGGCGATGTCGCCACCGCCTACTACTCCACCGGCATCCCCAACATCGAGGTGTACCTGCCGGCGCCACCGGCGGCGGCCCTGGGCATGCGCCTGATCCACCCCCTGCGCGGCCTGCTGGGCGGGGCGGCGGCGCAGACGTGGCTCAAGGCCCAGGTGGACAAGCGCGTGCGCGGCCCCGACCAGGCGACCCGCGAGCGGCTGCGCACCTGGGTCTGGGGCGAAGCGCGCAACGCCGCCGGCGAGGTGCGCACCGCCCACCTGGAAACCGCCAACGGCTACGAGGTGACCGTCCACGGCGTGCTGCTCGCGGTGAATCACTTGCTGGCCCATGACGGCCCCGGTGGCTACGGCACGCCGTCGCGGCTGTTCGGCGAGCGCTGCGTGGAGCGGCTGCCGGGCAGCGGAGCGATCCGTATCGCCTGATTCAGTCCTGCACCAGCCAGCGGTCAGCGGCACGGGCCAGGTGCTCGGTGAGCTGGCCGAGCAGTTCGCCGCCATGGCGCCAGTGGTGCCAGTAGAGCGGTACGTCGATGGGGCGGTCGGGGATCAGCTCCAGCAACTCGCCTCGCGCCAGTTGGCCCTGGACCTGGTGCTCGGGCACCAGGCCCCAGCCGAGGCCGCCTTCGGTGAGGCGCACGAAGCCTTCGGACGAGGGGCAGAGGTGGTGGGGGAAGCTGCCAGCGATCCCCAGGGATTCCATATAGCGGTGCTGCAGCAAGTCGTCCGGGCCGTAGACGATGGAGGGCGAGCGGGCCAGCGCCGCCGGGGTCACGCCACCGGCGAAATGCCGGGCGATGAAGGCCGGGCTGGCCAGGGCGCGGTAGCGCATGGCGCCCAGGGGGATGCTGCGGGCGCCGGCCACCGGGCGTTCGGCGCCGCACACGCAGCCCGCCACCTCGCCGGCACGCATGCGCTTGAGGCCCACGTCCTGATCCTCCACCACCAAATCCATCAACACGTCGTGGCGTGAGCAGAAGTCGCCCACCGCCCGCGCCCACCAGGTGGCCAGGGTGTCGGCATTGAGGGCGATCCGCAGCCGCTCGCGGGGGCCGCCTTCGTCCAGGGCCGGTACCTGGGACTGCAGGTCGCGCTCCAGCAGGCGCACCTGCTGCACATGGTTGAGCAGGCGGGTGCCAACGTCCGTGGGCGTGGGCGGCGCGGCGCGCACCAGTACCGGCTGGCCGACCCGCGCCTCCAGCAGCTTGATGCGCTGGGACACCGCCGATTGCGACAGACCGAGCACCTGCGCCGCACGCTCGAAGCCGCCCTGCTCCACCACCGCCGCGAGGGCGGCCAGCAACTTGTAGTCGAACAAATCGATTTTCCTAATAGGGGATCAGCATGATTTGTTTTTCTTATACACGCCCGCACCCCAGACTCGCCACATCTCCCCTCCGCACAGGACCGCCCCCCATGGCTGGCGAAACCTCCCTCGCGCTGCTGATCCGCAGCATGTCCCCAGAACTGAACCCGGGCGACTACGTGTTCTGCACCCTGGCCGACGCCACCGCGCTGCAGGGGTGCGAAACCCTGGGCAGCTTCCGCGAGCGCGAGGGGCTGACCGTCATCCTGCGCCGCGAGGACGCCGACCGTCTGGCCCTGGCTTACGACTACGTAGCCGCCTGGATCACCCTGGAGGTGCATTCCTCCCTGGCGGCCGTGGGCCTTACCGCAGCCTTCGCCGGCGCCCTGGCCCAGGCGAACATCAGTTGCAACGTCATCGCCGGCTACTACCACGATCACCTGTTCGTCGCCCGCGACGACGCCGAACGCGCCCTCTCCACCCTGCGCGCCCTGGCCGCCAGCGCCGGGGAGGCCTGAGCCATGTGGCAGAGCTACCTCAACGGGATGCTGGTGGCGGCGGGACTGATCATCGCCATCGGCGCGCAGAACGCCTTCGTCCTGGCCCAGAGCCTGCGCCGCGAGCACCACCTGCCGGTGGCCGCGCTCTGCGTGCTGTGCGACGCGGTGCTGGTGTGCGCCGGGGTCTTCGGCCTAGCGACGCTGCTGGCGCAGAACCCGACACTGCTGGCCATCGCCCGCTGGGGCGGCATCGTCTTCCTCAGCTGGTACGGGGCCAAGGCCCTGCACCGCGCGCTGCGTCCACAGACCCTGGACCAGGCCGCCAACACCGGCCCGCGCTCACGCAAGGCGGTGCTGCTGGCGGCCCTGGCGGTGACCCTGCTCAACCCCCACGTGTACCTGGACACGGTGCTGCTGATCGGCTCCCTCGGCGCTCAGCAACCGGTGCCCGGGGCTTACGCCCTGGGCGCTGCGAGCGCGTCGCTGATCTGGTTCTTCGCCCTGGCGATCGGCGCCGCCTGGTTGGCGCCCTGGCTGGCGCGCCCGGCCACCTGGCGCCTTCTGGATCTGGCCGTGGCGGTGATGATGTTCGCCATGGCGGCACAATTGCTGAACGGTCTCTGAGCAACCCTTGTCGAACCCTTCGCGCACGGTTCAAAGGCCCTGGCGCCGGGATTTCCACACGTTTGCTGCGTGGTTATGCCGCAGGGCCGATGCTATGATCCGGGCTTCGCGGCGAAAAAAGAGTACAAACTCCAGCCGCCCACCGGCCGCCCGTGAACGGCCTCGCGCCCCGCGCACAAATCCAGACCTGATGAAGGAGATAGACATGGCTTTTGAATTGCCGCCGCTGCCGTACGAGAAGAACGCCCTCGAGCCGCACATTTCCGCCGAGACCCTGGAATTCCACCACGACAAGCACCACAACACCTACGTCGTGAACCTGAACAACCTGGTTCCGGGCACCGAATTCGAAGGCAAGAGCCTGGAAGAGATCGTCAAGACCTCCTCGGGCGGCATCTTCAACAACGCAGCCCAGGTGTGGAACCACACCTTCTACTGGAACTGCCTGACCCCCAACGGCGGTGGCCAGCCCACTGGCGCCCTGGCTGACGCCATCAACGCGGCCTTCGGTTCCTTCGACAAGTTCAAGGAAGAGTTCAGCAAGACCTCCATCGGCACCTTCGGCTCCGGCTGGGGCTGGCTGGTGAAGAAGGCCGACGGCTCCCTGGCCCTGGCCAGCACCATCGGTGCCGGCTGCCCGCTGACCAGCGGCGACACCCCGCTGCTGACCTGCGACGTCTGGGAACACGCTTACTACATCGACTACCGCAACCTGCGTCCGAAGTACGTCGAGGCGTTCTGGAACCTGGTCAACTGGGACTTCGTAGCCAAGAACTACGCTGCCTGAGACCCGCTCCAGCTCCACGGAAAGACCCGGCCCTAGCGCCGGGTCTTTTCATTTGCGCAGCCGAAATCAACGCGCGCCGGAGCGAAGCTTGCAGTGCATCTGCTGGCAGACGACGAACGGCTGGAGACGCCGGGAGGCGCCGTCCGCCGGATCGCCGGGGCATTCGCCCAGGCTGTGCCAGAATGAAATCCGTCGAACGGCATTAAAGCGGGGAGCCAGCGCACCGACACAGTGCAGGCTGGGACAAGGTTCGTCCGAAGAATGTGCCGGCTGAGAACCGGACAAGGTGAAAATCCGCGCATTTGCGTAATGGCCCTTTGACGGCTATCTCGTGTTTGCCAATACTCAAGCGGTCTGACGCCTACCGGCATCGAACAAGGAATCCCTACTTGAAGCTGGATCTCAAACACAGCTTGTCACTGAAGTTGCTCCGCGTGGTGCTCCTGTCCGCGCTGGTGGTCGGTGTAGTGCTGAGCTGCGCGCAGATTGTGTTCGACGTCTACAAGACTCGGCAGGCGGTGGCCAACGATGCCCACCGCATCCTCGGCATGTTCCGCGATCCCTCGACCCAGGCCGTCTACAGCCTCGATCGGGAGATGGGCATGCAGGTGATCGAGGGCTTGTTCCAGCACGAGTCGGTCCGCTTCGCCGCCATCGGCCACCCCAACGAGCCCATGCTCGCCGAGAAGTCGCGCCCGCTGATGGAGCTGCCGACCCGCTGGCTCACCGATGCCATCCTCGGCAAGGAACAGAACTTCACCACCCAACTGGTGGGCCGCGGCCCGTACAGCGAGTACTACGGCGACCTCAACATCACCCTGGACACCGCGCCCTACGGCGAGGACTTCGTCGTCAGCTCGGTGATCATTTTCGTCTCCGGGGTGCTGCGCGCCCTGGCCATGGGCCTGGTGCTCTACTCGGTCTACCACTGGCTGCTGACCAAGCCGCTGTCGAAGATCATCGAGCACCTCACCAACATCAATCCCGACCGCCCCAGCGAGCACAAGCTGCCCATGCTCAAGGGCAACGAGAAGAACGAACTGGGGTTGTGGATAAACACCGCCAACGAGCTGTTGGCCTCCATCGAGCGCAATACCCACCTGCGCCGGGAGGCGGAGAACAGCCTGCTGCGCATGGCCCAGTACGACTTCCTCACCGGGCTGCCCAACCGCCAGCAACTGCAGCAGCAGCTGGACCAGATCCTCGATGACGCCGGCCGCCTGCAGCGCCGCGTCGCCGTGCTCTGCGTCGGCCTGGACGACTTCAAGGGCGTCAACGAACAGTTCAGCTACCAGACCGGCGACCAGTTGCTGATCGCCCTCGCCGACCGCCTGCGTGGCCACAGCGGCCGCCTCGGCGCCCTGGCCCGCCTGGGTGGCGACCAGTTCGCCCTGGTCCAGGCCGATATCGAACAACCCTATGAAGCGGCCGAACTGGCCCAGAGCGTGCTCGACGACCTCGAGGCGCCCTTCGCCCTGGAACAGCAGGAGGTGCGCCTGCGCGCCACCATCGGCATCACCCTGTTCCCGGAAGACGGCGACAGCACCGAGAAGCTGCTGCAGAAAGCCGAACAGACCATGACCCTGGCCAAGAGCCGCTCGCGCAACCGCTACCAGTTCTACATCGCCAGCGTCGACAGCGAGATGCGCCGGCGGCGCGAGCTGGAGAAAGACCTGCGCGAAGCACTCAACCGCAACGAACTGCACCTGGTCTACCAGCCCCAGGTCGACTACCGCGACCACCGCGTGGTGGGCGTCGAGGCGCTCCTGCGCTGGCAGCACCCGCAGCACGGCTTCGTGCCGCCGGACCTGTTCATCCCCCTGGCCGAACAGAACGGCATGATCATCCCCATCGGCGAATGGGTGCTGGACCAGGCCTGCCGCCAGCTGCGCGAATGGCACGACCAGGGCTTCAGCGAACTGCGCATGGCCATCAACCTGTCCACCGTGCAACTGCACCACGCCGAGCTGCCACGGGTGGTGAACAACCTGCTGCAGGTCTACCGCCTGCCGCCGCGCAGCCTGGAAGTGGAAGTCACCGAGACCGGCCTGATGGAGGACATCTCCACCGCCGCCCAACACCTGCTGAGCCTGCGCCGCTCCGGCGCGCTGATCGCGATCGACGACTTCGGGACCGGCTACTCCTCCCTGAGCTACCTGAAGAGCCTGCCGCTGGACAAGATCAAGATCGACAAGAGCTTCGTCCAGGACGTGCTCGAGGACGAGGACGACGCCACCATCGTGCGCGCCATCATCCAGCTCGCCCGCAGCCTGGGCATGCAGGTGATCGCCGAAGGCGTGGAGACCCAGGAGCAGGAGGCGTACATCATCTCCCAGGGCTGCAACGAGGGACAGGGCTACCTCTACAGCAAACCCCTCCCCGCCCGCGAACTCACCGGCTACCTCAAGCAGGCCCGCCGCCTGACCAACGCCGCCTCCAACCCCGCGACGCTCTGAATCCCGACCATGAAAAAGCCCGCCTCGATGGCGGGCTTTTTTCATGGTTGCCGTTCGGCTTCGTGCGTGCCCTTCCCGGGCTGAAGCCCGGGCTACGGAGCTCGTAGGTTGGCGCCGAGCGCAGCGAGGCCCAACGCAGAGGCGCCAGGCATCACACCAGCCCCGTCACCTGCAGCAGGTACACGGTGGCCACCGCGCCGATGATGCACACGGCAGCCCCGCCCAGGGCCTGCCAGTAGAAGGAGCGTGCGAGCACGTCCTCGCCATGGCTGGAGAGCAGGAAAGGCCGCGACTCGCCCGGCTTGCACAGGTGGTTGACCGCGGGCGCGGCGCTGGTGGAGCGGTGGCGGTCCTCGGCCTCCAGTTGGGCGGCGAGGCGCACGCGGTTCCACTCGGCCTCGTCCAGCTGGCCATCGCCGTTGCTGTCGAAGCGCCGCAGCAGGCCGCTGAAGTCGCTCTTCCATTCACGGATCACCGCGCCCTGGGCTGCCGTGCCATCGAAGCCCTGGTGGCCGGCACCGGCGGTGTGGAAATCACCGATGGCATAGAGCGGGCCGCCGAGGTGCAGGCGCTCCTCGGTGTAACGGTATTCGCCGCCCCCCAGCAGCATGCCGAGGAAACCGGGCTGCGCCGCGACATTGCGCGGGTGGCGCTGGTTGCCCTTCCACACCTCGCGGGTGGAGGGGCGCACTTCGGCGCCGCGCGGGTCGATCAGGCAATCGCCGGTGCCATCGCCCAGTTGCAGCCACTGGTCGCTGGTGCCGCTCTCGATCACCCGCCAGCTCTTGTTCTTGCCGCTCTCCTGGTACTCCTCGATACGGAAGCGCCACCACAGGCAGGGCTTGCCGGTGAGCGGCGCCTGCAGCTGGCCGAGGGTGGATTCCTGGAGAACGCCATAGAGCTCGACATAGCCCTGGGCGGCGGAGCGGATCTTCGAGGTCGGCGTATCCAGCAGGAAGCGCGCCTCGGACAGGCGCTTGAGGCACCACCAGCCGCCGCCGAAGAAGGCGCCGAGGCTGAAGGCCAGGCTCATCGCGAGCCCGGCGGCATCGCCACTGACCATCAGTTGAACAGCGACTTGAGGTCGACGTCGGCCTTCTCGGCCTCGCTGAACACCAGCAGCTCGGCGGGCTTGAAGCCGAACAGGCGGGCCAGCAGCACATCCGGGAACTGCTCGATGCGCACGTTGTTGAGGTTGACCGCTTCGTTGTACAGCTCGCGCCGGTCGGCGATGCCGTTCTCCAGGCCGCTGATGCGCTGCTGGAGGAACTGGAAGCTTTCGTTGGCCTTGAGCTGGGGGTAGTTCTCCGCCAGGGCAAAAAGCTGGCCCAGGCCGGCACGCAGGCCGCTCTCGGCCTGGCCCAGGGCGCCGACGTCGCCACGCTCGCGGGCGCTGGCCACGGCGTTGCGCGCGGCGATGACGTTTTCCAGGGTGGTGCGTTCGTGCTGCATGTACTGCTTGCAGGTCTCCACCAGCTTGGGCAGCTCGTCATGGCGCTGCTTGAGCAGCACCTCGATGTTCGACCAGGCCTTGGTCACGCCGTGCTTGAGGCGCACCAAGGCGTTATAGAGGGTCACCGCGTAGGCGGCGACCAGCAGGGCAGCAACGATCAGGGCGACACTGGTCAGGGACATGCGAGCAACTCCTTGGCTTCGGTGGAACAAGACTGCTGGCATTCTAACGTCAGCCCGGCTGGCGCATAGAGACCACGGGCACATCCCGCATCCAGGGGACGCTGCATCGGGCCTTTTCAAAAATGCAAATCTTTCGCATTATGTCGCGGTTTCTCGGGCGCAATTGCGCCACGTCCCCCACAACACGCAAAGGAATTCGCCATGAGTCGTATGCCCCTGGCTACTGCCAGCCTGCTTGCCATTGCCATCACTCTCGCCGGTTGCGGCGACGACAAGGGCAAGGCCGCCGCACCGCAAGCCGCCGCTCCAGCAGCCGCCAGCAGCACGCCTGCCGCGACCGTAGCGAAAGTCGACGAAGCCGCCGCCAAGGCCGTGGTCAACCACTACGCCGACCTGGCCCTGGCCGTGTTCAGCGATGCCCACAGCACCGCCGTGAACCTGCAGAAAGCCGTCGACGCCTTCATCGCCAAGCCTGGCGACGACACCCTGAAAGCCGCCCGCGAAGCCTGGCTGGCCGCGCGCACCCCGTACATGCAGAGCGAAGTCTTCCGCTTCGGCAACGCCGTTGTCGACGATTGGGAAGGCGGCCTCAACGCCTGGCCGCTGGACGAAGGCCTGATCGACTACGTCGCCAAGGACTACCAGCATGCGCTGGGCAACCCGGGCGCCACCGCCAACATCATCGCCAACAAGGAAATCCAGGTCGGCGAAGACAAGATCGACGTCACCGAGATCACCGGTGAGAAGCTCTCCAGCCTGAACGAGCTGGGCGGTTCCGAAGCCAACGTCGCCACCGGCTACCACGCCATCGAATTCCTCCTCTGGGGCCAGGACCTGAACGGCACCGGCCCGGGCGCCGGCAACCGCCCGGCTACCGACTACGCCCAGGGCAAGGACTGCACCGGCGGCAACTGCGACCGCCGCGCCGCCTACCTGAAGGCCGCCACCGACCTGCTGGTCAGCGACCTGGACTACATGGTTGGCCAGTGGAAAGCCGGCGTTGCCGACAACTACCGCGCCAAGCTGGAAGCCGAACCGGCCGAATCCGGCCTGCGCAAGATGCTCTTCGGCATGGGCAGCCTGTCCCTGGGCGAACTGGCCGGCGAGCGCATGAAGGTCGCGCTGGAAGCCAACTCCCCTGAAGACGAGCACGACTGCTTCAGCGACAACACCCACAATTCGCACTTCTACAACGGCAAGGGCATCCGCAACGTCTACCTGGGCGAGTACAAGAAGGTCGACGGCACCACCCTGACCGGCCCGAGCCTGTCGTCCCTGGTCGCCAAGACCGACGCCGCGACCGACGCCACCCTGAAGGCCGACCTGGAAGCCACCGAAGCCAAGCTGCAGGTCCTGGTGGACAGCGCCAACAAGGGCGTGCACTTCGACCAGCTGATTGCCCCGGACAACGCCGAAGGCAACCAGATCGTCCGTGACGCCATCGCCGCCCTGGTCAAGCAGACCGGTGCCATCGAGCAAGCCGCTGGCAAGCTGGGCATCAGCGACCTGAAACCGGACAACGCCGATCACGAATTCTGATCGACCCGGTAACAAGCGAAGCGGATGCGGCGCAACGCCGCATCCGCTTTTTTGTGGGCGCTCGTCAGCCCGCGAAAGAGCAGCGCAGGGCCGCTCCCCATGCGGGCCCCAGCTTCTTCCCCGGGCCTTTTGACGCACCCGCCCGAGCAGCGGATCGCCCTCATGGGCAAACGCAAATCCCTCTTATTTAATGATCCTTCGCCTGCTAACATTGCCCGCCTGTTTTCAGCCGACCGGACCCCGCCAATGCCCGCTTCATCGGCCTTGCGCCGCGCATTTCCCCTGCTGCTAGTACTTGGCCTGGGCGCTTGCGACGACGCGCCACGCTTCACCCAGGCAGAGCCGGGTGAGCACCTTTCCGGCGGCGCCACCACGGTCGACCAGAGTGACCGCAACGCCTTCTCGCTGCCCTCGGCCAACCTGCCGCCGAGCCGGCGCCTGGACTTCAGCGTCGGCAACAGCTTCTTCCGCAATCCCTGGGTGATCGCGCCCTCCTCCACCACCGCCCGTGATGGCCTGGGCCCGCTGTTCAACACCAACGCCTGCCAGAACTGCCACATCAAGGACGGCCGCGGCCATCCGCCCGAGCCGGGCGCGATCAATGCCGTGTCCATGCTGGTGCGCCTGTCCATCCCGGCCGAAGCCAAGGCCGAGCACCAGCGCACCCTGGAGCGCCTGGGCGTGGTGCCCGAACCGGTGTACGGCGGCCAGCTGCAGGACGTGGCCATCCCCGGCGTCGCCCCGGAAGGCAAGGTGCGCATGCGCTATGAGACGGTGCCGGTGACCCTCGCCGACGGCACCCGTGTGGAGCTGCAGAAGCCGACCCTGGAAATCACCCAGCTCGGCTACGGCCCCATGCACCCGCAGACCATGTTCTCCGCCCGCGTCGCCCCGCCGATGATCGGCCTGGGCCTGCTGGAGGCCATTCCCGAAGCCGCCATCCTCGCCAACGTGGGCGTCTCGAAGGACAAGCCCGCCGGCATCGTCGGCCGCGCCAACCAGGTCTGGGATGACGCCGCCGGCAAGACCGTGCTCGGCCGCTTCGGCTGGAAGGCCGGCCAGCCCAGCCTCAACCAGCAGAACGCCCACGCCTTCTCCGGCGACATGGGCCTGACCACCAGCCTGCTGCCCCGCGACGACTGCATGCCCGCCCAGGTCGACTGCCTGGCCGCGGTCAACGGCGGCGTGCCCGAGGTCAGCGACAACATCCTGCGCCTGGTGCTGTTCTATGCCCGCAACCTCGCCGTGCCCGCACGGCGCCAGGTGAACGACCCGCAGGTGCTCGACGGCAAAGGGCTGTTCCACCAGGCCGGCTGCCAGGGCTGCCACGTACCAAGCTTCACCACCGGCAGCGATGCCGCCGAGCCGGAGCTTGCCAACCAGGTGATCCGCCCCTACAGCGACCTGCTGCTGCACGACATGGGCGAGGGGCTGGCCGACGGCCGTCCCGAGTTCCAGGCAAGCGGCCGCGACTGGCGCACCGCGCCCCTCTGGGGCATCGGCCTGACCGAAGCGGTCAATGGCCACACCCGTTTCCTTCACGATGGGCGCGCCCGCAACCTGCTCGAGGCCATCCTCTGGCACGGCGGCGAGGCCGAGACGGCGAAACAGACCGTCATGCGCTATGACGCTGGACAGCGAGCCGCGCTGCTGGCATTCCTGAATTCCCTTTAAGGAGCCCTGCATGTTCAGACCCAAACTGCTCTTCACCAGCCTCGCCGCCCTGGCTCTCGGCGCCTGCGCCCCACAGGACCCGCAAGCCCAGGCCACCGCTGCACTGGCCAAGCAGGTGATCCTGCCCACCTACAGCCGCTGGGTGGAAGCCGACCGCGCCCTGGCCGCCAGCGCCCTGGCGTTCTGCTCCGGCAAGGAAGAGCTGGACAAGGCCCGCGCCGATTTCCTCGTGGCACAGAAGGCCTGGGCCGAGCTGCAGCCGCTGATGGTCGGTCCGCTGGCCGAAGGCAACCGCGCCTGGCAGGTGCAGTTCTGGCCGGACAAGAAGAACCTGGTGGGTCGCCAGGTCGAGCAGTTGGTCAAGGCCAAGCCCGACATCGACGCCGCCGGCCTGGCCAAGTCCAGCGTCGTGGTGCAGGGCCTCTCGGCCTACGAATACATCCTCTTCGACAGCAACCTGGACCTGGCCGACCAGGAACAGAAGGCCCGCTACTGCCCGCTGCTGGAAGCCATCGGCCAGCGCCAGCAGAGCCTCGCCGAGGAAATCCTCGCCTCCTGGAACAGCAAGGACGGCATGCTCGAGCAACTGAGCAAGTTCCCCAACCAGCGCTATGCGGACTCCCACGAGGCCGTCTCCGAGCTGCTGCGGGTCCAGGTCACCGCCCTGGACACCCTGAAGAAGAAGCTCGGCACGCCCATGGGCCGCCAGACCAAGAGCCAGCCGCAGCCCTACCAGGCCGATGGCTGGCGCAGCGACACCTCCCTGGCCAGCCTGGGCGCCAGCCTGCTCAGCGCCGAGCAGCTGTGGCAGGGCGCCGACGGCAAGGGCATCCGCAGCCTGCTGGGCGATGACCAGAAGGCCCTGGCGGAGAAGATCGACGCCGCCTACGCCGACGCCCGCGCCAAGCTCGAAGCCCTGGACCCGCCGCTGAGCAAACTGCTGCAGAGCGAGGAAGGCCTCAAGCAACTGAACGTCTTCTACGACAGCCTCGACGTGGTGCACCGCCTGCACTCCAACGAGCTGGCCCGCGTCCTCAACGTGCAACTCGGCTTCAACGCCAACGATGGTGACTGATATGTTCCGCCGCCAGGTACTCGCCCTCGGCAGCCTGCTGCTCGGCGCCGTGACGCTCGGCGGCTGGACCCTGAGCCGCAAAGGCCGCGACCCGCTGCTGCTCTCCGCCCGTGACGATGCCGACGGCGGCCACTACGCCGTCGGCTACCGCCTCGACGGCACCCAGGTGTTCGCCACCCGCGTGGCCCAGCGCTGCCACGACATCGTCGAGCACCCCAGCGAAGCGGTGGCCCTGTTCGTCGCCCGCCGCCCGGGCACCGAGAGCTACCTGATCGACCTCACCGACGGCAGCCTGCTGCAGACGGTGAAGTCCCTGCCCAACCGCCACTTCTACGGGCACGGCGTGTTCCACAGGAGCGGCGAGTGGCTCTACACCACCGACAACGACACCAGCGACCCGGGCCGCGGCCTGCTCGGCGTCTATGCCTACGCCGACCGCCGGCTGGTCCACCAGGGCGAGCTGTCCACCCACGGCCTGGGCCCGCACCAGGTGTCCTGGATGCCCGACGGCGAGACCTTCGTGGTCGCCAACGGCGGCATCCGCACCGAGGCCGAGAGCCGCGTGGAAATGAACCTCCACGCCATGGAGCCGAGCCTGGTGCTGATGCGCCGCGACGGCAGCCTGATCTCCCGCGAGACCCTGCCCCAGCAGATGAACAGCGTGCGCCACCTGGCCATCGCCGCCGACGGCACCCTAGTCGCCGGCCAGCAGTACATGGGCGACGCCAGCGACCACGCCGATCTGCTGGCGATCAAGCGCCCGGGCCAACCCTTCCAGCCCTTCCCCCTGGCGGACGAGCAGCGTCTGTCGATGGCCCAGTACACCGCCAGCGTCGCCATCCACGACGAGCTGCGCCTGGTGGCCCTGACCGCCCCGCGCGGCAATCGCTTCTTCATCTGGGACCTGGACAGCGGCGCCGTGCGCCTGGACGCGCCCCTGCCCGACTGCGCCGGCGTCGGCGCGGTGAAGGACGGCTTCGTGGTCACCTCCGGCCAAGGCCGCTGCCGCCTCTACGACTGCCGCAAGGCCGAGATCGCCGCCGCTCCACTGCAACTCCCCGCCGGACTCTGGGACAACCACCTGCACCTGGCCTGACCCCTGCATTTCGTCGCCGCGGCCTAAACGAATGGTCGCGGCGGCCGACCTATACTCCATCTGCAACCCATCCCTCCCACGTCCCCGAGGCGTAATCCCATGTCCCTGCAAACTTCCCTGCGAGGCCAGCTACTCGCGTTGTTGGGCGGCAGCCTGCTGCTGATCCTGGTCATAGCCTTGACCTGCTTCAACTTTCTATCTGGAGGGATCCAGTCCTACCGCAACCTGGTAGGCGGAACGCTGGAGGCGTCGAGCCTCGTCGACAGCGCCAACGTCGAATTCAAGGGCCAGGTGCAGGAATGGAAGAACGTCCTCCTGCGCGGCAAGGATTCGGCTGCCCTGTCCAAGTACTGGGGCCAGTTCGAGGACCAGGAGCGCAAGGTGCAGGACATCCTCGGCAAGCTGGTCAGCGAGGCCCGCGAGCAGGGCGACTCCAGCCTGCAGAGCCAGGTGGAGCGCCTGCGCAATGAGCACCAGAGCCTGGGCGCTGCCTACCGCAAGGGCCGCGAAGCCTTCCTCGCCGCCGGCGCCGACCCGAGTGCAGGCGACAAGGCCGTGCAGGGCATCGACCGCGCCACCAGCGAGCAGATGACTGCCCTGGTCACCCAGCTGCATGACCGCGGCACCCAGCAGTCCGCCGAAATCAGTGCCAGCGCCGCCAGCACCGTGACCACCGGCCTGGTGGTGATGCTGGTGTCCAGCGTGCTGATCGGCCTGCTGGCGATCTGGCTGATCAACCGCCGCCTGATCGACCCGATCCGCAACCTGATCGACCACATCGCCCGCCTCAGCCAGGGCAACTTCGGCGAGCGCGTCGACACCAGCCGCCGCGATGAGCTGGGGCGCCTGGCCAATTCGGCCAACGTTCTCCGCGACTTCCTCGCCGACACCTTCAACCGCCTGAAGCACAGCACCGCCGAACTGGACAGCGCCAGCGGCGAGCTCAACGCCATCGCCACGCTGATGGCAGGCGGCACCCGCGAGCAGTTCTCGCGCACCGACCAGGTGGCCACGGCGATGCACGAGATGTCCGCCACCGCCCAGGAAGTGGCGCGCCACGCCGCCGACGCCGCCCGCGCCGCCGACGATGCCGACAGTTCCGCCCAGCAGGGCGAGCGGGTGATGCAGGCGACCATCCAGAGCATCACCGGCATGCGCGGCGAGATCGACTCCACGGCCGACGTGATCCGCCGCCTGGAGAACGACAGCGGCCGCATCAGCAAGGTGCTGGAAGTGATCCGTGGCATCGCCGAGCAGACCAACCTGCTGGCGCTCAACGCCGCCATCGAAGCGGCCCGCGCCGGCGAGCAGGGCCGTGGTTTCGCCGTGGTCGCCGACGAGGTACGTACCCTCGCCCAGCGCACCGCCGAATCCACCGCCGAGATCCACCAGATCATCGACACGGTGCAGACCGGCGCGGTGAACGCGGTGCGCGCCATCGAGAACGGCCAGAACCGCAGCGAGCAGAGCGTCACCCAGGTCACCGAGGCCGGCGCCATGCTGCAGCGCATCACCGGTGCGGTGGAAGCCATCCGCGACATGAACCGGCAGATCGCCACGGCGGCCGAGGAGCAGACCTCGGTGGCCGAGGACATCTCGCGCAACCTCACCGAAATCACCGCCATCGCCGTCACCAACAACGAAAATGTGCAACGCACCGAGGCGGCCAGTACCCGCCTGCACGAGCTCTCCGGCGAGCTCAACGGGGTCACCCGCCGCTTCAGCGCCTGACGCGTTTCCCGGCACAGGGATGTGCCTTGCCCCGCCCCGGCCGGTAGCACCTGCCGCGCCAGCGCCCTGACCGGGTTGCACCCTGCGCCCACCGCCCAGCCGCCCCTGGCGTCCAGCGTGCTTTTCCACAGCAAACCGCACGGGCCCCCGGCGGCCGTTTCCAGCTGGCTGAAATGAGGCGATCCGTGGCGATCTCCGGCGATCTGCAAGCGCCCAAATGGGCATCGTGCCAGCATGTAAACTTTTGCAATTCCGCGCCTTTGACTTGCCCCCGCCAGTGGTACTAAGGTGCACCCCTCGCCTATTCCCAGGCCTCAATCTGCCTTGCCAAGGAACCGGAATATGTTGCTCCGCCGCATGCTCATCATGCTCGGCGTGGTCATCCTCGTGGTGGCTGCGCTCGCCGCTTATAAAGTCTTCTCCATCAAACAGCAGATCGCCATGTTCACGGCGCCGAAACCGGCCATCAGCGTCTCGGCGGCCAAGGCCGTGGAGCAACCCTGGCAGGAACGCCTTCCGGCCATCGGCTCGCTCAAGGCCTTCCAGGGCGTCGACCTGACCGTAGAAGTCGGTGGCACCGTGCAGGACGTGCTGTTCCTCTCCGGCGAGAAGGTCACCCTGGGCCAGCCGCTGATCCAGATGGACAGCGACGTGGAGAAGGCCAGCCTGGCCACCGCCGAGGCGACCCTGGCCCTGGCCCGCGTGGAGTTCGAGCGCGGCCGCAGCCTGGTGAACCGGCAGAACATCTCCAAGAGCGAGTTCGACCGCCTGTCCTCGGAGCTGCAGAAATCCACCGCCAGCGTTGCCCAACTGAAGGCCATGCTGGCGAAGAAGCGCATCGTCGCGCCCTTCTCCGGCACCATCGGCATCCGCCAGGTGGACGTGGGTGACTTTCTCTCCTCCGGCACCACCATCGCCACCCTGCAGGATCTCGGCACCCTGTTCGTCGACTTCTACCTGCCCGAGCAAGCGGTGCCCAAGCTCGCCATCGACCAGCGCGTGCGCATCAACGTGGCCGCCTACCCGGGCGAGTTCTTCGAAGGCACGGTCGCGGCGATCAACCCCAAGGTCGAGGACAGCACCCGCAACCTGCAGGTCCGCGCCATGCTGCAGAACCCCGACAACAAGCTGCTGCCGGGCATGTTCGCCAACCTCGAAGTGCTGCTGCCGGGCGACACCGCGCGCATCGTCGTGCCGGAAACCGCCATCACCTACACCCTCTACGGCAACTCGGTCTACGTGATCGACGCCAAGAAGGGCGAGGACGGCCAGGTGCAGAAGGACGACAAGGGCGAGCCGATGCTGGTGGTCGAGCGCCGCTTCGTCGAGACCGGAGCGCGCCGCGACGGCAAGGTCGTGGTGCTCAAGGGTCTCAAGCCCGAGGAGCAGGTGGTGACCGCCGGCCAGCTGAAGCTGGACAACGGTTCCCATGTCGCCATCGCCGATGACCAGGCCCTGCAGCCGCAAACGGACAAACAAGCCAGCGCCGGGCAATAAGGCCCGACGCCAAGGAATACCGATATGGCTTTTACAGATCCCTTCATCCGTCGCCCGGTACTGGCGACCGTGGTCAGCCTGCTGATCGTGCTGCTGGGCTTCCAGGCCTTCAGCAAGCTGGTGATCCGCCAGTACCCGCAGATGGAAAACGCCCTGATCACGGTGACCACCGCCTACCCCGGTGCCAACGCCGAGACCATCCAGGGCTACATCACCCAGCCCCTGCAGCAGAGCCTGGCCAGTGCCGAAGGCATCGACTACATGACGTCGTCGAGCCAGCAGAACCTGTCGATCATCTCGATCTACGCGCGCATCGGCTCGAACTCCGATCGTCTCTTCACCGAACTGCTGGCCAAGGCCAACGAGGTGAAGAACCAGCTGCCGCAGGATGCCGAGGACCCGGTGCTGTCCAAGGAAGCGGCCGACGCTTCGGCGCTGATGTACATCAGCTTCTACAGCGACGAGCTGTCCAACCCGCAGATCACCGACTACCTGTCGCGGGTGATCCAGCCCAAGCTGGCCACCCTGCCGGGCATGGCGGAAGCGGAAATCCTCGGCAACCAGGTCTTCGCCATGCGCCTGTGGCTGGACCCGGTGCGGATGGCCGCCTATGGCGTCACCGCCGGCGACGTCAGCGATGCCGTGCGCAAGTACAACTTCCTCTCGGCCGCCGGCCAGGTGAAGGGCGAGTACGTGGTGACCAGCATCAACGCCACCACCGACCTCAAGTCCCCCGAAGCCTTCGCCGCCATCCCGGTGAAGACCCAGGGCGACAGCCGCGTGCTGGTGCGTGATATCGCCCGGGTCGAGATGGGCGCCGAGAACTACGACTCCATCAGCTCCTTCGATGGCATCCCCTCGGTCTATATCGGCATCAAGGGCACCCCCAGCGCCAACCCGCTGGATGTGATCAAGCACGTGCGCGAGATCATGCCGGAGCTGGAATCCCAGCTGCCGCCGAACCTCAAGGTCTCCATCGCCTACGACGCCACGCGCTTCATCCAGGCGTCCATCGACGAGGTGGTGAAGACCCTGGGCGAGGCGGTGCTGATCGTCATCGTGGTCGTGTTCCTGTTCCTCGGCGCCTTCCGCTCGGTGCTGATCCCGGTGATCACCATCCCGCTGTCGATGATCGGCGTGCTGTTCTTCATGCAGCTGATGGGCTATTCGATCAACCTGCTGACGCTGCTGGCGATGGTGCTCGCCATCGGCCTGGTGGTGGACGACGCCATCGTGGTGGTGGAGAACATCCACCGGCATATCGAGGAGGGCAAGACCCCCTTCGATGCCGCCATCGAGGGCGCCCGCGAGATCGCCGTGCCGGTCATTTCCATGACCATCACCCTGGCGGCGGTGTACGCCCCCATCGGCTTCCTCGACGGCCTCACCGGTGCGCTGTTCCGCGAGTTCGCCCTGACCCTGGCGGGTGCGGTGATCATCTCCGGCGTGGTCGCCCTGACCCTGTCGCCGATGATGTGCTCCAAGCTGCTGCGCCACGAGGAGAACCCGAGCGGCCTGGCCCACAAGCTGGACATGATCTTCGAGCGCCTCAAGCGTCGCTACCAGAGCGCCCTGCACGGCACCCTCAACACCCGCCCGGTGGTGGTGGTGTTCGCGGTCATCGTCATGGCGCTGATCCCGATCCTGCTGATGATGACCAAGAGCGAACTGGCCCCCGACGAGGACCAGGGCATCGTGTTCCTCATGGCCAAGGCACCGCAGCCGACCAACCTGAACTACCTGAACGCCTACACCGACGAGTTCGTGGACATCTTCAAGTCCTTCCCCGAGTACTACTCGTCGTTCCAGATCAACGGCTTCGACGGTGTGCAAGCGGGTATCGGCGGCTTCCTGCTCAAGCCCTGGGATGAGCGCGAACGCACCCAGATGGAGCTGCTGCACGAGGTCCAGGGCAAGCTGGACCGCATCCCGGGCCTGCAGATCTTCGGCTTCAACCTGCCGTCGCTGCCGGGCACCGGTGAAGGCCTGCCCTTCCAGTTCGTGATCAACACCCCCAACGACTACGAGTCGCTGCTGCAGGTGACCGAGCGCATCAAGCAGCGCGCGGAAGCCTCGGGCAAGTTCGCCTTCCTCAACGTCGACCTGGCCTTCGACAAACCGGAGGTGGTGGTGGATATCGACCGGGAGAAGGCCGCGCAGATGGGCGTCTCCATGGAGGACCTCGGCTCCACCCTCGCGCTGCTGCTGGGTGAAGGCGAGATCAACCGCTTCACCATCGACGGTCGCAGCTACAAGGTGATCGCCCAGGTGGAGCGCGCCTACCGCGACAACCCGGACTGGCTGAACAACTACTACGTGAAGAGTGAAAGCGGCGCCATGGTGCCCCTGTCCACGCTGATCTCGGTCCACGACACCGCGCGGCCGACCAAGCTCAAGCAGTTCCAGCAGCTGAACTCGGCGATCATCGAGGGCTTCCCGGTGGTGAGCATGGGTGATGCGGTGGAGACGGTGACACAGATCGCCCGTGAGGAAGCCCCGCGCGGCTTCGCCTTCGACTACGCCGGCGCCTCGCGCCAGTACGTGCAGGAAGGCAGTGCGCTCTACGTGACCTTCGGCCTGGCCCTGGCGATCATCTTCCTGGTGCTGGCCGCGCAGTTCGAGAGCTTCCGCGACCCGCTGGTGATCCTGGTGACGGTGCCGCTGTCGATCTGCGGCGCGCTGATCCCGCTGTTCCTGGGCATCTCCAGCATGAACATCTACACCCAGGTGGGCCTGGTGACGCTGATCGGCCTGATCAGCAAGCACGGCATCCTGATCGTGGAGTTCGCCAACCAGCTGCGCCGCGACAAGGGCCTGAGCGCCAGGGAGGCCGTGGAAGAAGCCGCGTCCATCCGCCTGCGCCCGGTGCTGATGACCACCGCGGCGATGGTGTTCGGCATGGTGCCGCTGATTCTCGCCAGCGGCGCGGGCGCGGTGAGCCGCTTCGACATCGGCATGGTGATCGCCACCGGCATGTCCATCGGCACGCTGTTCACCCTGTTCGTGCTGCCCTGCGTCTATACCCTGCTGGCCAAGCCGGACCCACGGCCCGCCACCCAGCCGGAGGCAGAGCCCGCCACCAGCCATTGAGCCACGCTGAACGAAGAAGGCCCCGCAGATGCGGGGCCTTTTTCATTCAAGGGCCGTCAAAGGCGGTGCAACGCCTCCACGCGGCCGCCGAAGGCGAGCTCGTAGGCGGCCAGCAGGCAGGCCCAGTCATCCTCGCGAATGGCCGAATGACGCTTGATCTGGCCGACGTCGTTGAAGGCCGCCCGGGCGTGGGCGAAGCGACGGCGGCTCTTCTCCAGGTCGAGCAGGGCGATCTCCACCGATGCAGGGTCGCTGCCTTCCCCGAGGCGGATGAACACATGCTTGGGATAGAGGCAGCCATGCTGCCAGCCACCCCGGTGCAGCCGCGCCAGCACCTCGGCCACCTGCCCGAGTACTCGCTCGCGCTCCGCCAGGGTCTCGGGCCGCCCTTCCACCGAGGCGTACCAGCGCTCGAAGTCGATGAAGCCGTCCAGCGCCTCGGTGACCAGCAGTGCTTGCCAGCCGGCCTCGCCGCCACGCCGGGCGCCACAGAAGACCAGCCGTGGCACCCTCACACCGAGGCGCTCGAACGCGCGGATGGCGTCCCGTTCACGGAGCACCGTCGGGCGCCCGAAGGGGTGCAGCAGGCTGCGATACAGGTGGCCGCACTGGCGCTTGCTATACAGCACGGCGCCGTCCTCGCGGCGCACCCGCTCCACCCCGCTTTCGCCACCCCGCCTCAGGTTCGGTGCCTCGACCCACTCGCCACGCCAGTCCCAGAAATGGTCGAACTGGTGGTTCGTGTCACTCGTCAATGCCATCACACCTGCCGTCATCGGTCGCTCCTTCGTTATCGCCTGGTAGGTTCCGCCATCTCGTAGAGACCGAGACCGTCCAAACGGACGAATGACTCCCACCCTTTTTTGTGTCGCCTGCGGTAACAGGAAGGTGCGCCAGGTAACCCCGTGCACAACGGCAAGCCCGGGCACGCGCGCCCCAAAAGGGGCCGCCAAACCTCTATCCCGGGAGTTGCACCGAAATACCCTCTGTAATCGCCGGCTCGTGCCGGGCGAAACTGCAAGGACCGTACCGCTGAAGGCCGTTGCAGGAAGGAAACTGAAGCGGAGCGAGGCTCATCCGGCTTCCCTGTTGCGTGGAAGAACCGGGAGGAAAGAGCAGCGAAAGCGGATCGCCAGCCAATAAAAAGCCCCGCGTGCGCGGGGCTTTGACGTCTACGAGCAGCTTCTCAGCCTTGCGGCCCCATGCCCTGGGACAGGCCGAACATCAACAGCAGCAACTGCTTGTCCGGCATGACATCGGCCTTGTGGCGGGCGTTAGGCGGCAGGGGACAGTAGCCCAGGCCATTGACGCTGATGACCGACGGCGATGGCTCATGCCAGGCCGCCGCGGCGATGGAAGCGACGCCCAGAGCTCCGACGAGGAACAAAGCTCGCGTTATTTCTAACTTCATGATCGCAACCCCTTGATAGCGCTGCCAAACGCTGTGTCTTCACACTAGTTCAATAGTTCACAGTCCGCTTTTTCGAAGTGACGAATGGCATACCTGCGGTAATTCCCACCCGTCGCGGCTCTTGTCCTTAAGCAGCAGCGCACCTCTCAACCACCTGTTCGCCCTCGTGTGCGGCATCGCCGGCTTTCACAACCGTCAGTTGGCAGACGGGCGAGGCTAGCAGCGATTTATTGCAAATAAGTGTCATTTCATCGCTGGCGCCGACATTCCCGCCCAGCGGTCAGCGCCCTGCGCCTGCCCCTTGAGGTAACAGAACAGGCACGAGGTAACCCTTATGCCCACTCGTGGGGCCCGGATAGGACCACGGATAGGTCGCCAGGTTTCATGACATCCCCGGTGCAGACGCCTGCGTGCCCTCCCCCCGGACATCGCCGGTGCTACCCCGGTGCAATGGGAGCCGAACACTGCAAGGTCCGTACCTTCGCCGCGCCTCACGACTGCACAGGGCCACCAGCTTCTGCCGGCAGGCGTCATGCTGCCGTGATGCCGATGTGAAAAAAGTGTCAGCCTGCAGGCGCGACCAGGTCGACGCGGAAGTGGCAGCCGCCGGAGACGGACGGCGTCAGGCTGACCACCCAGCCCTGGCTCTCGCAGATGCGCTTGACCAGCGACAGGCCCAGCCCGAGACCGTCGCCACGTTGCTCCAGGCCACGGACGAAGGGCAGGAACATCGCCTCGCGCTGCTCCTCGGGGATACCGACACCGCTGTCCTCGACGCTGAAGCCGCGCGCGTCCAGGCGCAGCTCGATGTGACCCGATTCGGTGTAATGCAGGGCATTGCGCAACAGGTTGCCCAGCACCGAACGCAGGAAAGCGGCATTGAAGCGGGTTTCCAGAGGGTTACCGGGCTGGTAGTCGAAACGCAGTCCCTTGGCTTCGATAGGTTCGCGCCAGAGGGCGACAAGCTCGTCCGCCAGGCCGCCGAGGCTGGCTCGCGGCACCCCCTCGCCGCCCTCGCGCTGGGCGCGGGCGAGCATGAGGAAGGTCTGCACCAAGTCGCGCATTTCCTCGCTGGCCCGGCCGATGCGACGCACCTGTTGGCGCGAGCGTTCGTCGAGGCCGGTGTTTTCCATCAGCAGCTCGCAGGAGGTGGCGATCACCATCAACGGCGTGCGCAACTCGTGGCTGACGTCACTGGTGAACAGGCGCTCGCGGGTCAAGGCATCGCGCAGGCGGCCCAGGGTGTCGTCGAAGGCCTGGGCCAGTTGGCCCACTTCGTCCGAGGCGTAGTCAGGCGCCAGGGGCGGGGCCAGGCCCAGCAACTGGTCACGGTGACGGACCTGCCCGGCCAGGCGCACCACCGGTGCGATGACCTTGCGCGCCAGCAACCAGCCCAGTAGCGCCGAGAGCAGCACGCTGAGGATGAAGCCCACCAGCACCACGCCGTAGAGCGCCTGCTCACGGTCCTCGAAATCACTCTGGTCCTGCAGCAGCACGTAGCGGTGGCCGTCGATGTCCCGCACCAGCGCGTGGAACGAGAGCTGGCCTTCGAAGAGTTCGTGGAAGCCCGGCGCCAGCTTGGCGTATTCGGCGGGCAAGGCGTAGGGGCCGGTGCCCTCGCCGAAGTAGAAACGGGTGTCGCTGTCCAGGCTCGGCGCCCGGCCCTTGGCGAGGTTCTCGTAGAGGATGCGCTCCAGCTCGTTGTTCAGGTCGCGGGAGATCAGCTGTTCCTCGATCAGGTGCACCACTTCGATGATGCCCAGCGAGAAGGTTCCCCCCACCAGCGCCGTCATCAGGGTGAAGGCGATGACGATGCGCCGCGCGAGGCTCTGCCTAAACTCCATCGGCCGACTCCGCCAGGCGGTAGCCGAGGCCGTGCAGGGTGTGCAGCAGGGGTTTGCCGAAGGGCTTGTCGATCACCTGGCGCAGTTGGTGGATGTGGCTGCGCAGGCTGTCGCTGTCGGGGCAATCGTCACCCCAGAGCGCCTCTTCCAGGGCCTCGCGACGGACCAGGTGGGGGCTTTTCTGCATCAGCACGGCCAGCAGCTTGAGGCCGATAGGGTTGAGCTTGAGCGGCTTGCCGGCACGGCTGACTTCCAGGGTGTCGAGGTCGTAGCTCAGCTCACCCACCTGCAGGGCACGCTTGCCGCCGCCCCGGGAACGCCGCAGCACCGCTTCGATGCGCGCCGCCAGTTCGGACAGGGCGAAGGGCTTGACCAGGTAATCATCGGCGCCGGACTTGAAGCCTTGCAGGCGGTCGTCCAGCTCATCGCGCGCGGTGAGCATGATCACCGGCGTATCGCGCCGCGCCTCGTCGCGCAGCCGCCGGCACAGGGCGTAGCCGTCCAGCCCGGGCAGCATGATGTCGAGGACGATCAGGTCGAAGTGTTCGGTGGCGGCCAGGTGCAGCCCGGAAAGGCCATCCTGGGCGCAGTCGACGCTGTAGCCCTTGAGCTCCAGGTAGTCGGCCATGTTGGCCAGGATGTCGCGATTGTCTTCCACCAGCAAAATCCGCATCTGCAGCTCTCCCGCCTCATCGATTTTCCGGCCCTCTGGGGGCCTCAGGCGCCTTTGACAGTTTTTTCACCCGCGGTTCACGGAGCCACCACGGCGGCCACGGCAGATTACGCCCATTCCCTGGCCTGGCAATCCCCTGCCCCGTACTCCGGAGACACCGCATGCCCCCTTCCCTCCCCTCCCGCCCGCTCGCCTATGGCTGGGCGCTGGGCCTGCCCCTGGGGATCATCCTCGCGCTGCTGGTGATCGAGCCGACCCGGCTGGACTTCGCCCTGGCGGATCTGTTCTACCGGCCTGGAGAAGGCTTCATCGGTGCCCACAGCTTCTTCCTCGAGGACGTGATGCATGACCGCGCCAAGCAGGCGGTGATCGCGGTGGCGCTGCTGGCCCTGGCCGGGTTCGTCGCCAGTTGCCTGTATCGCCCCTGGTACGGCCTGCGCAGGCGCCTCGGCTACCTGGTCCTGGCGATGGGCCTGTCCACCGCGATCGTGACGCCGCTGAAGGCGCTGACCGCCGTGCACTGCCCCTGGGACCTGACCCGCTATGGCGGTGTGGAGACCTACACCCCGCTGCTGGCCGAACGCGCGCCCACCGCCAAACCCGGCCGTTGCTGGCCGGGCGGCCACGCCAGCAGCGGCTTCACCTTCTTCGCCCTGTACTTCCTCCTGCGCGACCGCAATCGTCGTCTCGCTCGCCTGGCCCTGGTGGGTGCCCTGGCCCTGGGCGGGCTGTTTTCCATTGGGCGGATGATGCAGGGCGCGCACTTTCTCTCCCACAACCTGTGGACGGCACTGCTGGACTGGCTGATCTGCCTGGGCTGCTACCGCTTCATGCTCTATGCGCCCGAGGTCGACGAGGCGCCACAGACGGCCACGGAATTGGCGCCTTGATGGCCGCCCGCAGTATTGGGCGGGCCCCGCCGGCGACGTTTCCACAGGCATAAAAAAGCCCCGCACAAGGCGGGGCTTCTTTCAGACCGGATGGACTGGGTGGCTTACATCATGCCGCCCATACCGCCCATGCCGCCCATGTCCGGCATGGCCGGAGCAGCTTTGTCTTCCGGCAGCTCGGCAACGATCGCCTCGGTGGTGATCATCAGGCCAGCGATGGAAGCAGCGGCTTGCAGCGCGGTACGGGTGACTTTGGCCGGGTCGATGATGCCGAACTCGATCATGTCGCCGTACTGGCCGGTGGCAGCGTCGTAGCCGTAGTTGCCCGAACCCTGCTTGACCTTGTCCAGAACCACGGAGGCTTCGTCACCGGCGTTGGTAACGATCTGGCGCAGCGGAGCTTCGACAGCGCGACGCAGGATGTTGATACCAGCGGTCTGCTCTTCGTTGGCACCGGTCAGGTCCTTGATGGCAGCCAGGGCACGAACCAGGGCCACACCACCGCCAGGAACCACGCCTTCTTCCACAGCAGCGCGGGTCGCGTGCAGGGCGTCTTCAACGCGGGCTTTCTTCTCTTTCATCTCGACTTCGGTGGCAGCGCCAACCTTGATCACGGCAACACCGCCAGCCAGCTTGGCCAGACGCTCTTGCAGTTTTTCCTTGTCGTAGTCGGAAGAGGTTTCTTCAACCTGCTTGCGGATCTGGGCAACACGCGCCTCGATGTCGGCCTGCTGACCGGCGCCATCGATGATGGTGGTGTTTTCTTTGCTCAGGACCACGCGCTTGGCGTTACCCAGGTGCTCCAGGGTGGCGCTTTCCAGGCTCAGGCCGACTTCTTCGGAGATGACGGTACCGCCGGTGAGGATGGCGATGTCCTGCAGCATGGCCTTGCGACGGTCGCCGAAGCCCGGAGCCTTGACGGCTGCGACCTTGACGATGCCACGCATGTTGTTGACGACCAGGGTAGCCAGGGCTTCGCCTTCGACGTCTTCAGCCACGATCAGCAGCGGACGGCCGGACTTGGCAACGGCTTCCAGAACCGGCAGCAGTTCGCGGATGTTGGAGATCTTCTTGTCGACAAGCAGCAGCAGCGGGCCGTCGAGCTCGGCCACCATGGTGTCCGGCTTGTTGATGAAGTAGGGGGACAGGTAGCCGCGGTCGAACTGCATGCCTTCTACGACGGACAGTTCGTTTTCCAGGCCCGAGCCTTCTTCAACGGTGATCACGCCTTCTTTACCGACCTTCTCCATGGCTTCGGCAATGATGTTGCCGATGGAGTCGTCGGAGTTGGCGGAGATGGTGCCGACCTGGGCGATGGCCTTGGTGTCGGTGCACGGCTTGGACAGGTTCTTCAGCTCGGCGACGATGGCGACGGTGGCCTTGTCGATGCCGCGCTTCAGGTCCATCGGGTTGAGGCCGGCCGCAACCGACTTCAGACCTTCGGTGACGATGGCTTGGGCCAGAACGGTAGCAGTGGTGGTGCCGTCACCGGCAGCATCGTTGGCCTTGGAGGCAACGTCTTTCACCAGTTGGGCGCCGATGTTTTCGATGCGGTCCTTGAGCTCGATTTCCTTGGCGACGGAAACGCCGTCCTTGGTGATCAGCGGGGCGCCGAAGCTGCGCTCCAGAACCACGTTACGGCCTTTCGGGCCGAGGGTGGCTTTAACGGCGTCAGCCAGGGTGTTCACGCCAACGAGCAGTTTTTTACGAGCGGCATCGCCGAATTTTACGTCTTTAGCAGCCATGTTCTTCTTCCTCGAATTCTAGGTGGGAAAGGGGGCGGTTCAGGCTTCGATGACAGCGAGGATTTCGTTCTCGCTCATGACCAGCAGTTCTTCACCGTCGACCTTGATGGCGTTGCTGCCGGAGTACGGGCCGAATACCACCTGGTCGCCCACTTTTACTGCCAGGGCACGGACTTCGCCGTTTTCCAGAACGCGACCGGTGCCGACGGCAACCACTTCACCGCGGTTCGGCTTCTCAGCGGCCGAGCCCGGCAGCACGATGCCACCAGCGGTCTTGGTTTCTTCTTCGCTGCGGCGGATTACGACGCGATCATTCAGGGGACGAAGCTTCATTGTGTAACTCTCCCAATTAGTGTTTTCCGGCGCCGGTACGGTTGACCGGCGGGTTAGCGAAATCCGGCGGAGCCGGCTGCGGGGTGCAAGGCACTCCGCTGAAGTCTGACCTTGCCCTTGAGGGCAAGGAACCTTGCGGTGACCAATACATAGGGGCGCCCAGGGGTATTTCAAGGGCGACCACCGAAATTTTTGCAGGAAGTTCCAGCGAGCCGACCGGAGGCTCAGCGGTCGCGGCGCTCGTACTCGCCCTCGATCACATTGGGGCGGGTCTGCCCGCTGCGGGCAGCGAGATCATCGGCGAAGGCACGCTGGCGCAGGGCCTGTTCCTGGGCACGCTTGAGCATGCGCCCGATCAGCAGGCGGCGGGTGAAGGGGATCAGGCAAAGCACGCCGAAGATGTCGCTGATGAAGCCCGGCAGCAGCAACAGGCCGCCGCCGACGGCGATCAGCAGGCCTTCGAGCATTTCCTGCTCGGGCATCTCGCCACGGGCGAGCTTCTCGCGGGCACGCCAGGCGGTGGCGACGCCGGCGACGCGCAACAGCACGCTGCCGAGCACGCCGGTGCCGATGACCAGCAGCAGGGTCGGCAACACGCCGATGACACTGCCGACCTGGATCAGCACGGCCAGTTCGATGATCGGGAACAGCAGGAGGAGGAACAGAAAGACACGCATCGAGGGATCCTTGACGGAAGAACGGCTTCCGATGGGAATCTAGATGAAGCCGCCCTCCCCCGAATTCAAGCCTCGGGTTCGGCGACGGACGGCCAGGTCTCCGCGCGTGCCAGCGCTACCAGGGCCTGACGGACCGAACCTGGGTTGTTACAGGATGTTGGGAAAGGCAGCCAGTGCACGTTCTGGCCGACGCGTAGGTGGAATCCTTCCGAGTCGATGCTGACCATGTCCGCCACCTCCCCCGGTAGCCCGCGCAGCGCCAGGTAATGGGCAATGGCCGACTGATGGTCGCTGTTCATGTGCTCGATCATGCTGCGCTCGGCTTCACCGGCGAAGGGGTTGGCCAGCACCACCTGATCGATCCAGTGGATGGCACCGAAGCCGCCGATGAAACGCGCGCGCACTGGCTCCAGCACCCAGAAGTCGAAATCGTGGGTCTGGTGGTAGTCCCGGGACTGCGGGAAGAAGCGGTAGTAGCGCTCGCTGGCCGCCGCGATCTCGGCCTCGTCTGTGATCTGGCGGGCTTCGGCGAGCAGGGTCAGGCGACCGACGGCCTGGATGTCATCGGCGCCGCGCTCCCCCACCAGCAAGGAGCATTTGGGGTCTTTCTGCAGGTTGTGGGTGTGCTGGGCAATACGGCTGATGAGGATCAGGGGGCGGCCGGCGGCGTCCAAGCAATAGGGTGCCACTGATCCGAAAGGGAAGCCCGGCATGGCCTTGGACTGGGTGGAGAGGACACCGCGGTATTCCTTGAGCAGCAATTCTCGGGCATTCTTTGCGGCTTTCACGCTCACCTTTTGACTCCTTGCACAGAATCCGTCGAAAACGGACGGGCAGCCAGAATAGCGGTTCCAGGCTGCCAGCGGGGATACCGCCACTCATTTCGAATTCTTGGGGAAAAGCATGCAGCTCAAAGACAAGGTCATCATCATCACCGGCGGTTGCCAGGGCCTCGGCCGTGCCATGGGCGAGTACCTCGCCGGCAAGGGCGCCAAGCTGGCGCTGGTGGACCTGAACCAGGAAAAACTGGACGACGCCGTGGCCGCCTGCAAGGCCGCCGGCGGTGACGCCCGCGCCTACCTGTGCAACGTGGCCAACGAAGAGCAGGTGACCCACATGGTCGCCCAGGTGGCCGAGGACTTCGGCGCCATCAACGGCCTGGTTAACAACGCCGGTATCCTCCGCGACGGCCTGACCATCAAGGTCAAGGACGGCGAGATGACCAAGATGAGCCTGGCCCAGTGGCAGGCGGTGATCGACGTCAACCTGACCGGCGTATTCCTCTGCACCCGCGAAGTGGCGGCGAAGATGATCGAGCTGAAGAACGAAGGCGCGATCATCAACATCTCCTCCATCTCCCGCGCCGGCAACATGGGCCAGGCCAACTACTCCGCCGCCAAGGCCGGCGTGGCTGCCGACACCGTGGTGTGGGCCAAGGAACTGGCGCGCTACGGCATCCGCGTGGCGGGCGTGGCCCCCGGCTTCATCGAGACCGACATGGTCGCCAGCATGAAGCCCGAAGCCCTGGAGAAGATGACCTCCGGCATTCCGCTGAAGCGCCTGGGCAAGCCCCAGGAGATCGCTCACTCGGTGGCCTACATCCTGGAAAACGACTACTACACCGGTCGCGTTCTGGAGCTGGACGGCGGCCTGCGCCTGTAAGGGCTCCGCTGCAATGAAAAAGCCCCGCTGATGCGGGGCTTTTTCTTGTCGGTTCGCAGCCTGTAGCCCGGGCCTCAGCCCGGGACAGCCGGTGGGGTGCTTACCAGCCCACACCGAAGCCGACGGTGTAGCGGGTCTCGTCGATCTCGCCTTCGGCGCCCTGGACCATGTCCTTCTCCGCCTTGAGGTTGAGCGAGGCCCAGTCGGTGACCTTGTAGCGCAGGCCCACTTCGGCATCCAGGGAGTAGTCGGCAGCGTTGCCCAGGGGGCGGCCCACTTCGCCGACGGTGAAGAACTCGACGGTCTTGCCCACCAGGTAGCGGTTGTAGTCCCACTTCATGCTGAGCGCGTAGAAGTTGTCCTTCTCGCCATTGGAGTATTCGTAGTCGGTGCGGTTGACCAGGGATGCCAGGGAGAAGGCGCCCAGCTCGTCGTCCCAGAACTGGTAACCGGGGCCGGTACCGAGGGTGCGCTGGCGCTCCAGCTCTTCGATCTTGTCGCGCTTGTATTCGGCGCGGCCCTGCCAGAAGAATTTGTCGGTGATGAAGCGGTCCAGGGCGTATTCCAGCTCCCAGTTCTCGGTGGTTTTCACGTCGTCCTGGAATTCACGGTTGTATTCGCCGGTGGCGTTGTGGCGCCAGCGGCCGTGACGGGCCTTGGTCTTGAAGTCGACGTCGTAGTCGTCGGTGTCCTTCTCGGCGCGCTTGTAGTCCAGGGCCAAGTCGACGTTGCCGGACCAGGTCAGGTCCTCGACGAAGGGCTTGGGCTTCATGATCTGCTCGATGCTGGCCAGCTCGACGGTCTTCGGTGCCTCGCCGTTGGCCAGGATCACCTTGCCGGGCTCGGCCGGGCGCAGGGTCTTGGCGCGCTCGCCAGTGACGTCGTCCTGCTTGATCATCAGCTCCTGGTCACTTTCCAGGGTGGCGACCTTGGCCCAATCCAGCGGGATGGAGCCGCCGTATTCGGTTTCCAGCATCAGTTTGCCGCCGTCGAAGACCTTGATCTTGCCGGACAGGCGATCACCGTTCTTCATCCACACGGTATCGGCGAGCGAGGGGGTCGAAGCAGCCGCAATGGCTAGGCACAGCAGGGTTCTGGACAACATAGGCGGATACACGGGCTCAAGTTCGCGAAAAACCGGGCATTATCCGCAAGCCCGGCGACTGAGCAAGGACTGACCGACGGACAAGCCTCAAGTTCCGCAAAAACGGACCAGCGTGCCCCTTGCCGTAGAGCGGTTGTCGCCCCGGGGCCGCCATCCTATTCTGGCAACCACCCCTGCAATCGGACCCCGTTCCGCCATGGCGACCCGCAAGCCCCGCGCCACCGCGAATCCCCTGGATGACCTGCCGACGGCCAGCCCCGAGATGCGCCGCGAGGCGCTGTACCTGACCCTCGCCCAGGTGCCGCCAGGCAAGGTGGTGAGCTACGGCCAGCTCGGCGAAATGGCCGGCCTGGGCCGTGCCGCACGCTGGGTGGGGCGCACCCTGAGCCAGTTGCCGGACGACACGCGCCTGCCCTGGCACCGGGTGATCGCCGCCGGCGGCCGCCTCAGCCTGCTCGCCGGCAGCCCTTCCGGCGATGAGCAACGGGCACGTTTACGGGCGGAGGGTGTCTTCATCCACAACGAACGGGTGGATATGCGTCGGCACGGCTGGCTTCCCATGCCACCCAAGGGTTAGAGTGCGCGCTTTGTCGCGGTTCCATCGCGTGCTCGTCGTCATGGACCGCCCCGTGATTTCTGGATTACACGCCTGATGTCCCACCGTACCTGGCGCGCCGCCTTGGCCGCCTACGCCAGCCCGGCCACCCTTGCGCTGCTGCTGCTGGGCTTTGCTGCCGGCCTGCCGTACATGCTGGTGTTCTCCACCCTTTCCGTCTGGTTGCGCGAGGCCGGAGTGTCTCGCGAGGCTATCGGTTTCGCCAGCCTCATCGGCCTGGCCTATGCCTTCAAGTGGATCTGGTCACCGCTGCTCGACCAGTGGCGCCTGCCGCTGCTCGGCCGCCTGGGCCGTCGCCGCTCCTGGCTGGTGCTGTCCCAGGGCCTGGTCGCCCTCGGCCTGGTGGGCATGGCGCTGTGCGACCCGCAGCAACACCTGACCTGGCTGATCGCCGTGGCCGTCATCGTGGCCTTCGCCTCCGCCACGCAAGATATCGCCGTCGACGCCTACCGCTTGGAAATCGCCGACGACAGCCGCCAGGCCGCCCTCGCGGCGAGCTACATGCTCGGCTACCGGGTTTCTGCGCTACTGGCCACTGCCGGCGCGCTGTATTTCGCCGAGTGGTTCGGTTCCACCACCCTGACCTACGAATACGGCGCCTGGGCCGGCACCTACCTGCTGTTCGCCCTGCTGATGCTGCCCGGGCTGATCACCAGTCTGTGGATGCGCGAGCCGCACATTGATGTGCAGGTGCAGACCCACACCTCGCGCTTCAAGCTCAAGGACCAGCTGGCCTCGGTGCTGATCCTGCTGGTGATGCTGATTTCCCTGCCGGCGATGATCACCGGCATGCTCGACCGCGCCTGGCCGCGCGCGCTGCTCTACTTCCTGTTCCTGGTGGCCTGCCTGTCGCCCTGGGGCCGCCGCCAGATCGCCCCGGTGCGCGAGCTGCTCAGTCAGCAGCGCCGCCAGTTGCTGGTGGCCGCGCGGGGCCGGGTGATCCCCAACTTCGACTTCGTCCACCAGGCCGTCTCGATGATCGTGCTGATCGTGATCCTGGTGACCACGGCCGCCGCCATCAAGGCCTATGCCTCCGGCGCCTGGCCCCGGGGCACGCTGTTCGTGCTGATCGCCATGGCCTGCTTCTCGGCACCCGGGCGCCTGCTGATGGCGCCGGTGGTGACCCCCATCAGCGAGTTCGTCCAGCGCTACCGCTGGCAGGCCCTGCTGCTGCTCGGGCTGATCGCCACCTATCGCATGTCCGACACGGTGATGGGGGTGATGGCCAACGTCTTCTACATCGACCAGGGCTTCACCAAGGAACAGATCGCCAGCGTCAGCAAGCTCTTCGGCCTGGTCATGACCCTGCTCGGCGCCGGCGCCGGCGGCCTGCTCATCGTGCGCTTCGGCATCCTACCGATCCTGTTCATCGGCGGCGCGGCCTCGGCGGCGACCAACCTGATGTTCGTGGTGCTCAGCGACATGGGCCCGCACCTGGATATGCTGATCCTCACCATCTCCTGCGATAACTTCAGCGCGGGCCTGGCCACCTCGGCCTTCGTGGCGTACCTGTCGAGCCTGACCAACCTGAAGTTCTCGGCGACCCAGTACGCCCTGCTCAGCTCCATCATGCTGCTGCTGCCACGCCTGATCGGCGGTTACTCGGGCGTGATGGTCGACAGCCTCGGCTACCACCAGTTCTTCCAGCTCACCGCGCTGCTCGGCGTGCCGACCCTGGTGCTGATCCTGGTGCAATGGAGCCGCGAGCGCAGGCAGCGCAATGACGCCAGCGTGTAGCGCCGCGCGAAATTGAAGCTGCCCACGCGCGATATTCAGAACGTGGGCCAGTTTCACAGGCGGCAAAGGAATTCCAACTTTAGCGCCTACCCCCACGCCGTCGCACCCGCTACTGGGTACGCGAAGGGTTGGTCACCAGTGTTGAGCGTTCCTTCAGACGGCGTGGAGGACGAGGTCGAGCCTGTACCGAAGAACGGGAACAGGGTGAGGCCCGCCAGAATGCTTCGCTGACCCTGATTGGCCCCGTTCAGGTAGAACCGCAGCGCCCCCAGGTCGAAATCCACCACGACCCCTACAACGTCTCCAGTGACAAACGCTGCGCCATATGCGGTGTCGACGCCCTCGGCATAGAGGTGGCCGTCATATGAGTAGTACGCCCATCCTCCCGCCCCACTGCCTGGATAGTTCGTCAGCGCCGCTGAGCTGGTTGCAACGCCCAGCATGGCTGCGCGCAGCGTATTGGCTCCGATCAGCACCTCGAACTGACGTACGCCCTGGTTGTGCGGCAGCTGGCCCCGCACGCAGTTGATCTGGAACGCCTGCGCGGTCTTGTTGCCATTGCTCAGTACAACACTGGACCCACGGTCGCTTGGGTTCCAGGTAGAGCGATCCAGCGGAGGCGCAACCGTGAACGAGGTTTCAGTACTGACTGCAGACGACGTCCCACGCAGCAGCGCAACACGGTAGTAGTAGATCTCGCCATCAACTGCAGTGAGGTCATCGAACTCCGTACTGCCCGCATCGATGGTGGCCAGCGGCTCAGGTAATGAGCCCACATCCATGCTGCTGGTGCTGCGATAGACGTTGATGCTGTCGCCCAGGCTGTTGTTCTGCCATGTCAGGTGAACGCCCACGTCATTGCTCCAGGTAGGTGGCTGTGAGATTGGTTGGAGCGAGCACGGGCTGCAGCAGGATCAGTTGGTGGCGATGACGCTGCAGGCTTTCTAGGCCTGCGCGCACCGACCACAGCTCGATCAGCACCACCCCCTCGTACGACGCGGAGAGCGTAACCGTCGTGCCGGTGACCCCGGACTGACTGGCGAGCACCACCCCTGTGTCAACCCGAAGCATACGCGCGCTGTACGTTGTACCCGCCTCGGGTCCAATGTTCCCCGCCGTCGTGTCGACCAGCTGGTCGGCTTGGCTGATCCGGTCACGATGTGCCCAGCTCAGGACAGCACTGCCGCTAGCGGTTGCCGGGTACCACGCACCTCCGATCTTGAACTGACCAGGTGGAAACGGCTTCGCTTGCCGGCGCACGTTGGTATAGCTGTCGGTCGGCGCCAGGTTCATATCCAGGAGGCCAGTGGACGTGCGGCTCTGCACCTTGGCTTGGACCACCACTCCCGGTGCATAGTCGACTGGGTCGACCGCTGTGTCGCTTCCATAGAACCAGATGCGATCACCGGCCGCATGCGTCGTTGGAACGGTGTCCGAGCAACCGCGAGCAATGACCAGGTCGCCCGTGTCGATGTCGAGGCTGACAACGCGGACGATCTCATCGCCAACCAGGGCCGGGTCACCGGCCTGCACGGTCGATACGTCGGTGCCGTAGGTGATGCGAGTGCTGGTCGTCAGTCGATCCAGCCCAACGGCGAGTTGGGCAGTCGGGCACCAGTCGCCGGCATCCACACCGGCAAAGTCAGCGCTTCCAACGCGCGTCAGCAGCGTATAGCCCAGTGCGGCCGCGCTGGGCCGCCTCGCAATCACACCGATCGCGCATGAGGTATCGGTGACCTGCGCCAGCTGCGCAGGGTCCAGGTAGCGCGCAAGGTCGCGATATGGGATCTCGAAGATGCGGCGTACGGTGGCCGGCAAGGGGTCGTTGGTAGGCGGTTTGACGGTGGGTAGCTGAGGCGCAACGTAGGCCGTATCGGGCAGACCGTAGACATCGATCACGCAGGTGATGGTCACGGTGCCCGCGTCCGGGGTGCCGTAGTCGCATTGGCCAGCACGGAGCACGAGCTGCTCGTAACCACGTTTGAGCGAGCGAACCCGGAACACGCTCCCTGGCAGGATGCCGGCGCCACGGCGGTCGAGGCGCACCTTAAAGCGCCGTGCGGCGGCGGACTTGGCTGCCAGGTCGCGCTGGGCCAGCCGGCCAGCCAGGCCGCTGGTCGGAACATGCGGGTAGTCGACGGTTTCAGAAAGCACCACACCCACGGACTGGATGCCGGCGTTGTTCTGCACGCGCACCTGGTCGTCCGCGCCGTCGTTCATCATGTTGCGGAACTTGACCACGACCTCGTTGGTGGCCATCGAGCCATCGGCTGCGTCGTCATCGTCGATGCCGAGCAGACCCGTGTTCTCGTCGAACAGAGGCAGATTGGCGACCACGTAGTCGTTTCGGATCAGATGGAGCGACACCTGGCCGGTGACCAGGTCATCGATCAGCACCGCGCCGATGTGGTCGATCACGCTTTTCACCAACGTGCCCAGACCATCCTGGCGCCGCCAGCAGATGCACAGGCCAAAGCCCTCGCTGAAGAGCTGATCAGCTGCTGCCCGAAATGAGGCCTCATGAATGCGAGCCGTCGCGCGACCACGGCCCCAGTCCCGGTTCGTGAAGGCCTCATAGATGATGTGGGCCGGGTTCATGCCGCTGATGGTGTTGTCGCCCTGCCAGATCGTCGACTTCTCGGGATACCAGACGATATCGTCGTCCCAACCGGAGGTGACGCGGCGTGCGCGAAACTTCCAGGACTTGGGATACGGGTTCATCGAGCCGATGAGGCCGTCGAAGAAGAGCGTGGTGATGCCACGGAAGGCCGGCACCAACGCGCTCCCCAGCATCCTCTGGACGCGAGGGTTCACCGGCTGGGTCTCGGTGCCGAGCATCATGTCGATGGTGCCGTAGATGCCGCCCTCACCCTCATCACCACCAAACAGCGAGCTGGCGGTGATCTGCCAGCGCGCCTGGCCTACAGCAGAGCCCTTCCAGGCGGTGCGGTCGCCAACACGGATCTCGCGCAGCTCATTGATGGGGCCACGGCAAAGACCCATGTGGATGCCCATGAAATACCGATAGCCGATCGTCTGCGGCTTGTTACCCATGCCCATTGGCGGCTTCCTTCTCTGCGTGATCTGCCAGTGCGATGGCAAAGGCGTTGCCCGTGGCGCGCAACTCGTCCACAGGCATGCCCTCATGAATGAAGCGGCTGTAATCGAGGTTCAGGTCACGAGCGATCGACCGGGCTCCTCGGGCGCATTGACCGAGTTCATGAAGGTGACGCGGCCAGGCCCTGATCACTGGGGAATCCATGTGGCGCCCCCCACAGTGCCAGTACCGAGGCCGTTGTCGTCCGGTTCTTCAGGCAGGGTCGGGTCCCACTCGGTCAGTTTGTCGCCCACCGGGTCCCACGGCGCCTTCCACTTCGCCTCGATCGGGTTGGTGGTGCCCGGTGCCAGGCCTGGCACCCACCCACCAATCGACTTCTTGCCGCCCTTGGTCTTGATCTTCGTTGTGCGGTAATTGCCGTAGGTGAGGACCATCCAGTCGGGAATCCACACGTCGCCGAAAATGACGTACTGGGCGGTACCGACCTCGGCCATTGGGAAATCGAAGTCCTCGAACGCTGCAGGGCGCGGCGAGGTGGCCTTCGGGCGATTGAGGTAGCTGATGGCGAAGCTGGCCACCAGCATGATGATTTGCGGCCATGGCATATCAGAACACCGGGTTGCCGTTGAAGGGGTTTGTGCCCATCAGGTTCGGATCGCCCCTGAAATTGAGCCGGTTATCGAACTTGTCCACGCACGTCGCCACGGTGCGATCGCAGCCCGGGTACACACGCACGGAGCCGAGCGGGATGCCCGAGGTGCCGCCCATCACGCTCAGCACACTGCCGACATGGCGCTCAATGGATCGGCGCTCGTACTCTCCGGCGCCGATCGGCCACTCGATGAAGCCCCCGTCAAACCAGCCATTCGGGAAGGCCTCTGCTGCACCGCTGCTCACGGTGGCGCCGGTCATGGACTGGATCGTCATCTCGACGCGCCACAGGTCTCGATTGAGCTTGCATCTGCGATCGAACAGCGCAGCACCGCAGTTGCGCTCCCAGGTGAGACGAAGGCCGGGCACGTCCAGGGTGGCCAGCAAGGTCTGGCAGCTGATCTCACAGCGATCGAGCTGTGGCCACCGTACAGTCTCGATCGATCCACTCCAGGCGACCTGGGCGGTGGTCTCGCCAAAATGGTGGTCGTAGATCACCAGCTCGATCTCGGTGCTGGGCGGCACACCACGGTAGAGCGCAGCGACCTCGAGGTCGGCCGGCGCGGTGACCTTCAAGCGATCAGCGGTGACCTCTCCGGTGCGCCGTACGCCGTCATCCGTGATGCCGCCACGCAGCGTGCGGTAGATCTCGGCGCCCAGGGTGATGTTGCGATCGCCGCTGGCGTACAGCCAGACGATGACGCCCCGCTTGAACTTGTAGAGGCGGATCGGGCTGCCATCTGCGATCGAGCGCTCGCGACTGTCATGACTCATCAGGCACCTCCCGGAACACGGTCGACCAGGAGCCGATGCCTTCGCTGTCGGTCTGGTGCTCGATCTCCTGGACGTCGCTATCGAAGCGGAACAGGCCGAGCCAACTGATCCGGTCGACGTCATCCGGCGGGACCTGGCGGCCCAGGCTGCTGTCGAGGGCGAGCCGCTCGATCTCTGGGCTCAGTTCAATGCTGCCGGTAATACGCCGATGAACGACGGTGCCGTCGCGGAGTTCTATGCGTATATCCCGGCGGCCAGGCTTGGCGCTGGCAAATCGGGTGTACCCACAGCTCAGAACGTCGATCGTGGTACTGACCGGGGTGGCGGGGCTTGCCAGCGTGAGGTCGTCGGCGTGGGTCGGTACCCAGACCGCCTTCTGCCGGCCATTCATCGCATAGATGAACGAACGCACGGCAGCGCGCGCCTCCCGGCCGAGGTCGATCCAGCGGTGCCTAACGACGGCCAGCGCCCGATCGGCGGTGTCGGTATACAGCGGAATCGCGGAACCGTTGTCCAAAGTCAGAAGCAGGCGCGACAGCGTCCGGGTGAGGTCTTCACTCTCATCCGGCCTGGTCTCATAGACCGGGTGCCCTCTATATAGAGTGCTGGGCATCACCGCTGGCCAGTCGCACGGCTCAACCACCAGGAAGTGCACATCAGCGGAGATGGCCATGTCGGTGAGGCGCGTCAGGGATGGCTCTTCGACAAGCTGGGCGCTGCGCACCGGATAGAGACGGGACCCTGCAGGCCACTCCAGCTGTGTAACGCGAGCCAGCTGCAGGCCGTCATCCAGGACCTGATCGATCGCGACGGTTTCACTGGTGAACGCAGACTCACCCCGCAGCATGGCCAGCCCGCCGGCATGGAAATCGAGAAAGGCGGTGTCGCACGGTATGAACAGGGCGCCACCAGGTACTGCTGTGCGGAGCAGCTGGATCTCGTGCCAGAGAGGAAGCGCCCAGGTGCGGGCGCTCCATCCGTGCAGCACCAGGTCGAGCAACTGACGCTCACGCCCCTCGACATACATGGGGGCCTCGAACTCACGCCGAGGCGCCTGACGCAGCGCGCGACGCTGCTCAGCAGCGGACTCACTCTGCAGAATGTCGGTTGAGGCCGAGAGTCGCTCGATCACACCGTCGGCCCAGTCGGGCGCGAACGTCCAACCGATGATGCGGTTCGCGGTGACCCGTATCCCTACGCTCTCACCGCTCGCGAAGTTCCATCGAATCACCGTATCCAGAGTCGGCTGGCCCAGAGGGGTAACCGTCAGTTTCCACAGCTTCTCGCTCAGAGCGGGAACGAGGAGCGGAGGCGCAGGCTGGCCAGTGACCAGCACCCCTTCGTCAGTGCCAGTGATCGAGTTGAGCGTGCGAGGCTCAAGCCAGGCGTTCCAGACGAACAGGTCGGTGGACTGGTCCGAAACGACGTTGCCGAGATCGAGGCGCTGCGGGTTGATATGGATGCGGAAGTAGTAGTCGTCGACAAAGGCACCGCCCCTATGCGCCTCGATCTCCCGGCCATTTGCCTCCACAGGCCAATGGGTGGAGAGCGGCGCTTGGCCTGCGCGCGAGGTTTCCGATGCGTACGGAGACGGATCGAACTGGTTGAGCCAGGCAAACTTCCAGTGCTCGCTAGTTAGATTGGGGCTGTACGGCAGGCCGCCAGCGGTGTGCTGGACATGCTCAGCAGCGAGGGTGGCCATGGTTATGGCCCCTCATAACGGATGGCCCAACCCAATGTCCCGGTATGGTTGGTGAGCCCGCCACCATCCCGTTCCGCGCTGTTCTTTCGGAAAAACGGCAACATCATCCAGCGTTCCTCACCGATCTGGATCACTTCACCCGGCGCATAGTTGTCAATCCGGGTGTACCGCGCATTGACCAGGTCGACCGTGAGGCTCAGCTTGCTCGACGGCCTGACCTTGTACGCGCGAATGGGCAGCAGCACCGCCTCGCTATTCCAGCTGTTGGGCAATATGGAGAGCAGAGGAGATGACGATCGAACCCCAACGTTGTTGCCTCCCGTCGACAGCGCCATCAACCAACCCTGGCCGTCAAAATCTGAGTGCACCCACGACTCGCCGTCGGTTGCTCCTCCGCCGTTGGTTCTCCAGAAGATCCCGCAGCACCCGTCGTACGGGAACTGAGTGGGCCCGCGCTCAGGAGACATGTCCGGGTAGTTGTTGTTCAGGGCATGAACCGATGCGGCAACCCACATTCCGGTGCCAGGCAAACCTGCAACCGAAGACTTGCCAAACGCACACCACAGGTGGAAATCCACGTTGAATTTGATAACGCAGTAGATCTCCAGATCGAAGACGAAGAGCTGGTACTGAACTGGCCAGGTGATAGCCGTTACCCCCATCGGGCCCATGCGGACAACGCTGGGGGCATCTCCAGCTACAGCGCTCGTACGCCCTAGCAGTGTCAGGAAACCGCCCACTATCTGCAGCCTCACGAACACCGCGCTTTTGCTGAGCACCTCGGTTGATTCGTTCCAGCTCCACCCCTCACTGGCACAGGCCGAAACCAGGGCAGCACGCACCGCGGTCATGTCGTTTGCCGAACCGCTGTAGTAGGCCATCAGTCATCCATCCTCAGTGCGTAGTAGTCAGCGAAGTCGTTGCGGGCGACATCCTGGATCACGACGTACTGCACCCCGTCCACGGTCAGGGTGTTCTCGACCGCGTTGTTGAAACCGCTGATGTAGTAGATCCCCTCCAGAGCACCCCAGATGTTCGCGGTGTTGTCGTGCATCTCAACCTGCAGCAGCTGGTAGATGCCCCCGGTATCGCGTAGCTGCGTAGTTCCGGCGATCGAGTCGTTGCTCCATGGGTGGCAGTACACGTTGCGCCACTGGTCATTGGTACGCAGACCGAGGCGTGGCGAGTTGCCCTTGTAACCAAGGCGATGGATCGACGAGCTGTCGCTGAACCGAATGAGTGCAGCGCCTTCAAGCATCCCGCTGCAGACAACCGGGTACGGATACTGGCTCGGTCTGCCATACGGCAGGCACTTGCCCACGTAGCAGCTCTCGTACACCGGCGTACCCACCTTCATCGCCAGGGCGATGCGTTGCGGGTTGAGGGTCAACCAGTAGTCGATACGGTTGCTGTGCGCCGGCACACCAGACAGGCGCGCCCCGGGTTGGCTATCGAAGGTGTTGCCGGCGACGTAGCCGGTGAACACACCCGCGAGCAGGTTGTAGACGTCAGCGGGCTCGGACTGGTAGGTCCTGAAGCCGACGAAGATCTCCTCCTCGTCGGTGTATCCCGAGCCCTTGAGGATCAACTGGCGATCGGCCGAGGCGGTGTCGTAGCGCAGCACCTGCCAGCCGTTGGCCGAGCTGAAGTCCTTGATGACCTCCAGCATTTTGTAGTGGGCGAGTACTCCGCCCGAGTTGTCGACGAAACCTATAGTGTGTGGCATCAGCTGTTGATTCCCAGGATGGAGCGGAACTTGGCGGGCTCCCGGCTCATGGCGATGACCAGCGACTCGCGCCCGGCCGGGCCGGACATCACGTCGGCGATGCGCTGCGGGTCGTCGATCAGGTAGAAGTTCTGGTTGTTCTTCAGCGTGGCGGAGGTGCTGGCCGCTGGCTCGGCCAGGCGCTGGCCCGGCATGACCGGCGCCGGCATCGCCGGTGCAGGGACGCCGGCCAGGCCGCCGGTGGCATGGCGGACGCGGCGGGCGTAGTCATTCAGGGCGACCATGCCGCGTGCGTTCAAATCATGAAGAAACGGCAGCATCCCAGGCTGAGTCACGACGGCAGCGCGGGTGACGAACTCCTTGTTGGAGAGCCACGCGGAGATGCTGTCGGAGGTGCCCGTGCCTGGGCCCAGGACCTGGCCGCCGCTGGCAGCGGTCACCGAAACTACGGATGCAGCAGAAGAAAGGGCACTTCCAGCTGAGTTGGTTGCACCAGCCGTTGCAATCGCCGTTGCCATTGAGGTTGCGGCCGCAGCACCGGCAGACGTGATGCTGGCAGCCATACCAGCAGAGGCAGCAGCACCTGCAGAAGTAATGCCTGTTCCCATAGCAGTGGCGCCGGTCGCGCTGGCGGTGGAAATGGCTGTCGCCGTAGCTGTTGCGGCCGCCGTGTCCGAAGCAGTATCAGCCCCCGAGCTGAAGAGGCTGGAAAGACCCTCCGTGGCCTGCGCCGCCAGCTTCTGGCTCGCCAGATCCGCCATGGCGCTGCCAATGCTGCTGAGGAACGAAAGCGCTGCGTCCTGCAGGTTCATGGTGCCGTCTGCAAGGCCCTTCAGTGCACTCTGAATGCCGGACTCGAAGCCTTCCTTGAGGGCGTTGGAGAACTCGTTGGCCACCGTGCGCAGGTTGGCCAGGCGCGATTCCAGGTCCTTCAGCCGCTCGATGGCCTGCGGATCTCCCGTCACGTTGGCCAGTTCGCGCATCTTCGGCAGCAGTGCGGCGACCTGGTCGGCGGTGGCACGGTTCAGGTCCAGGATCTGCTGGCGCGCGCCAATCTCGCTGGTGAGGCCTGCCTCCTGCTGGGTGTTGATCGACTGCTCGCGGCGCGACTGCTCGGCGAAGATGCGCTCGATCGACTGTTCCAGGTCGTTGAGCTGGGCCTTGGCCTGCTCGATACCCATCAGCTTGCCAACCAGACCGGCGCCTTCGGTATTGCCGGCCGCCTGCAGGCGCTGCTGCAGGGCGCCGTACTTCTTCTCGATCTCGGCGACCGCAGCCTCGGCGTTCTGGCCGGTGGCCTTGAGGTAGTCGAGCTGCAGCTGGGCCAGGAGCTTGGTGTCCTTCTTGGCCTGCTCGTCTGCCTTTTTCTGCTTTTCGGCGGCATCGAGCATCGACCAGGCAGCCTCGGCGCGCTCCTTCAGCGCCCCGGTCAGGTTGCGTTCTTCCAGCTCGTACTCGCGGCGGGCAGCCTTGGTGCCGCCGTAGGTGGCGGCCTCCTTCTCCAGCTGCTTGACCCAGTCCTCGTTCTGCTTGGCCGCACGCGCAGCAGCTTTGTCCGTGCCGCCCGCCGGCTTGAACGGCTCGGGTGCGGTGGTTGCCGGTTCTTTTCCTTGGGTGACGACCAGGGGCGGAGCCGACTTGGAATAGAACTCCTGCAGCTGCTGTTGCCACTTGTCCAGGTTGGCTTGGGTCTCTGAAAGCGCGTTCTCGTAGCGCTGGGCCGCCTTGTCATCGCCCTTGGCGTAGGCCTCATCGAGCAGCGCCTGGAAACGGGCAAAGTTCTTGCTTTCCCGCTCGATGGAGTCCTCCAGGCGTACCGCATCGCCGCCGGCCGGACCATTGGTGCGGGCGCCGAACTCTTCGCCGATCCAGTTGCTGAAGCCCGCGACGCCACCGGCGCCCTTGGCAGCCCATTCAGCGGCCTTGCCCATGCCCTGGATCAACTGGTTGAGTCCCTGGACGACGTTCGGGTCCTTCAGCACATCGCGCAGCGACTTCACGGCGTTGGTGTAGGAGTCGATGAAGCCCGACTCACCGGCCTGGACCTTCAGCTCGGTGAAGGCGTTCTGCAGGCGGTTCAGCTCGGCGTTGAGTCCGCCGGCGGCCTGCTGTGCGGCAGGGCCATAGGCTTCCTGCAGGGCGGCGCCGAAGCGCGGCAGGAACTCGGCCGCCGGGATCATGCCCTTCTCCAGCCACTGGCTCAGCTGCTGGGTGTTGGTACCCAGGGCCTTGGCAGCCAGGCCGAATGCACCAGGTACTCGCTGGCCGAGCTGCAGCACCAGTTCCTGGGTCTGCACCTTGCCCTTGCTGACCATTTGCTCCAGGGCGAGGAGGATGCCGTTGGTCTGCTCGCGGGTCAGGTGCAGCGCGGTCGTCGCCGAGGAGACACCCTCGAACACGGTCTGCAAGGACTTGCCCAGCTCGGGCGTCTCCTTCGCGGCCGCAACCAGCTTGGCATAGGACTGGCTCGTGCTCAGCAGCTCCAGGCCGAGGCGCTCGGAGACCTCACGGACGTACTCCAGCTCCTGACGCGCCTTGGCCGCGCTACCTGTGGCGGCCTCCATGGTGTAGAGCGCCTGCTGCCATTCCAGGTTGGTGTTGACCACAGCCCGGGTTGCCGAGGTGACCCCGTAGCCACCGACCCCGACGACCAGGAGTCCCTGCAGGCGGCGAGCTGTGGCCGCCAGGCTGGTCATGGCGGTATTCGCCCCCTTGGCCTGGGTCTCCACTCCCTGCAGCGCATCGCGGCGAGAGCGGATCTTCTCCATGGACGCCGCGTACTGATCCGCCTGCAGGCGGCCAGCGCGCATGTGCTCGGTGAGCTGCCGCTCCTGTTCGTCGAGCTTGCTCAGGGCGCGCTCAGTGCTGTCGACCTGCCCAAGCAGTTGCTGCAGCGCGCGCGCCTGTCGCTGCTGCTCGACCGTTGCCTTGGCGGCCGCTTCCGCCGCCTTCTGCTCGGCAGCAACCTGCGCAAGCCGAGTGCGCTCAGCGTTGCTGTAGGCGTTCATGGCGTCAGTCTGCGCCCGCGCATTGGCCTGCCAGCTGGAGTTGCCAGCGGTGACGGCGCTGGCGAGGCGCTGCGCACTGGCAGCGACGGCGTCCTGGGCGGACTGCTGCTGCAGGCTGGCAGCCACCACGGCCTTGATGCGGGCGGCTTGCTGCTCAGCGGTCTCGCCGACCTGGGTGATTTTGCGCGATGCGTTGGAGGCCTGGTCCCCGGTCTTGTCGAGGGTCTGGCCGAGCTTGTCGACAGCGGCCTGGGCCTGGTCGACGGCGCCAGTAGTGCCGACCTTCTGCAGGTCACGGTTGGCCTGCTCAGCCTTGTCGCCGACGTTGCTGATTGCGCTGCCCAGCGCGTCGACGGCGGCCTGGCCGTCCTTCAGGTCGGCGCGCATGCGGAGGGCGAGTTCTAGGTCTTTGGCAGCCATGAGGATCACATTCGGTGGGATGCCCGAATGGTCGCGTGCGCGGATGGCTGGGTCTTTTGGAAGGCGCGAAAAAGCGGCCCGGGAGGCCGCTACGCTATTTCAGCAGTTTCTTCAGGTGGGTCTCGGCGTCCTTGCCGCCGGCGAACGCCAGGTTGGCGTCGATCATCAGCTCGGCTCGCTCGCGGCGCCGGCGCCGTTCAACCGCCTCGCACTGCAGCTGGATCTGCCGCCGGGTCATGCGGCCGATGTCGGCGATGGAGCCGTAACCGGCACTGACGAGAGTGTCTATTGCGTCTGACCAGCGGCCGTCAGCTGCCGGGCGCGCTCTTCGAGTACCTGCGCTGTCACCAGGCGTTTCTCGGCGCAGCGCTTGCAGAAAGGGCCGTTGACGATCCACCACGTCCAGGTCAGCTCGTACCCGTCGTCGCCCGACAGAGTCGCCATCCAGTCCAGTTCAACCGATGCGGCCGCCGCGATCAGGTGGACCAGGACCTCGGCGTGATTGCCGAGAAACGACGGCACCGCTTCGGGACCAGGCCACGGCGCCCCGGCCTTGGCCTGTTCTTCCAGGTCGACCAGGATCGGCTCCAGGAGCGGCAGCAGCGGCAACGACTCGAAGAAGCCGTACTCACGCATCTCCAGATCGCGCCCCGCGAGGCTGAACTGGCGGTCGGGCGTGAGGACCTCCAGGTCAGCGCTCGGGGGCGCCTTGGCGTCGCGCTTCTTGCGAGGAACGCGCTCAGCCATGGTCAGGCGGCCTTCTCGATGTAGCGGCCGTAGCCACCGAGCTGCTCGTCGCCGGAGTTCAGCGGGTCATACAGCACCGATCCAGTCAGCGGCAGGTTGCCGTACTCCTCGTGGATCACACCGAGGGAGCCGACCGGGTTGAACTTGCAGCGGTACAGGTCGATCAGGACCGACTTGCCCGTCTCGGTGTCGATGCCATCCAGCATCAGCCAACGCTCCGGCGGGCGCTGAGTGAACATGGTCAGCGCCACAGCAGACTGGTGTTCGTAGGCAGCGGTCACTGCCGTGGCCTGAGCGGTCAGGAACTTCACCAGCGCCGCATTGGGCGATTCGATCTCATAGTCCGTGCCCAGCACCAGGGGCCCGCCGGTCTTCGACAGCACCAGGTCGTCGATGAAGGGATTGTCGAGACGGAACACATCGCCCACGGCGATTGGCGACGGCAAGGCCTCGCCAGAGACGGTCGCGCCCGCAATGGCGATCTGCTTGGCGTAGAGCCCGAGGACCAGGTTGGGCAGCAGCCACTCGTCCAGGGTGAGGTTGAGTGTGGCGGTCTTGCCGCGATCGAGCGAGCCGTACTGCAGCCGGTTGCCCGAGAACGACTCGGTCTTGTTGGTGGTGTCGGTGTTGAGCTGCAGCTCGCAGGTGGGGGCGTTACCGACCCAGGTCTGTTTAATCGCCTTGCCCAGGGTGTTGCGCTCGGCGAGCCAGATCTTGCCTTGAAGGGAAATCAGGGACATGAGGGTGTTACTCCTTCACGGGGGCGGCGGCGGAGCTCTTGGCATCCGGCCCCGCAATGCGTTCGTGGCGGATCAGCCATTCCTTTTCGATGGCGGTGACCTCGATCGTTGCACCCACCGGGTGCTTCGTGCCGCCATGGGTGTGCTCGGCGATCAGCTTGACCTTCTCGCGCTGCACAGCAGCTGCAGCATCAGCTTGCTTGGTACTCATTGGTTTCTCCCGATGGAGTGTTGGGTTGCGTAGATCTCGCCCCAGAGGAGCGTTGTGTCGTCGGAATCCAGGGTCTTGCCGGTTACGAACTGGGTGCCACGGGCCAGGGGCAGGTCGGGCGTCCAGCCGATCAGCGCACCGCGCACCTGGTCCAGGATGGAATGGAGGTCATCGGTCACATCGGCGAGCTGCCCGTAGCGGTAGCTGCGCACGGCGATGATGACGCCGAACAGCGCACCGACCTTCTGGCGGGCAGGACCGGAACTGTTGCCAGCCGGTTTGGGTTCGCCAGCCTCCTCGGCCAGCAGCACATAGGCAGCAGGAGTCGGGTAGTCCGCCAGGCGCTTGATCGCCTGGAAGTCCGCCGCCGTTCCGAGCGCCCGAAGCGATGGCACAGCGACCTTCAGCAGCTCGATGACCTGACGGTGGTCAAACGGCGCGTTGCTCACCGGAAGTTCCTCATCTGCTGGCGGCTGAAGACGTTCTCGTCAGCATCGAAGCGCACGTCGGCCTGGGCCGGGTTGGTCGCGATGGGATCTTCCGCGCCGAGGCTGAAGGTGCCGTTGACCACCTGCTCCAGGAATTTCTTGGCGTCCCGGTAATTGCGGGCGATCGGGTCCTTCGACTCGTCGGAGATCCGGTCCTTGTGCAACAGGTAGCGGCCGATGTCGCGCACCCAGCCGGTGACCAGGCCGGGAACGGGACTCAACGGGAGGTCGTAGCCCCGCCGGCGGAGGTAGCCGTTGACGATGCTCTCGGCCTCGTTCATGGCCTCGGTGATTCGCTCCAGGACCAAATCAGCCCCCGCCACCTGCTCGGGCGTCCAGGTGCTGCGATCGCCGCCGCGCAGGGATGCATCCATCAGCGCGAAATCGACGATGGGCAGGTGTTGGGCGGTGGCCACCTGGGCCAGCTCCCGTGCACCAGGACGCTCGGCCAGGTGGTCGAGGGTGATGTAGTCCATGGTCAGTGCTGCTCCTCGGCCGGGATCGTGCAGTACTCGACAAGCAAGTTGGGGTCGTTGCACAGCGCATCGACGTCGGCCTCGCTGAGTAGCGACAGCGCGATGCCATGGCCCTCGCGGGTGAAGCGCTGCCCGCAACGACGCCAGCCCTGCTCGGGTACCGCACGGATGAACAGCGCCTCGATCTCCTCAGGCTCGTGACGATCGGCGCCGGCCACCTGCTGCGATGCAGCGCCAGGCGCCGTATCGTCGGTGCCGGCAGTGACGCCCGGACCTTCGGGTTCCCTGGGCAGAGCATCGCCCAGGGTGGCGGTATCGAGGGCCACCTCGCCTTTGTCGGACAGCTCGGTAGAGGTGCCAGACGTCGGCGCTGCGCCATCGAGCACGGGCGGAGCCAGCACCGGGGCATCACCTGTCGGGCTGTCGCCCAGCGCTGCGGCGTTGAGCAGCTCCGGTGCTGCCGGCGGGGTCAGTGACGTGGTGCTTTCCAGCGAGGCAGCTGCGGCAGCTGCAGCACCAGGTGCACCCGCCGGCAGGGCAGCCTGCTGTTCGGCGGTCGCAGTGGGCGCCTTGGGGGAACCCTTACCTGCGGTTGCGTTTTTTCTCGGCATGGTCGGCTACCCCCCGTCAGGCCAGCCACGGGGTGACGAGAACGTCCACCGCGTCGCGGTTGATGTTGGTAGCGCCATTGGCGCTGCGTTCAGCCTTGACTACTTCCAGCGCCTGGGCGCGTTGGCTCGGCCCACAGACCAGGAGCTTCGGTCGGGCCCCCAGGAGCTTGTCCCGGTCGCCGGTCATGCTCGACATCGAAGCAAACGCGTCGTTGAAGCTGTTGCTGTCGATGTCTTCCTTGGAGGCGTAGGCCAGCTGCCAGAGGCCAAAGCCGGCATTCAGGCGCGCATCGACACCGTAGAGGTATTCCTTGCGCATGAAGACGTTCTCGTCCGTTTCGCCGTCGAGCGTCACGAAGTTGTAGTTCTTACGCTTCTGCAGGATCAGCGGCTTCATGACGCGCGTGGTGTCCAGGAGGAACCACGGCTTTCCGCTGCCGCCCTGGAAGTTGCTCTTGGAGACTTCGGCACCGGCCTTGTTGGTGACCGGGTGATCGGTATCGAAGAAGTACTGGCCGTCGTAGCAGGGCTTGGTGAAGCCGCCCTTCAGCAACGCATAGACGAGTTCAGCCGGGTGCATGGCCGCGTCCTGACCCAGCTGGCCCATCAAGGGAGTGAACAGACCGTAGCTGTCGTCCTCGATGGATTCGCGATTGACACCAACGGTGTTCTCGAAGGTGACGTTCTTGATGCTGTAGTCGGAAACGCTCAGGTTCTGGATCACGCGGTCGCCGAGCCACTCGCGGAAGGCAGTGGAGTTCCCCAGCCAGCCGTACTGCTCGACCGAATTAGTGGAAGGCACCGTCATCACGAACTGATCGAAGTCCGGCTGCACGCCGGCGAATGCGTTCTGGAACGCGGCGCGGTAACCGATGAAGAGGTTACGCAGGTTGGTTTGGTTGATGATCATCTGGGTTCTGCTCCTTAGATCTCGACCCAGACACCGCCGTCGTCCACATCACGGACGACACCGGCAACCGAGCGGGTGTTGGTGGCGGAAGTCTTGGCGACCGTCTGGTCGTCGACGATGTAGCACTGGCTGCCGATCTCGGCCCGGGTGATCAGGTCGGTCGACGCGCTGTTGGCCAGCTGGAAAACGCCACGGCGCGTCTCGATGCGCTTGGCACCGGCCGCGCCGCCGGTGTTGTCGACCTGCTCCTGGGCGAGGCCGCGCACCTTGAGGGTCGTCGCGGTCGAGCCGGGAACGGCGTTGCCCGAGGCGTCGAGGCAAACGATGGAGCCGGCGTAGATCTTGGCGTTGGCGGCGAGCGGGTCGTTGTATTGCACCCCGTCACGCCGCGAGGTGTTGCGATCTTTGGTCAGGGCCATGATGGCTATTTCTCCTTGGCGGCCTTGAAGGCCTCGGGGGTGAGGTTCATTGCCGAGCAGACCGCCAGCTCGTCTTCAGTGAGGCCGGTCTTCTCGTCCTTGACCGGCGGCTCGCCACCCGTCTGGGAACCCCTCAGGCCAGCGAGAGGCTTGGTCGTGTCCAGGTAGGCGGTGAGCGAGGCGCGGTTGGACTTGCCGAGGTCACGGGCCCAGGTCTCCATGGAGGTGTGCAAGCGACCGTCGTCCAGGGCGGCCTTGATCTCGGCTTCCAGGTCCTTCTGGTCGCGTTCACCCAGGCGGGCAGTCAGGACTGCGATCTCGCCCTGCAGACCCTGGACGACCGACACGGGGGCGTAGGCCGACGGGTCGACGCTGGCAGCCTTGGCTTTCAGGCCGGTACAGCTGGCAACCATGGCGCTGCAGGCGGCCGTCTCGGGGAGGCCGAGTTCCTTTCGGAAAGCGGCCAGATCGGTGGTGTGGGCGGAGAGCGCGGCGACGGCCTGCTCTTCGGTGGTGGTCTCGGCCAGGCCGAGCGCGGCAAGCACCGCTTGGAGAAGTGGGTTCACGAGCGATTCCTCGGGGGGCGGGTCGATGGTCAGTTGGAAGGTGGCGGCGGCGCGCTCGCTCATGGCTTGCATGCCGTCGATTGCGGGGTTGTTGGTGAAGGCCCCCATCTGGAGGTCAAGGACGTCGCCCGTCACTGGGTGGAACTGAAAGACGGGGCTGAAGTAGCGGTACTCGCCCTCGGCGATGTACTGCTTGGCACGAGCGGTCAGCTCGACCTGGGCGAACAGCCCCTCGCCCTCGCGCCATTCCAGGGAGCGGAAGAAGCCTGCGGCCGGAGCGGGCTGGCCGTTCTCCTCCTTCCACAGGGTCTGGTGTTCGTAGTCGACCACCGGCGGGGTCTTCTTCTGCTGGAAGCGCTGCACCACCGCCGAGGCGATCGCCGCGTTGATGTTCCAGCCAGGGACCTTCAGCTCTCGGCCGTCACGCGGCAGGAACCGACCTGCAGGAGTCACCTGCAGGGTGATGACGTTGCCCTCGGCGGGCGCCTGCAGTTCGAAGCTGCAGGCGGCGAGAGCGATGGCGGCGGTAAGGCGTTGTTTGTTCATGGCGCCACAGTGGCGCCTGGAAGGAGCTGAGTATTTTGGAAGGGGCGAAAATCGTTCGCCGGGGGCAGGATCGTCGAATCAGGGGAAACTCACCTCAGGCGGCGAGCCGGAACACAGCCAGGTCGATTTATAAACGCCGTAGCCGCGTTGATCGATGTACGGCGTGAACCACCGCAGCAGGAAACGCCCTTAGGGGCCTTCCTGAGGCGCTCAGGAGCGAAGGCCGGAAAGTGCCCGTTCGAGGTGCTTGTCGGCGATCGCGAGCAGCTCGTCGTCGTCCTGGGTGCTGGTACCCAGCCAGGGGCGTGCAGGGATCTTGATGGTGTACGGGCCCAGAGTCACCCACTGGGAGAAATTGGCCCGGCGCTTGTTGACGAACCGAGGGCCAACCTCGCCGCTCTTGGCGTCGTGATTGAAATAGGCCTGCTGGCTACGCGCCGCGACCTGGATCTCGCCACCGAACTGTTGGATGGCCGCATAGATGCGGTTCGAGCCAACTGCCAGCTCGGTGTCGCTGACCTGGTAGCGCAGGGTGTTCTTCAGGTAGCCATCGAGCACCAGGATCTTGTCCTGGTTCTTGCGTTTGCGCTTCTGGTACGACGGCGACAGGGGCTGCCATGGCGTGCCATCCGGTGCGCTCTGGCTCTCGAAGCGAGCATCCAGGGCGATCAGCATGTACTCGCCCATGTCGCGGAACATCGCCTGCGGGTTCTGCAGGATGTCCAAGGCGGATTGGAGAGCCTGCAGCACCTGGGCGCTGCTGTACTCAAGTGAGACTCCAGACATAGCGACTCCTGTACTATCTCAAATGATCGAGTGGGGAGCTTGCACACTCGTAAAACACTATGCGATTGGGCTTTGACTACTAGGGAGAGCGGCCATGGCTAAGAAGATTGCTGTTGATCATGTTCGAGATGACTTCATCAAACAGATTGAATCGGCCCGCAAACTGGTCAACTCGGTACATGCCTTACCACGGAAATCTCCAAAGGCTCCGGGCATTCACCCAACACATGTGCAGCAGGTCGCTGAGCTTGCCTTCATGGGACTTGTGGCTTCGTGGGAGGAGTTTCTGGAGCGGACCTTGGTCCGATACATCGCAAATGCGACCACCGGTAACGGCTACCAGCCGACAGCAAAGGTGGGTTACGTCAACACTCTCAGTGACGGCTACATCGTTCTCTCACAAAATCCAAGCTACGACCCTGCCAAGCACTACCTAAAGGTTACGGAGTACAAGTGGGTTGTAAAAACGGCGAGCTTCCTGTTCTCCGCTCATCCATATGGCTGCATCACAAACAACCTGCAGTTGCTCAAGAATGCTGTTGCTATTCGAAACCGCGTAGCACATGCCTCGGAGAAGTGCCGGCAGGACTTTGTAGCAACAGCCAAAGAATTTAAGTCTGCCAATCCGCAGGCTGCGGTCCTACCGCAGGGCTTCACACCTGGAAAACTGCTATTCGAGCATGTCCAGCGCATTTTCCCTCAGCCGGACATCCAGGCTCAGCTCACTCACTTTGAGGCCTATGCGCGGTTGTATACCAAATTGGCAAGTCAAATCGTTCCTTGACGTTGGTACAAGCGGACACCCTGGCGGTATTTCGACAGCGGCAGCTCGCCACCTTGCCTCGTCGTTGCTATGGCCGCCCAGCCGTAAGCGTCAACCTCGACCACCACCTGCACCGGTGCCGGCTCGCCCTTCACCAGCAGGTTCGCCAGGTACCGCCGCCGAACAACGGCCTTCTTCAGCGACTCCACCCAGTCCAGGCGCACCCAAACCTCGGCTGGGCGACGCAGCGTTTCAGCCGCCAGCAGCAGCCATTTCTTCGCCAGCCCGGGCTGTTGCACCACCAGCTCGCCGCTGGCCGGGCTAATGAACATCTCGCGGCCGATCACCAGGCGCTGGCCGACCACGTCCTGGAACACCGCAGGCTGTTCCAGCGTGGCGCCCAGGGGCTGCAGGAAACGCTGCACAGCGGTGGCATCGGATACATCCTCTGGCAACAGCTGGCTGGCAGGTACCGGGCGCGGTGCCGGCAGAGGGTCGTCGGGCAACCTGTTAGGTAGTCCAGGTGCAAGCGGTGCGGGGGGCGTGGGGCCGCTGTCGCGGGGTTGCGGTATCGCGCTGTCGAGCCTGGCCTGCCCGGGCAAGTACTCAAAGCCTGGGTCGACGCCCAGCGGCACCTGAACCACGCGTGGGCCGTCCGGGCTGTTCTGGCCGATGGTGCGCGTCTGCCAGATGATCGGCGGCGCCTGGTCCGGGCCTGACTTGCCCATGCGCCGCAGGTCATCCTCGCTGAGTGCCCGAACACTGCACTGGCAGCCCCAGGCGTTGATCGGGAAGTGGTACTGCCACCACGGGTCATCCCAGCGCAGCACCATGCCGTTCCAGGCCAGGTGTTCCTCGCGTGGGTGCTCGACAGCGTCGCTGTGCAGGTACTGCCAGTACGGGCGGTCCTCGCGCACGGCCATGAGCTGCTCGTAGCGCCCCGCCATGTAGCTGCTGCGCATGTTGGTCTCGTAGATCACCCGGCTGCGCCAGTTGCGGCCGCCCCGGTAGCTCCAGCCGTACTTGGCGACGATGCGGTCGAAGTCCCTGCGGAACTCCTCCAGGGTAGTGCCATCAGCGATCGCCTTTTCCACCGCCTGGCGGAAGTCCTGCACCAGGTCGTCACGGTTGGCGCCCGCGACCACGAACGCGTAGTCGTGTTCGCGGGTGTAGATGTCCGTCCAGGCGTTGGTGGGCAGGTTCAGCTTGCGCCGGAAGAACTGGTTCTGCTCGGCGAACGGCAGCGAGGTCGCACTAAGCGCCACGGGCGATCTCCTGCAGGATCTCGGTCCGGCCCTGCAGGGCGGCAGCGGCCAGAGCCTGTGCCATGGCGTCCGCATACTGCTCCAGGCTCATGTCGGGCAGCAGCTGCTCCAGGCCGTCGCGGATCTCGTCCAAGGACGCAGCACTCTGCACCAGGTCGCGGATGCGAGTGATCCACTGATCGGTGGCCGGGCGCAGATCGTCGTCCAGCTGGTCCGCAGCGGTAGCCGGTGGCTTCACCTGCGCAGTAGCCACCGCACGCACAGGCTCCATTGCAGCAATTGGCTGGTTAACCGGCTCGGCCACGGCCGCAAGCACGTCCTCACCTTCTGTAGGCTCGGGGATCGCCAGACGTTGCTGGGCCCAGGACCTGGGGATCTTTAAGCCGAGCTTCACCAGGGGCGGCAACGCCGTGGCATAGGCGGCCAGGTCTTCCGGCTCCTGAGTATCGAAGACCAGTCGCGGGCAACGGGCCCAGCTGTCAGCCAGGCCGTTGAGCACGGCGATCGGGAAGACCAGGTCGCGGCTGAGGGACTTGGCCACCATCTTGGCGTCGCCGTCCCGCAGGTCCTTGCGCACCTCGTTGTGCACGTTGCCCAGCGCGTTGGTGCTGCTCTTGCCATCGGCCTGGCTGGTCAGGGTACCGCCGAGGATCGCCTTGGACTGAGTGCGCTCACACCAGTCCATCATCAGCTGGAAGGCCGCCGGGTCGCCCTGGGCGGCGTTGAGGAACTCCAGCTCCATGCCGATCGGGATGATTCCGGCGGCGTTGTGCCCCAACGCGGCCAGTGCGCGCAGCAGCGTCAGCTTCTCCTTCTCGGTGGCACCGGTCGGGTATTTGCCCACGCGCATGGGGATGCCGTAGATCTCCAGGAACTCGGCCAGGTCGCCCACGGAGTAGTTCTTGAACAGGTAGGGCCAGACCAACACGCGAAACAACCCCGCGCGCTCCAGGTACCCACTCTTGGCCTTGTGGACGTGGGTGATCCAGGTGAGTGGCTGCAGCGGTATCCCATCCATGGCCCCGCGCAGGCGGATCTCCTGGCGCTGTCCCCGAGGGAGCTGGAACCAGGACTGGGGGCGATGAGTGATCGCCTTCGGCAGCCAGACGCCGTCGTTGCGCTGCCAGCCATCGAACTCCTGGCAGCTGAAGCCCTTGCCGATCGCGTCGGTGGTGTCGAACAGCACCTCCTCGAAGTCGTCCAGGCCCTGCATAAGCTGGAACAGCGTGGCGGCGGCAGCCTTCTCCTTCGCCGTGGCGTTGTCAGGCGGCACGATGTCCCAGTCCAGCTGGGCGACAGCACGGCGGCGCTTCGACATCTCGGCGTAGATGTGGCCGTCCTTCTCCTCCATGTCCTCGTACAGCTCGCACTGGGCGACGATGTCGCCGTGCTCGGCCGCATCCAGGATCGCGGCCAGCTTGGACGGCGTCAGGCCACGTGAGGGGTGACCGGCGACCTCATGATGGAGGCTGGCGAGGTGGGCGGTCTGCGGCTCACGGATCTCGCTGAGCTGCAACGGTTGGCCATCGAGACCAACGATTCGAGTGGAAGTCACCATGCGGAAGGCTCCGGTAGATCGATGTCGTGGTCATGGTTCTGGACGTTGTCGTAGCCGCGGCTATGGCGAGGCAGAGCCGTGAAATCGATTTCACCGCCGGACATGTAGGTGGCGCGGACAGCCATGACCAAGGAAACGGCGCTGTCACCGTGGCGCTTGCCCTTGCCGCCGGCCGACTCCAGGTCCTTGGTGCGCCCCTTGTCGATTACCGGGACGCCTTTCTCGACGACGATCGATAGCAGATCGTCCAGTTGGGTCTGGTGGCGCGGAATCTCCAGGTTGAACGCCTCGAATTCCCCCTTCAGCTTCGGCATCCACAGCGCGTACCAGGCGAGGTTCAGATTCACCTGGTCGACCATGCCGGCGCCGTACCTCAGTGCTGCTTGTTCAGCCAGGTAGCCGCCGTTGCCGGTGGCGTCGAACGCCAGGCCGCGCAGACGCGGCAGGCGATCGCAGATGAAAAACATGATGTCGCGCTGGGCCTCATAGGTGAGGTTCCGCAGCTCGACCTGGAAAGGAACACGCTTGCGCAGCGCCGGCGACGTGGCCAAGGGCGTGAAGACGGTGAGGTCGCCGCGCCGTGCGAAGTCCTCCCCGAAGGTGTGGGTGTTCTGGTCGCTGAGACGTTTTAGCTCGGGCGCCAGGTGCTCCTCGCAGAAGGCCCGGATCTCGGCCACGCGCATCTCCGGCGTCCAGCTCTCGAAACCCGCTGGCGCCGTGTAGCGGTATATGCGGATTGAATGGTCCGCCACCATCGCCTGCTCGATGAGCACTCGGGACAGGTAGGCCCCGCCGGACTTCTTCGGGACGCAGCCGTACTCCTCGTCGGCCGACTCGATGTTGGGGGCGTTCTTGTAGAGGCCATCGCGCCACTTCTGCTCGGCTTCTGGCGTCCAGGTCTGCCCGGTGACGTAGCAGATTCGCCGGTACAGCCCCTCTGCGATCGCCTGGTCCAGGCTGATAGTGTGGATGCTGTACTCCTTGCGACCCTCGCGGGCGTCCTGGATGTACGTGTTGAAGGCGTTGTCCACGCCGTTGTGGGTGCTAATCAGGCGGACCTTGTTGCCCCACATGGTGAGCGCCAAGGCCGCCTTGAGCAGCTCCTCCAGGGACTCATGGAACGCCGCCTCATCGATCACGACATCGCCCTGCAGGCCGCGCAGGTTGCTGGGCCGGCTGCTCAGCGCCTGGATTTTCCGCCCGGTCTTAGGGAAGCGGATCATGTAGGTGAGGATCTCTTCCTTCTTGCCCTCGTCCCAGAACGTCTGCTCGTAGACGTCGGCCTCGGCCAGCTGGTTGAAGGCGCGCGCGAACAGCGCACAGGCAGCGATGTACTCCAGCGCCATCTCCTGCTTGCTGCCCACGTAGAAGGTGTTACAGCCGCCCCGTTTGCGGGGCTTGGCGGCGTTGATCACGTTGCGCCCAGCCTCGGCCCAGGTCAGACCGGTGCGGCGCGATTTCTCCGCGATCATGATCGGGCTCTGGTCCTCGAACCAGCGCTGCTGGTACGGCAGGAACACGGCCTCGTTGGCCGGCTGTGCCTCGGATATCTCCTGGGGCACCTCGACGCCGTGCAGCGCCATCTCCACGGCCAGGTCGATCTTCCGGGGCGCACTGGTGGCCGTGAGGGGCTTCGAGGGAGCTGCTGCGTTCTTCACGAGGCTTTACCCAACAGGATGTCGCGGATCTTGTTTTCGAGCTGCTCGCTCATGCCGTCACTACCGCGCATCTCTTCCAGGCGCTGTTCCTGCTCCTGGATCAGCTTCTCGCGCGCCTCGCGCTCGATCTGGCGCCGCTCCTCCCGGCTCACCTTGCGCGCCTGCAGGACGTCCTTGGCAGCCCGTGCCAGCTTGCGTACGTCGTCGACGGTGGTCTCCTCGTCCACCTGGGCGCCCATGGCGGCGTGGGTGGTGAGGGTGGTGATGGACTGGACCATCAGCGCGCCGGCGCGGTCGTCGGGGTTCTCCCCCAGCTCTTCGACCAGGAGCTGCGCCATGGCCTGCTGTTCGCGCAGCCGCTTGGCCATTTCGTCGAAGCTCTGCCGGTAGCGCCCGATCGCCGAACGGCTGGGGCGCTCCTCGGATGGGAAGGTCGCCTCAAGGTCCTGGATCAGCTCGTCCAGGGTGAGGCGGTTCTCGCGCAGGCGGCGCTCGATGTGCGAGCGCACACCCGGGGCGAGCTTCTCGATACTGGACTTGCGCCCCATGTCAGGCCCCCGGGCGCTTGACGCCATCAACGCGCGCCCGGCCGGCGACGACATCGCTACCACGCTCGGTGAGCTTGGCCAGCAGCACGGAGCCGCTGTCGATCTCGTCGATAGTGACCAGCTGCTGCTCCTGCAGCCAGCGCAGCTCGGTCTTCACCTGGTCGCGGCTCGGCTCATGCCCCCACTGCTGGAGAACGGTATGCAACACCGAGCTGTTGGCCCGGTAGCCAGGCATCTCATCCAGGATGCGCAGGATCACCAGGCGGCGGTCTGCGCTCAGAAACTCCGCGTATTTGCTCATCAGGCCCTCGCGTTCAGCAGGTAGTCGTTGATCCGGTCAACGGATCGGGTCAAAGGGTCGAGCGAGCGGGCCACCCCCTCCAGCTCCGCCTTGATCGCCTTCATGTCGCCGGCCAGCTCGGCCAGCTGCTGGCTGTCGGGGAGGTGCGCGATCTGCTGCTCCAGGATCGTGATCCTGGAGTCCTGCTTGTTCAGCCGCTCCTCCAGGGCGCGGGCATCGGCCTTGGAGGAAGCCTTGCGAGCGGCACCCATGGAGAACATGCCCACCAGCACGGTGAATACGAACTGACCGCCACGGAGGAGCGTGTCGAAATCCATCAAGGGGTTTCCTTTTGCAGATCAATCAGCGCGTTCAGATGCGCCAGGTTGGTGAGGGACCAAGCGCCGTAGTCGCGGGCATGGGCCAGGATGTCAGCGGCGCTGACCCCACTCTCCAGTAGTTCGGCATCAGCCCCGGGGGCGGGCCAGGCCGCTTCATCAGTGCCGGAGGTGGCGCGGCATGCGGCTGGGGCAGGCACACCGGCTCCGAGGGCGAGGTTGTAGTCGCGCAGCCAGCCGCAAGTGACAACGAAGCGAGGAGCAGGCACAGCGGCAGCGCCCGGCATGGGGCGGTATTGAGTCGAGACATGGGTGATTCGCTCCGAGAGTTGGCTCGTGAGGGCCGCGATCTGGTCCTGGGCGTTGAGCAGGACCTCCTCGGCCTGGTTGGCGCGGGCAACCTGTTGGCGGTACCGCACCAGGGCCTCGGCCGCGACCAGGGCACGCGCCTCTGCGTGTGCCTGGTTCACCTGGGCGAGGACCACCGCGCCACGCGCCGCCTCGGCCGACTCGCCTTGCGTCTTGCCCTTCGAGAAGGCCAGCAGGACGGTGATGGCCCACACGAACAGGACGATCACCACCAGGTTGCGGCGCAGACGTTCCATGACCAGGCCTAGCATTTCAGCGCTTCCGGTACTTGCGAGGCGGCCGGTACCGGCGCGGAACCGAGCCGGGGCGATCGCGGGGGAGGTGCGAGCAGTACAGCTCCGCCTCGCTGAACCAGTTGAGGGACGAGGCTTTCGTTGAGGAGGCCGGCGTCGCCAGTAGCGTCGCCAGGGACAGCAGCAGCGTGGTGCGGATCATGGCTGGACCTCCCAGCACAGGCGCCAGTGCCCCAGCCTGCAGCTGAGTACAGCGGCTCCCAGCGCAGCAGGATGAAGCGGGGGTAGTTGCGGTTCTCGCGGAAGTTCGAGACGGAGCGGCCCGCGTTGAACCGCTCCACTGCATCGAACCAGGCCAGCTTGTCGGCCCCCTGAGCCGAGGCCAGCGACCGGTCGCGGATTACCCACCCCTGGCCGCCGTTGTAGGCGGATAGGACGAATGCCCAGCGATCGCAGTCGCTGGAGGCCTGGTTTCGTGTGTAGAGCCAGCGGTCGTAGGCGACCATCGCGCGCAGTGCCCAGCCCGGGTTGTAGGGCTGAGCCGGGCCGAGGGCGTCCGGGTACACCTCCGCCATCCAGGCGGAGGTGGCAGGCATGAACTGAGCGAGGCCCTCGGCGCCCACCGGGGAGCGGGCGTTATGGCGCCAGCGGCTCTCCTGGTGGACCTGGCCAGCCAGCGTGGCGATGGGGGCATCGAGACCCCATTCGAGATGGGCGGCACGCACCAGGGTGCGGCGGTACTGCTCGGCGTCGCGGGGGATCTGGTCGGCGGCATGCGCCATTGCCACCCCGATCAATGCAACGCCCAGGGCTCCAATCGACAGGACGCGCATGTCAGAGCCCCAGGGTCAGGCCGAGGATGCACGCCATCACGATCAGCGCGCGGCGGATCCAAGAGCCCACGATGCGCATGGGGACGTTGCACTCGCCGGGGCGGGCATCCACCAGGAACAGGGAGCGGTCGATCCAGTAGCCCAGGACAGCGCCCAGGGTGACCAGGCCGGCCTTGTAGACGACGACCTGGAGCTGCTCCGGTCGGACCGTAGCGAGGATCAGCAGCAGAATCAGGGTGATGATGGTGAAGGCCGACATGCGCGGGATGCGCCGGCGGATGTACTGGGATCGGGACATGATGCGCTCCGTGGGTGGCCATCCTTGGCCTGGCTGTCGTTCCAACCTGCGAGTGCAGGTGGAACGATCATCACCACGGGAGCGAGGGAAGTATTTTGGAAGGGGCGAAAACAGCTGCTCTCCGGCAGCTTCCGCCGTCAGATCATTGGGGGTTCTGGGTCTGGAACCAGCGATCAACGAGTTGGCGAACGATTCCCAGAGCTTCGTCGTAGGTGATGGGATTTGAAATGGGATCGCGGTTTCGCTTGGCGTGCCTTGCGGCGTGGACTCCCAGGAGGTGGACGCTATTTGCAGTCCCTGTGATTCGAGATACTGCCGCCTTGAATCCCCACGCCTTCAGTGACGCTCCATTCTCCTCCAGGATCTCTATGATTTTGCACAGAGCTCCCCAGTCGTCTCCGTCCAAGGCCGCCAAAAGCTGCAGCATCTCTGAAGCAGCTCGGCTCGCATCGGCGATTGCCATGTAGTTCAGAGGCTTAGGCTTCTCGGCTTCGATCTGTGTACCGTCCGCCCGCCAAGATGTTACGCGGACCCATCCAGAAATCCCCACGGCACCATTAGCAAAGCCGTGGTTGAACTGAACACGACGCCCATCATCGAGCTCTTGGAAGATCCCACTAACGCTAAATCGACCGGCTATGCCATGCATCTGTGCAAGGCCGTTTGCGTGGTTGATGTACTGCTGGGAGATCCTGAGGATTTCGCCTGAGTTATCGATGGTTGGGAATTCGTCTAGCCGAAGAATGAAACCATGAGAACTGTTTTCGACCTTGAGGAGGGTTATCTCAAGCAACCGAGTACATAGGCCAAGGTTGCCATTCCAATCGAGCCTAACCTCCCACTGCGCCGACATCTCAGAACTCCTCTAACCAGCAATGGCTGCAACCCTTAAGGACTCAACACCACTTGCCGGCTCTCTCCGCCGCGAACAGATACGGACTGCATTAACCCGCCGCCCTGAGGGGCTCCAGCGACAACCCACACTATTTGGCTAGTGATGAAGAAGTCACCGTCAGCAACGTCGTTGAAGGAGAAGTTTCCTTGCGCATCGCAGAGCGTGGTGCGGGTGAGCTGAAGGTAGTCTGGGTGGTCGGGTGTGAAGGCGATCTGATTGAAGACCGGGTTGTAGCCACGCGTGGTATTTCCGTAAAGAGCCCGTATTCGCTCACTCGCATATGCCGTTTTGGGAATGAGCCGAACCTCTAGCCCTGCGCATGTAACCACGCCACCGCCATTCTGGCGAATCAGCGCACTACCACTGACGATGTTCACACCAGGACGGTTTAGCTCCTGCGCATTTTCCCTGTCGAAGCTGCTGGTCAATTGGACTTGCTTTGGACCAACCGCGCATCCCGCAACTGTGATGTAGGCCATTGCTGCTGCTACTGCTACGAATCCCTTCATCTATTGCTCCAGCGGACTTGCCTGTTAGTTGGTGTGGTAGTAACTATCCGGCCCATTGATCAGGCGTTGCCGATCACGATCTGGCAACGATATGCCGTTGTACTGAACGAGTTGCAAGAATCTCCCATCAGCTGAGAACAGCAAACCAACCTGCTTGAGGCCGGAGTTGCCAGTCACTCCGTTCGCCGTGATATGGCGCCAGTACGCAACCGACGAGCCGTTCTGAGTAGCTACCACCTGTTCGGCCGGAGCACCCAGAAGCGCCTCAGCTTCCTCGAAAGTTGTTTTTCCAGGCTCGAACTTCGCCAGATTTTGTTCCTTAAAACCATTACCTGCACTGGCGCAGCCTACGAGTAATGCCAGCATTGCACCGATTGCGAAGAGTCCTTTCATTTGCCTTCCTCTTAGAAAGTCTTGCCCATCATGAAGCCCAGCACGGCATGTGGCCTGGACGCCCAAAGCGAGCTGCTGACCGAAACTTTTTGCCTGGTATCACTCAGTGCCTACGTAGCCATTCCAGGATCACGTGGTACAGCAAATAAATGAAAAATACGATTGCTGCCCCTGCCACCACACTCTCAACAAGTAGCTCAATACTCGCAGTAGCTCCATGCCGGGTTCGGAACTGGAGATAGACACCAGTCATAATGAATATCGACCATCCCCACAGCCTGAGCCTGTCATCGGCTTCTTTGCGCTGCAGTTCTTCGGAGCAGTGACGGCACATATCCCGGTGTTCTTCGATGAGCCTAACCTCACAGATTGGGCAGGGTCGCGGCCCCCTGTTTTCGATGTAGTCCCTACCAGCAACCCTGTTGCCATTTCCATTCACATGGATCGACATCCACCCGCTCCTTAGCGAACTACTGCCTGGGCGCAGTCAGCCCTTCTCGTGAAAATCCCTTCCCGCCGTACGGTTGCCAGATCCAGTAACTGAAACTGCAGCAGCCTTGCCATCTCCGTTGCCTGCTTCCCCCAGTAGCAACGAAGCCAGGAGCTGCTTCTTGCTCGCAGCACTCAACGCTCGATAGCCGTCCAGCACGAGTTGTTCGTCAGCTGGCAAATCGTGTGACGTCGCACGATTTGAGTCCCAGCGCTCACCTGTTACTACGTAGATCAAATCTACGCCAACGGTGGAAATTCCAGCTAAAAGCTCAACGGGACACTTCTGTCTTCCTGCAACCACGTCCTTCAGTCTCTGCGGGCCAGACTCTCCTGCTGCGCGAGATGCAGCCGCAAGACTCAACCCAAGCCGATCAATTTCTTCGCGCAAGCGAACGTGTACTTCATCTACCGAATCGATTGACATGGTGGAATATTTCTACCAATATTTATGTCGCATACATAAATCATCTTTGCATCACAGGAGCCACCGACATGGCCACTGCAAACAAAGCCCTAACAGCTGACCAGGTGAAAGAACGCTTTCGCCAAGCCGGCAAAACCATCACGGCCTGGGCCGTGGAGAACGGGTACACCCGGAACGAGGTGTACCGCGTGCTCAACGGTCAAGCCAAAGCGCATTACGGCAAGGCTCACGACATCGCCGTAAAGCTTGGCCTCAAAGACCAAGCCGCCGCCTGAGGACTCAGACCATGTCCGAATCGCAGCTCGCCCTGGAAGAGGTCGTACTGACCCCCCATCCGCTCGACGCCTGGCGTGGCGCCCTTGAAGCCCTGATCGCATGTGCACCTGGTTCGGATTTCGACGTCGCCTGGCACCTCGCCGACGTTGCTCGGAACCTCCACATCGCTCCGCTCAACCTTGAGGTTGGGCATATCGAGGCGAAGCTCATCAATCGCCTATTGCTGCTCAGTGCCGGCCGCCAGGCCGGGGTCAAGCTGGAAGCTGCGCGCAATCGCTTAGGCCTCCTGCAGGTTGCCCCTGTCCTCGGCGAGCCTGACGAGCGCTTTCGAGTTGGTCCGCCAGCCAGCCAAGAGCTCGCTGTCCTTCCTCATCCACTGCCGCGTCAGCCCAGCTCACGTCACGCAGCGCCTGGTCAAGCCGCTGAGGCTCAAGGCAACCCTGGGTTTCCAGCATCGCAGCCAGATACAGCCACGCCTGTGCCAGAGCGTTCACCTGAGCCTTCAGCTCCTCAATCCGATCGGTCATAGCAATGTGCCTTCCAGCGAATGTACCTGATTCCATTGTGGAAATTGAAACGGTTTTGCCTAGGAGCAAACGCCATTTTTGTTTGGTGGTCGCTCTGGAAGGAGCCAGCCAATGAAGCGCCGTAATTGGAAGAACCTCCAGTCCAACTCCCTGCGCGACGCCATGGAGCTGTGCAAGGAGTTCGCCCGCATCGAGCGGAATCTCTCGGTCGATCGCATATCGGAACAGATGGGGCAGGCAGACCGCTTCACCCTCTACAAGTGGCTCTCCACCGGGCGCATGCCGGCTGTGCTGATCCCGGCCTACGAAGCGGCCTGTGGCTGCAACTTCGTGACCCGCTGGCTCGCCGGTGCGGCCGGCAAGTTGCTCATCGATATCCCGACCGGTCGGAAATGCACCGGCCAGGACATCCAGAACCTGCAGCAGCAGCTGCTCACCGCGACCGGTGCGCTGATGTCCTTCCACAACGGCCAGATGGACGCTGACGAGGTCCTTGCCGCCGTTCGCACCGCGATGGAAGGCCTGGGCTGGCACCACAACAACGTCGCACAGCACATCCAACCCCAGCTCGAACTCGGAGGCTCCGATGAGTAAGGCCCAGCAGGTCTACGACAACACATTCAAGGACTACGGCAATCCCCGCAGCGATGAGTACAAGGCCGGGTGCCTCTACATCCTGCATCGCAAGTTGGACGGGACCGACCGCCAGCTCTGCCCGTACTCGATTCCCAGCGCGCAGGCCGACGCCTGGCTGGCCGGTTGCGAGTACGGCCTCATCCTCGCCAAGAACGAACTCACCTCGGGAGCAGCGGCATGAGCGCCCCGACTCGCATCTCCGAAGCCGGCGTCCGCGTGCTGAGGGTGCTGAAGGCCCTTCGCGGGCAGACCCTCAATGGCATCTCCAATGGCGAGCTGGCCCGCGCCCTGGGCGAGAGCCCTTCGAACATCAACCGCTACCTCAACACGCTGATCGCCGAGGGGATGGCGGTCCAGCTCGACACCGGACGCTTCGCGCTGAGCGTTTCGGTCCTGCAGATCGCGCAGGCCCACGCCGAGGAGATGGCCCGCGCGCAGAACCGTATCAACGAAATCAACCAACGCGTGCTGGCAGGGGCCAGCCGCTGACCACAAGGAGCGTCACATGGACTACCTGAAGCTGGCAGCCAAGCTGCTCGAACACGAAACCAAGCGCAGCGCGCCTTTCCATCAAGGCCTCGCTGCAGTGCTGCAAAACCGCGTTGACGAAACACCCGTCACCAGCCCCTACGCGGAGGGCACCGTCGAAGACGATGCCTTCTTCGCTGGCCGCATGCGGGCGCATACCGAGTTCCGGAACCTGCTGATCGAGAACAACGGCGATAAACCCAGTGCCATCGCTCGCCTGCAGCAGCTTGTAGGTGAGCCGGATCGGAGGGTTGCCTGATGTCGAGACCCAACAAGGACGGAAACGTAGAAGAAGCACTCAAGGGCGTTGCGTCCCGCGGCCGCAAGGCAGTACAGACCGCGCAGTTGGCCCAAGATGCACCTCTCGACGGGGCGCTCCTCACGCAGAACCAGAATCTGGCAGCCCAACACAGCCTGGAAGTCCTGACAGCCTTTGGCGACGGACAGCCCTATGACCGTCTCCGCTACCTGGAACGGGCCCGTTTTCACATGGCCCGCAGCGCTGAGGAAGCACTGGCCGTGGGGCGGTGTTTGATCGTAATTAAGGAGAGCGAACCCCATGGGGAATGGCTCGGAATCCTTGAGCAACTAGGAATCGAGCAAAGCCTTGCGCGACGTATGGCCCAGGCCGCGTTGAAGTTCTCAGGGGTCGACGCCCCCACGCAACTGATCGAAGCCGCGAAGTCCAAGTCGAAGCTGTTCGAGCTGATGGTCCTGGATGACGACGAACTCCAGGCCCTCAGCGATGGGGGCACCGTCGCAGGCCTCCAACTCGACGACATTGATCGGATGCCTGTCAGCCAGCTCCGCGCTGCTCTGCGCGACGCCCGTGAGGACAAGAAGGCTCACGGCCAGATGCTGGCCGAAAAGAACGCCCGAATTGACTCCCTCACCACGAAGCTGGAGAAAGCGAACCGACAGGTTCAGGCGATGAGCCCTGACCAGCGCGCCCAATCGTTGCGCCAGGAGGTTGCTTCCATCGCTTTCGAGTCGGAGGCGGGCATCACAGGGCGCCTGCGTGAAGGCTTCAACAAGCTGCTGGAGCACACGGAAGAGCACGGCGGTGACCATCGCACCTTTATGGCCAGTGCGCTCCACCAGCTAGAGGCGATGATCGCCGCCCTGCGTGAGGAGTTCCACCTGCCCACGCAGGCCCTGGAGGGCCGCCCGGAATGGATGGACTCCGACCCCGACACGCTCCCGCTCAACTCGGCGGGAGCCTGACCCCATGAGCGCCGTGATCACTCAACGTCTCGTTGCACTGGACCACGCCCTGCAGTCTGCAGGGCGTGGTCAGCGGGTGCAGCTGTGCGAGGCGGCGGCGCGCGAGCTGGGTCTGAGCCTGGCCACCGTCTACCGCAAACTGGAGGAAGTCTCCGTGGCCACCACCACCCGTAAACGGCGCTCCGATGCCGGCTCCAGCTCGCTGACCCGTGAGGAGGCGCTGACCATCAGCGCCGCCCTCATGGAGTCCGCGCGCCGCAACGAGAAGCGGCTCTATTCCCTGGGCGATGCCGTGGAGGCGCTGCGCGCCAGCGGCATGGTCCGCGCCGAGCACGTCGACCCGCGTAGCGGCGAGATCCGCCCGCTGTCGCTCAGCAGCATCGGCCGCGCCCTGCATGCCTACCGGTTGCACCCCGACCAGCTGCTGGCGCCAGCACCGGTCACTGAGCTGGCCAGCCTGCACCCGAACCACGTCTGGCAGATCGACGCCTCGCTGTGCGTCCTCTACTACCTGAAGCCCGGCCCCGATCCCCGCGCCAATGGCCTGCGGGTGATGGAGTCCGCCGAATTCTACAAGAACAAGCCGAAGAACCTGGCCCGCGTCGCCGCCGACAGGGTTTGGTCCTATGAGATCACCGACCACACCAGCTCCTGGATCTACGTCGACTACGTGATGGGCGCCGAAAGCGGCGAAAACCTCTGCGACGTGCTGATCCGCGCCATGCAGGAGCGCGGTGGCGCCGACATGCTCCACGGCGTGCCCCGCATCCTGATGATGGACCCCGGCTCGGCGAACACCTCCGCCATGGCCCGCAACCTGTGCCGCTCGCTGCGGATCGAGGTCATCGTCCACGCACCAGGTGCGGCCCGCGTCACCGGCCAGGTGGAGAATGCCCGGAACATCATCGAACGGAAGTTCGAGTCGGGCCTGCGGTTCCAGCCGGTTGCCGATCTCGCTGAGTTGAACGAGATGGCGCGCAAGTGGAGGGCGCACTTCAACGCGACGGCCGTGCACTCCCGGCACGGCAAGACCCGCACCGGGCTATGGATGAGCATCCTGCAGGAGCAGCTCATCAAGGCGCCCAGCGTCGAGGTATGCCGCGAGCTGGCGGTAGCGGAGCCGGAAACCCGCCAGGTCAGCCCGAAGCTGCGTGTGAGCTTCCAGGGCAAGGAGTACGACGTCTCGTCGGTACCGGGCGTGATGGTCAAGGACAAGGTCCTGGTGACCCGCAACCCCTGGCGCAGCGATGCCGCCCAGGTGGTGGCCATCGGCACCGATGGGCACGAGACCTTCTATGTGGTCCCGGTCGTGGAGCGCAACGAGCTGGGCTTCGACGTCAACGCGCCGGTGATCGGCGAGGCGTTCCGCCGCCAGGCCGACACGCCTGCACAGCTGGCCCGCAAGGAAGCCGCCAGGCTGGCCATGGGCGCCGAGACGGACGCGGAGGTCGACGAGGCTCGCAAGAAAAAGGCGACCCCCTTCGGTGGCCAGCTCCAACCGTTCAAGCACATCGACGACACGGACCTGCCGGCGTTCATGCCGCGCAAGGGCACCCAGCACGTCCTGGTGGCCCCCACCGTCGAGATCCCACCGCTCAACCACATCGAGGCCGCCAAGCAGCTGCGGGCGCGCCTGGGTGATGCCTGGACCGCTGACTCCATGTCCTGGCTCAAGAAGACCTATCCCAACGGCGTGCCGGAGGAGCAGCTCGACGCCATCACCCAACAGTTGCGCACGCCAGCCCGGCCGGGCCTGCGCGTTGTAGGAGGTAACTCGTAATGCTGAAGCTCAAGGAGGTGCTGGCCAGCATCAAGAAGACCCAGGCAGACCTCGCCGAGGCCCTGGAACTCAGCCCGGCAACGATCGCCCAGCTGATCAACCACGAGCAGTGGCCGAAGTCGCTGAACCAGCAGCAGCTGGCTTGGCGCATAGCCGAATTTCTGATGGTCAACGGCGCGATGTTCGATGACGCGCGCCAGGCCTTCGAAGTAGTGGGGTCCCCGCGCGCCAACGCGGAGACCCCTGCATCCCCGACCGAAAACGATCAAGAAAACGACCAGGAGTGCCCCAACATGCTAATGGCGAAACAACCCCTACTACCAGCGACCCGTATGGCGTTCGGCCTGTTCCGGGACCCCTTCGACGATCTGCAGAGCGCTGAAGACATGTTCATCAGCCCGGACATCCGCTACGTCCGCGAGAGCATGTATCAGGTAGCCCGGCACGATGGCTTCCTCGCCGTAATCGGGGAGTCCGGTGCGGGCAAGTCCACGCTGCGCCGCGACCTGTGCCAGCGCCTGGAGTCCGAGGGCGCGCCGGTAATCGTCATCGAACCTTACGTGCTGGCCATGGAGGACAACGACATCAAGGGCAAGACCCTGAAGTCGACCCACATCGCTGAATCGATCATGGCAGCGGTAGCCCCTCTGGATAAACCGAAGTCGTCGCCCGAGGCTCGGTTTGCCCAGCTGCACAAGGCACTCAAGACCAGCCATGCGGCGGGTTACCGGCATGTCCTCGTTATCGAGGAGGCGCACAGCTTGCCGGTCCCCACCATCAAGCAGCTCAAACGTCTGCGCGAGCTGGAGAACGGCTTCACCAAGCTGGTAAGCATCATCCTCATCGGCCAGCCCGAGCTGTTGGTGAAGCTGAGCCCGCGCAATGGCGAGGTGCGGGAGGTGGTACAGCGTATCGAGATCGCCCAGCTCGAACCTGTAGCGGTCGGCTCCGTACAACAGCACCTGGAGTTCCGTTTCAAGCGCGTCAACAAGCACCTGCAGGAGGTCATAAGCCCGTGCGGCGTGCAGGCCGTCATCGACCGTCTGAGCACCAGCGGTAAGGACAAGTCGAGCCAGCTGTATCCGCTGGCGATCGGCAACCTAGTAGCCGCCGCTATGAACCTCGCTACGAAGATCGGCGAGTCGGTGGTCACCGCCGACGTCGTGAAGGGGGTGTGACATGTTGCATCTCGTAATCCCCCAGCCGAAGCCTGCAGCCGCCTCGGAGCCTGTAGCAGCTACCCCTCCCACCTGCAGCGTTCTGACCCCCGAACTGGCGCTGACCCTGCAGGTCTTCAACAGCATGAGGCGCGAGCTGCGTGCGGCCGGCATCCAGGTAGGGACGGAGGTGGTACTGGACCTCACCCTATTCATCACCGCTGAAAGCTCGGACCGTTTCGCGGAGCTGTACCAGAAGGAGTGGCACAGCCCCAGGAAGGTCCCCAAGGACGGCTATTTCATCAACAGCGTGAAGCTGCGTGGTGTGAAAGTCGCGTGGTTGACCCCGGCCAGGGAGGTCAAGCCATGAGCAACGCGACGAAGCCTTACGCATTCCACCTCAACGCCCAGCAACTAGCTCATCGCCTCGGAACCGTGGCTCGGCACCTCGAACGCGAGGCACCGGACGTACCGCTGTTCGTCCTGGTAGAGGGGAAGCGGATTCCACTGCTCAGCTCCGACTTCCAGATCGATGACGACGGCACGTTCCTGTTCGCGGCACTTCCTGAACAGAAGCCAGAGCAGCTGACTCGACTGGTGCACCTACTGCGCCGGACCCAGCCATACGTCGGCCGTGCCGCGAGCGTTGGCGCGCAACAGTTGAGCACCGAGATCTCGGAAGTACTTGCTCAGGCAGCAGAGGAACAAAGCCATGGCTGACGTCCAAAACACCCCCGTCCTGATTCCTCTTGGTTTCGTCATGAACGCCTCAGGGCACCTGGTGCCCGAGCACCAGGTGCGAGAGCACGACAAGCTCCGCGATGGCATCGCGCGTGAGCTGGCTGAGGAGGCTGTGCACCTGAGCGCCGCGTTGGCCAAGTTCAAGAGCAAGGCCCTGGGCGACATCGACGATCTGATCGCTATCTGCGCCGAGAAATACGGCGTCACGCTGGGCGGCAAGAAAGGCAACGCCTCGATCACAACCTACGACGGTGCGTTCAAGGTCGAGCGCTGTGTCGCCGACCGAATTGCTTTCACCGAGGAGATCCTCGCCGCCAAGGAGCTGATCGACAAGTGCATCCGCAAATGGAGCGTGGGTGCCAACCAGCACCTCCGCGTCCTGGTCGATCGTGCCTTCAGCGCTGGTCGCAACGGCCAGATCAAGACCAACGACGTGCTCGGCCTGCTACGCATGGAGATCGACGACGTCGACTGGAAGACCGCCATGGAGGCGTTGAAGGACGCAATCCAGGTCAACGGCCAGGCGGTCTACGTCCGCGTGTATCGGCGTGAGGGCGACTCCGACCGCTACGTCCCCGTAAACCTCAACATCGCGGTGGTGTGACATGAACCAGGATCGCATCCTCGACAAGATTAAGAAGTGCCTGGAAATGGCTAAGGGCAAGGGTTCGAACCCCAACGAGGCCGAGATCGCACTCCGTCAGGCTCACAAGCTGATGGAGTCCTACAACCTGGAGATGGGCGACGTCCTGGCCAGCATGGCCGGCGAAGCCAAAGTGCCTGCTGGATCTGACGGTGAGCCGCCAGCCTGGCGGACTCGCCTGGCTGGCGTCTGTGGTGACGCATTCGGTACGCACATGATCATCACGATGAACTGGATAGAGCCGGCCTGGTTCAAGTTCGTAGGCTGTGGAGCGGCGCCGGAACTCTCCGGCTACGCGTACCAGGTGCTGGAGCGCCAGCTCCAGAAAGCCCGTAGAGACTTCCTGGCCACGCAGAAGCGTTGCAAGCGGTCGACCAAGGTCGCGCGGGGGGACGCCTTTGCCCATGGCTGGATTGATGCCGTGTACCTCAAGGTGCAGGACTTCGCGGGGATCGAAGACAGCATCGCGGAAGCTATCCAGGCCTACATGGCTAAGCACTATCCGAACCTGGGCACGGCCAAGATGAAACGCCGCAAGCTCAAGGGGCGCGATGAAGGGGCCAGCGTCGCTGGCTATCAAGCTGGTAAGAGTGCCCAGCTTCACCAGGGTATTGGCCACCAACCAGTCGCCCGACTGACTCAGGGAGGCTGACATGGGGAACCTCGAATGCACCACCAGGTACTACATGGGCACCTACCAGACCAACACCGTGCGTGGCCAGCGCGCGAGCTGCAGCCACTCGGAGAAAGAGGCCGCGCGTCACCTGGGCGTCAAGCTGTTCGGCGAGCAGCTCGATCACGTCGAGCGCATCGACTCCAAGCCTGGGGATGCGAATGGCACCAGCCGCTGGCTTATCGTCAGCCGGGAGGTGGAGTGATGGGACATCCAACCTTCCATCAGGCGCCGTCCAAGGACCTGACCAAGGCGCAGGAGCGACAAGCCCAGCTGGACGCGCAGATCGAGGCATTCCTGGCCAAGGGCGGAGAGATAAAGGCCTACGACACCTTGCGTCGCCCGATCGAGCAAGGCGAGCTGGGCAAGTTCTCCACCAAACCGCGCCCGCTGGCACCGGCGGCGTCCCCGGTCGAAGTGCCGGAACCTCAGCATCTAGCCCCGCAACTGGTGGTCGAACCGCAACCGGCCGAGAACCCTCCGCTGGAGGCGGAGCCTGCAGTTGCCGAGGTGGTTATTGCGGCGATTCCCGCGCCGCGCGTGAAACCAGTCAATACCCATAGCGCGCTGAAACAACTGCAGCGGGAAGCCGCCGCGATCAAGCGTCGCTTGGCAGCGCTTGGTAGCAGGGGTGAACGCGTATGACCATTTCCCGCGCAGTGCTCAGCAAGATCCACATCGCTAGACAGCAACTGGATATGGACGACGACAGCTATAGAAAGCTGCTGGCCCGGGTGGCGGGGGTTCGATCCGCCAAGGACCTGAACGTCAGGACCGCCGAACGCGTCCTGCAGGAGCTTAAAACGCTGGGGTGGAAGCCTGCGCCCAGCAAGCGAGCCCAGGGCAAGCCACACAACCTGGAGAAGATGCCCGCCGAAGCGAAGGTAGTGGAGGCGCAACTGGCCGACATGAAGCTGCCGTGGAGCTACGCGGACAAGATCGCCACTCGGATGTTTCGCATCGGCAAATTCGCGTGGCTCAACAAGCCCGACCAGGTGCAATCCGTGCTCGCGGCGCTGCATGTGGAGCAGGAGAAGCGCCAACTGCTCGCGGAGGTGGAACACCTATGCCAGCGCCTTAGCATTGAGCATCCAGAACAGGTAGCGGGTTTGGAACAGCTACCGAAGGGGTGGAAGCGACAACGTCCAATCCTCAAGGCGCTGGTGGATGCACTCAACGCTGTGATCTGCACGCGAGAGGCCGGGTAAGGGGGGACTATGAAACAGGGATCGATCTTGGCGGAGACCCGCCACGAGCTGCTGGAAGACATCGCCGCCCACACGGCAACGGTGCTCATCGAGCATGGCGTAGAGGTGTCCCTGGCCGAACAGGCCGGGGGCGCGGTCGCCGACCACCTCGCCACCCAGTGGCGTGGCGCCACTCTCTATATCCCTGCCGACTATCGCCACCAGGTCACCAAGCGAGATCTGCAGATCCTGGCCGAGTTCAACGGCCGGAACCACCACATGCTCGCTAGGAAGTACGGCCTGACGGCAAGCTCCATATATAAGCTGCTGAAGCGTGTCCAGGAGCGGAAGTTCGATCGCGACCAGGGCAAACTCGACCTCGGCGACGGCCTGTAACATCGGGCCGTCGTTCTTTCACCTGCGGCAACACCTTTCCAATACCCGTCCCGCTAAATCCCCGCGCCTCCCCCTATATCCCACATTTATCTCGCTTACCCCCTGTGGTATTTCTCACACCCTCTCACCAGCGCAGCCCCGGAAGAACCCTCCCCTCCCTCCGCCGCGCAGCCGCCCCAGGCGCAGGGCAGTTCGGAACACCCATGAAAAAGGCCGGCGATCGCCGGCCTTTTCCGTTGCAGCAGGACCTCAGGTGGTCGTGGGCACCACCTGCACCATGCGCGGGGGCTGGGCGAGCTGTACGCCGGCCTCCTGCAGCTTGTCACGCACCGACTCGTTGAGCATGAAGATCACGCCCCAGTAGTCGGCGTTGGACGTCCACATGCGCAGCGACAGGTTGATCGAGGTATCCCCCAGTGCGGAGACCACCACCACCGGTGCCGGGTCCTTTTGCACGCGTGGATCCTCGGCCAGCTTGAGCAGCACCTCGCGGGCCTTGGCCAGGTCGCTGGCGTAGTCGACCTTGACGTCGTAGAGCACCTGCCGGGTGGGCTGGTTCGAGTAGTTGGTGATGATGCCGTTGGACAGCGCGCCGTTGGGCACGATGACCGTCTTGTTGTCCCCGGTGCGCAGCACGGTGTGGAAGATCTGGATGTGGTCCACCGAGCCCATCACGCCCTGGGCCTCGATGAAATCACCGGCCTTGAACGGGCGGAACAGGAGGATCAGCACGCCGCCGGCGAAGTTCGCCAGGCTGCCCTGGAGCGCCAGGCCGATGGCCAGGCCGGCCGCACCGATGGCGGCGATGAAGGAAGTGGTTTCGATGCCGATCATCGAGGCCACGCTGACCAGCAGCAGCACCTTGAGGATCATGTTGGCGAGGCTGCCGATGAAGCTGTGCAGGGTCCGGTCCACCCGGCGCAGCGCAAGCAGGTTGCTGACGCGATCGGTCACGCGGTTGATCAGCCACCAGCCGATCAGCAGGGTGAACAGCGCCAGGGTGAGCTTGCCGCTGTATTCGAGGATGATCGGCAGCCACCCCTCCGATCGGCGGATCAATTCGTCGACGGTTATATCCACACGCACTCTCCTTTCTTGCCTTCACTGAAACGAAACCGCCATGGACGAAGCCATGGCGGTAAAGTCGCTGACCTTGCATTTTGCGACGCAGGTCAGCGGCGAAGGTTCAAAAAAGCAGTGTCAGTCGCGGAAGTTGGTGTACTGCAGCGGGAAGTCCAGGGGCTCGGCACGCAGCACAGCAATGGCTTCCTGCAGGTCGTCGCGCTTCTTGCCGGTGACACGCACCTGCTCGCCCTGGATCGCAGCCTGGACCTTGAGCTTGCGCTCCTTGATCAGCGCGACGATCTTCTTCGCCAGCTCCTTCTCGATGCCTTCGCGGAAGGTCACTTCCTGCTTGACCACCTTGCCGGAGGCGAAGTGATCCTTGATCTCCATGCAGTGGATATCGATCTTGCGCTTGATCAGATTGCTGCGCAGGATGTCGAGCATCTGCTCGAGCATGAAGTCGGCTTCGGCGGTCAGGGTGACGGCTTTGTCCTTGCTCTCGAAGCTGCACTTGCCGCGCAGGTCGAAGCGGCGATCCAGTTCCTTGATCGCGTTGTCCACCGCGTTGGTGAGCTCGTGTTTGTCCAGCTCGGACACCACGTCGAACGATGGCATGGGATTCCTCCAGATAGACGGCGCGACCCACATCACGTAAGGAAGGCGCCTGGCTTGACGGTAAAAAAAGCGGGCCCATTATAACTGAGCAATGGGTACCTATTTTTGCAGGATTGCATGGCAGCGACGCATTCAGCTCTAACAGGCGGACGCAAAACCTGCTGAAATAGGCACTGATAGCACCAAGCCAGTATCGCCAACCTTCGTCACTTCCTTGTGAGCCTGCCATGCCCAACCCTCATCTCAGCATCCTGGTGGTGGACGACGCCAAGTTCTCCAGCGCCATGATCGGTCGTGCCCTGACCCAGGCCGGTTATCAGGATGTCCGCTTCGCCAGCAGCGCAACGGAAGCCTTGCGCCTGCTCGAGGAGCGCCCCGCCAATGTATTGCTGGCGGACTGGCTGATGCCCGAGATCGACGGCCTCGAACTGACCGCACGGGTGCGCCAGCTGGACGAGATGATCGACCACTACACCTACATCATCCTGCTCACCGGCAAGGAAGGTGAAAACGTGCTGGGCGAAGCCTTCGACCGCGGTGTCGACGACTTCATCAGCAAGGCGGCCATGAACGAACAGCTGGTGCCTCGCGTCTACGCGGCGGACCGCCTGTGCAACACCCTGCAGCGCCTGCTCCACGAAAACCGGCTGATGACCCAGAACATCGCCAGCCTGGAGCAACGCAACCTGGTGGACTCGCTGACCGGCCTCGGCAACCCGCGCTACCTGCGCCAGAAGCTTTCCGACAGCCTGCGCCAGGTCGAGTCCCGCGGCGGCGCCCTGTGCTACCTGCTGATCGGTCTGCATGACGCACCTGCCCTGCGCGTGCAGTACGGCAGCGAGTTCTACAACGAGCTGCTCCACGGTGTCGCCCGCCGCCTGCAGCAACTGGTGCGCCCGCTGGACGTGCTGACCCGCCTGGACGACAACCACTTCGGCCTGATCACCCTGCTCGAAGACCTTCACGAATGCTCCCCCAGCAGCTTCAAGCGCCTGCATGAAGGCCTCAACCTCAAGGCCTTCAAGACCAGCGAAGGCTTCATCACCCTCAAGGCCGGCATCAGCCTGGTGGGGATGGATGGCAAGGCCCTGCCGGTGGACGTCGAGATCCTGATCGACCAGGCCGCCAAGCTGCTGCCCGAGTCCTACGCCAGCGGCCGCGTGAGCGCGATACGCCTGCCCCTGCCATGACCTGGCACGTCCTCGGCATCGGCAGCCTCGGCAGCCTGTGGGCCATGCGTCTGGCCCGTGCCGGCCTGCCGGTGCACCTGTTGCTGCGTGACCCGCAACGCCTGGCGGCCTACCACCAGGCTGGCGGCCTGACCCTGGTGGAACAGGGCCAGGCGCAACGCCTCGAACTGCCCGCCGAAACCCTCGATGCCCCGACGCCCATCCAGCGCCTGCTGGTGGCCTGCAAGGCCTACGACGCCGAAGCCGCGGTCGCGGCGCTCCTGCCACGCCTGGCGCCCAGTGCCGAACTGGTGCTGCTGCAGAACGGCCTCGGCAGCCAGGACGCCGTCGCCGCCCGCGCGCCTCAGGCCCGCTGCATTCTGGCCTCTAGCACCGAGGGCGCTTTCCGTGATGGCGATTTCCGCGTGGTCTTCGCCGGCCACGGCTTCACCTGGCTGGGCGACCCGCACGCCACTGCAGCCCCCTCCTGGCTCAATGAGCTGGAACGCGCCGGCATCCCCCACGGCTGGACGCCGGACATTCTGTCGCGGCTATGGCGCAAGCTCGCGCTCAATTGCGCGATCAACCCGCTGACCGTGCTCAACGACTGCCGCAATGGCGGTCTCGTCGAGCACCCGGCCCAGGTGCAGCAACTGTGCGCCGAACTGGCCGAGCTGCTGCAGCTGTGTGGCCAGCCGGCCGCCGCCGAAGGCCTTCATGACGAAGTGGGTCGGGTGATCCAGGCCACTGCCGCCAACTACTCCTCCATGTACCAGGACGTGGCGGCCAAGCGCCGCACCGAGATCGGCTACCTGCTCGGCTACGCCTGCGCCGCGGCCGAGCGCCATCGCCTGGTACTGCCCCACCTGCAGGCCCTGCTCAGGCGCTTGCAGGGGCACCTGGCCGAGCGCGGATTGCCGCTGGACTGACCCCGCGCTACCCTGCCGACAGCCCAACCGCCTGGATTCCGCCCCTTGAACAGCCTGCGCCAGCGCCTCGAAAACCTGTCCGTCGGCCGAAAGCTGCTGGCCGCCCTGCTGGTCCTGGTGACCACCGTTCTGCTGATCGCCAACCTGGCCTTCATCAGCGCCGCCTACTGGATCTCCCAGGAGAGCATGGCGCCCCAGGCCCTGCAGACCCTGGGGCGGCTCTTCGCCACCGCGCCGCTTTCCCGCGAGGCCCTGTCCTCTCCCGAGGCCGCTCGCGACCTGCTCAACCAACTGGACAGCTACGCCCCGCTGCGCGCCGCCGCGCTCTACGACGGCCAGGGCGAGCTGCTGGCACAGCTGATCAGCGGCAGCACCCTCAAGCTGCCGCAGCACGCCGAGAAGCTGCAACGCTGGCGCCTGCACGAATTCCGCACCAGCCAGGTGGTCGAGCTGCCCCAGGACAACGGCCCACCTGGCCACCTGCTGCTGGTGGCTTCCAGTGAGCTGCCCGGCGCCTTCTACACCGGCACCCTTACCGCCAGCCTGGCGATCCTCGCCAGCAGCGTGCTGCTCTGGCTGCTGGTGGCGCGGCAGATCCGGCGCATGGTCACCGGGCCGATCCGCCGCCTGGAAGAACTGTCGCGCCAGGTCACCCGCGAGGAGAACTACGCCCTGCGCGCCCAGCGTGGGCACCGCGACGAACTGGGCAGCCTGGCCGACGCCTTCAACACCATGCTCAGCCGCATCGAGGCCCGCGAGCAGCAGCTCAAGCGCGCCCGCGACGACTCCCAGGCGGCCGTCGACCAGGCCCAGGCACTGGCGGAGGAGACCCGCCACTCCAACCGCAAGCTGGAGCTGGAAGTGCAGGTGCGCAGCAAGATCGAGAAGAAGCTCACCGGCTTCCAGAACTACCTCAACAGCATCATCGACTCGATGCCCTCGGCGCTCATCGCCCTGGACGAACAGCTCTACGTCACCCAGTGGAACCAGGAAGCCACCGCACTTTCCGGCACCACCCTGGACGACGCCCTGAACCAGCCGGTATTCCTTGCCTTCCCCTCGCTCAAGCCCTTCCTGCCGCAGATCAAGCTCACCGCCGAGCGCCACAAGGTGGAGAAAGTCGAGCGGGTCAGCTGGCTGCTGGGCGACGAGGTTCGCCACTACGCCCTGACCTTCTACCCGCTGATGGGGGGCACCGGGCGTGGCGTGGTGATCCGTATCGACGACATCACCCAGCGCCTGTCCATGGAAGAGCTGATGGTGCAGTCGGAGAAGATGCTCAGCGTCGGCGGCCTGGCTGCCGGCATGGCCCACGAGATCAACAACCCCCTGGGGGCCATCCTGCACAACGTGCAGAACATCCGCCGGCGCCTGTCGCCGGAGCTGGAGAAGAACCTGGAGCAGGCCCGCGTCGACGGCATCTGCCTGGATTCGGTGAACCATTACCTGGAGGCCCGCGAGGTGCCCAAGCTGCTGGACGGCATCTACCAGGCCGGCTCGCGGGCGGCGAAGATCGTCACCCACATGCTGTCCTTCAGCCGCCGCAGCAACCGCCAGCTGGCGCCCTGCCTGCTGCCGGTGCTGCTGGACCAGGCCGTGGAGATCGCCAGCAACGACTTCGACCTGACCGAGGGTTTCGACTTCAAGGGCATGACCATCACCCGCCTGTTCGACCCCGAACTGGGGCCGGTGCCGGGCACCGCCAACGAACTGGAACAGGTGCTGCTCAACCTGCTGAAGAACGCCGCCCAGGCCATCCACCAGCGCGAGGACGACCTGGAAGGCCACATCACCCTGCGCACCCGCCTGGCGCCGCCCTGGGCGGAAGTCCAGGTGGAGGACAATGGCGTCGGCATCCCCGAGAACGTGCGCAAGCGCATCTTCGAGCCCTTCTTCACCACCAAGGAAGTGGGGCAGGGCACCGGGCTGGGTCTGTCGGTTTCCTATTTCATCATCACCAACAACCACAAGGGCCAGATGGAGGTGCAGTCCAAGCCCGGCCAGGGCACCTGCTTCACCCTGCGCCTGCCGCTGGCCTCCAGCCCCACGGGAACCTGATATGGGCAACCGCCTTTCGAAGATCTACACCCGCACCGGCGACAAGGGTGAAACCGGCCTTTCCGGCAACCGCCGCGTGCCCAAGGACCACCCGCGCATCGAGGCCATAGGCGAGGTGGACTCGCTCAACAGCCAGCTCGGCCTGCTGCTGGCGCAACTGACCGAGCAGCACGGCGCCTGCCCGGGGCTGGGTGAGGTGAGCGAGGTGCTTGCGCCCTGCCAGCACCGCCTGTTCGACCTCGGCGGCGAACTGTCGATGCCTGAATACCAGGTGCTGGAGGAAGGCGAGGTGCAACGCCTGGAGGCGGCCATCGACCTGTGGAACGAAGAGCTGGGGCCGCTGAAGAACTTCATCCTCCCCGGCGGCTCGGCCCTGGTGGCCCAGGCCCATGTCTGCCGCTCCGCTGCCCGCAGCGCCGAACGCCGCGCCCAGACGCTCAACGCCGAAGAAGCCCTGCGCGGTGAACTGCTGGCCTACCTCAACCGCCTCTCCGACCTGCTCTTCGTCGCCGCACGGTTGATCGCACGGCGGCAGGGCGTCGATGAAGTGTTGTGGCAGGCGGCGACGCGGGGCTGAGCTGGAAGCTGGAAGCTGGAAGCTGGAAGCTGGAAGCTGGAAGCTGGAAGCTGGAAGCTGGAAGCTGGAAGCTGGAAGCTGGAAAAGCCTGGGGGATCGACGGAAACCGTCAACCCTCGGGTTTATTTATTTCCTCACCCCTGACATACCCGGGAAAGCCCGAACGTAGGGTGGACCACGCTTCACCGGTCCACCGCAGCGGAGCCCGGATCGGCACCGCCGGTGGATGCAAAAAGCAGCACCCACCCTACACGCAACCCCCCGCTTCAGGCTTCAGGCTTCAGGCTTCAATCTTTAGTGGGCCAAAACGCCCTGATCCCCGCCACGCCCTGGGCGCCGGTCTGCCAGGCGCGCTGGAGGTCGTCCGGGCCGACGCCACCGAGTAGGAACACCGGCTTGTTGAAACGCCGGATCATCTCCTGGGCGGTTTCCCAGCCCAGCGGCTGGGCGTCGGGATGGGTCTGGGTGGCCTGCAGCGGCGACAGGGTGACGAAGTCCACGCCCATCTCGGTGGCCAGTTCCAGCTCTTCCGCGCTGTGGCAGGACGCAGCCAGCCAGCGCTCCTTGGGGAACGGACGGCCGCGGGGCGCATAGCGGCGCAACTGGTCGGCGGTGAGGTGCCAGCCGGCGGCAGGGAAGTCCCCCAGCCATTCCAGCGGGCCCTTGAGCATCAACTGGGCGCGACGGGCGCAAAGGCCCTGGATGTCTACCGCCAGGTCGCGGTACTGGGCATCGAACATGTTCGGCGCACGCAGCTGGATCAGGCGCGTGCCCTTGGCCAATGCGGCGCGAACGCCTTGCAGCAGCTCCTGGGGCTCCAGTTCGTCCGGCGTGATGAGGTAGCGATCGGGCAGGCGCGCCGCCGCCAGGATCGGCTGGTTGGCGGCAGGGAATTCGTAGTCGGACAGCTCCTGCTCGGTGGCCCAGGCCAGGGGCTGGCCTTCGGCGCCATGGGGCTCGCCCGTGAAGGCAGAGACCTCCCAGACATCCAGCAGCACCTGCTTGTCGGGGTAGTCGTGGTGCACCTGGATCAGCGGCCGCGCCGAGCTGACGCGAATGCCCAGTTCCTCCTCGAGCTCCCGCGACAGGGCGACCTGAACGGCTTCGCCCTCCTCCACCTTGCCGCCCGGGAACTCCCACAGGCCGCCCTGGTGCTTGTCGTCCGGCCGGCGTGCGATCAGCACCCGGCCGTCGGCGCCACGGATGACCGCAGCCGCCACGTGCACTCGCTTCATTCGATGATCTCCGTTTCCTGCAGGGCGGCCTGGTACCAACGCTGGAACGCGGGCCACTGGTAGAGGGTGTCGACATAGGCCGCGGCTTCGGCGGGAAGCTCCACGGCGTAGCTGCGCAGGCGGCTGGCCACCGGCGCGTAGAAGGCATCGGCGATGCTGGCATGGCCGAACAGGTAGGGGCCGTCCTGGCCGAAGCGGCGGCGGCAGTCGGACCAGATGGCGCAGACGCGGCGGATGTCCTCAGCGGCCTCTTCCGGAATGCCATCGAGCGCCTGGTTGCGCTTCAGGTCCATGGGCATGTGGCTGCGCAGGGCGACGAAGCCGCTGTGCATCTCGGCACAGATGGAGCGGGCATGGGCACGGGCCGCCTGGCCGAAGGGCCAGAGGTGGGCTTCGGGGAAACGCTCGGCGAGGTATTCGGCGATGGCCAGGGAATCCCAGATGACGCCGTCGGCTTCGGTTTCCAGTACCGGTACCTTGGCTGTGGGCGAACGCGCCAGCAGGCGTTTGTGGCTATCGGCGGCGTAGAGCGGGATACGCAGTTCCTCGTAGGGGGCGCCGGTCAGCTCCATGGCCAGCCAGCCGCGCAACGACCAGGAGGAGTAGTTCTTGTTGCCGATAACCAGGGTGAGTGCCATGCGTTTCTCCTTGAGCCCGATGGTTTGTCCAGGCGGGTCGATGGACCTTAAAAGGCGCATGCGGGGATGGCAAATTCCCATTGCTCATGGGGCCATGAACGCCGGGAATGCCAGGGACGAGTATCAGCGCAGCCGCAGGCGAACCTGCGGCTGCGTCGGGCTCAGGTGCGGTATTCCGCGTTGATCTTGACGTACTCGTGGGACAGGTCGGTGGTCCAGATGGTTTCGCTGCAACCGCCACGACCCAGCTCGATACGGATGCCGATCTCTTCGCGGGCCATCACGGCGGCGCCCTGGTCCTCGGTGTAGGTGGCCGCGCGGCCGCCCTTGCTGGCGATGCAGACATCACCGAGGAACACGTCGATCTTGCTCACGTCCAGCTGCGGTACGCCCGCACGGCCGACGGCGGCGAGGATGCGCCCCCAGTTCGGGTCGGAGGCGAACAGCGCGGTCTTGATCAGCGGCGAGTGGGCCACGGCGTAGGCGACGTCCAGGCACTCCTGGTAGGTACCGCCGCCGTTCACCTGCACGGTGACGAACTTGGTGGCGCCTTCACCGTCACGGACGATGGCCTGAGCCACTTCCATGGAGACTTCCAGCACGGCCTGCTTGAGCGCGGCGAACAGCTCGCCGCTGGCCTGGGTCACTTCCGGCAGTGCGGCCTGGCCGGTGGCGACCAGCATGCAGCAGTCGTTGGTGGAGGTGTCGCCATCGATGGTGATGCGGTTGAAGGACTTGTTGGCGGCATCGCGCAGCAGGTCCTGCAGCACACCCTGGGCGACCTTGGCGTCGGTGGCGATGTAGCCGAGCATGGTGGCCATGTTGGGCTTGATCATGCCGGCGCCCTTGCTGATGCCGGTGACGGTAACGGTGACGCCGTCGTGCACGAACTGGCGGCTGGCACCCTTGGGCAGAGTGTCAGTGGTCATGATGCCGGTGGCGGCAGCAGCCCAGTTGCCTTCGGCGAGGTCGGCCAGGGCATCGCCCAGGGCGGCTTCGATCTTCTCGACCGGCAGCGGCTCGCCGATCACACCGGTGGAGAACGGCAGCACGGCGGTGGCATCGACGCCCGCCAGCTCCGCCAGGCGCGCACAGGTGCGCTCGGCGGCGGCGAGACCCGGCTCGCCGGTGCCGGCGTTGGCATTGCCGGTGTTGGTCAGGAAGTAGCGCACGGGACCGAGGACGCGCTTCTTGGAGAGGATCACCGGCGCTGCGCAGAAGGCGTTGAGGGTGAACACGCCGGCTACAGTGGAGCCTTCGGCGCAGCGCATGACCACTACGTCCTTGCGGCCTGGGCGCTTGATGCCGGCAGAGGCGATGCCGAGTTCGAAACCGGGAACCGGGTGCAGGGTGGGCAGGGGGCCGAGACCAACAGCCATGGAAGCGCTCCTTGTCGTGTCGTCAGGTGAAGCGGCGGTGCCGGAGCGCCACCGTTCTGGGGATGTCGAGTTGAAAACGCCGCGAGCGGCTGAGCCGGTCGCGGCGTGGGGAACTACAGCTTAGCCTCAGCTGATCTGGCCGTGGCAGTGCTTGTATTTCTTGCCGGAGCCGCAGGGGCAGGGCTCGTTGCGGCCGACCTTGGGCTCGGTGCGGACCGGCGCAGCGGCAACGGCTACGTCGCCCTCTTCGCCCAGCTCCTGGGGTTCTTCGAGACCCGGGGCTTCGGCGTGCTGGAACTGCATCCGCTTGGCCAGTTCCTCGGCCTCGCGGCGCAGGCGGGCCTCTTCCTCGGCCGGGTCTTCACGACGGACCTGGACATGGGACAGCACACGGATGGTGTCGCGACGGATGGAATCCAGCAGCTCCTGGAACAGGGTGAAGGATTCGCGCTTGTATTCCTGCTTGGGGTTCTTCTGTGCGTAACCGCGCAGGTGGATACCGTGGCGCAGGTGATCCATGGTGGACAGGTGGTCCTTCCACAGGTCGTCCAGCACGCGCAGCAGCATCTGCTTCTCGAAGGAGCGCAGGGCTTCGGCGCCGGCGAGCTCTTCCTTCTCGTTGTAGGCGATGGTCAGCTGCTCGAGGATCTTCTCGCGCAGGGTGTCTTCGAACAGCTTGTCGTCTTCGTCCAGCCACTGCTGGATCGGCAGCTTGATGCCGAAGTCGCTGTAGAGCGCCATTTCCAGGCCGGTGATGTCCCACTGCTCGGGCAGGGACTGCGGCGGGATGTGGCTGTCGATGGTGCGACCCAGCACGTCTTCGCGGAACTCGGCGATGGTCTCGCCGATGTCGTCGGCGGCCAGCAGGCTGTTGCGCATGTGGTAGATCACCTTGCGCTGCTCGTTGGCCACGTCGTCGAATTCGAGGAGCTGTTTGCGGATGTCGAAGTTGCGGCCTTCTACCTTGCGCTGGGCCTTCTCGATGGCGTTGGTGACCATGCGGTGCTCGATGGCTTCGCCGGACTGCATGCCCAGGGCCTTCATGAAGTTCTTCACCCGGTCGGAGGCGAAGATGCGCATCAGGCTGTCTTCCAGCGACAGGTAGAAGCGGCTGGAGCCCGGGTCACCCTGGCGACCGGCACGGCCACGCAGCTGGTTGTCGATACGGCGGGACTCGTGACGCTCGGAGGCGACCACATGCAGGCCGCCGGCTTCGATCACCTGCTGGTGGCGCTTCTGCCAGTCGGCCTTGATCTGCGCGACCTGCTCTTCGGTGGCGTTCTCCAGGGCGGCGACTTCGACCTCCCAGTTGCCGCCGAGGAGGATGTCGGTACCACGACCGGCCATGTTGGTGGCGATGGTAACGGCGCCCGGACGACCGGCCTGGGCGATGATCTCGGCTTCCTTCTCGTGGTACTTGGCGTTCAGCACCTTGTGCTCGATGCCACCCTTGACCAGCAGCTGTGAGACATACTCGGAGCTTTCGATCGAGGCGGTACCCACCAGCACCGGACGACCATTGGCCTGGCAGTCCTTGATGTCGGTGATGATGGCGGCGTACTTCTCTTCCTGGGTCAGGTAGACCAGGTCGTTGAAGTCCTTCCGGGCGATCGGGCGGTGGGTCGGGATCACCATCACTTCGAGGCCGTAGATCGAATGGAATTCGAAGGCTTCGGTGTCGGCGGTACCGGTCATGCCGGACAGCTTGGAGTAGAGGCGGAAGTAGTTCTGGAAGGTGGTGGAGGCCAGGGTCTGGCTCTCGGCCTGGATGTTCAGGCCTTCCTTCGCTTCGATGGCCTGGTGCAGGCCTTCGGAGAGGCGGCGGCCGGGCATGGTGCGGCCGGTGTGCTCGTCGATCAGCAGGACCTGATCGTTCTGCACGATGTATTCGACGTTGCGGTGGAACAGGGTGTGCGCGCGCAGGCCGGCGTAGACGTGGGTCAGCAGGCCTAGGTTATGCGCGGAGTACAGGCTCTCGCCTTCGGCCAGCAGGCCGGCCTGGGTGAGCATGTCTTCGATGAACTGGTGGCCCTGCTCATTGAGCTCGACCTGGCGGGTCTTCTCGTCGACCGAGTAGTGGCCTTCCTGGACGACGTTGCCCTCTTCCGGCTCGACGTGCTTCTTGAGCCGCGGGATCAACGCGTTGATCTGCATGTACAGCTTGGAGCTGTCTTCGGCCTGGCCGGAGATGATCAGCGGGGTACGCGCTTCGTCGATGAGGATGGAGTCCACTTCGTCGATCACGGCGAAGTTCAGCTCACGCTGGAATTTGTCTTCCAGGCTGAAGGCCATGTTGTCGCGCAGGTAGTCGAAACCGAATTCGTTGTTGGTGCCGTAGGTGATGTCGGCGGCGTAGGCGGCGCGCTTTTCTTCCGGCGGCTGGAACGGGGTGACGATGCCGAGGCTGAGGCCGAGGAATTCGTACAGCGGACGCATCCAGTTGGCGTCGCGGCGGGCCAGGTAGTCGTTCACCGTGACCACGTGCACGCCCTTGCAGGACAGCGCGTTGAGGTAGACCGGCAGGGTACCCACGAGGGTCTTGCCCTCACCGGTACGCATCTCGGCGATCTTGCCTTCGTGGAGGGTCATGCCGCCGATCAGCTGCACGTCGAAGTGGCGCATGCCCATCACGCGCTTGCCGGCCTCGCGGGCCACGGCAAAGGCTTCAGGCAGGATCTGGTCGAGGGTTTCACCTTTGGCCACTCGCGCCTTGAACTCTTCGGTCTTGGCCCTGAGCTGCTCGTCGGACAGCGCGACCATCTGCTCTTCCAGGGCGTTGATCGCCTGGACAGCCTTGGCCATGCGCTTCACTTCGCGCTCGTTCTTGCTTCCAAAGAGTTTCTTCAACAAAGGCGCAAACATATCGACAGGATCTTCCACATATATGGATGGGGGGCGGCCCCGGAGTCGCCCACGCAGCCTTCATGGCTGCTTGCGAAGGGGGCATTCTACCCGGATTCGTTGTAGAGAAAAGTAGCGTTACTCCGCTGCTGCGGAACGAGCTATATAGAGGGCCGGGTTGACCACCTCACCGCCCCGGGTGACCTCGAAATGCACGTGGGCACCGGTGGATCGGCCACTGCTGCCGACTTCGGCGATGGCCTGGCCACGCTGCACCAGATCACCGACCTGCACCAGGTTCTTCTTGTTGTGTGCATAGAGGGTGCGATAGCCATCGGCATGGCTGATCTCGACCATGTTGCCGTAGCCGGTCTTGCGCCCGGACCAGGTGACGACACCCGCCCCGACGGCCAATACATCGCTGCCAGCCTTGGCGGCGAAGTCCACGCCCTTGTGCCGGCTCAAACGCCCCGTGAGGGGATCGGTGCGCACGCCGAAAGGCGAGGAGATGTAGCCCTGCAACACCGGGCGCCCGGCCAGGTGCTCAGCCGCACTGATGCGCCGTTCGCCCAGCAGTTGCTCGAGGACTTCCAGCTGCTGCTCGCGGCTTTCGAGGCGTTCGGTGAGGCTGTCCAGCACATCCATGAAGGGCGGGGCCTGGTAGGCGGGCGCGTCGAGGGGGTCTTCCGGGCCACCCTGGCCGACATTGAGGGAGAAGTCGAACTCGCTGGAGTCCAGCTCAGCCAGTTCGGCGACACGCTCGCCCAGCGCATCGAGCCGGGTGAGGCGGGCCTGGAGATCAGCGATATGCGCACCAAAAGCGTCCAGCTGGCGCTGGGCATCGGCCCGCGCCTGGCTCACCTGGCTGCGCTGCTCGTCGAGCGCGAGGGTCATCTGCTGGCTGTCTTCGGCGCTGGGCGCGGCCGGTTTGATCCAGGCGCCCAGGGCGACCCCCGATGCGAGAACCAGCGCCAGCAGCACGCCGCCGAGCGCCAGGAGAACGCGCAGGTCGAGGCTCAGCGAACGCGCTGCCCCATGCCTGCGGCTCAGAAGAATGATGTGCATGACTTCCCCAATTGATCGAGCATTACCCGGTGCAGCCTTCTGCTACCATGGCCACTCTGTATTCTTCAGGCGTCCTGCCATGTCTTTTCGTCCCTTGCCGGCCCGGTCCCCCGCCGCACTGCTGCGTGAGGAAAAACCGCTCAAGGCCCTGTTCAACCAGGCCCAGCGCATCGACCATCTACAGCATCTGCTGGAAAGCCAACTGCAACCTGCAGCGCGCGAGCATTGCCGTGTCGCCTCGTGGCGAGAGGGCTGCCTGATGCTGATCATCAGCGACGGCCATTGGGCTACGCGCCTGCGCTACCAGCAACGTCGACTGCAGCGCCAGCTTCAGGCACTCGGAGAGTTCGCGACCTTAACGAAAATCATCTTCAAGGTGCAACCTCCCCAAGGCTCGGCACGTGCACCAGGCCGCACCATCGAACTGTCGGCCTTCGCCGCGGAAAGCATCCAGGCAACCGCCGAAGGCATCGAAGACCCGAAGCTGCGCGCCGCCCTGGAGCGCCTTGCCGAACGCGGCCGCAAAAACCGCGACGACTGATCCTCCGCGACAATCCGCCGCTCTGCCCTCCCCTTTTTCCAGCACAAAAAAAGAGGCCACCCAATGGGTGGCCTCCAAAGAAAGGAAAGAGGTATTGCTTACACGGCCGCTACCGGGCGCATGTAGGAGATGGGTGCGGTCTTGGCGTCTTCGAAGGTGACCACTTCCCAGGCATCCTTGTCGGCGATCAGTGCACGCAGCAGGCGATTGTTGAGTGCATGACCGGACTTGTAGCCACGGAACTCGCCGATGAGGCTGTTGCCGAGCAGGTAGAGGTCGCCGATGGCATCGAGGATCTTGTGCTTGACGAATTCGTCCTCGTAACGGAGGCCGTCTTCGTTCAATACGCTGTCCTCGTCAACCACGATGGCGTTCTCGACACTGCCGCCCAGGGCCAGATTGTGCGAGCGAAGGAATTCCAGATCACGCACGAAACCGAAGGTACGGGCGCGGCTGACTTCCTTGACGAAGGTGGTGCTGGAAAAATCGACAGACGCTTTCTGAGTGCGACCGTTGACCACCGGGTGGTCGAAGTCGATCTCGAAAGTGACCTTGAAACCATCGAACGGTACGAAGGTGGCGCGCTTGTCGCCATCCTGCACGCTCACTTCACGTTTGATGCGAATGAAGCGCTTGGCTGCGTCCTGTTCCTCGAGGCCAGCGGACTGGATGAGGAATACGAACGGACCGGCGCTGCCATCCATGATCGGTACTTCGGCTGCGGACAGCTCGACATAGGCGTTGTCGATGCCCAGGCCAGCCATGGCCGAGAGCAGGTGCTCGACCGTGCCGACCTTGACGTCGCCATTGAAAAGGTTGGTGGACATGGTGGTCTCACCGACGTTTTCGGCATAGGCGGCGATCTGGACGACGGGGTCCAGGTCGGTACGGCAGAACACGATGCCGGTATCCACAGGGGCGGGCTTGAGGGTCAGGTAGACCTTTTCCCCGGAATGCAGCCCTACGCCTGTGGCTCGGATGACGTTCTTTAAAGTGCGTTGTTTGATCATGGCAGTGGCCGCTTTCGCGCTAGTTGCGAACAGTTTTCAACAATGGCCGGGGATGATAGCAGAACCGGCCTTTGCTGAACACCAATCACAGACATAGCGTCGATAAACTTCATCAATCGGCCTGACGACGCAGGAAGGCCGGAATGTCCAGGTAATCCAGGTCATCCTGGGGGTTCATCTTGGCGGCGGTTGCGGCGCTGCCATGAGCCTGGTTGCGCATGACGGTCGGACGGTCCAGGTCACGGTAGTTGACCGACGGCTGTTCAGCGCGCTGCTGTGCCGGGGCGGCCACGGCGGCGGTGGACTGAACGGTGTTGTCGACGACCTTGACCGGTTTTTCCAGGCGCGCGCCCAGACCGGTGGCGACCACGGTGACGTGCAGCTCGTCGCGCATGTCCGGATCGATCACGGTGCCCACCTTGACGGTGGCGTGTTCGGAAGCGAACTGCTCGATGATGTTGCCGACATCGGAGTACTCACCCAGGGACAGGTCGGGACCGGCGGTGATGTTGACCAGGATGCCGCGGGCGCCCTGCAGGTTGACGTCATCCAGCAACGGGTTGCGGATGGCTTCCTCGGTGGCTTCACGGGCGCGATTCGGACCGCTGGCGCAGCCGGTACCCATCATCGCCATGCCCATTTCGCTCATCACGGTCTTCACGTCGGCGAAGTCGACGTTGATCATGCCGGGACGCTTGATGATGTCGGAGATACCGCGAACGGCACCGGCCAGCACGTCATCCGCCTTGGAGAACGCGGACAGCAGGCTCGCGTCCTTGCCGAGGATGGTCAGCAGCTTCTCGTTGGGGATGGTGATCAGCGAGTCGACGCTTTCCGACAGCGCGCGGATGCCCTCATCGGCGATCTGCATGCGCTTGCGGCCTTCGAACGGGAACGGACGGGTCACCACCGCAACGGTGAGGATGCCCATGTCCTTGGCCACTTCAGCGATGATCGGCGCCGCACCGGTACCGGTACCGCCACCCATGCCGGTGGTGATGAAGACCATGTCGGTGCCTTGCAGCACTTCGGCGATGCGCTCGCGGTCTTCCAGGGCGGCCTGGCGGCCGATTTCCGGATTGGCACCTGCGCCCAGACCCTTGGTAACGCCTGGGCCGAGTTGCAGGACGGTGCGCGCACCGACGTTCTTCAGAGCCTGGGCATCGGTGTTGGCGCAGATGAACTCGACGCCTTCGATGTTGCTCTTGGCCATGTGATTGACCGCGTTACCGCCGCCACCACCTACGCCGATTACCTTGATCACCGCGGTTTGCGGGACGTTATCTACGAGTTCGAACATTTCCCCTCTCCTTCCTTTTCTAGTTGTATCGCCTACTGCAAAACTCTTTAGAAGTTGCCCTGGACCCAGCGCTTGAGCCGTTCCAGAACAGGTGTCTTGGGTTCGTCACTGAAGCTGCCCAGACCGCCGGACATCGAAATGCCGTCGGACTGCTTCTGCAGGCCGTACATGAGCAGGCCAACGCCGGTCGAGTAGATCGGGTTGCGCACCACGTCGCTCAGCCCCTTGACGCTATGCGGCACGCCCAGGCGCACCGGCATGTGGAAAATCTCTTCGGCGAGTTCGACCGCGCCCTCCATCTTCGCGGTACCGCCGGTCAGGACGATGCCCGCCGGGATCAGGTCCTCGTAGCCGCTGCGGCGCAGCTCGGCCTGGATCAGGGTGAAGAGCTCGTCGTAACGTGGCTCGACCACTTCGGCCAGTGCCTGGCGCGAGAGTTCCCGCGGCGGGCGGTCACCGACGCTCGGCACCTTGATGGTTTCGCCGGCACCGGCCAGCTTGGCCAGGGCACAGGCGTAGCGGATCTTGATCTCTTCGGCGTACTGGGTGGGCGTACGCAAGGCCATGGCGATGTCGTTGGTCACCTGGTCGCCGGCGATCGGGATCACCGCGGTATGACGGATCGCGCCCTCGGTGAAGATGGCGATGTCGGTGGTGCCGCCGCCGATGTCCACCAGGCACACGCCCAGCTCCTTCTCGTCGTCGGTGAGCACCGAGTAGGCCGAGGCCAGCTGCTCGAGGATGATGTCGTCCACCTCCAGGCCGCAGCGGCGCACGCACTTCTCGATGTTCTGCGCCGCGTTCACCGCGCAGGTCACCACATGCACCTTGGCTTCCAGGCGCACGCCTGACATGCCCAGGGGCTCGCGCACCCCTTCCTGGTTATCGATCACGTAGTCCTGGGCCAGGGTGTGCAGCACCCGTTGGTCAGCCGGGATGGCAACGGCCTGAGCGGCGTCGAGCACGCGCTCGATGTCCGCCGGGCTCACCTCGCGATCACGGATCGCCACGATGCCGTGGGAGTTCAGGCTGCGGATGTGATTGCCGGCCACGCCGACGAAGGCCGAGTGGATGCGGCAGCCCGCCATCATCTGCGCCTCTTCCACCGCGCGCTGGATGGACTGCACGGTGGACTCGATGTTCACCACCACGCCCTTCTTCAGGCCGCGGGAGGGATGGGTGCCGATCCCGACGATCTCCAGCTGGCCGTCGGCCGCGATCTCGCCCACCAGCGCCACCACCTTGGAGGTGCCGATATCCAGGCCGACGATCATCTTGCCGCTCTGCACGCTTGCCATGGTTCTAACCTTCTCCTCAATTCGCACGGCTGGCTACGGCCGCCGCGGGTGCCTCTACCGGGGTTCGCCACGCTACCGCCAAGCCGTTGGGGTAACGCAGGTCGACGCGCTCGATGTTGGCGATCTGTTCTTTGAGCGTCTTCTCGTAGATCGAGATGAAGCGACGCATCTTTTCCACCAGATGATCCCTACCCAGGAGGATCTCCACGCCCTGTCCGGTGGACAGGAACCAGCTGCCGCGCTCGCGCAGCTCCAGTCGGGTGATGGAGAACCCGAGCGGGCGCAACATCTGGCTGAGCATCTGGTACTGCTGCATCACCTGTTCCTGGGCGCGCTGGGGCCCCCACAGCTGCGGCAGTTGTTCGTAATGGGCCAGTTCACGCGGGGTGAAGGCCTGGCCCTGGTTGTTCAGCAGTGCCTCGTCGCCCCAGCGGGCGATCGGCAGTTGTTCTTCAAGGCGGATCATCACCTGATCCGGCCATACCCGGCGCACCTCGGCGTGGGCGATCCAGGGCATCTGCTCCAGCTCGCTGCGCATGCCGGCCAGGTCGATGCTGAAGAAGCTCGCCGCGATGTACGGGGCGATGCGCTGCTGCACCGCCTGCTGGCTGATGTAGCTCAGGTCGCCCTGCACGTTGATCTTGGCGATGGGGCGATCCGCATAGGGCAGCAACCGCTGCGCCGCTTCATAGGCACCGAACCCCAGCACCACCAGCACCACCGGCCAGACCAGGCGTTTGAACACGCTGAAGTTCGGCTTGGGCAGGCGGGTGCTGAGCGGCTCCTTGGCCACCATCCGGCTGGCACCACGCGGCACCGGCTTGCGCTGGGGAGCGCGGCCGATGGCGGGTTGCGGATGACGGATCGCGGCGCCACGCATGTGCTTAACCTCGTGCCTCGACGCTGTCGGCCAGGATCGCCAGCACCAGTTGCTGGTAATCCAGGCCCGCAGCGCGAGCGGCCATCGGGACCAGGCTGTGGTCGGTCATGCCTGGAACGGTATTCACTTCCAACAGCCAGAAGCGGCCGTCGGCGTCCTGCATCACGTCGGCACGCGCCCAGCCCTGGGTGCCCACCGCCTCGCAAGCGCGCGCGGTCAGGTCCTTGAGCTCCTGTTCCTTGGCCGCATCCAGCCCACAGGGAATCTGGTACTGGGTATCGCTGGCCAGGTACTTGGCGTCGTAGTCGTAGAAGGTGTGCGGCGTACCCAGGCGAATGGGCGGCAGCACCTGCCCGCGCAGCATCGCGATGGTGTACTCCGGGCCGTGGATCCACTGCTCCACCAGCACCTGGGAGTCGTAACGGCTGGCGCCTTTCCAGGCCTCCACCAGCGCGTCGACGTCCGCCACCTTGGCCATGCCGATGCTCGACCCTTCGTGGGCCGGCTTGACGATCAGCGGGAAGCCCAGGGACTCGGCCGCCGCGCGGCAATCCACCTCGCTGGCCAGCACCGCGTGACGCGGCGTGGACAGGCCGAGGCTCTGCCACACCTGCTTGGTCCGCAGCTTGTCCATCGCCAGGGCGGACGCCAATACACCGCTGCCGGTGTAGGGGATGCCCAGGCACTCCAGCAGGCCCTGCATGCTGCCGTCTTCGCCGCCACGACCGTGGAGGACGATGAAGGCGCGGTCGATCTTCTCGGCGGCCAGGCGCTGCAGCAGGTCATCGCCAACGTCGATACCGAAGGCGTCGACGCCTGCGCCCTGGAGCGCGTCCAGAACCATGCTGCCGGACTTCAGCGACACTTCACGCTCGGCACTGCGACCGCCGTAAAGCACGGCGACACGACCGAACGCCTTGGGATCGAGCGTGGACTTCAGGTTCGCACTCATGACTCTTTCCTCGCGGCGGCATCACCGGCGCCACCGAACATCGGGTTCTGGATCAGTTGCGGGGCCAGGCCACCGATATCGCCGGCGCCCTGGCAAAGCAGGATGTCGCCAGCGCGCAGCAGCGGCTTGACCAGCGGCGCCAGGTCGACGCCGCGCTCGATGTAGATCGGGTCCAGCTGGCCGCGCTGGCGGATGCTGTGGCACAGCTGGCGGCTGTCCGCACCGGGGATGGGCTCTTCGCCCGCCGGGTAGACCTCCATCAGCAGCAGCACGTTGGACTCGCCCAGCACCTGCACGAAGTCGTCGTACAGATCACGGGTGCGGCTGTAGCGGTGCGGCTGGTAGACCATCACCAGGCGACGCTCCGGCCAGCCACCCCGTACGGCCTTGATCACCGCCGCGACTTCGCGCGGGTGGTGGCCGTAGTCGTCGACCAGCATCACGCTGCCGCCTTCGACCTGCAGCTCGCCGTAGATCTGGAAGCGGCGGCCCACGCCCTGGAAGCCCGACAGGCCACGGACGATGGCCTCGTCGTCGATGCCTTCATCGGTGGCGATGGCGATGGTCGCCAGCGCGTTCAATACGTTGTGGTTGCCCGGCATGTTCACCGAGACGTCCAGCGGCGCACGGTCCTTGCGCAGCACGGTGAAGAAGGTCTGCATGCCCTGCTGGCGCACGTTGATGGCGCGCAGGTCGGCGTCCTCGGCGAAGCCGTAGGTCACGGTCGGGCGCGCCACCTGCGGGAGGATCTCGCGCACCACCGGGTCGTCCACGCAGAGCACTGCCAGGCCATAGAACGGCAGGTTGTGGAGGAACTCGACGAAGGTCTTCTTCAGCTTGTTGAAGTCGCCGCCATAGGTGCTCATGTGGTCGGCGTCGATGTTGGTGACCACGGCGACCATCGGCTGCAGGTGCAGGAAGCTGGCATCGCTTTCATCGGCTTCGGCCACCAGGTAGCGGCTGGTGCCCAGTTGCGCGTTGGTGCCGGCGGCGTTCAGGCGGCCGCCGATGACGAAGGTCGGGTCCAGGCCACCGGCGGCGAATACCGAGGCGATCAGGCTGGTGGTGGTGGTCTTGCCGTGGGTACCGGCAACGGCGATACCGTGGCGGTAGCGCATCAGCTCGGCCAGCATCTCGGCGCGCGGCACCACGGGGATGCGGCGCTCCAGGGCGACGGCGACTTCCGGGTTGGCCTTGTTCACTGCACTGGAAACCACCAGCACATCGGCGTTCTCGGCGTTCTCGGCGCGGTGGCCGATGAAGATCTGCGCGCCGAAGGTCTCCAGGCGAGCGGTCACGGCCGAGGCCTTGAGGTCGGAACCGGAGACGTTGTAACCGAGGTTCAGCAACACCTCGGCGATCCCGCACATGCCCACGCCGCCGATGCCGACGAAGTGGATGCGGCGGATACGGCGCATTTCCGGTTGCGGCATGGCTTTTTGGTTCTCAACCATGGGCCACCTCCAGGCAGATATCGACCACGCTGCGGGTGGCATCGGGCTTGGCCAGACTGCGGGCGATAGCGCCCATGGCCTTGAGTCGTTCGGGTTGCATCAGTACCTCGGTCAACCGCGCGGCGAGTGTGGCCGCGTCGGTGGCATGTTGCGGGAGAAGGAAGGCCGCGCCCTCCTTCGCCAGGTAATCGGCATTGCGCGACTGGTGATCGTCGATCGCATGGGGCAGCGGCACCAGGAAGGACGGCAACCCGGCGGCGGCGAGCTCGCTGACGGTCAGCGCGCCGGAGCGGCAGATGACCAGATCGGCCCAGGCATAGGCCCGCGCCATATCCTTGATGAAGGGTGCGACCTCCGCTTCGACACCGGCTTCGCGATAACGCTCCGCGGTGACTCCATCGTGATTCTTGCCGGCCTGGTGGAACACCTGCGGGCGCAGCTCGGCGGGCAGCAAGGCAACGGCTGCCGGCAGCAATTTGTTCAACGGCTCGGCGCCCAGGCTGCCACCCAGCACCAGCAGGCGCGGCGTGCGGCCGGCCAGGGCATCGCGCGGAGTTTCCAGGAACAGCTCTTCGCGCACCGGGTTGCCGGTGGTACGGCGCTTGTCGCTGGTGCCGAAGGTGTCGGGGAAGGCTTCGCACACGCGGCTGGCGAAGGGCGCCAGGCTGCGGTTGGCGGTGCCGGCGACGGCGTTCTGCTCGTGGATCACCAGCGGTACGCCGGCCAGGCGCGCGGCCAGGCCGCCGGGGCCGGTCACGTAACCGCCCATGCCCAGTACGCAGACGGGCTTCAGCTCGCTTACCACACGGCGCGCCTGGAACAGCGAGCGCACCAGGGCGAAGGGCGCCTTGAGCAGGGATTTCACCCCCTTGCCACGCAGGCCGGTGACCTGGATCAGGTGCAGCGGCAGGCCGGCCTGGGGCACCAGGTCATTCTCGATGCCGCGCGGGGTACCCAGCCAGTGCACGCTGTAGCCGCGGGACTGGAACTCACGGGCGCAGGCCAGGGCGGGGAACACATGCCCACCGGTGCCGCCTGCCATGATCAATACGTTGCCACTCATGGGCGCACCTCTTCTTCGAGGAAGTCGCTCTCGACGAACTCGATGTCTTCATTGCCCAGATGGGTCCGGCTCTCCCATTCGATCCGCAGCAGCAGCGCGAGGCAGACGCAGCAGATCACCAGGGAGCTGCCGCCGTAGCTGAGGAACGGCAGGGTCAGGCCCTTGGTCGGCAGCAGGCCTACGTTCACGCCGATGTTGATCAGCACCTGGCCGATCCACTGGAAGGCCAGGCCATAGGCCACATAGGCCGAGAAATACTGGCGCGCGCGCTCGGCGCACAGGCCGATGTGCAGCGCGCGCACGCTGACGAACACGAACAGGCCGACCGTCGCCAGTGCGCCGACCATGCCCAGCTCCTCCGCCAACACGGCAAAGACGAAGTCGGTGTGCGCCTCGGGCAGGTAGAACTGCTTCTGGATGCTGTTGCCCAGGCCGACGCCGAACCATTCGCCACGGCCGAAGGCGATCAGCGCCTGGCTCAACTGGTAGCCGGCGCCGTACTGGTCGGCCCAGGGGTCGATGAAGTTGGTCAGACGCTGCATCCGGTAACTCTGGCTGGTCATCACCAGTATCCCGGCCCCCAGTACCGCACCGACCAGCGGTACGAAGCGCACCAGGTTGATGCCGCCGAGGAACAGCATGGCGATGCACGAGCCCACCAGCACGACGGTGGCGCCGAAGTCCGGCTCCGCCAGCAGCAGCACGGCGATGGGGCCGAGCACCAGCATGGGCTTGATGAAACCGGTGAGCTTCTCGCGCACTTCATCCTGGCGACGCACCAGGTAGCCGGCGATGAACATCACGGTGAACAGCTTGGCCAGTTCGGACGGCTGCAGGTTGAACAGGCCGAAGCCGATCCAGCGCTTGGCACCGTTGACCTCGCGACCGATGCCCGGCAGCAGCACCAGGATCAGCAGCACGAAGGCGAGCAGCATCAGGCGCGCGCCATGGCGCTGCCAGAAGCTCATGGGCACCTGCAGGGTAATGATGCAGGCGACCCCGCCGATGGCCAGGTAGATCAGATGGCGGATGGAGTGATAAAGCGGATTGCCGGACAGCGCTGCCGCCACCTCGGACGACGCCGAGGTGATCATCACCAGGCCCAGGCCGAGCAGCGCCAGGCAACCCGCGAGCAGCGGGAAGTCCAGGTCGATGCCACGGCGACTGCGCAGTGGCGACTGCAGGGCGAACAGGCGGGCCAGCATCAGGCAAGACCCTCCGCAGCCTGGGCGAACAGGCGCCCGCGTTCTTCGAAGTTCTTGAACATGTCGAGACTGGCACAGGCGGGCGACAGCAGCACGGCGTCCCCTTCCTGGGCGAGTTCGGCGCAACGGCTCACGGCCTCATCCAGGGTGCGCACCCGTACCAGCGGCAATGCATCGCCCAGGACAGAGGCGATCTGCTCGGCATCACGCCCCAGCAGCACCACGGCACGGCAGAAGCGCGCAACGGGCTCGCGCATGCTGGAGAAGTCGGCGCCCTTGCCATCGCCGCCGGCGATCAGCACCAGCTTGCCATCGATGTCGGCGCCCAGCCCTTCGATCGCCGCCAAAGCGGCGCCGACGTTGGTGGCCTTGGAGTCGTCGTAATACGCCACGCCGTTGCGCTCGCGTACCCACTGGCAGCGATGGGCCAGGCCGGTGAAGGTCTTCAGGGTTTCCAGCATCGGCTCCATGGGCAGCCCCACGGCATGGCCGAGGGCCAGGGCCGCCAGGGCATTGGCCTGGTTGTGGGCGCCACGGATCTTCAGCTCGCGCACGGGCAGCAGCTTGTCGAACTGGAAGGCCAGGTATTTCTCGCCGCCCTCCTCGACCAGGCCGAAGCCCTTGAAGTCGGGTTTGTTCAGGCCGAAGGTCCAGCACGGCAGTTGGTCGGCCACCAGCGGCCGGGACAACGCGTCGCCACGATTGACCACGACCTGCCGGGCACCGCGGAAGATGCGATGCTTGGCCAGGTGATAGGCCTGCATGTCGGCGTAGCGGTCCATATGGTCTTCGCTGACATTGAGCACCGTGGCCACCTCGGCATTGAGCCGATCGGTGGTTTCCAGCTGGAAGCTGGACAGCTCCATGACATACAGGTCGATGTCGTCGGCCAGCAGATCCAGCGCCGGAGTGCCCAGGTTGCCGCCAACGGCGACCTTGCGCCCGGCCGCCAGCGCCATCTCGCCCACCAGGGTGGTGACGGTGCTCTTGGCATTGGAACCGCTGATGGCGACGATCGGCGCCTTGGCGTAGCGGGCGAACAGTTCGATATCACCAGACAGCTTGACGCCGCGCTTGGCCGCTTCCTGCAACGCCGGGGTGGCCAGGGCCAGGCCGGGGCTCACGTAAAGCTCGCTGGCACGGCTGAGGAAGTCCACGTCCAGTTCGCCGCAACGCACTTCCACGCCCGAGTACTGGGCACGCAGGGTGGCCAGCTCGGGCGGATTCTCGCGCGTGTCGGCCACGGCGAAACGCACGCCCTGGCGCGCCAGGAAGCGCACCAGGGACATGCCGCTCTTGCCGAGGCCGACAACGATGCGGAACTGGTCGGAAGCGATCAGGCTCATGGTCTCCTCAACGCAGCTTCAAGGTGGCGAGGCCGATCAGCACGAGGATCACGGTAATGATCCAGAAGCGCACGATCACGCGGGGCTCGGGCCAGCCTTTCAGTTCGAAGTGGTGGTGGATAGGGGCCATGCGGAATACACGACGGCCGGTCAGCTTGAACGAGGCGACCTGGATCATCACGGACAGGGTCTCCATGACGAACACGCCGCCCATGATGAACAGCACCACTTCCTGGCGCACGATCACGGCGATGGTGCCCAGGGCGGCGCCCAGCGCCAGGGCGCCGACGTCACCCATGAAGACCTGGGCCGGGTAGGTGTTGAACCAGAGGAAGCCGAGGCCGGCACCGACCAGGGCGGCGCAGAACACGATAAGCTCGCCCGCACCCGGCACGTAGGGGATGAACAGGTATTCGGCGAATTTGATGTTGCCCGACAGGTAGCAGAAGATCCCCAGCGCGCCGCCGACCATCACGGTCGGCATGATCGCCAGGCCGTCCAGGCCGTCGGTCAGGTTCACCGCGTTGCTCGAGCCGACGATCACGAAATAGGTCAGCACGATGAAGCCCGCGCCCAGCGGGATACCAACGTCCTTGATCAGCGGCAGGATCAGGGTGGTCTCCACCGGGCTGGTGGCGGTCATATAAAGGAAGACCGCCGCACCGATGCCGAATACCGATTGCCAGAAGTATTTCCAGCGGCTCGGCAGGCCACGGGAGTTCTTCTCGATCACCTTGCGGTAGTCATCCACCCAGCCGATGGCGCCGAACAGCAGGGTCACACCGAGGACCACCCAGACATAGCGGTTGGACAGGTCGGCCCAGAGCAGCGTGCTGATACCGATGGCGGTGAGGATCAACGCGCCGCCCATGGTCGGAGTACCGGACTTGGAGAGGTGCGATTGCGGCCCGTCGTTGCGCACGGACTGGCCGATCTGGCGCACCTGCAGGGTGCGGATCATCCAGGGTCCGAGGCACAGCGACAGCGACAGCGCCGTGAGGACGCCGAGAATCCCGCGCAGGGTCAGGTACTGGAACACCCGAACCCCTTGTAGAACTGTTGCAGGTACTCAGCGAGCAGCAGCAGCATGATTAGTGAGCCTCCCCCGTTCCGCAGATGGCCGCGACGATCTTCTCCATCGCCGCGCTGCGAGAACCTTTGATCAGAATTGTTGTGTTGGCGTCCTGCTCGTCGACCAGGGCCTGGATAAGGCTGGACTGATCAGCGAAATGGCGCCCATCGTCGCCGAACGCGGCGACGGCGTGCGCCATCTGAGGACCGACTGCATAGAGCGCGCTGACCTTGCCCCGCGCGTGGAGACCCACGTCGCGATGACCCTGTTCGGCCCATTCCCCCAGCTCGCCCATGTCCCCGAGCACCAGAACGGTACGCCCAGGAAAACCGGCGAGTATATCAACGGCCGCGATCATCGAAGCCGGGTTGGCGTTGTAGCTGTCATCGATCACGCGCATACCGCTGGGCGCCAACTGCGCTACGGTGCGGCCCTTGACCGGTTGCAGGTTCTGCAGCCCCTCGCGGATACCGACCAGCGGTACGCCCAGGGCATGGGCAGCGGCAGCAGCGGCCAGGGCATTGGCGACGTTGTGCAGGCCCAGCAGGTTGAGCTGGATGTTCGCTTCCCCAGCCACGCCCTTGAGCGTGAAGGCCATGCAGCCACGGGCATCGCGGACGATGGATTCGGCACGCAGGTCGGCATCCTCAGCCTTGAGGCCAAAGCTCAGCACCTGGCGAGCGCCATTGCGCTGGCACCAGGTTTCGAAGGCCTTGTCATCGCGGTTGAGCACGGCAACGCCATCGGCAGCCAGGCCTTCGAGGATCTCGCCCTTGGCCAGGACGATCTTCTCCGGCCCACCGAACTCGCCGACATGGGCGGTACCGGCGTTGTTGATGATGGCCACCTGGGGCCGGGTCAGGCCGACGGTGTAGGCGATTTCGCCGACTCGCGAGGCACCCAGTTCGATCACGGCGCTACGATGTTCCGGCGCCAGTTCGAGCAAGGTGAGCGGTGCACCCAGGTCGTTGTTCAGGTTGCCACGGGTCGCCAGGACCGGGCCCTGGGTACGCAGGATGCTGGCGAGCATCTCCTTGACCGTGGTCTTGCCACTGGAACCGGTCACCGCTGCCACCTTGCCGGTGAACGCGTCACGATTGAGCGCGCCGAGCTGGCCGAGCGCTACGCGGGTATCACCGACCAGCAACTGTGGCAAGGGCGCACCCGGAATCTCTCGCTGAACGAGCGCCGCGATAGCGCCCTTGCTGGCCACGTCCGCCAGGTAGTCGTGCCCATCGAAATTCGGACCGACCAGCGCGATGAACAGCTGGCCGGGCTCGACGCGCCGGCTGTCGGTGGTCACTGCCGAGAATGCAGCATCAGCACCGATCAGCCGGGCGTGCAAAGGCGTCTGCAGAGCGGAGAGGCGCATGGGCTCAAGCATGGCTCGCCCCCCAGGCGCCCAGGGCGGCCTCGGCTTCCTGCAGATCGGAGAACGGCAGGCGTTCGCCGTTGATTTCCTGGTAATCCTCATGGCCTTTGCCCGCCAGCAGCACGACGTCGTCGCGCCCCGCATTGGCGATCAAACGGGCAATGGCGGCACCGCGTCCGTGCACGAACTCGGCCTTGGCGGCGTCAGCGAAACCAGGGCGGATGTCGTCGAAGATCTGCGCGGGGTCTTCGCTGCGCGGGTTGTCGTCGGTGACCAGCACATGGTCAGCCAGGCGTTCGGCCAGGCCCGCCATCAGCGGGCGCTTGCCGCGATCGCGATCACCACCGCAGCCGAACAGGCACAGCAGGCGGCCACGGGCATGGGGGCGCAAGGCTTCGAGGACTTTTTCCAGCGCATCGGGCGTGTGTGCGTAATCCACCACCACCAGCGGCTTGTCGCCGCCACCCAGGCGTTGCATGCGGCCGACGGGCCCTTGCAGGCCAGGCAGCGCACGGAGGATTTCATCCAGCGGGTAGCCCATGCCCAACAGGGCACCGACAACCGCCAGCAGGTTGCTCAGGTTGAAGCGGCCCAGCAACGGACTGCGCAGCAAGCCTTCGCCCTGAGGCGTCACAAGGCTGGCACGCACACCGTCATCATCGAAGTGGGCTTCACGGCAATAGATGAAGGCCGACGCATCTTCCTGGCTGTAGCCGATGAGACGCGATTCATGCTCGCGCGATGCCAGTTCGCGACCGAACGCATCGTCGAGGTTGATCACCCGGCAGCGCAGTTGCGGCCAGTCGAACAGCCGGGCCTTGGCGGCGCCATAGGCTTCCATCGAGCCGTGGTAGTCGAGATGGTCACGGGACAGGTTGGTGAACACGGCGATATCGAAGGCGAGCGCGGCGACACGGCCCTGCTCCAGCCCATGGGACGATACTTCCATTGCCACCGCGCGGGCACCGGCCTGCTTGAGGTTGGCCAGGGTCGCCTGCACCGCCAGGGGATCGGGCGTGGTGTGGCGGCCGCTTTCCAGTTCGCCGTGGAAGCCGGTACCCAGGGTGCCGACGATGCCGCAACGCTCACCGAGCAGGTCGAGGGCCTGGGCGATCAACTGGCTGACGCTGGTCTTGCCGTTTGTACCGGTAACGCCGACCAGGTTCAGACCACGGCTGGGCTCGCCATAGAAGCGCCCGGCGATGGCCGAGAGCTGCCCGGCCAGGCCCTTGATGGCGACCAGTTCGGCGCCGCTGGCGTCGATGGCCGCAGCCCCTTCGGATTCATAGGCGACGGCAGTGGCGCCACGTGCGATGGCGTCGGCGATGTGGGCACGGCCGTCCTGCTGGATGCCCGGTACCGCCAGGAACAGATCGCCCGGGCGCACCTTACGGCTGTCCAGGGTCAGTTCACGGATGAGGGTGGCGCTTTCGGCCTGGGGCAACAATTGATTCAGTGGCATGGGCATCAGATACGCCCTCCTTTGCCGGTAGCCGCTGCTGCGGTCTGTTGTTCCTCGGTGGGCAGGTTGTCCGGGGCGATGTTCATCAGGCGCAGTGCGCCCGCCATGACCCTGCCGAATACGGGTGCAGAGACCAGGCCACCGAAGTAGCCGGCCTTGCTGGGCTCGTCGATCACCACCACCATCGCCAGACGCGGGTTGGTGGACGGAGCGAAGCCCGCGAACAGCGATCGGTAGGCGTTCTGGGTGTAGCCCTTGGCGCCGACCGTGGCCTTGCGCGCCGTGCCGCTCTTGCCTGAAACGTGGTAGCCGGGCACCTGGGCCCGGAATACGCCGCGCGGCGCTTCGACCACCTGCTGGAGCATGCCCTGCATGGTCTTGGCGACCTCGTCGGGAATGACCTGGGCGCCGACCGGAACGGTATCGACCCGGGTCATGGACAGCGGAACCGCCTGCCCATGGTTGGCCAGGGTGGCGTAGGCATGGACCATCTGGATCGCCGTGACCGACAGGCCATAGCCATAGGACAGGGTCGCAGTCTCGGCCTTGCGCCACTCACGGTGGTTGGGCAGGTTGCCGACGCGCTCGCCGGGGAAGCCGAGGCCGGTGTCCTGGCCGAGACCGAGCTGGCGCATGGTCTCGTAGATGGTCTCGCCACCGATGTCGAAGGCGATCTTGCTCATGCCGACGTTGCTGGAGTTGATCAGGATGCCCGTCAGATCGAGGATCGGGCCCTCGGTCTTGGAAACGTCCTTGATGGTGTAGCGACCGATCTGCAACGAGCCGGGGTAGACCTCGACCTTGTCTTCCGGTTTCCAGCGACCGCTCTGCAATGCTGCGGACATGGAGAACGGCTTCACGGTGGAGCCGGGCTCGAACACGTCGATCATGGCGCGGTTGCGCATGGCAGCCGGCTGCAGGTTGCGGCGGTTGTTCGGGTTGTAGGTGGGCTGGTTGGCCATCGCCAGCACTTCACCGGTCTTGACGTCGACGATCACCAGGCTGCCCGCCTTGGCGCCGTTTTCCACCAGGGCGTTACGCAGCTCGCGGTGGGCGAGGTACTGCAGGCGCAGGTCGATGGACAGGGCCAGGGTCTTGCCCGGCTTGGCGTTCTTGCTGACCTGCACGTCCTTGATCAGCCGGCCACGACGGTCCTTGAGCACCTGGCGCTTGCCGGGCACACCCGCCAGCCACTGGTCGAAGGACAGCTCGACGCCCTCACGGCCACGGTCATCCACGTCGGTGAAGCCAACCACATGGGCAGTCACTTCGCCGGCCGGGTAGAAGCGGCGGAACTCTTCGATGGCGTACACACCCGGCAGCTTGCGGGCGAGGATGGCTTGCCCCTGCTCCGGAGTCAGGCCGCGAGCGAGGTAAAGGAATTCACGATTGGCGTTCTGATCGATGCGCTCGGCGAAGATCTTCGGATCCTGCCCCAGGGTCGCGGCGATCACCGGCCACTGGTCGCGCACGGGCATCAGGTCCTTGGGGTTGGTCCAGAGAGTGGTGACCGGGGTACTGACGGCCAGGGGCTCGCCGTTGCGATCGGTGATCAGGCCACGGTGCGCAGGAATCGGGATGTGCCGCACGCTGCGCGCGTCACCCTGCCCCTTGAGGAAGTCGCGGTCGATGACATGCAGGTCGACGATACGCCAGGAAATGGCCGCCACCATCAACGCGAGCAATGCCAGGACGACCCGGAAGCGCCAGGGATAGAGCGCCCCCTCGAGTTTGATCATGGCGCCACCATGCGGATTTCCGCAGGCTCGGGGATGCGCATCTTCAACTGCTCGCTGGCCAGCGATTCGATGCGGTTGTGCGCCGTCCAGGTGCTCTGCTCGAGCACCAGGCGCCCCCACTCGGCCTGCGCCTTGTCGCGCACGCTGAGCTCGGTATAAAGCTTGTTCAGCAACTGCCTGTTCCAATGCGCGCTGTAAGACACGCCAATCGCGGAAACCAGCACCGCGATGAACAGCAGCAGCATCAGGAAGCTGCCGCCGGGCAGAGGCTTGGCATAGAGGCGGCTCATCTGAGCTTCTCCGCCACACGCATGACCGCGCTGCGCGAGCGCGGGTTGGCCTTGAGTTCTTCGTCAGAAGCGAATTGCGGCTTGCCCAGCAACTTCAAGCGCGGGTCGAAGGCCGGAGGACGGATCGGCAGGTTGCGCGGCAGCTTGTCCGCTTCGCCCTTGGCATGCTTGCGCATGAACAGCTTGACGATGCGGTCTTCCAGGGAATGGAAGCTGATCACGACCAGGCGACCACCAATGGCGAGGTTCTCCAGGGCAGCGTCAAGGCCGCGCTCCAGATCGCCCAGTTCGTTGTTCACATGGATGCGGATACCCTGGAAAGCACGGGTAGCCGGGTTCTTACCCTTCTCCCAGGCGGGGTTGGCGGCGGTCAGGACCGCAGCCAGATCAGAGGTGCGTTCGAAGGGCTTCTCGACGCGACGCTGTACGACGGCACGCGCCATGCGCTTGGCAAAACGCTCTTCGCCGTACTCCTTGAGTACACGGGCGATCTCGTCCTCGGGCGCGGTGGCGATCCACTGCGCCGCACTGACACCGCGCGTGGGGTCCATGCGCATGTCGAGGGGGCCGTCGTTGAGGAAGCTGAAACCGCGCTCGGCATCATCCAGCTGCGGGGAGGACACCCCGAGGTCGAGCAGCACGCCGTCCACCTTGCCCGACAGGCTGCGCTCGACCAGCTCGCCAGCCATCTCGGCAAAACTGCGCTGCACAATGACAAAGCGGCCGTCTTCGGCCGCCAGCGCTTGCCCTGTAGCTATGGCTTGGGGGTCTTTATCGAAACCGAGTAGCCGCCCCTCCTCGCCAAGATGCTGGAGGATGAGCCGGCTGTGCCCTCCGCGACCGAAGGTGCCGTCCAGGTAACAGCCGTCCGCACGCACGGCGAGACTCTCTACGGCCTCGTCGAGCAGGACGGTGATATGGCGGAAGCTGCTTTCGGTACTCACAGGATAAGGTCACGCAGTTCGTCCGGCAGACCGCCGGGTTGTTTGATTGCCATGAGGTCCGCGTCGGAAATCGCGTTCCAGGCGTCTTCGTCCCATATCTGGAACTTGTTCAACTGGCCGACCAGCATTGCCTTCTTGTCCAGGCCCGCGTACTCGCGCAAGCGCGGCGGGACGAGGAAACGACCGTTACCGTCCAACTCGAGGTCGACGGCGTTACCGATCAAGAGGCGTTGCAACCGGCGGGTTTCTTCACGCAGGGACGGCAGCTCACGAAGCTTGGCTTCGATGAGCTCCCACTCGGGCAGCGGATAAAGGGTCAAGCAGCGGTCCACGGCGTCGATCGTGACGATCAACTGCCCATCACAACGCGAAAAAAGCTCATCCCGATACCGGCTCGGCATCGCGATGCGCCCTTTGGCGTCGAGACTGATGGCATTTGCTCCGCGAAACACGGCTGCGTTTCCCCTTTTTTAGGCTTCCCGTACCAATTGATCCCACTTCGTCCCACTTTGCACCACTTCCGCACACTATAGAAATGCGCGCGCCCCACCGTCAAGGCAGGCAAAGACGGAAAATTCCTTACAGGACGGAGATTTAGCGAGCTTTGGGGAGGGGCAAGAAGAGATATTGCAGCGGATTTCAGGCACAAAAATGAAGCACACCAGAACGCTGGAGCGCGAACTTAAAGTAATTTCTCAAGAGTAAGATTTTTTCGGTATTTCAGACGTGGTGCAAATTCGGTATTTCGGACGCGGGGCAAAGAAGGGAATGAAGCGGAAGTGGGAAAAAGTGGAGAGTCGATCTGTAAGCCGGGTTCTGTCGTGGACAGTCATTCATCTACGGCTGCCATCACTGACAGCCTTTAGCAACCTACCCGAATCCGACGCGGGCCGCGCCAAGGATTCCTATTTGGTCTTGCTCCGAGTGGGGTTTACCTAGCCACGAACTGTTGCCAGCCGTGCGGTGCGCTCTTACCGCACCTTTTCACCCTTACCGGCGCTTGCGCGCTTAGGCGGTTATTTTCTGTGGCACTTTCCGTAGGCTTTCGCCTCCCAGGCGTTACCTGGCACTCTGCCCTATGGAGCCCGGACTTTCCTCCCTCTCAAAATCGCGAACGAAATGAGACAGCGACTGTCCGATCGACTCTCCGCCGCCAAGGGTAGCGGCAGGCCAGCATAAGAACAAGCTCAAGAATCGCTTTGACGCTCCAGGGCGGCCTGGTAAAGCAGGTTCTTGCGCACCCCGGTGATCTCCGCAGCCAGCGCCGCAGCTCGCTTCAAGGGAAGTTCTCCCAGCAGCAGATCGAGCACACGCAGCGCCTCGCCACTGATCGCATCCTCGCCCTCCGGCTCCTGCCAACCGGCCACCAGCAGCACACATTCACCGCGCTGCTGGTTGGAATCGGCAGCCACCCAGTCACGCAACGCCGAGAGCGGGGAGCCCTTGAGCGTTTCGAAGGTCTTGGTCAGCTCCCTCGCCAAAACTGCCGGGCGCTCCTCACCGAAGACCGTGACCATATCTTCCAGGCACTCGAGCAGACGATGGGGCGCCTCGTAGAAGATCAAGGTACGCGGCTCTTCCTTCACTCGCTCCAGACGGGAGCGACGTCCCACTGCCTTGGCAGGAAGAAAGCCTTCGAAGATGAAGCGATCGGATGGCAGCCCCGCCGCCGATAGCGCGGCAATGAGCGCACTGGGACCGGGCACCGGGACAACCGTGATCCCTGCGGCCCGCACCTGGCGCACCAGGTGATAGCCGGGGTCGGAAATCAACGGTGTGCCCGCATCGGAGATCAGCGCCACATCTTCGCCCGCCTGCAGGCGCGCCAGGAAACGCCCGCCCTCCTCTCGCTCGTTGTGATCGTGGCAAGCCGCCAGAGGCGTACTGATACCGAAATGCTGCAGCAGACGAACGGAATGACGGGTGTCTTCGGCAGCGATAAGCGCCACATCGCGCAGCACCCGCAGGGCACGGGTACTGATGTCGTCGAGGTTGCCGATCGGCGTAGCCACCACATAGAGCTTGCCCAAGGTGACAGCAGAGCCTGGGGAAACGGTCACAAGACACCTCGGAATTGACTTAAAGGCGCGCATTGTAGCCCGTTTCTGACCTCCAACATCGCACCCCAGGCGGGCCTTGGGTACAATCCCCCGCTTCTTTGATCGAGTACCGGGATCGTTAAATGATCGCTTGCCTGCGCCCGCTTTCCGCACTCTGCCTCGCCGGCCTGCTGGCCGCCTGCGGCAGTTCGCCCACCTCCAGCCTCGGCGAACTGCCCCGCACGCCTCAGGCCAGCATCGAGCAGATGCTTCAGCAAGCGAACGACAGCAAGCCCGAGCAAGCGGCCTCGCTGCGCCTCTCCGCTGCCGACCTGGCATACAAGCAGCAAGATATCGGCCGCTCGGCACGCATTCTCGAGCAGGTCCAGCTCGACGGCCTCAAGCCCGCCCAGCAGGTATTCGCCAGCACGCTTGCCGCCGAACTGGCCATGGCACGCAACCAGCCGAAAAGCGCACTCAAGGCCCTGAGCCACCCCAGCCTAGAGCGCCTGGGTGAACTGCCGGTCGAACAGCAGACCCGCACCCAACTGGTTCGCGCCCGCGCCCTGGAGGCCGATGGCCAGAACCTCGCGGCAGCCCGTGAGCGCGTATTCATCGCCCCGCTGCTCAATGGCGAAGCCGAGAAGACCAACCATGAAGCCATCTGGACGCTGGTCTCCAACCTGCCGGCCGATCAGCTCCAGGCGGGCGGCGACGCCGACCTCGCGGGCTGGATGGAACTGGCCCGTGTAACCAAAGGCGCCGGCACCCTGGAACAACAGCAGGCCGCCATCGAGTCCTGGCGCACCCAGCACCCCCAGCACCCGGCCGCCGAAGCACTGCCGGCACCGCTGGCGAAACTGAAGGAACTGGCCAATCAGCCCCTGACCAAGATCGCCCTCCTCCTGCCCCAGGAAGGCCCTCTTGCCTCCGTCGCCCGCGCCCTGCGCGACGGTTTCCTCGCCGCCCACTATCAAGCCCAGCAGGCCGGCCAGAACCCTCCGGCCATCCAGTTGTATGACAGCTCGCACCTCAGCTCCCTGGACGACTTCTATCGCCAGGCCCAAGCAGATGGCGTGCAACTGGTGGTTGGCCCGCTGGAGAAGCCCCTGGTCAAGCAGATGAGCGACCGCGAGCAGCTGCCCATCACCACCCTGGCCCTGAACTACAGCGACGCCGGCCAGGAAGGCCCCGCTCAATTGTTCCAGTTCGGTCTCGCCGCCGAGGATGAAGCCCGCGAAGTGGCACGCCGCGCCTGGGGTGACGGCATGCGCCGCGCCGTGGCACTGGTGCCTCGCGGCGAATGGGGCGATCGCGTACTCAACGCCTTCCGCCAGAGCTGGGAGCAGTCCGGTGGCAGCCTGATCGCCGCCGAACATGTCGACCAACCGGTCGAACTCGCCCAGCAGATCGCCGACCTGTTCCAGCTGCGCCAGAGCGAATCGCGTGCCAAGCGCCTGCAAGGCGCACTGGGCACACAGGTTGCCGCCCAGCCCTCTCGCCGCCAGGACGTCGACTTCATCTTCCTCGCCGCCACCCCGCAACAGGCCCAGCAGATCAAGCCGACCCTGGCCTTCCAATACGCGGGGGATGTGCCGGTGTATGCGACCTCCCACCTGTTCACCGGCAGCAACAACCAGGCGCAGTACCTGGACCTGAACGGCATCCGTTTCTGCGAAACCCCCTGGCTGCTGAACAGCAACGACCCGCTGCGTCAGGAGGTCGATCGCCAGTGGCCGCAAGCAGGTGGCAGCCTGGGCCGCCTTTACGCAATGGGCGTGGACGCCTATCGACTGGCTCCTCGCCTGAACCAGCTCAAGGCGCTTCCGGAAAGCCGCGTTGACGGCCTCTCCGGCAGCCTCAGCCTCAACCCCGCACAGCGTGTCGAGCGCCAGCTGCCCTGGGCCGAATTCCGTGACGGCCAGGTCCTGCGACTCCCCGACAGCGATTCTTGAACCAGCGACAATCCAGCGGGCAAGCGGCGGAAGCCCTTGCTCGCTCCCACCTCGAACAACACGGCTTGCGCCTGCTCGCCAGCAATTGGCGATGCCCACGGGGCGAGCTCGATCTGGTCATGCTGGACGGCGATACAGTAGTATTCGTCGAAGTGCGCTACCGGCGGCATGCCGCCTGGGGCGGAGCGCTGGAAAGCGTCGATGCGCGCAAGCGCGCCAAGCTGATTACCGCGGCCCAGCACTTCCTCCTCAAGGAGTCCCGCTGGGCCAAATACCCGTGCCGATTTGACGTGGTCGCCATCAACTCGATGGATGGCGACTCACCCCCGCGACTGACATGGCTGCAAAACGCCTTTGATACCTGAGCAGTCGCTCCCACTTAAGGTCAACCCGATGGACATGCAACCCCGAATCCGCCAGCTCTTCCAGGCCAGCATCGACACCAAGCTGCTGGCCATGGAAATGCTCGCACCGCACATCGAGCACGCGAGCATGGTGATGGTCAACGCACTGCTCAACGAGGGCAAGATCCTGGCATGCGGCAACGGCGGCTCCGCCGGCGACGCCCAGCACTTCTCATCCGAGCTGCTCAACCGCTTCGAGCGCGAGCGCCCGAGCCTGCCCGCACTGGCATTGACCACCGACAGCTCGACCATCACCTCGATCGCCAACGACTACAGCTACAACGAGATCTTCTCCAAGCAGATCCGCGCCCTGGGCCAACCAGGCGACATCCTGCTGGCGATCTCCACCAGCGGTAACTCGGCGAACATCATTCAGGCCATCCAGGCCGCACATGATCGCGAAATGATTGTCGTAGCCCTGACCGGCCGTGATGGTGGCGGCATGGCCTCCCTGCTGCTGCCGGAAGATGTCGAAATACGCGTGCCCGCCAAGTCCACGGCGCGCATCCAGGAAGTCCACCTGCTAGCCATCCATTGCCTCTGTGACCTGATCGATCGTCAATTGTTTGGGAGTGAAGAATGACGCGTTCCCCCCTGATCCTCGCCTGTCTCGCCATCACCCTGGCTCTGGGTGGCTGTGGCGGCCGCACCATCGGCAAGACCATCGACGACCAGTCCACGCCGTCCAAGGTGCGGGCCAAGATCGACGCTGCGAATCCCGACCTCAAGACCAACTCGCACATCGTGGTCACCAGCTACAACGGCGTCGTGCTGCTGGCTGGCCAGACCCCCAACGACAACCTCAAGTCCCAAGCCGAACAGGCCGCGCGCAGCGCGCAGGGCGTCAAGAAGGTGCACAACGAGCTGCACGTTGGCCAGAACTCCTCCACCCTGGCGCGGATGAACGACAGCACCATCACCACCAAGATCACCACACAGCTGCTGGCCGACAGCCAGATCCCCAGCTCGCAGATCAAGGTCGTGACCGAGAACGGCATCGTCTATCTGCTTGGCCTGGTGACCCGCCAGGAAGCCGCCAAAGCCACCAGCGTCGTGCAGGGCGTCTCTGGCGTGCAACGCATCGTGAAGCTGTTCGAATACACCAACTGACCGAACAGCGCGCACAAAAAAGGCGATCCAACCGGATCGCCTTTTTATTATTTCACCACCTTGAGGCTGGGACGCCCACTGGGTCGCGGAGAACCACTCGACGGGTCGCCGCCGGACGGGCCGTCATCTTCCGGCCCCTGATCGTCCTCATCCACCACCGGAGGCTCCAGGTCGAAGACCATGCCCTGGCCGTTCTCCCGGGCATAGATGGCCATGATCGCCGCTGCCGGAATGTAGAGGTTGTGGGCAACACCACCGAAACGCCCCTCGAAACTCACCGCGTCGTTATCCATGTGCAGGTGACGCACCGCACTGGGAGAGACATTGAGCACGATCTGGCCATCGTTGGCGTAGCCGGCCGGCACCTGGACGCCGGCGAACTCGGCATTCACCAGCAGATGGGGCGTGCAGTTGTTGTCGACGATCCACTCATAGAGCGCACGGACCAGATAGGGACGACTGGAGTTCATCAAGGGCTCCTTATCAGCGCATGTCGTGCTCGACTGCCGACAGGCTGGCCTGGAAGCCATCGCGTGCGAAGAGGCGCTCCATGTAATCCAGCAATGGCTTGGCAGGACGAGGCAATTCGATTCCCAGGACCGGCAGGCGCCAGAGAATCGGCAACAGGCAGCAGTCTACAAGACTGAGGTCTTCGCTGAGGAAAAAGGGTTTGTCGGCGAACAGCGGCGATACACCGGTGAGACTCTCACGCAGCTCCTTGCGAGCGACCGCCTTGACGGCCTCCTTCACCCGCGGATCGAGAATCTGATCCACAAGGCTGCACCAATCACGCTGCACACGGTGCATCAGCAGCCGCGTATTACCCCTTGCTACCGGGTAGACCGGCATCAGCGGCGGGTGGGGGTAGCGCTCTTCGAGGTACTCCATCACCACAGTCGGCTCATAGAGTGCGAGGTCACGATCGACCAGGGTCGGCACGCTGCCGTATGGATTGACCTCGGCGAGCTTGGGCGGGCAACGGCCCGGCTCGACATCGATTATGTCCGCAGCGACACCCTTCTCGGCGAGCACGATGCGTACACGATGGGAATAGTGGCCTGCGGGGTCGGAGTAACAGGCCAACCTGTTGGTTACGGCCATGGTGCCCTCCTCGCTTGAAGTTATGCAGTAGTAGAAAAACGCGCGCGCCCATTAAGGGCGCGCGAGTATACAACGGTGACGCGGGGTATCAGTGCACGTCTTTCCAGTATTCACGCTTCAGCAGATAGGCGAATACGAAGAAGAAGGCCAGATACAGCAGAACGTAGGTGCCGATACGCTGCATGTGCAGCTTGTTCGGGTCCGCAGAGTAAGCCAGGAAGGTCACCAGGTTCTGAACCTTCACATCGAACTCGGCTTCGCTCAGCTTGCCGGTCTTCGGCACGATGGTCAGCTGATCACAGGCTTCGTGGGTGATGGGGGCCCCAGTCAGCGGGTCATACTGCTTCTTGCCGCCTTCGACAGCCTGGACCTGCTTGCAACCCACGACCTGGCGACCTTGCAGGCCGACCAGCACGTTAGGCATGCCGACGTTCGGGAAGATCTTGTTGTTCACGCCCCAGGGACGCGCCGGATCTTCATAGAAGTTGCGCAGGTAGCTGTACAGCCAGTCGGTACCACGAACACGGGCGACCAGGGTCAGGTCCGGCGGCGCGGCGCCGAACCAGGTCTTGGCATCGCTCGGCTTCATGCCGATCTGCATGTGGTCGCCAATCTTGGCGCCAGTCAGAACCAGGTTCTGCATCATCAACTCTTCAGGAATGCCCAGGTCCTTGGCCACGCGCTCATAGCGCTGGAACTTGGCACTGTGGCAGCCCATGCAGTAGTTGGCGAAGGTACGAGCACCGTCTTGCAGTGCAGCCTTGTCGGTCAGGTCGATATCGACATGATCCAGCTCTACATCATGGCCACCGGCGGCGAAGGTCAAGGCCGGCAGCGCAGCGATAACAAATGCAGCAAATAGCTTTTTCATCAGCCTGTCACCCTTTCCGGAACCGGTTTGGTTTTTTCCATCCTGGTGTAGAAGGGCATCAGGATGAAGTACGCGAAGTACAGGATGGTGCACACCTGCGACAGCAGCGTACGGCCCGGGGTCGGCGCGAGAACACCCAGCACGCCGAGGATGACGAAGGACACGCAGAAGATCAGCAGCCAGACCTTGCTCAGCCAGCCTTTGTAGCGCATCGATTTGACGGGGCTGCGATCCAGCCACGGCAGCACGAAGAGCACGGCGATGGCGGCGCCCATGGCGATAACGCCCATCAGCTTGTCCGGAACGGCACGGAGAATCGCGTAGAACGGGGTGAAGTACCACACCGGTGCGATGTGCTCAGGCGTCTTGAACGGGTTGGCCTGTTCGAAGTTCGGCTTCTCGAGGAAGTAACCGCCCATCTCCGGGAAGAAGAACACCACGAAGCAGAACACGAAGAGGAACACCACCACACCGACGATGTCTTTCACGCTGTAGTAGGGGTGGAAGGCGATGCCGTCGAGCGGAATGCCGTTCTCATCCTTCAGCTTCTTGATGTCCACGCCGTCGGGGTTGTTCGAACCCACTTCGTGCAGGGCCAGGATGTGCAGCACGACCAGACCGAGGATCACGATCGGCAGCGCAATCACATGCAGCGCGAAGAAGCGGTTCAGGGTGATGCCGGAGATCAGGTAGTCACCACGGATCCACTGGGTCAGGTCGCCGCCGATCACCGGAATGGCGCCGAACAGCGAGATGATCACCTGGGCACCCCAGTAGGACATCTGGCCCCAGGGCAGCAGGTAGCCCATGAAGGCCTCAGCCATCAGGGCGAGGTAGATCAGCATGCCGAAGATCCACACCAGCTCGCGCGGCTTCTGGTAGGAGCCGTAGAGCAGACCGCGGAACATGTGCATGTAGACCACGATGAAGAACGCCGAGGCGCCGGTGGAGTGCAGGTAGCGAATGATCGCCCCGTACTCGACGTCGCGCATGATGTACTCGACGGACGCGAAGGCCTCTTCAGCGGACGGGGTGAAGCTCATGGTCAGCCAGATACCGGTGAGGATCTGGTTCACCAGGACCAGCAGGGCCAGGGAGCCGAAGAAATAGAAGAAGTTGAAGTTCTTCGGAGCGTAGTACTTGCTCAGATGGTCTTCCCACATCTTGGTCGCGGGGAAGCGCGCATCGATCCATTCCATGAATTTGCTCATTAGGCCTTCTCCTGGTCCACACCGATGACGATGACATCATCCGACTCGTAGGAGTGGGGCGGCACCGGCAGGTTCAAGGGAGCAGGCTGCGCCTTGTAGACGCGGCCGGCGAGGTCGTAGCGAGAACCGTGGCAGGGGCAGAAGTAACCGCCCACCCACTCGGCACCCAGGTCGGCCGGCGCGACTTCCGGACGGAAGGAGGGCGAGCAGCCGAGGTGGGTGCAGAGACCGACCAGCACCAGAATTTCCGGCTTGATCGCACGGTTGTGCGGATCGACGTAGGTCGGCTGCACGGACGCTTCGGACTTGGGATCAGCCATGCGCTCATCGATCTTGCCCAGGTTGCCGAGAATCTCCTCGGTACGGCGAACGATGAACACCGGCTGGCCGCGCCACTCAGCAATCATCTGCTGACCCGCTTCGACCTTGCTGATATTCACCTTCACCGGTGCCCCTGCGGCCTTGGCCTTCGCACTGGGCTGCCATGACCCCACAAACGGGATCGCAGCGCCCACCGCTCCTGCAGCACCCACCACGGATGTGGCTGCTACGAGGAAGCGACGCCGGCCTGCATTCACGCCGTCATTGCTCATTCAGTCGTCTCCCATCAGCTTTTGTGGCCTGTTGTTCAGGCCTCTACTAAGTAAAAATCGAGCCGCGCAAAAAATTCGCCAAATGGTAAAGAAAACCCCCTCTCCTGACAAGGTAATAGCCAGATACAAAACGGCTGAAAGCCTTGAGAGATAAGGGTTACGCGCATGCGACAAGCTGTCGCAGGGCATTTTCGCGGGCATAAAAAAACGCCCAGATCCACAAGGGCCTGGGCGTTTTTCGAAGCGTTGTATTAACGCTTGGAGTACTGCGGACGCTTACGCGCTTTACGCAGACCGACCTTCTTACGCTCGACTTCGCGGGCATCGCGAGTCACGTAGCCGGCTTTACGCAGCGGGCTGCGCAGGGCTTCGTCGTAGTTGATCAGGGCACGGGTGATACCGTGACGGATCGCACCAGCCTGACCGCTGACACCACCACCGAGAACGGTGACGTAGATGTCGAACTTCTCGACGGTCTCGGTCAGCTCCAGCGGCTGACGCACGACCATGCGAGCGGTCTCACGGCCAAAGAACTGATCCAGGCTGCGGTTGTTGATGGAAATCTTGCCAGTACCCGGACGCAGGAAAACGCGTGCGGTTGCAGTCTTACGACGGCCAGTGCCGTAGTTTTGAGTCGCCGACATAATGAACTATCCCGTTAAATCTTCAGTTCTTGGGGCTGCTGAGCGGTGTGCGGGTGAGCAGAACCCTTGTACACCTTCAGCTTGCGATACATGTCGCGACCCAGCGGGTTCTTCGGCAGCATGCCTTTGACCGCGGTCTCGATCACGCGCTCAGGGGCCTTGGCAATCAGCTTCTCGAAGTTGATTTCCTTGATGCCGCCCGGGAAGCCGGAGTGCGAGTAGTACATCTTGTCGGTAGTCTTGGCACCGGTCACACGTACCTGCTCGGCGTTGATAACGACGATGTAGTCGCCGGTATCAACGTGCGGGGTGTATTCCGGCTTGTGCTTGCCGCGCAGACGGCTAGCAATTTCGGTGGCCAGACGACCCAGGGTCTGACCGGCAGCGTCGACGACATACCAGTCGCGCTTAACAGTTTCCGGTTTTGCAGTAAAAGTCTTCATTCGCTATAGCCTCAGGGGCCGCCCTGAAAATAAGACGGCGGATCTTACTGAATAGTGCTCGCCCTGGCAACACAGGGCAGCCGGAAACAGACGCTATCGGGGGCTCGGGTCAGCGCGTCCGCACACGGCAAGGGGTTTCGGCGGGCTAGGCATCCCCACCTTCTTTCTTCGCGAGCTAGGCATCCCCGCAAAGAAAGCCGCGGAATTATGCCGATTGCACAGAAAATTTCAACCTGATTTGATAGCAATCTTTGCCAATAGAGGAACGTTGCATGGAATTCCGCCAGCTCGGCAACACCGATATCAAGGTCAGCAGCCTGTGCCTGGGCACCATGACCTGGGGCGAACAGAACAGCGAAGCCGAAGCGTTCGCCCAGATCGAACGAGCCAAAGCATTCGGCATCAACTTCATGGATACCGCCGAGATGTACCCGGTCCCGCCCCGTGCCGAGACCTATGCCGCAACCGAAACCATCATCGGCAACTGGTTCGCCAAGCACGGTGATCGTGCCGACTGGGTGCTCGCTAGCAAGGTGGCGGGCCCCGGCAACGGCATCACCCACATCCGCGGCGGCAATCTCAAGCACAACCGCCAGCACATCACCGCCGCCCTGGATTCCAGCCTCAAGCGCCTGCAGACCGACTGGATCGACCTGTACCAGCTGCATTGGCCCGAACGCAGCACCAACTTCTTCGGCCAGTTGGGCTACCAGCACCGCGAGGAGGACTCCACCCCGCTGCAGGAAACCCTGGAAGTGCTAGGCGAACAGGTGAAGGCCGGCAAGATCCGCCAGATCGGCCTGTCCAACGAAACCCCATGGGGCACGATGAAATTCCTGCAGTTGGCCGATCAGCTGGGGCTCCCTCGCGCCGCGTCCATCCAGAACCCCTACAACCTGCTCAACCGCAGCTTCGAGGTGGGCCTGGCGGAAGTGGCGATCCGTGAGCGTTGCGGCCTCCTGGCCTACTCACCCCTGGCATTCGGCATGCTGTCCGGCAAGTACGAGAACGGTGCGCGCCCAGCCAACGCCCGGATCAGCCTGTTCAGCCGCTTCGCCCGCTATACAAACCCGCAAGCCCAGGCGGCCTGTTCACGCTATGTGGCGCTGGCCCGCGAGCACGGCCTGGACCCGGCACAAATGGCGCTGGCCTTCGTCACCGCCCAGCCCTTCGTCACCAGCAACATCATCGGCGCGACCAACCTGGAACAGTTGGAAAGCAACCTGGCCAGCAGCGCCCTGACCCTTTCCGACGCCGTTCTGGAAGGCATCGCCGAAATCCATCGGGCCCAGCCGAACCCCGCCCCGTAAATGGAAAAGCCCGGCACTCGCCGGGCTTCCCTTCACCGCATCCGCTTACAGCGAGCGGGCAATGATCTCTTTCATGATTTCGTTGGTGCCGGCGTAGATGCGCTGCACACGGGCGTCCGCCCAGGCGCGCGCCACTGGGTATTCCCACATGAAGCCGTAGCCACCGTGCAGCTGCACGCACTCGTCGAGCACCTTGCACTGCAGGTCGGTGCCCCAGTACTTGAGCATCGCCGCAGTGGGTACATCCAGCTTGCGCTGCAGGTGCAACTCCAGGCAGCGGTCGACGAAGACCCGGCCGATCTGGATCTCGGTGGCCATCTCGGCCAACTTGAAGCGGGTGTTCTGGAACTCGGCGATGGCTTTGCCGAAGGCCTTGCGATCGCGGGTGTAGTCGAGGGTCCACTTCAGCGCCGCCTCGGCCGACGCCAGCGCGCCGATCCCGACGGTCAGGCGTTCCTGGGGCAGCTCCTGCATCAGGTAGGCGAAGCCCATGCCGGCCTGGCCCAGCAGGTTTTCCTTGGGCACCCGCACATCCTGGAAGAACAGCTCGGAGGTGTCCTGGGCCTTCATGCCCACCTTCTCCAGGCGCTTGCCCTTGGAGAAGCCCGGCGTGCCAGCCTCCACCAGGAACAGGCTGGTGCCCTTGGCGCCGGCCTTGGGGTCGGTCTTGGCGACCACGATCACCAGGTCAGCCAGGTAGCCGTTGGTGATGAAGGTCTTCGAGCCATTGATGACGTATTCATCACCGTCCAGCACCGCGGTGGTCTTCACGCCCTGCAGGTCGGAGCCAGCGCCCGGCTCGGTCATGGCAATGGCGGTCACCAGCTCGCCGGTCACCATGCGCGGCAGGTATTTCTGCTTCAGCTCTTCGGAGCCGTAATGGAGCACATAGGGCGCGACGATGTCCGAATGCAGCGAGAAGCCGATGCCGGTCAGCCCCAGGCGACCGATCTCCTCGATCACCACGGTGCTGTAGAGGAAGTCGGCGCCCATGCCGCCGTACTCCTCGGGGATGTGCGAGCAGAGCATGCCGGCCTCCCCTGCCTTGCTCCACAGGGCGCGATCGATGTAGCCGTCCTTCTCCCATTGATGATGGAAAGGCACCGCCTCCTGTTCGAGGAACTTGCGCACGCTGTCGCGGAAGAGTTCGTGATCGGAGCTGAACAGGGTTCTGGGGATCATGCGGTCACCTTGATGGATGCGTCTGGGGTCGGGGTTCGAAGGCCACAGACTGTAGGACAGTCGTACCAGACGCACACTGGACAGTTGCGACAAAAAATAAGACGATCCAGCCGGCTAATGACCGCTTTCCCCTAATAAGAACAAGACCATGACCAACCAGCAGTCCCCCACCCTAAGACGGGTGAGTATCCTCGCCACCGAAGGTGTCTTCGCTTCCACCCTGATGCAGGCCAAGGATTTCTTCCATATGGCCAGCCTCCGCTACAGCAAGCTTCAGGGCCTCGGCCTCAAGCCCGCATTCGAAATCCACCTGGTCAGCCCGGATGGCCTGCCGGTGCGCAGCTTCAGCGATGTGATCATGCCGGTCGACGGCGCGCTGGACGAAGCCGACATCATCATCCTGCCGGCCTTCTGGGATGACTTCGACGCCCTTTGCGAGCGCCACCCCCAGGTCCTGCAATGGCTGCGCGAGCGTCACGCCGCCGGCAGCTCCATCTGCGGCGAGGCCACCGGGGTGTTCTGGATGGCCCAGGCCGGGCTGCTGGATGGCAAGGAAGCAACCACCTACTGGCGCTTCTTCCGCGAGTTCGGCGAGCGCTTCCCCAAGGTGCTGCTGAACCAGGAAAAGCACCTCTCGGACGCCGACAATCTCTACTGCGCCGGCGGCGTCACCTCTGCCTGCGACCTGTACATCTACCTGATCGAACGCTTCTGCGGCGCCAGCATCGCTCAGGCAGTCTCCCGGGACATCCTCTATGAAGTGCAACGCAGCTACGCCCCGGGGCGCATCGGGTTCGGCGGGCAGAAGCTGCACCAGGACGTAACCATCCTGCAGATCCAGCACTGGCTCGAAGAGCACTTCGCCGACAAGTTCCGCTTCGAGGACGTCGCCCGCGACCACGGCATGAGCATCCGCAACTTCATGCGCCGCTTCCAGGCCGCCACCGGTGACAAGCCGCTGCACTACCTGCAACGGTTACGCATCGAAACAGCCAAGGGCCTCCTGTCGGCTACCCGCAAGAGCATCAAGACCATCAGCTACGAAGTGGGTTACGACGACGCCAGCTTCTTCGCCCGACTGTTTCGCCAGCACACCAATCTTTCCCCCAACCAGTACCGCAGGCAGTTCCAGCACAAAGGCGAGTAAAGCCGCCATCCCAAGGATGGGTTGGCCGGCAGCGGCAGCGACTTATGATCCGGGCATGGTCCCCATTGGGGTGTCCGAACCTTTTCCGTCAGCGGTACGGCGGATGAAGAACAACAATAAAAGGTACTCAACCATGCGCCGTTACCTGCTTGCCCTGCTGGCTGCCGCCAGCTTCACAGCCGTCGCAGACGACTGGAAACCCTTCCCCTACGACCAGGCCGCCTACGACTACTCCGGTGACAAGCTGCGCCAGGCCTGGCCCCAGCTGACCCGCGGCTTCGGCCCCGACTATCCCTTCCCCGATGCCGACTGGGTGGTGACCATGGCCACCCAGAACCCCAAGGCGCTGGAGATGACCGTTACCGGCAACACCGGCTTCACCGGCAAGCCCGAAGAAGCCGAAGCCTATGCAGCCCGGCTGCAAGACGTGTGGCGCCTGATGTTCAAGGGGGATTTCGCCGAGGCCAAGAAGCAGGGCCTGGCCCTGGGCGTCGGCGGCCAGGTGCCGGCGATGTTCGCCCAGGTGATCTACGCGATGTTCCTCGCCCCCAACCAGGAGGAGAAACACCGCCTGCTGGAGGAAGTGATCAAGTACACCGACGAGGCCGGCGAGTTGGTCCAGGCCGACACCGTGGCCCAGTTCGGCCGCGTGTACGCCAAGGCGCGCCTCGGCGAGGAGCTGTCGGTACCGGTGGTACTCAAGCGCGGCTACACCAGCCAGATTCCCGAGGAACTGGACGCCCTGCTGCAGAAGCAACCGCGCCAGCCCTTCGCCCTCGCCCTCTACGGCGGCTACGAAGCCGGCGTGATCCGCAAGGTCGGCAAACTGGTGGGCAAAATGACCTACGGGGTCAGCTCGGACAAGATGGAGCAGTACTTCACCCGCTCCTTCAGCGCCAAGGACGACCTGCCCATCGGCCACTACGAGTACGCCAACGCCCTGGTCTACGTCTACGGCGAGGATGAAGAGCAGAAGGTCCTGGATCACCTGAAAAAGGCCGTGGCGATCAAGCCGATCAACGCCATGGAAGCGCTGGAAGTCGCCCACGCCCAGGCGTTGCTGAAGCAGTATGAGAAGGAAGTGGCGCAGCGCTAAAGCTGGAAGCTGGAAGCTGGAAGCTGGAAGCTGGAAGCCAAGATAGCGTGCGGGCCGACGAACTCGGCCCGCATTGCTTTTTCTTCAGGCTAAAAGCTTCAGGCTTCCAGCTTTTTCATTAGGGCTTATGCGGCCGCGAGAGGAATTCGTGGGACTGCATCTCCAGCAGGCGGCTGAGGGTGCGCTGGAACTCGAAGGTCAGGCGACCACCGGTGTACAGGTCCTTCAGCTCCACCTCGGCAGAGATGATGAGCTTGACGTTGCGGTCGTAGAACTCGTCCACCAGGTTGATGAAGCGTCGCGCCATGTCGTCCTTCGCCACGCCCATCTGCTCGACGTTGGCCAGGATCACCGCGTGGAAGATCTTGCCCAGCTCGATGTAGTCGTTCTGGCTACGCGGGCCGTCGCAGAGTTCGCGGAACTCGAACCAGGCAACGTCCTCGCATACGCGGACCGCGCGGATCTCGCGATTCTCGATCATCAGCGCTTCGTTTTCCTGGGCCTGGGTGCAATCCGGCAGCAGGCTCTTGAAGCTGGTCTTCAGGCTGGCCTCGGCCTCGTCGCCCAGGGGCCAGTGGAACAGTTCGGCCTGCTCCAGGGCGCGTAGACGGTAGTCCACACCACTGTCGACGTTGACGACATCGGTGTACTGCTTGACCAGGGCGATGGCCGGCAGGAAGCGCGCACGCTGCAAGCCGTCCTTGTAGAGGCCGTCCGGCACGATGTTGGACGTCGCCACCAGGCTCACACCGTTCTTGAACAGCTCGTCCAGCAGAGTGGCGAGGATCATCGCGTCGGTGATGTCGGAGACGAAGAACTCGTCGAAGCAGATCACCCGCGCCTCGTCGGCGAAACGCTTGCCGATGATGGTCAGCGGGTTCTTCTCACCCTTGAGGGTTTTCATCTCCTCATGCACGCGCTTCATGAAACGGTGGAAGTGGGTGCGCATCTTCTCCTTGAACGGCAAGGCGTCGAAGAAGGTGTCGACCAGGTAGGTCTTGCCACGACCGACGCCGCCCCAGAAATACAGGCCCTTGACCGGCCCCTGGCGCTTCTTGGCGAACAGGCCGCCGAACAAGCCGGTTTTGCTCTGGCCATCGGCGATCAGATCGTCGTACAGGCGCTGCAGATGGCGGACGGCAGTTTCCTGCGCGGCGTCGTGGAAGAAGTCCGGCCGCTTGAGATCGGCCTGGTAACGCTCGAGGGGGGTCATGATCGGTAGCAAGGCAACGAAAAACGGGGTCGTCACTTTAGCGACGCCCCCGTTTCTTGGCAATCGGCCAGCAGCGCCGGCCGTAAGAAAGCGCCTCAGTCCTGGGGCGCAAGTGCCTCACGCAGACGCTGAACGGCAGCATCACGGGCATCGGCATCGGTGAACTCACCGCCCTGCCCCACGGCCTCGCCATCGAGCCACAGGCCATAGCTGGAGCCGTCGTTGCGGATATCCAGGGCGCTGCCATCCTGCAGGCGCTTGGTCACCAGGCCCGAGGACTTGCCATCCGCGAACGAACGGGACAGCAGCAGTTGCTCGCCATCAGCAGCCAGCAGGCGGAAGCGGAAGCTGCCGTCCTCTTCGCGGAAGCTGACGAAGCGCGCACTCTTGGCCGCCTTCTTCTTGCCGGCATCGGCGCTCTGCACATTGCTGCGGAAGGACCGCAGGCCGACCGCCTCACGCAGCTCGTTGAGGAAAGGCGTCGCGGTCTTGCGTGCCTTGGCGGCACCGGAGAGGAGGATGTCTTCCAGATCGGCCGGGCGCTCGATCAGCGCGTGATAACGCTCGCGGGCTTCGCCCAGCTCGTTGTCCAGCAGCTGGAACAGGCGCTGCTTGGCTTCGCCCCAGGCCAGGCCGTCGAGCAGCTCGGCCCGGAAGGCCGCCAGCTGCGCCGGCGTGGAGAAGGCCTGGTAGAGGGTGTAGAGGTGGGAACTGTCCGGGTCCTTCGGCTCGCCGGGCGCGCGCGAGTCGGTGACGATGCGGGCGATGGCGTCCTTCAGCTGCTTGGCGCTGCCGAACAGCGGAATGGTGTTGTCGTAGCTCTTGGACATCTTGCGACCGTCCAGGCCGGGAAGCGTCGCCACTTCCTCTTCGATCACCGCCTCCGGCAGGGTGAACAGCTCGCGACCGGCACCGAACAGGTGGTTGAAGCGCTGGCCGATGTCACGGGCCATCTCCACGTGCTGGATCTGGTCACGGCCCACCGGGACCTTGTGGGCGTTGAACATCAGGATGTCCGCGGCCATCAGTACCGGGTAGCTGAACAGCCCCATGGTGACGCCAGCGTCCGGGTCTTCGCCGTTCTCGACGTTCTTGTCCACCGAGGCCTTGTAGGCATGGGCGCGGTTGAGCAGGCCCTTGCCGGCGACACAGGTCAGCAGCCAGGTCAGTTCGGGGATCTCGGGGATATCCGACTGGCGATAGAAAGTCGCCTTGTCCACATCCAGGCCACAGGCCAGCCAGGTGGCGGCGATCTCGAGGCGCGAGCGCTGGATGCGTGCCGGGTCGTCGCACTTGATCAGCGCGTGATAGTCCGCGAGGAAGTAGAAGGAATCGACGTCGGCGTCACGGTTGGCAACGATGGCGGGACGGATGGCGCCAGCGTAGTTGCCGAGGTGCGGAGTGCCGGTGGTGGTGATGCCGGTGAGAATGCGAGTGGTCATGGATGATCGCTTGTCGGACTGCAGTCGGGGTCAGAGGCGCGGCAGGACCAGATCCTTGAGATCGGTCAGCTTGCCGTGAAAGAAGTGCCCGCATTCTGCCACTTTCAGCAGCTCATGGGGGCGTTGCAGGGAGGCGGACCAGCCATACACGGCCTGAGGCTCGACCACCTCGTCGGTGTCGGGCTGGATCACCGTCATCTCGCCGCGCTCAGGCAGCGGAGTGGCGTCGGTCAGGCGCATGACCGCCGGCGCCACCATGAACAGGCGAGGCACTTCGATGCCCTGGCGCTCCAGACGGCCCGCCAGGCTTGCCGCAACGAAACCACCGAAGGAGAAACCAAACAGGGTCAGCGCCAGTTCCGGACGCTGGGAGCGGAACCAGTGGGCAGCGGCTTCGGCATCATCCACCTCGCCGGTGTTCATATCATGGCTGCCGGCACTGGCGCCGACACCGCGGTAATTGAAGCGCAGGGTGCTGTATCCGGCATCGCGAGCGGTGCGCTGCAGGGTAGAGACCACCTTGTTGAGCATGGTGCCGCCCTGGATCGGGTTCGGGTGGCAGATCAGCGCCAGCCCCTTGGCATCGGGCAGGTCGAGGTGAAGTGCTTCCAGCTGGCCACTTGGCCCCTGGAGCAGAATGGGATTTTCACGATTGGACAACGGGAACTCCGTGACCCCGGACCGGGTCGACTCGTCTTGGTTAAGCACCACAGGGCTTGCGTCGCGGTATACAGCGCGGATTCGAGCCGTTAACGTAATGCAAAGCTGCTTATAGAGGAAGGACTCGTGGAACAGTCGCTCACGGCCTGGTTGTTGCCAGCACTCGCCCTGCTCGCCGGTATCGGCATCGGTTTTCTGGTCGCCCGACTGCTGCCCGGCACCGCGCCGAATCGCACGCAGCGTCAACTGGATGACCTGCAGGCACGCTTCGATACCTATCAAAGTGAAGTGGTCACCCATTTCAACACCACTGCCAACCTGGTGAAGAAGCTCACCCAGAGCTACCAGGACGTGCAGGAACACCTGTCCGACGGCGCCAGCCGGCTAGCCCTGGACGAACTGACCCGCCAGCGCCTGCTCGCCGCCCTGCACACGGACGACGCCCCCGGCCCGCGCGAGCGTCTTACCCCGCCGCGCAGCCACGAGGCGCCGAAGGACTATGCACCCAAGTCCACCGACGGCCCGGGCACCCTGGACGAAAACTTCGGGCTCAAGGGCAAGTACTGAGCACTGGATGAGTCAACGAAAAGCCCCGCCTAGGCGGGGCTTTTTCATGCCGGGAAACGTCCCGGGTTCCACGCCAGGCCCAACGCCGGGCCAAAAAAAGCCCCGCATCAGCGGGGCTTTTTCATCAGCGATGCGATCAGATCGCGCCGCGGCTGCGCAGCAGGTCGAGCACGGCCTTGACGCCCTCTTCCACCGACTGGCTCTGGGTGTCGATCACCAGATCGGCATTCAGCGGCACGTCGTAGGGGAAGGATTCACCGGGGATGTTGTCCTGGTCGGCCGCGTACAGCCCTTGCGGGTCACGCTCGCGGCAGATCTGCGGGGACGCCTGGACGTATACGGTGATCAGGCGATCGTTGCCGATCAGCACCTTGGCCTGCTCGCGGCCTTCCGCATCCGGCGCCACGAAGGCCGCCAGGGTCAGCAGGCCGGCTTCGTTGAACTGACGCGCCACGTGGGCGGCACGGCGCCAGTTCTCGGTGCGCCCGGCGCGGTCCTGCGGCAGGCCCTTGTTCAGATCATGACGCAGGTTCTGGCCATCGAGGACGTAGACCGCACGGCCCATGTCGAACAGCTTGCGCTCCACGGCATAGGCCAGGGTGCTCTTGCCGGCACCGGAGAGGCCGCTGAACAGCACGGTGGCCGGCTTCTGGCCAAAGCGTGCAGCACGCTCCTCGGTGGAAACGTGGGCGGACTCACCATGCACGCCCTGGCCGCCAGCGGCAACCGGTGCGGCGATGATCATGCCGGCGCCGACGGTGCCGTTAGTGAGGCGGTCGATAACGATGAAGGCACCGGTGGTGCGGTTGCTTTCATAGCCGTCGAGGGCGATGGGTGCGTCCAGGCTGATCTTGACCTTGGCGATCTCGTTCAATTGCAGGTCGCTGCCGGCCCCCTCTTCGAGGGTGTTCACGTCCACCTTGTGGGCGATGCTGGCGATGGAGCCCGGCACGTAGCTGGTGGCGCGCTTGATGTCGTATTTCTTGCCCGGCAGCATCGGCTCCTCGGACATCCACACCAGCATGGCGTCGAAGCCGTCGGTGACCTGCGGGCGGTTGTCGGCATGCACCAGCATGTCGCCGCGGGAAACGTCGATTTCATCTTCCAGGGTCAGGGTGATGGCCTGGCCGGGGCCGGCCTGCTCCAGCTCGCCCTCGAAGGTGACGATGGACTTGACCTTGCTGCCCTTGCCCGACGGCAGCACGACGACTTCATCGCCCTTGTGCACGACGCCGCTGGCGAGGGTGCCGGCGAAGCCACGGAAGTTCAGGTTGGGGCGGTTGACGTACTGCACCGGGAAGCGCATGTCGGCGAAATTGCGGTCGCCGGCGACCTCGACGGTCTCGAGGATCTCCATCAGCGACTGGCCGGTGTACCAGGGCGAACGCTCGCTCTTGTTCACCACGTTGTCGCCCTTCAGCGCCGACATCGGCACGAAGTGGATGGATGTCGGGTTGAGCTTGATGCGCTCGGCGAACTGCAGGTAGTCGGCCTTGATCGACTCGAACACGCCCTGGTCGAAGTCCTTCAGGTCCATCTTGTTGATGGCGACGACGATGTGCTTGATGCCCAGCAGGGAAGCGATGTAGCTGTGGCGGCGGGTCTGGGTCTGCACGCCGTAGCGGGCGTCGACCAGGATGATCGCCAGGTCGCAGGTGGAGGCACCAGTGGCCATGTTGCGCGTGTACTGCTCGTGGCCAGGGGTGTCGGCGATGATGAATTTGCGCTTGGCGGTGGAGAAGTAGCGGTAGGCGACATCGATGGTGATGCCCTGCTCGCGCTCGGCCTGCAGGCCATCCACCAGCAGCGCCAGGTCCACTTCGTCACCGGTGGTGCCGACCTTCTTGGAATCGCGGGTGATGGCTTCCAGATGGTCTTCGTAGATCATCTTGGAGTCGTGCAGCAGGCGCCCGATCAGGGTGCTCTTGCCGTCGTCGACGTTGCCACAGGTGAGGAAGCGCAGGAGTTCCTTGCGCTCGTGCTGGGCCAGGTAAGCGAGGATGTCCTGGCTGATCAGATCGGATTGATGGCTCATTGCGTTCTCCGAGCTGGAAGCTTGAAGCCAGAAGCTTGAAGCCTACAGCGAGCGAATAATCAGTCTTGGCGTATAACGCGAATCAGGCTGGACAACATGGCTGCGATCTCCTGGGTTTCCCGTATAGAGGCTCTTGCGAACATCTTCGGCACGAAGCCGACTTCCTGGCCTATATACAACTGAGTCCTCAGCTCCGCGCAGGAGCCTTTGGCAATCAGCAGGAACCTGACTCTCTCGCGACTACCTTCCCGGCTCATGCCCTCGGCAATATTGCTCGGTATCGAAAGCCCCGCACGAGTGATCTGGTCCCGGAATCCCCAGTCCTCCAGATTGCGCAACTGTCGGTAGAGCTCTACCGAGAGTCGCGCAGCCCTTTTCCATACATCCAGCTTCTCGAAATTCATGCAGCACTCCCTGCTGCTACAGCTTCAAGCTTCCGGCTCTCAGCTTTCGGCTAGAAGTACCCCTGCCGCTTTTTCTCTTCCATCGAACCGGCGCCGTCATGGTCGATGACGCGGCCCTGGCGTTCGGACGTTCGGGTCAGGAGCATTTCCTGGATGATGTCGGTGAGGCTGGTGGCCTCCGACTCGACCGCGCCGGTCAGCGGGTAGCAACCGAGGGTGCGGAAACGCACCATGCGCTTCTCGATGCGGGCCTTCTCTTCGTCCGAGAGGTGCTCGAGGATGCGGTCGTCGTCGATCATGATCAGCGTGCCGTTTTTCTCGATGACTTCGCGCTCGGCGGCGAAGTACAGCGGGACGATCGGGATCTGCTCCAGATAGATGTATTGCCAGATGTCCAGCTCGGTCCAGTTGGACAGCGGGAAGACGCGGATCGACTCGCCCTTCTTCACTTTGCCGTTGTAGACGTTCCACAGCTCGGGGCGCTGGTTTTTCGGGTCCCAGCGGTGCTTGCTGTCGCGGAAGGAGTAGACGCGCTCCTTGGCGCGGGACTTCTCCTCGTCACGGCGGGCACCACCGAAAGCAGCATCGAAGCCGTACTTGTCCAGAGCCTGCTTGAGGCCCTCGGTCTTCATGATGTCGGTGTGCTTGGCACTGCCGTGGGTGAAGGGGTTGATGCCCTGGGCCTTGCCCTCGGGGTTCACGTGGGTGATCAGCTCGAGGCCCAGATCGGCGACCATCTTGTCGCGGAACCGGTACATCTCCTGGAACTTCCACTGAGTGTCGACATGCATCACCGGGAACGGCAGCTTGCCCGGGAAGAAGGCCTTGCGCGCCAGGTGCAGCATGACGGCGGAGTCTTTGCCGATGGAATACAGCATCACCGGGTTATCGAATTCGGCGGCCACCTCACGAATGATGTGGATACTTTCCGCCTCCAGCTGTTTCAGGTGCGTCAGTTTGTCGAGCATGGCTACTCACGGATTTCTTATCTGATACAACGGCCTTCGGGCCGTGGACGAGCGCGCACTCTAGCACAGCGCATTCTTCTATTCAGGGGCGCACTTAGAACGAAACGATCTAGCTTTATACCTGCTGGAACGGGCCTTCCAGCGCCCCTTTCCTAGATGGGATTGGGGCAGTCGATGAACAGGTGTTCGATGGCGAAACGCCGCGCCAGGTAATCACCCAGGGCCTGCACGCCGTAGCGTTCAGTGGCGTGGTGGCCGGCAGCGATGAAGCTGATGCCGTTCTCGCGAGCGCTGTGGAAGGTCTGCTCGGACGCCTCGCCGGTGAGGTAGAGGTCGACGCCGGCGGCGATGGCCGTGTCGATGTAGCCCTGGCCGCCGCCGGTGCACCAGCCGATGCGACGGATCATCCCGGAGCCTTCCACCAGCAAGGGCTCGCGGCCCAGTACGTCCTGTACGCGGCGAGCGAAATCGCGCGGCGTGAGCGGTTCGGCGAGGGAGCCGATCAGGCCGACGGTGCGCGGGTTGTCCGGCTCCAGCGGTCCTTCGACGGTGATGTCCAGTTGGCGGGCGAGCTGCACGTTGTTGCCCACTTCCGGGTGCACGTCCAGGGGCAGGTGATAGGCCAGCAGGCTGATGTCCTGGGTCAGCAGGGTCTTCAGGCGGCGCTGCTTGATACCGACCACGCAGGGATTCTCGCCCTTCCAGAAATAGCCGTGGTGGACCAGCACCACATCGGCCTCGGCTTCCACCGCGGCATCGAGCAATGCCTGGCTGGCGGTGACCCCGCTGACGATGCGCCGAACCTGTGGCCGCCCTTCGACCTGGAGGCCGTTCGGGCAGTAATCCGAGATACGCGAAGCCCCGAGAAAGCGCTCCGCTTCCTCCACCAGGGTGGTCAGTGCAATGGCCATCTGCCTCTCCTCATAAGCTGCTGAGAGCGGCTATTTTATTGGCGGCCGCCCCGTATAATGGCGCCACCTTAAGGGGCACCCTCGCCCCTCGCAACCCTCAGGATTCCCCTCGATGCTCAAGGCCCTGCGTTTCTTCGGCTGGCCCCTGCTTGTCGGCGTACTCGTAGCACTGCTGATCATCCAGCAATACCCCGAACTGGTCGGCCTGCCCCGCCAGGAAGTGCACCTCCAGGAAGCCCCCCGTTACAGCCTCTCGCGCCCGGGCCCGGAGTCCTATGCGGAAGCGGTGAACAGCGCCTCCCCCGCCGTGGTCAACCTCTACACCACCAAGGTGGTGAGCAAGCCGGCGCATCCGTTGTTCGAAGACCCGCAGTTCCGCCGCTTCTTCGGTGACAACCTGCCGCGCCAGCGGCGCATGGAGTCCAGCCTTGGCTCGGCGGTGATCATGAGCCCCGAGGGCTACCTGCTGACCAACAACCACGTCACTGCGGGCGCCGACCAGATAGTCGTGGCCCTCAAGGATGGCCGCGAAACCCTGGCACGCCTGGTTGGCGGTGACCCGGAGACCGACCTTGCGGTGCTCAAGATCGACCTGGACAACCTGCCCGCCATCACCCTCGGCCGCTCCGACAACATCCGTATCGGCGACGTCGCCCTGGCCATCGGCAACCCCTTCGGTTTCGGCCAGACCGTGACCATGGGCATCATCAGCGCCACCGGCCGCAACCAGCTGGGTCTCAATACCTACGAAGACTTCATCCAGACCGACGCAGCGATCAACCCGGGCAACTCCGGTGGCGCCCTGGTGGATGCCAACGGCAACCTGATCGGTATCAACACCGCGATCTTCTCCAAGTCCGGCGGCTCCCAGGGCATCGGCTTCGCCATCCCCACCAAACTGGCCCTGGAAGTCATGAAGGCGATCATCGAGCACGGCCAGGTCATCCGTGGCTGGCTGGGCATCGAGGTGCAGCCGCTCACCCCCGAGCTGGCCGAGTCCTTCGGCCTCGAAGGGCGCCCGGGCATCGTCGTCGCCGGCATCTACCGCGACAGCCCGGCGCAACGCGCCAACCTGCAGCCCGGCGACATCATCCTCAGCATCGACGGCGAACCCGCCGGCGACGGCCGCCGCTCGATGAACCAGGTGGCCCGCACCAAGCCCGGCGAGAAAGTCAGCGTCAAGGTCATGCGCAACGGCAAGGAGATCGACCTCTCCGCCGAAGTCGGCCTCAGGCCGCCACAGCAAACCGCTCCCGCGGACAACAACTGACCCGAACGGCGCCTGATGGCGCCGTTCTTCATTTCACCCCCCGCCCCATGAAATCGAACCTGGCAGGTGAAAGATGAAAAAATATAATGTTATGTTATTACATCTTTAAACCCTGAGACCCACCGACAATGAAGTCCCGCACCCTCGCCTCGGCCGCCGGCCTGGCGCTCGGCCTGGCCAGCAGCAACCCCCTCGCCGCACCACTGGAACTCGAAGAGATCACCATCGAATCCCGCCACGAGCGCGCAGACGGCCCCGTCACCGGCTACCGCGCCACCCGCTCGGCGAGCGCCACCCGCACCGACTCCGACCTGCGCGACATCCCCCAATCCGTGGCCGTGGTGCCCGCCCGGGTACTGGAAGACCTCAACACCACCCGCATCGACCGCGCCCTGGACTTCGCCGGCGGTGTATCCCGGCAGAACAACTTCGGTGGCCTGACCTTCCTCAACTACAGCGTGCGCGGCTTCACCACCGGCGAGCTGTACAAGAACGGCTTCGCCATCAACCGTGGCAGCTACAGCTCGCCGGACGCCTCCACCATCGAGCGCATCGAGGTGCTCAAGGGCCCGGCGGCCAGCCTCTACGGACGTGGGGACCCAGGCGGCCTGGTCAATATCGTCACCAAGAAGCCCGAGGAGGAAGCCTTCGCCCGCTTCAGCGCCAGCGCGGGCAGCTGGGACCGCTACCGCAGCAGCCTCGACGTCAACACGCCGCTGGACGACGCCGGCACCCTGCTGTCGCGCATCAACCTGGCGGTGGAGGACAACCAGAGCTTCCGCGATCACGTCGGCAGCGAGCGCGTGGTGGTCAGCCCCTCCCTCAGCTGGCAGCTCAGCCCGGATACGCGCCTGCTGATCGAGAGCGAGTTCGTGCGCCACGAGTCGGTGTTCGATCGCGGCATCCCCGCACCGGGCAACCAGCTCGGCTCGGTCAAGCGCTCCACCTTCCTCGGCGAACCCAACGACGGCGAGATCCGCAACCGCAACCAGATGCTGCAGGTCAGCCTCGAGCACTACTTCAACGAGGACTGGAAGCTGCGCCTGGCCAACCACTACGCCCAGGGCCACCTGGCCGGCGATTCTTCGGAAACCTCGCGCCTGTCCGGCGACATCGTCAGCCGCTTCTATCGCCAGCGCGATTTCGAATGGAACAACAGCATCACCCAGGCCGAACTGCACGGCACCTTCGCCACCGGCACCTGGCAGCACCAGACACTGATCGGCCTGGAGTACGAGAACTACCGCAACAGCCAGAAGTACCCCCAGAGCGACACCCTGTTCAGCTACGGCCTGGACATCCACAACCCCGCATACGGCCAGCCCAAGCCCGCGCTCACCCGCAAGAACGACTTCTTCGAGCGGGTGGAAAGCCATTCGCTGAACCTGCAGGACCAGATCGCCTTCACCGATCGGCTGCGCGGGCTGGTGGGCGTGCGCATCGAGCGCATCGAGCAGGCAGCCCTGGACCGCTCCACGCGCATCCGCAACGCCCAGCACAAGGACGTCGTCACGCCGCGCCTGGGCCTGCTCTACCAGCTCACCCCGGAAATCGGGGTGTTCGCCAATGCCTCCACCTCGGTGAAGCCCAACGCCATCAGCAGCCGCGGCACCGTGTTCAAGCCGGAGAAAGGCGTCGGCTATGAGAGCGGGGTCAAGCTCGACCTGTTCGAAGGCCGGCTGGGCGCCACCGCCGCGCTCTTCCATATCGAGAAGGAGAACGTGCTCACCGCCGACCCGAACGACCCCAGCCAGAGCATCGCCGCCGGCAAGGCCCGCAGCCAGGGCCTGGACGTGCAGGTCGCCGGCCAGCTCAGCGACGCCTTCCGCCTGATCGGCGCCTACGCCTATATCGATGCCGAGGTGACCGAGGACAACACCCTGCCCGAAGGCAGCCGCCTGCTCGGCATCGCCAAGCACAGCGGCAGCCTGATGGGCGTCTACGAGTTCCAGGACGGCTGGCTGCGCGGCTCGGATGTCGGCGCGGCGGCCAACTACGTAGGCGACCGCTCCGGCCAGGCCGGCAGCCAGTTCGAACTGCCCGCCTACAGCACCCTCGACCTGCTCGCCCACTACAAGGCCAGCGATGACCTGAGCATCGGCCTGAACCTCAACAACGTCTTCGACCGCAAGTACTACGAGCGCTCCTACAACAACGTCTGGGTGCTGCCGGGCGACCCGCGCAACCTCACCCTCAGCCTGACCCTCAACCTCTGACAAGGATTCCCCATGCGACTCCACAGCAAACTGCTGCTCACCGCCGCCCTCGGCGCCCTCCTCGCCGGCCAGGCCCAGGCCCACGGGCTCTGGACCGAACAACGTCGCGGCAACATCGAAGTCATCTACGGACACGGCGCCGAGGACGACGCCTTCAAGGCAGAGAAGGTCAGCGGCGCCTGGGCCTACGACAAGGCCGGCCGGATGATCCCGGTCACCGTCCAGCGCCTCGACGACCACGCCCGCCTGCAGCCCCTCAAGCCGCCGGTCAGCCTGGCCGTGGCGCTGGACAACGGCGCCTGGTCGCAGACTGCCGACAAGCAGTGGATCAACAAGGGCCGCGACCAGGTGAAGGGCGCTATCGCCTCCATCCATACCTGGAAATACAGCCTGGCGGTCTACCAGGAAGGCGCCAAGCTGCCGGCACTGGAGCGCGTGCGCCTGGTCATCGTGCCGCAGGTCGACCCGCTCGGCGTCGGCCCCGGCAAGCCACTGCCGGTGCAGGTACTGCTGGACGGCAAGCCCGCAGCCGGCATCGAGCTGTACGGCGACTACCGCAGCGACCCGCATACCGTCAGCGCCACCACCGACGCCCAGGGCAAGGCCAAGGTGCTGGTACGCAACGCCGGCCTCAACGTGATCGCCGCACAGGCGACGCTGAAGACCGACAAGGACCCGGAAGCCGAGGAGCACGGCTTCTTCACCTCGCTGACCTTCGTCGGCGAGGCCCATCACGAGTGAGCGGCAGCAGCCGTTGAAGCATGAAAAAAGCCGAGGCGGTTTCCCGTCTCGGCTTTTTCGTTCATGGCAGCGGAATCAGCCAGCGTCGAGCGCATCCAGCAACGCCTGGTTCTGCTCCGGCGTGCCGATGGTAATGCGCAGGAACTGGGCGATGCGTTCCTGCTTGAAGTGACGCACGATCACGCCCTTCTCGCGCAGGCCGGCAGCGATGCCCGCCGCATCCTTGCCCGGGTGACGGGCAAAGATGAAGTTGGCCGCCGAGGGCAACACCTCGAACCCGCGTTTGACCAGTTCGCTCACCACCCGTTCGCGGCTGTCGATGACCTTGGCGCAGGTCTGCTCGAACCATTCGCGGTCCTCGAACGCCGCAGCGGCGCCGACTATGGCCATGCGGTCCAGCGGGTAGGAGTTGAAGCTGTTCTTGATGCGCTCCAGGGCCTCGATCAGGTCCGGGTGCCCCACCGCCAGGCCCACGCGCAGGCCGGCCAGGGAGCGGGACTTGGACAGGGTCTGGGTGACCAGCAGGTTCGGATAGCGGTCCACCAGGGCGATGGCGCTCTGCCCGCCGAAATCGATATAGGCCTCGTCGACCACCACCACCGTATCCGGGCTACCCTGCAGCAGCTTCTCCACCGCCTCCAGCGCCAGCAGGCAACCGGTGGGGGCGTTCGGGTTGGGGAAGATGATGCCGGCGTTGGGGCGCGCGTAGTCTTCGACGCGGATCTGGAACTGCTCATCCAGCGGCAACGCTTCGAAGGGGATGCCGTAGAGGCCGCAGTAGACCGGGTAGAAGCTGTAGCTCACGTCCGGGAACAGCAGCGGGCGGCCATGCTGGAACAGGCCGTGGAAGATGTGCGCCAGCACCTCGTCCGAACCGTTGCCGACGAACACCTGGCCGGTTGTCACGCCGTAGTACTCCGCGACGGCCTGCTTGAGGCGGTCGCTGTTCGGGTCCGGGTACAGGCGCAGGCTGTCACCCAGCTCCGCCTGCATGGCGGCGATGGCCTTCGGCGACGGCCCGTAGGGGTTTTCGTTGGTGTTCAGCTTCACCAGGTTGGCGATCTTCGGCTGTTCGCCCGGAACGTAGGGCACCAGTTCCTTGACGAAGGGACTCCAGAATTTGCTCATCGTCATTCTCCCTTGATCCGGTATTCGGCGCTGCGGGCGTGGGCGGTCAGCGACTCGCCACGGGCCAGCACGGACGCGGTCTTGCCCAGCTCGGAGGCACCCTCTGCAGAGCAGAAGATGATCGACGAGCGCTTCTGGAAGTCATACACACCCAGCGGCGAGGAGAAACGCGCGGTGCCGGAGGTGGGCAGCACGTGGTTCGGGCCGGCGCAGTAGTCGCCCAGCGCCTCGGCGGTGTAGCGGCCCATGAAGATGGCACCGGCGTGGCGGATCTGCGGCAGCCAGGCTTGCGGATCGGCGACCGACAGCTCCAGGTGCTCGGGGGCGATGCGGTTGGCGACGGTGATCGCCTGTTGCATGTCGGCGACCTGGATCAGCGCGCCACGGCCGGAGAGGGAGGTGCGGATGATTTCGGCACGCTCCATGGTCGGCAGCAGCTTCTCGATACTGGCGGCCACCTTGTCGAGGAACTCGGCATCGGGGCTGACCAGGATGGATTGGGCGTCTTCGTCGTGCTCGGCCTGGGAGAACAGGTCCATGGCGATCCAGTCCGGGTCGGTCTGGCCGTCGCAGACGACGAGGATCTCGGAGGGGCCGGCAATCATGTCGATGCCGACCTGGCCGAAGACATGGCGCTTGGCCGTGGCGACATAGATGTTGCCGGGGCCGACGATCTTGTCCACCTGGGGCACGCTCTCGGTGCCATAGGCCAGGGCGGCGACCGCCTGGGCCCCACCGATGGTGAAGACGCGGTCGACGCCGGCCACGCAGGCGGCAGCGAGGACGATCTCGTTGATCTCGCCACGGGGAGTCGGCACCACCATCACCACTTCGGCGACGCCGGCGACCTTGGCCGGAATGGCGTTCATCAGCACGGACGACGGGTAGGACGCCTTGCCGCCGGGCACGTACAGGCCGGCGCGGTCCAGCGGGGTGACCTGCTGGCCCAGCACGGTGCCGTCGGCCTCGGTGTAGGTCCAGGAATCCTGCTTCTGCTTCTCGTGGTAGAGGCGCACCCGCTCGGCGGCGGTTTCCAGGGCCTTGCGCTGCTCGGCGGTGATGCGGGTCAGCGCCAGCTCCAGACGCTCGCGCGGCAGGATCAGGTCGGCCATGGAGTCCACGCTCAGACCGTCGAAACGCTGGGTGAATTCGACCACGGCGGCATCGCCACGCTCACGCACGGCCTTGATGATGTCGAGTACGCGCTGGTTGACCGATTCGTCGGATACGCTTTCCCAGCTCAGCAGATGATCCAGATGACGGGCGAAGTCCGGATCAGCGGCATTGAGTCGGCGAACAGCGGTTTGAACGGTCATAGCGGGCCTCATTATTGGCAAATGCTCGGGCGCCGCTAGAGTAGCAAGCCCACCGTGCGGGCACCCGAGATTATTGGCTATGACACGGATAGGCGGGTGCGGCCGGAGCCGCACGGGTGTCAGTCGTGGTGTCGCGACTCGACGGCCTGGCGCAGGGTGTCGATCAGCGCCTGGATACGGGCGTGCTGCATCTTCATCGAGGCCTTGTTGACCACCAGGCGGGAGCTGATGGTGGCGATCATTTCCTGGGGCTCCAGGCCATTGGCGCGGAGGGTGTTGCCGGTGTCGACCACGTCGATGATCTTGTCGGCCAGGCCGACCAGCGGAGCCAGCTCCATGGAGCCGTAAAGCTTGATCACTTCGACCTGGCGGCCTTGCTCAGCGTAATAGCGCTTGGCGACGTTGACGAACTTGGTGGCCACGCGCAGACGGCCCTTGGGCTCGGGCACACCGATCGCGCCAGCGGTCATCAGCTTGCAGCGGGCGATGCGCAGGTCCAGGGGCTCGTACAGGCCCTGGCCACCGTACTCCATCAGCACATCCTTGCCGGCCACGCCGAGGTCTGCCGCGCCATGCTCGACATAGGTCGGCACGTCGGTGGCACGGACGATCAGCAGGCGCACGTCATCCTGGGTGGTGGGGATGATCAGCTTGCGGCTCTTGTCCGGATTCTCGGTGGGGACGATGCCCGCTTCCGCCAGCAGCGGCAGGGTGTCGTCGAGGATGCGGCCCTTGGATAACGCGATGGTGAGCATGGAACTGGATGTCCTTGGCTTCGGCCCTCTGCGGGCCCTTGAGGGAGCGTGCGGGCCGACCGCTAGCGGTCGGCCCGAGCGTCACCTAACCCGGCACGCGGCGGATCTTGGCGCCGAGCAGCTGCAGTTTTTCCTCGATGCACTCGTAACCACGGTCGATGTGGTAGATGCGGTCGATCAGGGTGTCGCCCTCGGCAACCAGGCCAGCGATGACCAGGCTGGCCGAAGCCCGCAGGTCGGTCGCCATGACCGGAGCGCCCTTGAGCTGCGGAACGCCGGTGACGATGGCGGTGTTGCCCTCGACCAGGATCTGCGCGCCCATGCGGTTCATTTCGTAGACGTGCATGAAGCGGTTCTCGAACACGGTCTCGATGACCGCACCGGTGCCTTCGGCCACGGCGTTCATGGAAATGAACTGGGCCTGCATGTCGGTGGGGAACGCCGGGTACGGTGCGGTGCGCACGTTGACCGCTTTCGGGCGGTTGCCCTTCATGTCCAGCTCGATCCAGTTGTTGCCGGTGCTGATGTGGGCACCCGCTTCTTCCAGCTTCAGCAGCACGGATTCGAGGATGGTCGGATCGGTGTCCTTGAGCTTGACGCGGCCGCCGGTGGAGGCTGCGGCAACCAGGTAGGTGCCGGTCTCGATACGGTCGGGCATCACGCTGTAACGCGCACCACCGAGGCGCTTCACGCCGTCGATGATGATGGTGTCGGTGCCGGCACCCTGGATCTGCGCGCCCATGGCGATCAGGCAGTTGGCCAGGTCGACCACTTCCGGTTCACGTGCGGCGTTTTCCAGCACGGTACGGCCGTTGGCCAGGGTAGCGGCCATCATGATGTTCTCGGTACCGGTCACGCTGACGGTATCGAAGAAGAAGTGCGCGCCACGCAGGCCGCCGGCCGGAGCGCGGGCCTTGATGTAGCCGCCGTCGACGTCGATCAGCGCGCCCATGGCTTCGAGGCCACGGATGTGCAGGTCGACCGGACGCGAACCGATGGCGCAGCCGCCGGGCAGGGCCACTTCGGCCTCGCCGAAGCGCGCGACCATCGGGCCGAGCACCAGGATCGAGGCGCGCATGGTCTTCACCAGCTCATAGGGCGCGACCAGGGTCTTGATGGTGCTGGCGTCGACTTCGACGCTGAGCTTCTCGTCGATCACCGGCTGCACGCCCATGCGACCGAAGAGCTCGATCATGGTGGTGATGTCGTGCAGGTGCGGCAGGTTGCACACGGTGACCGGGGTATCGGCCAGCAGGGTGGCAGCGAGGATCGGCAGGGCCGAGTTCTTGGCGCCCGAAATGCGGATTTCGCCATCGAGGCGTTGGCCGCCGGTAATAATCAGTTTATCCATTTGGAATCTCGTCGCCCGTAGGCTCAGGAACGCTCGGCCCAGCCAGCGAGGCTGAAGAATTTCATGGTGACCGCGTGGATGCTGCCATTGGCGATCCAGGCGTTCAGATGGGCATAAACCTGCTGCTGGCGCTTGACCGGGCTCATGCCAGCCAGCTCGTCGCTGATCAGGTTCAACTGGAAGTTGCAGCCTTCGCCTTCAACTTCCACCTGGGCTCCGGGCAGCTTAGCCTCCAGGAGGTTCTTCACTTCTACGGCCTGCATGCTCAACCTCAATCGGCGCCCTACGCGCGCGGGTCGGCCATGATACAAAAAAGCCCCCCGCCTGCGAACCCCGCGCGCGCAAGGTCAGACGGAGGGCTTTCGACTGTCTTCACACTTCCAGCGGCAGCAACTCATCGAGCCCGGAGACGCCGGCGATCTGCCGCATGTCCTCGGGCAGCGCGCGGATGGTCAGCGTCTTGCCGGCCTTTCGCGCGTCGCGCATGAAGGCCAGCAACAGGGAAAGACCGACGCTGCTGGACTTCAACACGCCCGAACAATCGAGCACCAGGTCTGCCATGCCGTGTTCGCGAATCATCTTCGCGCCCGTCTCACGCAGCTCTGGCCCGCTACGGAAATCCAGCACGCCGGAGAGTTTCAGCTCCCCGGCGGTACCGGCTGTCAGTGCAGCTTCACTCATGACCGGCGGCCTTCTGGCCTTCCTCGGTCTGCTTGGCCTTGGCCACCACTTCGGCCCAGCCGTTGATGGTCTTGTCCAGGTCGTTGCCGTTCTTCTGCATGGTGTCGGCGAACTGGTCGCGGAACAGCTTGCCGATGTTGATGCCGTTGATGATGACGTTCCGCAGCATCCACTGGCCATCGATGTTGACCATGGTGTACGACACCGGATAGACGGTGCCCTTGCTGTCCTTCACTTCCATGCCGACGCTGGTGCGCTCCGGGTCTTCCTGCTTGCCGGGCAGCACGCGGATGTCCTGGTTGTCGTATTCCAGCAGGGCATTGCCATAGAACTGCATCAGGCTGCGCTTGAAGTTCTCCTGGAAGCGGGTCATCTGCTCCGGGGTGGCCTTGCGCGAGTACTTGACCGTCATGATGCTGCGGGAAATGCCGTCGGCATCCACCACCGGGCCGAGGATGTTGTTCAGCGAATCGTAGAAGGCACCGGGGTTGCTGCGGTACTGCTGCTTGTTGGCCTTGAGGTCACTGAGCAGCTTGTCGGTGGTCTGCTGCACCACGTCGCGCGCGCTGGGCGCCGCGTTGGCCAGCAGGGGCAGCGCGGCGAGCAGAACCAGCAGGCCGTTACGCATTGCTTTGATCATGTCGAAGGTCCTCACTTGCTTTCCTTATTGACCGTATTGAGCAGGAACTTGCCGATCAGGTCTTCGAGCACCAGCGCGGACTGGGTGTCGCGGATGGTGCCGCCGTCCTTCAACAGCTGGTCGTCGCCGCCAACGCTGATACCGATGTACTTTTCGCCCAGCAGGCCGGCAGTGAGGATGGAAGCCGTGGAATCGGTCGGCAGGTTGTCGACGCGCTTTTCCAGCTCCATGGTGACCCTGCCGGTGTAGCTTTCGCGATCCAGGTCGATGGCGGTGACCTTGCCAATGGTCACACCGGCCATGGTCACTTTTGCTCTGACAGTCAAACCGGCGATATTGTCGAAGTGGGCATAAACTTTATAGGTTTCGCTGGCGCCGCCGACCGACAGGCCGCTCACCCGCAAAGCCAGCAGCAGCAGGGCGAGCAACCCGGCCAGCAGGAACAGGCCGACACCAATTTCCAGGGTGCGGATTTGCATCAGAAATCTCCAAACATCAAGGCGGTCAGGATGAAGTCGAGCCCCAGCACGGCCAGCGAGGCATAGACCACGGTTTTAGTCGTTGCGCGGCTGATCCCTTCGGAGGTCGGCTCGCAGTCGTAACCCTGGAACACGGCGATCCAGGTCACCACGAAGGCGAAGACCATGCTTTTCAGCACGCCGTTCAGCACGTCTTCGGTGAATTCGACACTGTTCTGCATATTGGCCCAGAAAGAGCCATCGTAAACACCCAGCCAATCGACGGCGACCATCGCGCCGCCCCAGATGCCCACCACGCTGAAGATCATCGCCAGCAACGGCATGGAAATGAACCCGGCCCAGAGACGCGGGGCGATGATGTACTTGAGCGGGTCGACACCGATCATCTCCAGGCTGGAGAGTTGCTCGGTGGACTTCATGTTGCCGATCTCGGCCGCCAGGGCGGAGCCTGCACGACCGGCGAACAGCAGCGCGGTGACCACCGGGCCGAGCTCACGCAGCAAGGTCAGGGCAACCATCTGCCCGACCGCCTGCTCGGAGCCGTATTCCACCAGGATGTTGTAACCCTGCAGGGCCAGCACCATGCCGATGAAGACACCGGATACGACGATGATCGGCAGCGACAGCACGCCGACGAAATACAGTTGTTTGATCAGCAGCTGGAATCCAGCCCCGGTGCCGGTGCGCCCGAACATGGCACGCAACAGGAACAGGGTGGAGCGGCCCAGCGCTTCGACCACGTCCAGGCCGGCGCGCCCGAGCAGGCGGATGCGCTCGAGCGGAGACTTCTTGCGCATCAACGCTCTCCCAGCAAATCGTTGCGGTAATCGGGTGCCGGGAAGTGGAAGGGGACCGGCCCGTCGGGAATGCCTTTCATGAACTGGCGGATCCTCGGGTTATCCGACTCCATCAACTCTTTGGGGGTGCCCTGCCCCAGCACCTGGGCATCGCCGACCACATAAAGATAGTCAGCGATGCTGGCGGTCTCCGCCAGGTCGTGGGAGACCACGATGCTGGTGATGCCCAGGGCATCGTTGAGCAGGCGAATCAAACGCACCAGCACGCCCATGGCAATGGGGTCCTGGCCGACGAAAGGCTCGTCGTACATGAGGATCTGCGGGTCGAGGGCAATGGCCCGGGCCAAGGCCACGCGACGCTTCATACCGCCGGAGAGTTCATCCGGCATCAGCTCGATGGCGCCACGCAGGCCAACCGCCTGCAGCTTCATCAGGACAATGTCACGAATCATTTCCTCGGGCAGTTTGGTGTGCACCCGCAGGGGAAAGGCGACGTTCTCGAACACATCGAGGTCAGTGAACAGCGCGCCGCTCTGGAACAGCACACCGAACTGCTTGCGCATGTCGAAGAGGTCGGCCCGGGAAAGCTTCGGCAGGTTCTGGCCATTGACCCAGACTTCGCCGGCCGCAGGCTTGAGCTGAGCGGCGATGAGGCGCAACAGGGTGGTCTTGCCGCAGCCGGACGGCCCCATGATCCCGGTGACCTTGCCGCGCGGGATGCGGATATCGACATTCTGAAAAATACTGCGTGTGCCGCGCTTGAAGGTGACGCCCTTCAACTCCACGGCGTAAGCGTTATCAGCGCTCATCTGTACTCCTTGCGATGCGGCCATCCCTGCAGAAGACGTCGTCTCCAGCGGCCGGGACACGATGCCTGAGGGGTGGCCGAACAGGCGGCGAACTATAGCATCGCAGCACTATGCCACCCAAGGCCGCGCCAGCCATTGTTCAGGGCTGCGACAGGTTTCTCCTCGGCGGGATGCGATGGAGGGTGAGCGAACGACTCTTTGCCGGTATAATCCCCGCCTTTTCCTCGGCAACTGCACTCTCCACATGAGCCAGTCCAGCGATCTGATCCAATCCGCACACCGCACCATCCGCCTGGAACGTGAAGCCATCGACACCCTGCTCGGCAGGATCGACGACGACTTCGTCCGCGCCTGCGAGCTGATCCTCGCCTGCAAGGGCCGCGTCGTGGTGGTGGGCATGGGCAAGTCCGGCCATATCGGCAAGAAAGTCGCCGCCACCCTGGCCAGCACCGGTACGCCTGCGTTCTTCGTCCACCCGGCCGAAGCCAGCCATGGCGACATGGGCATGATCACGCCCGACGACGTCGTGCTGGCCCTGTCGAACTCCGGCTCCACCGCCGAGATCGTCACCCTGCTGCCGCTGATCAAGCGCCTGGGCATCACCCTGATCAGCATGACCGGCAATCCGCAGTCGCCGCTGGCCAAGGCCGCCGAGGCCAACCTCGACGCCCGCGTCGAGCATGAGGCGTGCCCGCTGAACCTGGCGCCGACCTCCTCCACCACCGCATCGCTGGTCCTGGGCGACGCCCTGGCCATCGCGCTGCTGGAAGCCCGCGGCTTCACCGCCGAGGACTTCGCCTTCTCCCATCCCGGTGGCGCCTTGGGCCGTCGCCTGCTGCTGAAGGTGGAAAACATCATGCACGGCGGCGACAGGCTGCCCCGCGTCGAACGCGGCACCTCCCTGCGCGACGCCCTGCTGGAGATGACCCGCAAGGGCCTCGGCATGACCGCGGTACTGGAGAGCGACGGCAAGCTGGCCGGGATCTTCACCGACGGCGACCTGCGCCGCACCCTGGACAAGGGCGTGGACGTCCGCCAGGCCAGCATCGACGAAGTCATGACGGTTCACGGCAAGACCGTGCGTCCCGACATGCTCGCCGCCGAGGCGCTGAAGATCATGGACGACCACAAGATCAACGTGCTGGTGGTGGTGGACGACAGCGACACCCCCATCGGTGCCCTGCATATCCACGACCTGACCCGTGCCGGAGTGATCTGAATGAGCGACGACCTGCTGCAGCGCGCCAAGGCCATCCGCCTGGCGGTCTTCGACGTCGACGGCGTTCTCACCGACGGCAAGCTTTACTTCCTGGTCGACGGCAGCGAATTCAAGACCTTCAATACCCTGGACGGCCACGGCATCAAGATGCTGATCAACTCCGGGGTACGCACCGCGATCATCTCCGGGCGCAGCACTCCCGTGGTCGAGCGACGCGCCCGCAACCTGGGCATCCAGCACCTCTATCAGGGCCGCGAGGACAAGATGGTGGTACTCGATGAACTGCTGGCGGAGCTGGGCCTCGAATACGCACAGGTGGCCTACCTCGGCGACGACCTGCCCGACCTGCCGGTGATCCGCCGGGTCGGCCTGGGCATGGCGGTGGCGAGCGCTGACGGCTTCGTCCGCCAGCACGCCCATGGCGTCACCCAGGCACGTGGCGGCGAAGGTGCCGCCCGCGAGTTCTGCGAACTGATCATGCGAGCCCAGGGCAGCCTCGACGCTGCACAGGCCGCCTACCTCTAGGTCCGCCCATGTCGAAGAACTTCCGCCTCGCCCTGATCCTGATTCCGGTCGCCGCCCTGCTGATCGCCCTGGGCTACTGGAACATTCGCCCGGAAAGCTTCATGGAGCGCCAGACAACTGCCCCCGCAGACGAGAACGCCATCGACTTCTATGTGGTCAATGCCACCAGCGTGCAATATCAGGAAGACGGCAAGCGTCACTACGAGATGACCGCTGCCAAGCTCGAACACGTCAAATCGAGCGACACCACCCTGCTGACCAATCCCGACCTGCAGCTCTACCGCGGCACCGAGTTCCCGTGGCACGTACAGAGCGAGCGCGGCGAAGTCGGCCCAGAAGGTGAACAGGTGGAGCTGATCGACAAGGTCCGCGTGGAGCGCACCGACGCCAAGGGCCGACCAACCATTCTCACCACCAGCCGCCTGACCGTGTTCCCGGACAGGGAATATGCGGAAACCCAGCAAGCCGTTAGAATCGACGCCGCCAACGGGGTTACCACGGCACAAGGAATGAAAGCGTACTTGAATGACAGCAGGATGATCCTGCAGTCCAACGTAAGAGGCCAGCATGAGGTTCGTTAAAACCCTCCCCCTACTGCTCAGCCTGGGTGCCGCACTCGGAAGTGCCAGCGCCTGGGCGCTGCCCAGCGACCGCGATCAGCCGATCCGCGTCCAGGCGGACAGCGCCGAACTCGATGACAAGCAGGGCGTGGCGGTCTATCGCGGCGACGTGGTCATCACTCAGGGCACCCTGAAGATCACCGGCGACACCGTGACCATCACCCAGAACGCCCAGGGCGAGCTGGAAGTCTTCACCTCGGTGGGCAAGCCTGCCTACTACGAGCAGAAGCCTGCGGTGGACAAGCAGATCGTCAAGGCATACGGCATGACCATCCAGTACTTCGCTGCCAACGAGCGCATCGTGCTGATCGACCAGGCCAAGGTGATCCAGGAAGGCAACACCTTCGAAGGCGAGAAGATCGTCTACGACACCCAGCGCCAGATCGTCAACGCAGGCCGCGCCACGGGCACCAACGTCGGCACTCCGCGTCCGCGCATCGACATGGTCATCCAGCCGAAGAAGAAAGAGCAGCAAGCGGGACAAGCAGAGTAATGGCGACCCTCAAAGCCCAGCACCTGGCGAAGAGCTACAAGAGCCGCCAGGTCGTCCGTGACGTCAGCCTGTCCATCGACAGCGGCCAGATCGTCGGCCTGCTCGGCCCCAACGGTGCCGGCAAGACCACCTGCTTCTACATGATCGTGGGGCTGGTGAAAGCCGATCAGGGACGCGTGCTGATCGATCAGCAGGACGTCACCCACCAGCCCATGCACGGCCGTGCCCGGGCCGGTATCGGCTACCTGCCCCAGGAAGCCTCGATCTTCCGCAAGCTCAGCGTGGCCGACAACATCATGGCCATTCTCGAGACCCGCAAGGAGCTCGACCGCGCCGGCCGCCATCGCGAGCTGGAGAGCCTGCTGCAGGAGTTCCACATCAGCCACATCCGCGACAGCATCGGCATGAGCCTGTCCGGTGGCGAGCGTCGTCGCGTGGAAATCGCCCGCGCCCTGGCCACTGCCCCCAAGTTCATCCTGCTCGACGAACCCTTTGCCGGTGTCGACCCGATTTCCGTGGGCGACATCAAACAGATCATCCATCACCTCAAGGCCAAGGGGATCGGCGTGCTGATCACCGACCACAACGTCCGCGAGACACTGGATATCTGCGAAACCGCCTACATCGTGAATGATGGCCAGCTCATCGCCGAAGGCAGTGCAGAAGAGATCCTGGCCAACCAACTGGTCAAGGAAGTCTACCTGGGGCACGAATTCCGCCTCTGACGGACCAGCCCTGCGCGCAAAATGTTGCGGGCAGTAGAAAAATCATTCAAGGTCAGGCATATAATTTGCTTCCTGGTGGCGCCTCGGCGCCCTGTAGTGGATGGCGCATGTGCGCCGGCGAATAAGGTGCTAAGCCCTCTGCCATGAAACCATCGCTAGTCCTGAAGATGGGCCAGCAGCTGACGATGACCCCGCAGCTGCAACAGGCCATTCGCCTACTCCAACTGTCCACCCTGGATCTGCAGCAGGAAATCCAGGAGGCCCTGGAGTCCAATCCCATGCTCGAACGCCAGGAGGAAGGAGAAGACTTCGACAACTCCGACCCCATGGCAGAAAGCGAGCAACTGCCCAACTCCGCCAGCCAGGAATCCAGCTTCCAGGAATCCAGCGTCCCCACTTCGGAGAGCGAAAGCCTCGAAGACGGCGAATGGCACGAACGCATCCCCAGCGAACTGCCCGTCGACACCGCCTGGGAAGACGTCTACCAGACCAGCGCCAGCAGCCTCCCCAGCTCCGATGACGACGAGTGGGACTTCACGTCCCGCACCTCGGTGGGCGAGAGCCTGCAAAGCCACCTGCTGTGGCAGCTGAACCTGGCCCCCATGTCCGATACCGATCGCCTGATCGGCGTCACCCTGATCGACTGCATCAACAATGACGGCTACCTGGAGGAAACCCTCGAGGAAGTCGTGGAAGCCTTCGACCCCGAGCTCGAGATCGAACTCGACGAGGTGGAAGTCGTCCTGCACCGCATCCAGCAATTCGAGCCCGCCGGCGTCGGCGCCCGCGACCTGCGCGAGTGCCTGCTCCTGCAACTGCGCCAACTGCCCGCCAAGACCCCATGGCTGAGCGAGGCGCAGCGCCTGGCAGGCGACTATCTCGATGTTCTCGGCAGCCGCGACTACAGCCAGCTCATGCGCCGCATGAAGCTCAAGGAAGACGAGCTGCGCCAGGTGATCGAGCTGATCCAGGGCCTCAACCCCCGCCCCGGCTCACAGATCGAAGCCAGCGAACCCGAGTACGTCGTGCCGGATGTCATCGTGCGCAAGCACAATGAACGCTGGCTGGTGGAACTGAACCAGGAAGCCGTCCCGCGCCTGCGCGTCAACCCGCATTACGCCGGTTTCGTCCGTCGTGCCGACTCCAGCGCCGACAACACCTTCATGCGCAATCAGCTGCAGGAAGCCCGCTGGTTCATCAAGAGCCTGCAGAGCCGCAACGAAACGCTGATGAAGGTCGCCACCCAGATCGTCGAGCACCAGCGCGGTTTCCTCGAGTACGGCGACGAGGCGATGAAGCCCCTCGTCCTGCACGACATCGCCGAGGCGGTGGGCATGCACGAGTCGACCATCTCACGCGTCACCACCCAGAAATTCATGCACACTCCGCGTGGCATATACGAACTGAAATACTTCTTCTCCAGCCACGTCAGCACCTCCGAAGGCGGTGAATGCTCGTCTACCGCCATCCGCGCGATCATCAAAAAACTGGTCGCTGCGGAAAATGCCAAAAAGCCGTTGAGCGACAGCAAGATCGCTGGTTTACTGGAAGCACAGGGTATCCAAGTGGCCCGCCGCACAGTCGCCAAGTACCGGGAATCCCTCGGGATAGCGCCTTCCAGCGAACGCAAGCGGCTGATGTGACGCGGATTGATCCACGCCAAAGTGTTCCGGTGGCAGGCCCGTTAGCCTGTCTCTTACACACGGGCAATAAGGAGAAAGCGGTATGCAAGTCAACATCAGTGGACATCAACTGGATGTGACCGACGCCCTGCGCGACTACGTTGTCGAGAAGTTCGACAGACTGGAGCGCCACTTCGACAAAATCACCAATGTGCAGGTGATCATGCAGGTGGAGAAACTGAAGCAGAAGATCGAAGCCACCCTGCACATCGCCGGTGGTGAGGTCGTAGCCAATGCGGAGCATGAAGACATGTACGCGGCCATCGACCTGCTCACCGACAAACTCGACCGTCAACTGATCAAACACAAGGAAAAGCAGCTGAACCGCCAGCAGGGCGCCACCGCCCGCTGACATTCCCCTTCCTATGATCCGACTTGAGCAAATCCTGACCCCCGGCCGTTCCCTCGTGAACGTGCCGGGCGGCAGCAAAAAACGTGTCCTGGAACAGATCGCCAACCTGGTTGCTCGCGAACTTCCCGACCTCGACTCGCAAGATATCTTCGAAAGCCTGGTCGCCCGGGAGAAACTCGGCTCGACAGGATTCGGCAACGGTATCGCCATCCCCCATTGCCGGCTTCCCGGCTGCACCGCGCCCATCAGCGCCGTGCTGCGCCTGGATGCCCCCGTGGACTTCGACGCCATCGACGGCGCCCCGGTGGACCTGCTGTTCGTACTCTTGGTCCCCGAAGCCGCCACCGATGAACACCTGGAACTGCTCCGCCAGATCGCCAGCATGCTGGACCGCACCGAGGTGCGTGACCGCCTGCGCCAGACGCAGAGCAGCGACAGCCTGTACCAGGTGGTAGTGGACGTCCAGAACGGACGCTAGGACCTTGCCATGCGCCTGATCATCGTCAGCGGCCGTTCAGGCTCAGGCAAGAGCACCGCCCTCGACGTTCTCGAGGACAATGGCTTCTACTGCATCGACAACCTGCCCGCCGGCCTGCTCCCCGAACTGGCCGAGCGCGCACTGCTGCAGACCGAGTTGCTGCACCCCCAGGTCGCCGTCTCCATCGACGCACGCAACCTGCCCAGCCAGCTCAAGCGTTTTCCCGAACTCCTCGAAGAGGCCCGCGCCCGCCACATCCACTGCGATGTGCTGTACCTGGACGCGGATGACGAAACGCTACTCAAGCGCTTCTCGGAAACCCGCCGCCGCCACCCGCTGACCAACGAAGACCGCTCCCTCGCCGAGGCCATCCTCGACGAAGCCTCGTTGCTCGCTCCCATCGCCGACCTCGCCGACCTGAAGATCGACACCACCCACCTCAATCTGTACCAGCTGCGCGACAGCATCAAGCTGCGCCTGCTGAACAAGCCCGAGCCGGGAACCGCCTTCCTCGTCGAATCCTTTGGCTTCAAGCGGGGCATGCCGGTGGATGCGGACCTGGTGTTCGACGTGCGCTGCCTGCCCAATCCCTACTGGAAGCCTGAGCTGCGCGATAACTCCGGCCTCGACGCCAATGTCGCCGAGTACCTGGCCGCGCAACCGGATGTCGAGGAGATGTACCAGGACATCCTCGGCTACCTGAACAAATGGCTGCCGCGCTTCGCCGCCAGCAACCGCGCCTATGTCACCGTCGCCATTGGCTGCACCGGCGGCCACCACCGTTCCGTGTACCTCGCCGAGCGCCTCGGCCAGGCGCTCAAACCCAACCTGAAGAACGTCCAGGTTCGCCACCGCGACCTCAGTTAAAGGATCCCCGCCGCGATGCCAGCCTGTGAAATCACCATCATCAACAAACTGGGGCTGCATGCCCGCGCCGCGGCCAAGTTCGTCGGTGTCGCCGGGCGCTACCCCTGCCAGATCCGCGTAGGCCGCACCCCGGAAAGCCTGGTGGACGGCAAAAGCATCATGGCCGTGATGATGCTCGCCGCCGGCAAGGGCACCAACATCCACCTGCACACCGAAGGCGAGCAGGACGACGATGCGCTCAACGCACTGATCGAGTTGGTCAACAACCGCTTCGACGAAGGCGAGTGACGGAAAGCCCGGTACAGATACCGGGCCCGAAAGAGCTGAAACACTGAACCACCCCGTGACGCCTTCCCTGCGTCGCGACATGATCACCGGCCGATCAGGCCAGCGCCGTATCCAGCACCATCATCAGGCAGAAGCCCGCGGCCAACCCCAGGCTCGCAGCGGTTTCGTGGCCCTTGCGATGGCATTCCGGGATGATTTCGTGGGTCACCGCGAAGAGCATCGCCCCCGCCGCCAGGGCCAGGCCCCAGGGCAACAGCAACGCCGACACCTGCACCAACCAGGCACAGAGCAACGCGAACACCGGCTCCACCAGCCCGGACGCCGCGCCGATCAGCATCGCCTTGCCCCGGGACATGCCCGCCCCCGCCAACACCAGGGAAATGATCAACCCCTCCGGCAGGTCCTGCAGTGCGATGCCCAATGCCAGGCTATCCGCGCCCGCCAACCCGGCGCCCGCCGCCACGCCCACCGCCATGCCTTCCGGGATGTTGTGCAGGACGATGGCAATGACGAACAGCAGGATGCGCGGTGCCAGCACCAGGCGGTCGGTACGCGCATCCACCTCGAGCTGCCGCTCCGGCAGCAGCCTGCCAAGGCCGAACAGTGCACTGGCCCCCAGCAACAGGCCGAGGCTCATCAGGAAGCCTGCCGACCATTTGGAAAAGCCCAACTGGCCGGCCGCATCCAGTCCGGGGATCAACAGCGAGAACACCGTCGCCGCCAGCATCACACCGGCACCGAAGCCCAGCAGGGTGTCGGAGGTGCGTGCCGAGATGCTGCGCATGAACAGCACCGGCAAGGTGCCGACGGCCGTGCCCAACGCACACAGCGTGCCCGACTTCAGCGCATGCCAGAGATGAGGCTCCAGCGCACGCTCGGCAGCCAGTACCGCCTGCCAGGACAACAGCAGGCAGCCGACGAGCATCACGCAGAGGCCAAGAACCTGGCGCAGGGAAAGCCCGCTGGGTAATAGAGAAGACATGGGACCCCGGCTGGGCGAGTGCAGGCGCCCGTCGGCACCCAGGCTGTGCAGGTCGGGCTCAGGCATCAGGCCATCGCCTCTCGGTATCGACGGTCCACTTCGGCCCAGTCGATGACATTGTAGAAAGCGCCGATGTATTCGGGACGACGGCTCTGGTAACGCAGGTAATAGGCGTGCTCCCAAACATCCAGCCCGAGGATCGGCACGTTGCCATTCATCAGCGGGCTGTCCTGGTTACCGCTGCTCTCCACCACCAGGCGCTTGCCCGGCGTCACGCTGAGCCAGGCCCAGCCGCTGCCGAAGCGGGTCAGCGCCGCCTTGGTGAAGGCCTCCTTGAAGGCCGCGAAGCCGCCCAGCTCCGCCTCGATGGCCGCACGCACGGTGCCATGGGACTCCCCACCGCCAGTGGGCGACATCACGGTCCAGAACAGCGAATGGTTGGCGTGCCCGCCGCCGTTGTTGATCACCGCGCCGCGCAGTTGCTCGGGCACCTCCGCCAGGCGCCGCAGCAACGACTCCACCGGCAGCTGGCCGAGGGGGTTGCCCTCCAGGGCTGCATTGAGATTGTTGATGTAGGTCTGGTGGTGCTTGCTGTGGTGGATTTCCATGGTCTGCGCATCGATATGCGGTTCCAGGGCATCGTAGGCGTAGGTGAGGACGGGCAGGCTGTAGGTCATGGTCGGTTCCTTGTTCAATGGTAGTAGCGGCTGCCGGAGGTGCTCGGCAGGGCTCGCGAAGAATGGCCAGGCACGATGCCGAGCAGGCGATCGGTGCGGGGATAGGCGCCGTGCTCCTGGATGAACTGCAACAGGCTGCTGTAGGTGCAGCGGCTGTGGCGCAGGGCAACGTCGCGCAGCGCCTCGGGCAGGCTGGTGTCACGCAGCACCTGCAGCAGGCGCTCGTGGCAGGTGCAGAGGTTCTCCGCCGTCTCCTCCGGCTGGCCGAGCATCAGGTGCAGGTCGGCCAGGTTGTGGTGGGAGACCACGAACGCGGCCACCGCCTGGTCCGCATCCGGCCACCGCTCCAGCAGCATCTGCGCCTGGGCCAGGGCCTGCAGGTAAAGCTCCCGCGCCTCGATCCAGTCACCGCTGTGGAAGCTGCGGTTGCCAGCCTCGATGGTTCGTTTCCAGTACTCCATCGGCCACCTCCAGGTGGGCGAAGGGTGCCGCCGTGGCAGCACCCGGTGTCGCGGCTAGAGGCCGCCCTCGGTGAGTTTTTCCGGGTCGAGCAGCTTCTCCAGCTCCGCGCGGCTCAGCTCGGTGTTCTCCTGCGCCACATCGATCACCGGGCGCCCCTCGCGGTACGCCTGCTTGGCGATCTCGGCGGCCTTGAGGTAGCCGATGATGGGATTCAGCGCGGTGACCAGAATCGGGTTGCGCGACAGCGCTTCGTTCAGCTTCGGCTGGTTGACCTTGAAGCTCGCCACCGCACGGTCGGCCAGCAGCAGGCTGCTGCTCGACAGCAGCTGGACGCTGTTCAACAGGTTGTGGGCGATCACCGGCAGCATCACGTTCAGCTCGAAGTTGCCCGACTGGCCGGCAACGGTGATGGCCGCGTCATTGCCGATCACCTGGGCGGCGACCATCGCCGTGGCCTCGGGGATCACCGGGTTGACCTTGCCCGGCATGATCGAGGAGCCCGGCTGCAGGGCCTCCAGCTCGATCTCGGCCAGGCCTGCCAGCGGGCCGGAGTTCATCCAGCGCAGGTCGTTGGCGATCTTCATCAGGGTCACCGCCACCGTTTTCAGCTGGCCGGACAGGGCCACGGCGGTGTCCTGGGAGCCGATCAGGGCGAAGAAGTTGTTGCCCGGGGTGAACTGCAAGCCGGTGAGCAGGTTCAGCTCCACGCAGAAACGCTCGGCGAAGCGCGGGTGGGCGTTGATCCCGGTGCCGACCGCGGTGCCGCCCTGGGCCAGTTGCTGCAGGCTCGGCATCAGCGCACGCAGGTGCTCGATATTGCTCTGCACCTGCTGGGCCCAGCCGTCCAGCACCTGGCTCATGCGCACCGGCATGGCGTCCATCAGGTGGGTGCGGCCGGTCTTTACATAGGGGCGTACTTCCAGGGACTTCTCGCAGAGCACCTTGAGC
>BATO01000004.1 GCA_000474255.1 Aquipseudomonas alcaligenes MRY13-0052
TGGGCAGCTTCTCCGGCCTGGCCGCCGGCATGCACATGGAGGCACCGGACCGCGACGCCTTCTTCGTGCCCCCGGCCACCGACCCGGGTGCCGGCTTCTACGGCTTCCCCCGGGGCGCCCGTGCCGGTACCTGCCTGCACGCCATCCTCGAGGACTGGGTGCGCGGCGAGGGCGAGCTGGAGGCCCTGGTGCCGCTGCACCTGCTGGGCCACGGCCTGCCCGAGGACTGGGCGGCGATTGCCATCGAGCAGCTGCGCAAGGTGCTGGATGCCGACCTCGACGGCCAGGGCCTGAGCCTGGCCGCCCTCGAACCGAGCCGGCGCCTGCCGGAGCTGGGCTTCACCTTCCCCGTGGCGCAGCTGGATATCCAGGGCCTGCGCGCGGTGCTGGCCGACCCCGCCCACGGCCTGCCGGAGCCCATGCGCCTGGCCGCCGAGCGCCTGGAATTCGATCAGTTGAACGGCTTCATGAAGGGCTTCATCGACCTGACCTTCGAGCACCAGGGGCGCTGGTACATCGCCGACTACAAGTCCAACTGGCTCGGTCCGGACGCCAGCTACTACGGCGGCGAGCGCCTGGAGCAGGCCATCGCCGCCGAGCACTATCACCTGCAGTACCTGATCTACCTGGTGGCGCTGCGGCGTTTCCTGCGCCTGCGCCTGGATGGCTTCGCCAGCGAGGGGCTGGGCGGCGCCTACTACCTGTTCCTGCGTGGCATGCCGGAGGCCGGCGTGTACTTCCACCGGCCCGACGACGCGCTGCTCAACGCCCTGGACCGCCTGTTCGAGGAGGGCCGCCCATGACGCTCGCCGAATGGCCGCTGGGCCCGCTGGAGCGCTTCTTCGCCGAGAGCCTGCTGCGCCTCGACCCGGATGCCGGCGAGGCGGTCACCGCCGCCGCCGCGCTGTGTTGCCAGGCCCTGGCCAATGGCGACGTGTGCCTGCCCCTGGCGCGCCTGGCCGGGCAGCGGGTGTTCGACGAGGGCGCTGCCGGGCTCGACCTGCCGGCCCTGCCCACCTGGCTGGCCGCCCTGCGTGCTTCCCCTCTGGTGGCGGAGCCCGGCGGTTATGCGCCGCTGACCCTGGACGGCGAGCGCCTCTATCTCAGCCGCTACCACGCCTACGAAACGCGCCTGGCCGCCAGCCTGCTGGCCATGGCCGGCGCCCGCCCGCCGGTGGACGAGGCGCGCCTGGCGGAATCCCTGGCGCGGCTGTTCGCCCGCAACACCCAGCAGCCGGACTGGCAGCGCCTGGCCGCCGCCCAGGCGGTGCGCCGCAACCTGGCGGTGATCTCCGGCGGCCCCGGCACCGGCAAGACCACCACCGTGGTACGCCTGCTCGCCGCGCTGCTGGAACAACCCGGTGGCGAGCGCCTGGCCATCGGCCTCGCCGCACCCACCGGCAAGGCCGCCGCGCGCATGGCCGAGGCCATCCGCAATGCCAAGGCCGAGCTGCCGGTGGACGATAGGATCAAGGCCCTGCTGCCCGAGGAGGCGCGTACCCTGCACCGCCTGCTGGGCAGCCGCGGCGACAGCCCGCAGGTGCGCCACCACGCCGACAACCCGCTGCCGCTGGATGTGCTGGTGGTGGACGAAGCCTCGATGGTGGACCTGGCGTTGATGGCCAAGCTGCTCGACGCCCTGCCCCCCGGCGCGCGCCTGGTGCTGCTGGGCGACAAGGACCAGCTCTCGGCGGTGGAGGCCGGCGCGGTGTTCGCCGAGCTCTGCGAAGGCCGTGGCCTGGACGCCACCGCCAGTGCCGACCTGGAGCGCATCACCGGCCAGCGCGTGCCGGTGGAGCAGCCGCGCTCGCGCCTCGGCGACGCCGTAGTGCTGCTGACCCACAGCCACCGCTTCGCGGGCGACAGCGGCATCGGCGAGCTGGCGCGGCGCATCAACGCGGGCGACGCGCGCGGCACCCTGGAGTTGCTGCGCGAGGCGCGGCCCGATCTGGGCTGGAACCCCGGCCCGTTGCAGGGCCCGCTGCTGGAGCGCCTGGACGCCGGCTACGCGCCCTTCATCGTCGCCGCGCGCACCGGTGATGCCGAGGCCGCCTTCGCCGCCTTCGCCGACTTCCGCGCCCTCACCGCCCAGCGCGAGGGGCCTTGGGGGGTGAACGGCATCAACGAGGCGCTGGAGGCGCGTATCAAGCGGCGCCTGGGCATCGCCAGCCGCGAGCGCTGGTACCCGGGCCGCGCGGTGATGGTGCGGCAGAACGACTATGCCCTGGGCCTGTTCAACGGCGACATCGGCATCTGCCTGCCCACGCCCAACGGCCTGCGGGTGTTCTTCGAAGGCGAAGGTGGCCACCGGCCCTTCGCCCCGGCGCGGTTGCCCAGCCACGACAGCGCCTTCGCCATGACGGTGCACAAGAGCCAGGGCTCGGAGTTCAGCGAGGTGCTGCTGGCGCTGCCGGAGCAGCCGAGCCCGCTGCTCAGCCGCTCGCTGTTCTACACCGGCATCACCCGCGCCAAGCAGCGGGTGGAGATCTGGGGCCTGCCGCAGCGCCTGGGCGAGGCGGTGAATACCCGCGCCGAGCGCGCGGCCGGGTTGGCCGCGCGCCTGGCCAGTGCGGAGCCGGCACCCGTCATGGCGCCGCCACCCGCCGCACCACCCGCGCCTCCGGCGGGTGGGCAGCTGGACCTGTTCTAACGGGCCTCCCTCACAGGGTGACGAAGCGCTGCAGGCCACCGGCGAAGCTGGCCTGGATGTAGCTGTACACCGCCCCCGCGCGCTTGTAGCCGCCATGGTTGGAGACCACCTTCTTGCAGTTGGCGACGAACACCGTGCTGGTGGCCACTTCGATGTAGGTCTTGTCTTCGGGGCCGTAGAGGCCCAGGGCCAGGTCATGCTCGGAGGAGGCGTAGGCGAAGCGCAGCACCTCGTCCCGCGAGGAGTGGAAGATGTACACCCGCTCGCAGGAGGGGATGGCGTCGGCGAACTCCTCGTCGCTTTCGAAGCATTCGTTATCCACAGCCGGCGCCGTGCAGAAGTAGTTGCGCACGATGCGCCCGGGCGAGCCCTTGAGGGCCTTGAGGGTGACCCGCGCGCCGAGGCTGTGGGACATCACGTCCACGGCGGCGGCATCCCCGTAGAGGTTGTCCAGCAGGAAGCGGAACATCCGCGCCACGGCATTGGCGCGTTTCTTCGCCTGCCACCAGTCGAGCTTCTGGTCGCCGCCGGGCCAGGAGTAGCCGAGCACCATGTCGTAGGCGTCGGCGAGGTGGACCATGGCCTGTTGCTCGATCACCTGGTAGGAGTCGAACACCTCGAACTGCTCGTTGTTGTAGCCGTGCACCAGCAGGAGCAGGCGCTTGCCCTTTACCAGGTGCAGCAGGTCCTTGAAGTCCAGCACCGCCGTGACCGTGTCGTTGGCCAGGTCCACCTCGCGTATCAGGTGGCCGGTCTCGGAGAGCTGGTCCGGGTTGGAGAAGTCCTTGCGTGAACTGATGATGATCATGAGCGACTCCGCGTTCCTTGCGGCGAGGGGCCGGCCACGGCCCGGCGATGTGCGGCCGTGACCGGAACCCGTGAGACACCGCAGCGTTGATGAGGGGGATTCAGCACGGGAGGCCGACGGCATCGCACGCCAGCGCCGGGGTTCAGGGACCAGGCGCAAGCGAAACGGCGGGTGCAGGTGAACTCTAGATCAGGGAAGGGCGGTCGGGGGGCGGTTGAGGTGGGGGATCGATGGAGAGCGGTGGGCTGAAGCGGAGCGCCGCCCGGCCCACCCTACGCCGCACCTACGCCCATCCTGTGCCTAGGCGGGAACGAAAACGGGGCCCGTGGGCCCCGTTTTTCGTAGCGAGTGGTGGATCAGTCGATGCTGACCACCTTGGCGAGGACGATCTTCGGGCCCTTCATCTTCTTGACGATGATGCGCAGCCCTTCGGTCTCCAGCACTTCCTCTTCCTCGGGGACGCGGTTGAGGGTTTCGTAGATCAGGCCGGCGAGGGTGTCCGCCTCGACGTGGTCGAGGTCGATGCCCAGCAGGCGCTCGACCTTGAACAGCGGGGTGTCGCCGCGCACCAGCAGCTTGCCGGGCTGGTAGGCGAGGATGCCGCGTTCGGTCTTGCGGTGTTCGTCCTGGATGTCGCCGACCAGTACTTCGAGCACGTCTTCCATGGTCAGGAAGCCGACCACCTTGCCGTCGGCCTCCTCGACCAGGGCGAAGTGCGCGCCACCCTGGCGGAACTGCTCCAGCAGGCGCGACAGCGGCATGTGCTTGGTGACGCGCTCCACCGGGCGGGTCAGCTCGGCCAGGTCGAAGGACTCGGGCAGGCTGTCCAGGGCGGAGAGGGCCAGGAGCAGGTCCTTGATGTGCAGCACGCCGATGAACTCGCCGGTCTGGGCGTTGTGCACCGGGTAGCGGCTGTACTTGTGGCGGCGGATCACGCTGAGGATGTCGGCCAGCGGGGCGTCGTGCTCCAGGTAGATCAGGTCTTCACGGGAGTTGGCCCAGTCGACCACTTCCAGTTCGCCCATCTCCACGGCGGAAGCGAGCACGCGCATGTCCTGGTCGCTGGGGTCGCGGGCACGGCTGGAGTGGAGGATCAGCTTGAGCTCGTCGCGGCTGTAGTGGTGCTCGTGGTGCGGGCCGGGCTCGCCCTGACCGGCGATGCGCAGGATGGCGTTGGCGCTGGCGTTGAGCAGCCAGATGGCCGGGTACATCAGCCAGTAGAAGAGGTACAGCGGCACCGCCGTCCACAGCGACAGCAGCTCGGGTTTGCGGATGGCCCAGGACTTGGGCGCCAGCTCGCCGACCACGATGTGCAGGTAGGAAATGATGAAGAAGGCGGTGAAGAAGGAGATGCCGTGGGCCAGCTTCTCCGACTCGATGCCGAAGGCGCTGAGCAGCGGGCCGAGCAGGTGGGCGAAGGCCGGTTCGCCGACCCAGCCGAGGCCGAGGGACGCGAGGGTGATGCCCAGCTGGCAGGCCGAGAGGTAGGCGTCCAGCTGGTTGTGCACGGTGCGCAGGATGCTGCCGCGCCAGCCGTGCTTGTCGGCGATGGCTTCGACGCGGGTGGCGCGCAGCTTGACCATGGCGAACTCGGCGGCCACGAAGAAACCGTTGAGCACGACGAGGAACAGGGCGAACAGAACGAGGCCGAAGTCGGCGAAATAGGAAGAGAGTGAACTAGCGGGGGACGGGTCCATTGGGGGCTTTGGTCAGCGAATGATCGGCTAAGGGTGAGGGCTGGGACCGCAGTTTGCAAGACGCCGGGCCCTGTCCGGGCCCGGTGCCGCGTTCAAGCGCGCGGCGCGACCTGGCTGGGCGGGAAATGGCAGGTGAAGGTGCTGCCGTGGTTGAGCACCGAGCTGATGTCGAGGCGGCCGCGGTGGCGGATCAGCACGTGCTTGACGATGGCCAGGCCCAGGCCGGTGCCGCCGGTGTTGCTGGCGCGGCTGGAGTCGACCCGGTAGAAGCGCTCGGTCAGGCGCGGCAGGTGTTTGCTCTCGATGCCGATGCCGGAGTCCTGCACCGCCAGGTGCGCGCCCAGTTCGTCGCCCCACCAGCGGATGCGCACGTCGCCGCCATCGGGGGTGTACTTGACGGCGTTGAACACCAGGTTGGAGAAGGCGCTGCGCAACTCGGCCTCGCTGCCGCGCAGCTGATAGCTGGCGTCGGCTTCGAGGGTGATCCTGTGCTGGCGGCTGCCGGACAGGGCGACGGCATCGTTGCGGATGCTCTGCAGCAGGGTGTCGACGGCGATGGGCTGGTTGTCCGAGGGGTAGTCGGTGGCTTCCAGCTTGGCCAGCAGCAGCAGGTCGTTGAGCAGGTTCTGCATGCGCCCGGCCTGGGAGTTCATCTGCTGCAGGGCGCGGGTCCAGCGGGGGTTCACGTCCTCGACGTTGTCCAGCAGGGTTTCCAGGTAGCCGGCGATCACCGTCAGCGGGGTGCGCAGCTCGTGGGAGACGTTGGCGACGAAGTCCTTGCGCATCTGTTCCAGCTGGTGGATGCGGGTGACGTCGCGCACCAGCATCAGGTGTTCGCGGTTGCCGTACTGGGTGATGTGGAACTGCAGGCGCAGGCGGTCGTTGACCGGTGACGGCAGGTCGAGGGACTCGCGGTAGTTTTCCTGCTCGAAGTATTCCTTGAAGCGCGGGTGGCGGATCAGGTTGGTCACTGGCTGGCCGCTGTCCTGGGGCGTCTTCAGGCCCAGCAGGTTTTCCGCGGCGCGGTTCCACCAGTCGAGGTTGCCCTCGCTGTCGAGCATGACCACGGCGTCCTTGAGGGCGGCGGTGGATTCCTGCACGCGGTCGATCACCGCTTGCAGGCGGCCGCGCACGCGCTGATCACGGCGCTGCAGGTGATAGATGCTGTCGAACACTTCGCCCCAGAGGCCGTAGCCATCCGGCGGCGGCTCGTCGGGTTTGTGTTCCTTGAGCCACTTGTGCAGGCGCAGGAGCTGGCTGAGGGTCCAGCCGAGGTAGCCACCGAGGCCGACGGCCAGAGCCCAGCCGTATTCGCCGGAGAGGGCTCCGGCGATCAGGCAGACGGCTAGCAGGAGGAGCAAACGGCGGATTACGGCGCGACGCCAGTCCTGGTTCAACGGGTGCGTCCTTGTGCGGGGTCAGCCTTTGGTGGAGAAACGATAGCCGGTGCCGCGTACCGTCTGCACCAGGTTTTCGTAGGCATCGCCCAGCGCCTTGCGCAGGCGGCGGATGTGCACGTCGACGGTGCGCTCCTCGACATAGACGTTGCCGCCCCAGACCTGGTCCAGCAGCTGGCCACGGGTGTAGGCGCGCTCCTGGTGGGTCATGAAGAACTGCAGCAGGCGGTACTCGGTGGGGCCCATCTCGGCGGGCTTGCCGTCGATGGTCACGCGGTGGCTGATGGGGTCCAGCAGCAGGCCGCGGATTTCGATCGGCGCTTCGCTGTCGGTGGGGCCGGCGCGGCGCAGCACGGCCTTGAGGCGGGCCACCAGCTCGCGGGGCGAGAAGGGCTTGGTGATGTAGTCGTCGGCGCCGACTTCCAGGCCCTGGATCTTGTTGTCCTCTTCGCCCTTGGCGGTGAGCATGATGATCGGGATGTCGCCGGTCAGCTCATCGCGCTTCAGGCGCCGGGCCAGCTCGATGCCGGAGGTGCCGGGAAGCATCCAGTCGAGGAGGATCAGGTCGGGTTTGCGGTCGACGATGATGGCGTGCGCCTGCTGGGTGTTCTCCGCTTCCAGGCACTCGTAGCCGGCCATTTCCAGGGCTACCGCGATCATTTCGCGGATGGGCGCTTCGTCGTCGACTATCAGGATGTTCTTGCCAACCATGTATCCGCCTCGGGTCGCTTGTTCAGCTGGTTTGCGCGCATTAGATAACGGAATTATTGCAGCTATATGACATCGGCATGTAGCGGGATGGCCTCGCCCGGGTAGCGACGGGCGGCGCGATGGCCTCGACTATGCTCAACGGGCCACCGGCGCACAGCCGGAGCCGGCCTGACGCGATGCCCTGCCAGGGCACCGGCTGCCTGCCCGCCGCACCCCGTCCCGGGCCGGTGGTTGCCGGGCCGAAGCGGACCCTTGCGAGGAGAAATGCGATGAGCAGAACTTATCCACAGGCGCTGGCCCTGCTGGCCGGGGCATTGCTGTCCTGGCCGCTGCTGGCGGCGGAGCCGGCGATGGAGAAGGATGGCGTGCTGGTGGATCACCACGGCATGACGCTGTACACCTTCGACAAGGACGCCATGGGCATGTCCCACTGCAGCGGCGAATGCGCGAAGAACTGGCCGCCGCTGATGGCCGAGGCCGGTGCCAAGGCCGAGGGCAAGTGGAGCCTGGTCAAGCGCGATGACGGCACCAGCCAGTGGGCCTATGACGGCAAGCCGCTCTACACCTTCATCATGGACAAGCAGGCCGGCGACAAGACCGGCGACGGCAAGATGCAGGTCTGGCACCTGGCCAAGCCCTGAGCCCGCCCCTGTCCCCGCGACCCGCGTTGCGCTGGCTCAGCGCAGCGCGTAGTCGGCCACCAGGCCGATGAAGATCGCCATCCCCGCCCAGTGGTTGTGCAGGAAAGCCTTGAAGCAGGCCTGCGGGTCCCGCGTGCGCGTGCTCCAGGATTCCCAGGCGAAGCAGGCGGCGGCGCCGAGCAGGCCGAGGTGGAACCACAGGCCCAGCTCGAAGCGGCTGCCGGCCAGGAGCAGGCACAGCAGCGCCAGGCCCTGGAGGGTGGCGATGATGATGCGGTCGGCGTCGCCGAAGAGGATGGCGGTGGACTTCACCCCGATCTTCAGGTCGTCCTCGCGGTCGGTCATCGCGTAGTAGGTGTCGTAGGCCACGGTCCACAGCAGGTTGGCGATGTACAGCAGCCAGGCCGCTGCCGGCAGCTCGCCGGTCTCGGCGGTGAAGGCCATGGGCATGCCCCAGGAGAAGGCCGCGCCGAGCACCACCTGGGGGTAGAAGGTGTAGCGCTTCATGAAGGGGTAGCAGGCGGCCAGGGCCAGGCCGCCGAAGGATAGCCAGATGGTGGTGGCGTTGGTCAGCAGCACCAGGCCGAAACTGAGGGCCACCAGCACGGCGAAGAACACCAGTGCCTCGCGCGGCTTGATCGCGCCGCTGGCCAGGGGCCGGGCCTTGGTGCGGTTGACGTGGCCGTCGAAGTTGCGGTCGGCGTAGTCGTTGATGACGCAGCCGGCGGCACGCATCAGCACCACGCCGACGACGAATACCAGCACGTTCTTCAGGCTCGGGCGGCCCTCACCGGCGACCCACAGCGCCCAGAGGGTGGGCCAGAGCAGCAGGTAGATGCCGATGGGCTTGTCCATGCGCGTCAGTTGGATGAAGTCCCAGGCGCGGGGGTGCAGGCGGTTGAGCGATTGCAGGAGCTTGAGGTACATCGGCGGTCTCCGCTGGGCGTGGGCGGATTATAGGGTTTCGATGCCGGCGTGCTGCCACAGGGTTGGCAGGAATATCTCGGCCACCAGCACCGCCAGCTCGCCACGGCGGAAGCAGGAGCGACGCCCCCACAAGCGTTCGGCGCGCACCTCGGCGGGCAACCAGGCAGCGGGATAGCGGGTGACCTCGATGGTGCCGCGGGCGAAGGCGCGGTCGCTGAACAGCAGCTCGCCCAGGGAGCGGCTGCCCAGCTCGCCCAGGGCCAGGCCGGAGCCTTCCAGGGCGCTGCGGGCCGCGACGCTGCGGGCGAATACCCAGGCTTCGCCGTGCCCGCGCAGGTAGACCTCGCGGACCCAGCCCTGGCTGCCGTCGGGCACGCCGAGGGCGATGCATTCGTCATTGCGCAGCACCTGCCAGCCTTCCACCAGCGGGGTGACGCTGAAGGCGTCGGCCGAGAGGGCGGTGAGGCGGCGGGTCAGCGAGCCCTGGTCGAACAGCCAGTCACGCAGGCCGGCGGGGGGCGCGGGATGCAGTTGCGTGGCGCTGAGCCAGCGGGGCGGATGGGCGAGGGCGGCGTCTGGCACGATGGTCCTGGCGGTTCGGGGCGGCGCGGGAGTCTAACACGGCGCCAGGGGCGTTTCGTGGGGCGGCGGGTTGCCGCAGGCGGGCTTCATCCCGTCGCCCGGCGTCTTGGCGCTGTGCCGCGTTTGGTATAGGTTGCGCGCCAAACCGTGAGTTCCGCCGAGGACGATAATGAAAAAGTGGCAATGCGTGGTCTGTGGTCTGATCTATGACGAATCCCAGGGCTGGCCGGATGACGGCATCGCGCCGGGCACCCGTTGGGAAGACGTGCCGGCCGACTGGCTGTGCCCCGACTGTGGCGTCGGCAAGCTGGACTTCGAGATGATCGAAATCGGCTGATCCCTCCCGGGCCCCCACGTCCTGTGGTGGGCCCCGCATCCCCTGCTTTCGGCCCGCGCGGCCGAAGACGCACCCCAGGCCCTCGCCCTGCTTGCCCACCGCGAAGCCCTCGGGTTCATCGCCGTCCATGGTGTCTCCTTTCTCACCGCCACCCGAGCCCAACCTCCGTCGGGCGGGCCGCGCCAAGCCTTGGCGAGGGGTTCGCAATTGGAGTAGGGTCTCAACGGTTTTTTCCGCCGGGCGGAGGTGCTTATGCGCAAGTGGCAATGCGTGGTTTGCGGCTTCATCTACGACGAGGCCCAGGGCCTGCCGGAAGAGGGCATCGCCCCGGGCACGCGCTGGGAAGACATCCCGCCGGACTGGGTCTGCCCCGATTGCGGCGTGGGCAAGGTCGACTTCGAGATGATCGAGATCGCCTGATCCGCGACAACCCCCGATATTCAGCGACGGCCCGTGGGCCGTCGCGTCGTTTTGCAGCTGAGGAGTGAGTGATGAGTGCACCCGTGGTGATAGTCGGGACCGGCCTGGCCGGCTACAACCTGGCCAAGGAATTCCGCAAGCTGGACGGCGAAACCCCGCTGTTGCTGATCAGCGCCGACGACGGCCGCTCCTACTCCAAGCCGATGCTGTCCACCGGCTTCGGCAAGAACAAGGACGCCGACGGCTTGGCCATGGCCGAAGCCGGTGCCATGGCCGACCAACTGAAGGCCGAGATCCGTACCCACACCCGCATCACCGGCATCGACGCGGGCCACCGTCGCCTGTGGATAGGCGAGGAGGCGGTGGAGTACCGCGACCTGGTGCTGGCCTGGGGCGCCGAGGTGATCCGCGTGCCGGTGGAAGGCGACGCCGAAGACGCGGTGTTCCCGATCAACGACCTCGAAGACTACGCCCGCTTCCGCGTGGCGGCGGCGGGCAAGAAGCGCGTGCTGATCCTCGGTGCCGGCCTGATCGGTTGCGAGTTCGCCAACGACCTGACCCTGGGTGGCTTCGAAGTGGAGCTCGTGGCCCCCTGCGAGCAGGTCATGCCCGGCCTGCTGCACCCGGCGGCCGCAGCGGCGGTACAGGCCGGCCTCGAAGGCCTGGGCACGCGCTTCCACCTGGGCCCGGTGCTGGCCAGCCTCAATCACGCCGGTGACGGCCTGGACGCGCACCTGTCCGATGGCACCCGCATCGCCTGTGATCTGGTGATCTCGGCGGTCGGCCTGCGCCCGCGCATCGCCCTGGCCGCCGCGGCCGGGCTGGATGTGAATCGCGGGGTGATGGTGGACCGCCACCTGAAGACTTCCCACGCCAACGTCTACGCCCTGGGCGATTGCGCCGAAGTGGATGGCATCAACCTGCTTTATGTGATGCCGCTGATGGCCTGTGCCCGTGCCCTGGCGCAGACCCTGGCGGGCAATGCCACGGCGGTGAGCTACGGGCCGATGCCGGTGACGGTGAAGACCCCGGCCTGCCCCCTGGTGGTATCGTTGCCGCCCCGTGGCACGGAGGGGGCCTGGAGCGTGGAGGGCTCTGGCGCCGACATCAAGGCGCTGTGCCGCGATGCCGGCGGCCGCCTGCTGGGCTACGCCCTGACCGGCGCGGCGGTGCAGGAGAAGCTGGCCCTGAACCGGGAACTGCCTCCACTGCTGGCGTGAATCGCCGTCCTTCTGTCGGATTAGCCCTCGGGTTCGCGCCCAAAACTGTCGGACAACACTGGCGCGGCCCTTTGCAGCATGCCATCCTCCCTCTGGTCTGCCGCAGCGCAGAGCTGTTGCGGCGCCTTGGGCGCTGTTCTGGATGAACAGCACGGACACAAAAACAACAAACCGTCAAAGAGGCATCTATGCGTAAACCGGAACTCGCCGCCGCCATCGCCGAAAAGGCCGATCTCACCAAGGATCAGGCCAATCGTGTACTCAACGCCGTTCTCGAAGAAATCACCAGCGCGCTGAACCGCAAGGACAGTGTGACCCTGGTCGGTTTCGGCACCTTCCTGCAGCGCCATCGCGGTGCTCGCACTGGCAAGAACCCCCAGACCGGTCAACCGGTCAAGATCAAGGCCAGCAACACCGTTGCCTTCAAGCCGGGCAAGTCCCTGAAGGACGCGGTCAACTAAGGCCATGGACGCCCGGGGCCGCCAGGCTCCGGGCGTGATCTGACAGCCCTTTCACCCATCCCAAGTCTGGCTGTAGTCCCGCTCGCAAACCGCTACAATGCGCCGCCGTTCCATTTTCAGCCGAGGCTCGTGCGCATGAAATTCCGTCTTCTCCTCTGGATGCTGGGCCGCCTGATGGCCAAGGCCAGCCGTGACAACGCCGCTTTTCAGGAGCAGCTCGCCGGCAAGGACCTGGTGTTCCAGTTGCATACCCTGGACGGCAAGGTCGCGCGGCATTTCATCGTCAAGGACCAGCGCGTGACCAGCAAGCGCGGCACCGCCGAGGCTCCGGCCTTCGCCATCGGCTTCAAGGATGGTGCCTACGGTTTCGCCACCATGAACGCCAAGAACAAGCAGCTGGCCTTCATGCAGGGCATCCAGAACAAGGACATCCAGATCCAGGGCAACCCTGCGCTGGTGATCTGGTTCCAGGGCCTGACCAAGTACCTGGTGCCGAAGAAGAAGGCCGCCGCCAAAAAGGCTGCCTGATCCGCATTCGGTCGCTGCGCTGCTGGTCGGCGCGCGGCCCTTTCGCTAGGCTGATCCGTGTGCGCCCTTCTCTGTCGAGGGCGCTCGTCCTGACGGAATCCAGTCCATGCGCGCCCTTCTCGCTCTTCCGCTGCTGCTTGGCAGCCTCGCCGCCTTTGCGGCCCCGAAACCCGATGATCTGACCAAGGCCTTCGAACTGGCCGGTGTGCGCCTGCTCTGCGAGCAGAGCGGGCCGCTGTTGCAGCGCAGCGCGCCGGAGCGCTACCTGAAGCAGCTGAACAAGGCCTTCGAGGCCGATGCCCTGTGCCGTGACCTGGCCAGCGCCATTGCGCCGAAAGTGAGTGCCGAGCAGCTCGCCCAGGTGGAGGCGGCCCTCGACAGCCCCCTGGCGCAGCGCTTCACCGCCGCCGAGCGCGATGTGGGTGAAGGCCTGGCCGCCTACCGCACCCAACTGGCCGACAAGCCGCCCCGGGCCGATCGGTTGGGGCTGGTGCGCCGGCTTGACAAGGCCGCGCGGACCACCGACCTGGCGTCCTTGCTGCGCTATGAGGTGGGCAAGACCCTGGCCATGCTGACCCTGCGCCAGCGCGGCGAGAAGATCAGCGAGAAGGCCCTGGCCGAGCAGACCGCCAAGCAGGCCGAAGGCATCCGCGCCAGCAGCGAGCAGGCGGTGGAGTCCTTCATGCTCTATGCCTACCGGCAGATGCCCAGCGACCAGGTACAGGCTTACGCGGAGCTCTACGAGCGCCCGGCGGTCAAGCAGCTGCTGGCATTGAGCCTGGAGGCCTTTCCCGGTGTCTTCGCCAAGCGCCGGGCCTTGTTGAAGTAGTGCGGGACGGGCTGCGGGGTGCAGCCATGGAACTGAACCCATGAAAAAGGGGCCGCGAGGCCCCTTTTCTACAACCGCTTCACGCCACTCAGTGGGGCGTGAACTGGGAAGCCAGTTCGCGCAGTGCGGCTTCGGCTTCCAGCACCTTGCTCACCGATTCCTCGGCTTTGTCGCGGGAGAGGCCCAGGCGCTCGAACAGCTCGTCAGGGATTTCCTCCACCGGGCCGGTGCCGATGCCACGGGAGCGCAGCAGGCTGACCGCCAGGCACACCAGATTCGGGTAGGCGGCATGGTCGCCGTCGTAGTGCGGGTCGTGCTGGAAGCGCAGGCTGGTGGCCAGTTCTTCGGGCATGTCCCAGAAGCGCATCAGCCAGCTGCCGATCTGCTCGCGGGTGATGCCCAGCAGGTGCTGCTCGACATAGCCGTGGGCCAGGTGCGGATTGACCTCCAGGTGGCGGCAGATCAGCGAGAAGTGCGGCGGGAAGACGTGGGCCAGCACCAGGTAGCCGAAGTTGTGCAGCAGGCCGCCGAGGTAGGTCAGGCCGGCTTCGGGACGCTGGGCGCGGGGAATGGCGCGGGTCAGGCCTTCGATCACTGCAGCGGTGTAGATCGCCTGGTGCCAATAGGGCGTGGCGTGCTGCGGCTGTTCGCGGGGTAGGCTGAGGGTCTTGCCCAGGGCCAGGCCGAGGGCCAGGTTGATCACCAGGTCGAAGCCCAGCACGCGGACGATGGCGTCTTCCACCGAGCGGATCTTGCCGGGGGCCGCGTAGTAGGGCGACGCGGCCCAGCTCACCACCTGTGCGGCCAGGGCCGGGTCGGTTTCGACCACGCCGGTGATGTCGTCGACGGTGGCGTTGGGATCGACCCGCAGCTTGATGATCTTCTGCGCGGTTTCCGGCAGCGGCGGAATCTCGATGGTTTCCTCGAGGCGCTGCTGGATCCGGCGGGCGGTGAAGGCCTGGACCGCCTGGGTGATTTCGGCGCGGTCGTCGTCAGGGCGATCGAGGTTGAGGCGGATGCTGCTCAGCGGCACGCCGAAACGGGCGGCGCTGGCCTTGCTGAGCAGATGACGGAAGTCTTCGGCGGCCAGTTCCAGCAACACGCCGGCGTGCCCGGACTCGATCAGCAGCAGCGGCTCCTGCAGCAGGCGCTCGTCGTACAGGCAGGGCGAGCTGGTCAGCGGCGGCAGGGCCGGCAGGGTGTTGAGGTCGTGCTTGCCGAGCATGCGCTCGAAGCGCTCCGGCTTCACGGCCACCAGCTTGCGCCCGGTCAGTTCGGCGAGGCGGTTGAGGTCCAGCAACTGGTTGCGCGGGTAGAACACCAGCAGAGTGCCGACGGCGTCTTCCAGCAGAACTGCCTGTACGCGGCGGGCCGGCTCCAGGGAGGGCTCTTCGAGGCGTATCTGGTAGGGCAGGCCCAGCTTGTCCAGCAATTGCAGGATCACCGACGGGGCTTGGGGTTCTGTATCTGGAGCGAGAGCGACTTCGGTCATGGGTAGCATCCAGCGAAAAAACGACTGCCCGGAGTATAACGAGCGGTCTGGGTGACTGATGGGTCAGGCGACCAGCGCAGTGTGCGCCGCGTCACACTTGACCGTATTGCTGGCCGTGTCGCAACCAGCGCTCCAATAACGGACTCACATGCTGCGGCCAGCGTTCCATCAAGGCTTGCGCGGCGTCGCGCACCGCCGGCAGCAGGTCGGCGTCGCGCATCAGGTCGGCAACCTTGAACTGCAGCAGCCCGGTCTGCCGGGTGCCGAGCATTTCGCCGGGGCCGCGCAGTTCCAGGTCCTTCTCGGCGATGACGAAGCCATCGCTGGTTTCACGCATGATGCCCAGTCGCTCGCGTCCGAGCTGTGACAGCGGCGGGTGGTAGAGCAGCACGCAGTGGCTGGCGGCGCTGCCCCGCCCGACACGCCCGCGCAACTGGTGCAGCTGGGCGAGGCCGAGGCGCTCGGGGTTCTCGATGATCATCAGGCTGGAGTTGGGCACGTCGACGCCCACCTCGATGACGGTGGTGGCGACCAGCAGCTGCAGCTTGCCTTCCTTGAACTCGTTCATCACTGCCGCTTTTTCCGGTGCTTTCATGCGGCCGTGGATCAGCCCCACGCGCAGCTCGCCGAGGGCGGAAGACAGCTCTTCGAAGGTGGTTTCCGCCGCCTGGCAGGTGAGCTCTTCGGATTCTTCGATCAGGGTGCAGACCCAATAGGCCTGGCGGCCTTCCTGGCAGGCGGCGCGGACGCGCTCGATCACTTCGATGCGACGGTTGTCGGCTACCAGCACGGTGTTCACCGGCGTACGCCCGGGGGGCAGCTCGTCGAGGATCGAGGTGTCGAGGTCGGCGTAGGCGCTCATGGCCAGCGTTCGCGGGATGGGCGTGGCGGTCATGATCAGCTGGTGCGGGCTGAGGCGGCCGTCGATGCCCTTCTTGCGCAGGGCCAGGCGCTGCTGCACGCCGAAGCGGTGCTGTTCGTCGATGATCACCAGGGCCAGGCGCTTGAACTGCACCTCGTCCTGGAACAGCGCGTGGGTGCCGACCACCATGGGGGTGCCGGCGGCGATCTGTTCCAGCGCGGCGGCGCGGGCCTTGCCCTTGAGCTTGCCGGCGAGCCAGGCGACTTCGATGCCCAGCGGCTGCAGCCACTTGCTGAAGTTGAGGAAGTGCTGCTCGGCGAGGATCTCGGTAGGCGCCATCAGGGCGACCTGGTAGCCGGCCTCCAGGGCCTGCAGGGCGGCCAGGGCCGCGACCACCGTCTTGCCGGCGCCGACGTCGCCTTGCACCAGGCGCAGCATGGGTTCGGGCTGGGCGAGGTCGTAGGCGATTTCGGCGCCGACCCGTTGCTGGGCGCCGGTGGGCGTGAAGCCGAGGTTGGCCAGGTAGCGCTGCGGCAGCTTCTTCGCAGGCGGCAGTTGTGGTGCCTGCTGGGCGCGCTGGGTTTCCCGCAGGCGCTGCAGGGAGAGCTGGTGGGTGAGCAGCTCTTCGAAGGCGAGGCGGTGCTGGGCCCAGTGCTGGCCTTCGGCGAGTTCGTCGAGGTCGGCGTCCGGCGGCGGCCGGTGCAGGTAGCGGATGGCTTCGTCCAGCGGGCCCAGGCGGTAGTCGCGGGCCAGTTCCTCCGGCAGCCAGTCCGGTAGGCTCTCTGGCCCCAGGCGCGCCAGGGCCAGCTGGCTGAGCTGGCGCAGGCGCTGCTGGGTCAGGCCTTCGGTGGTCGGGTAGATGGGCGTCAGGGTCTGCTCCACCGGGGCCGGTTCCTCGCCATTCAGCGCGCGGTACTCGGGGTGGTAGATCTCCAGGCCCGAGGCGCCGGGGCGGGCTTCGCCGTAGCAGCGCAGCTGGGTGCCGCGCTTGAGGCCTTCCTTCTGCGCATTGCTGAAGTGGTAGAAGCGCAGGCTGAGCGCGCCGGTGCCGTCGTGCAGGCGTACCAGCAGGCTGCGGCGCTTGCCCATGACCACGTCGGCGCCGGTGACGGTGCCTTCGACCACCGCGTCCTGGCCCGGGCGCAGGGCGCCGATGGGCACCACGCGGGTGCGGTCCTGGTAGCGCAGCGGGAGGTGGAAGAGGATGTCCTGAAGGTTTTCCAGGCCGACCTTGGCGAGCTTTTCCGCCAGGGCGTCACCGACGCCCTTGAGCACGGTGACGGGGACTTGCGCGAGCTCGGTCATGCCGGTTGCGGTTCGGCCTGTGCCTGCTCCGGACGTGCGACCGAGCAGAGGCGGATGGAGTCGGCCAGCACTTCGATGGCGCGCGGACGCGGGAAGCTGGCGCGCCAGGCGATGGCGACGGTGCGGAACGGCACCGGCGGCGTCAGCGGGCGGATCTCGATCACGCCGGGGGCGTAGTGGTGGCTGTCGACGGCGGAGAACGGCAGGATCGATACGCCGAGGCCGGAGGCGACCATGTGGCGGATGGTTTCCAGGGAGCTGGATTCGACCGTCGTGTGCTTGGCGCTGTCCTCGCCGCCCTTGCGCAGGGTGGGACAGGCTTCCAGCACCTGGTCGCGGAAGCAGTGGCCTTCGCCGAGCAGCAGCAGGCTCTTGTCGTTGAGCAGCTCGCTGTCGATGGTCTTCTTCGCCGTCCAGGGGTGGTTAGCCGGCAGCAGCACGTAGAAGGGTTCGTCGTAGAGCGGTTTGGTCAGTACATCGGCTTCGGCGAAAGGCAGCGCGATGATGATGGCATCCAGCTCGCCGGTGCGCAGCTTGTCGCGTAGCACGTGGGTGAAGTTTTCTTCGATGTACAGCGGCATCTGTGGGGCGACGCGGTGCAGCTGGGGAATCAGGTGCGGGAACAGGTAGGGGCCGACGGTGTAGATGGCGCCGACCTTGAGCGGTGCGGTGAGCTGGTTCTTGCCGGCCTGGGCCAGTTCGCGGATGCCCTGGGCCTGTTCGAGGACCTTTTGTGCCTGGGTGACGATGCCCTCGCCGACCGGGGTCAGGCGCACGGCACTCTTGCTGCGCTCGAAGATCAGCACGCCCAGCTCGTCCTCGAGCTTCTTCACACCCACCGACAGGGTCGGCTGGCTGACGTGGCAGCGTTCCGCTGCACGGCCGAAGTGCTGTTCTTGGGCGAGGGTGACGATGTAGCGCAGTTCGGTGAGGGTCATAGTCTTATTCCATTGGAGTGGCCCAAGCATAGCGGCTGCTCTCAATGGAACCAACAGCAGCCGCCCCCTTTGCGGGGGCGGATTCACTCAGCGGCGACGGTCCAGCGAGTAGACGAAGGGCGCCGTCACTTCCAGCACGCCGTTGGTCAGCAGCTCCGGCGGTGGCGGCGGCAGCGGCTGGGCGCGGCGGATCATTTCCAGGGTGGCGCGATCCAGGGAGGCGCTGCCCGACTTGCCGGTGATGCTGTAGGCGGTGACCTTGCCTTCGCCATCCACGGTGAAGCGCAGGCGGTTGACGCCTTCGAAGTTCCGGCGACGGGCGTCTTCCGGGTACTTCTTGAAGCGGGCCAGGTGAGCCATCAGCTTGCTCTGCCAGGTTTCCTTGGCCTGGGAGGGCGCGCTGGCCATGCTCTGCTGCGGTGCGGCCGGCTTGTCGTCACTGGGGGCGGCGGTGGTCGGCGCGGAGACCGTTTCCTTGACCGACTCCTGCTCCTGGGGCTTCTGCTCGGGCTTGGGCTCCGGGGGCTTGGGTTTCGGCGGCTTCGGCTTGGGCTTCGGCTTGGGTGCGATAGCGATGGTCGGCTTGGGCGCCTCGGCCAGCTTGGGCAGCGGGTCCGGCTCCGGCTCGACGCGCGGGGGCGGCGGCGGAGTGGGCATCGGGGCTGGTGCGGGCAGCGGCTCCAGCTCAATCATCATGGCCGCCGGCGGCAGCTCGATGGGCTCCACGGAGGCATGCCAGAACAGCGCCCACCAGAACACCAAGGCATGGATGCCCAGTATCACGAGGAAGCTGGTGGACCACGAGAGGGTGCGTTTGACCTCGCTCATTTACTTCCCGACCGTCTCGAGTCCCACCAGGCCGATTTTCAGGTAACCGGCGCCACGCATGGCGTCCATCACTTCCATCAGCTTGCCGTAATCAACCGACTTGTCGCCGCGGACGAAGATGGTCTTGTCCTTGTCGGCGTTGGTCAGCTTGTCCAGTTCGGCGCCCAGTCTTTCCTGTGGGACCTGGATGTTGTCCAGGTACAGGCTCTGGTCTTCCTTGATGCTCAGGTAGATCGGTTTGTCTGGACGGGGCGCGGGTTTGGCGGTGGAGGCCGGCAGGTCGACCTTGATGTCGACGGTGGCCAGGGGCGCTGCGACCATGAAGATGATCAGCAGCACCAGCATGACGTCGATGAATGGGGTGACGTTGATCTCGTGGGTTTCCTGGAGATCGTCACCGCCTTCGTTCAGATGCAGGCCCATTGGATCAGCTCACCTTGACCATGTGCGGGGCCTGGCTGCGATCGGCAGGCAGGTGGTCGAGGTCGCGGCTGACCAGCAGCAGGACCTGGGCGGACGCGTCGGCCACCTGGGCCTTGTAGCCGGCGATGGAGCGGGCGAAGACGTTGTAGATGACGACCGCGGGGATGGCCGCGACCAGGCCCATGGCGGTGGCCAGAAGGGCCTCGGCGATACCGGGGGCGACCACGGCGAGGTTAGTGGTCTGGGATTTGGCGATGCCGATGAAGCTGTTCATGATGCCCCACACGGTGCCGAACAGGCCGACGAAGGGTGCGGTGGAGCCGATGGTGGCAAGCACGCCGGTGCCTTGGCTCATCTGGCGGCCGCTGGCGGCGACCAGGCGCTCCAGGCGGAAGCTGACGCGTTCCTTGATGCCTTCCTTCTCGCGGGTATTGGCCGAAAGCTTCATTTCTTCCAGGGCGTCGTGCACCAGGACACGCGACAGGCTGCCTTCGCGGCTGGCGCTTTCGGCGGCTTCCGGCAGGTTGCGGGCGGCCTTCAGGTTGGCCAGCTCCTGGCGCAGGCGACGCTTGGCGCCCAGCAGTTCGATGCCCTTGGCGACCCAGACGGTCCAGGTGAGGATCGAGGCCAGTGCCAGGCCGATCATCACGCTCTTAACCACCATGTCGGCGTTCTGGTACATGCCCCAGGGCGACAGGTCGTGGCCCAGGCCGTTGTCGGCTTCCTCGCCAGCCAGCGCGCCGTCCAGGGCACCGCCACTCAGCGCGGCGGCCAGGTCCTGGCCGAGCTTCTCGCCTTCGGTGAGGCGGTCCATGGTGGTGGTGATTTCCTCGGGGGAGGCGCCACGTTCCTGCATCTTCTGGCGGGTCGCTTCGCGGATCTGTTCCGGGGTGGCCTGCGGGCCGAGGGTTTCGATCGACTCACGCAGGGCGGTCAGGCCGACGGACTCGGGGGCGGCAACCGGTTCGCCAGCCACCGGCGCGGCGACGGGTGTTGCAGCGGGGGCCTGGGCTTCGGCAGCGGCCGGTGCCGGGGTGGTCGGCTCCTCTGCGAACGCCGAGCCAGCCGGGAGCAGCATCAGGCTGATCATCAGTGCCGCAACGGGGCGGGAAAAGCGGGAGACGATGGTGGGCTGGGCGAGGGATGCAATAGGTTTCATGGCCGGACCTGACGAGAAAATTGCGGTTTCGTCCGTATTCGATGGAGAGGTCACGGACAAAAGGGCGAACATTATTGCAAGTAATTCTTGTTTATAAAAGTGACAATGTAACTTTATTACCTTTGTTCGGCCGGGCGGCAGGGGTTTGGCGATTGGTCCGCTGGCCCCTATGCTCTGCACTTTTCCCTGGAGTACGCCCCCTATGTCCGCTTCTCCCTCCTTGCTGATCGCCGGTTGCGGCGATGTTGGCAGCCGTCTCGCCCTGCGGATGCTCGAGGCTGGCTGGCCGGTCCATGGGCTGCGACGAAATGCCTCGGCGCTGCCTGCAGGCGTGCTGCCGGTGGCCGGTGACCTGGAGGTGCCCGAGCGCCCGGCCGCCTGGCCCGAGGGCCAGTTGGATTACCTGGTGTACTGCGCCGCTGCCACCCAGCACGATGAGGCCGGCTACCGTTCCGCCTACGTCGAGGGCCTGCGCCATGTCCTGGCCTGGCTGGAGCAGTCCGGCCAGCGCCCGCGCCGCCTGTTCTTCGTTTCCAGCAGCGGCGTGTACGCGCAGAAGGATGGCGAGTGGGTCGACGAGACCTCGCCGGCCGAGGCCGAGGGCTATTCCGGGCGCATCATGCTGGATGCCGAGCGCCTGGCCCGCGAGAGCGGCATTCCGGCGACCGTGGTGCGCTTGACCGGCATCTACGGCCCCGGCCGCGAGTGGCTGCTGAAGCAGGTGCGCATGGGCTACCGCGTGGTCAGCGAGCCACCGCTGTTCGCCAACCGCATTCATGCCGAGGACGCCGCCGGCCTGCTGGCCTTCCTGCTCCAGGCCGATGCCCGTGGCGTCGAACTGGCCGAGGACTACCTGGGCGTCGACGACGCACCGGCACCGCTGCACGAAGTGGTGGGCTGGCTGCGCGAGACCCTGGGCGTCACCGAGTGGGCGGAGGAATCCACCGTGCGCCGCTCCGGCAGCAAGCGTTGCAGCAACGCCCGCGCCCGCGCCATCGGCTGGGAACCGCTCTACCCCAGCTACCGCGAAGGCTATGCCGCCGTGCTGAAAGGCGCCTGAGGCTGGACGCCAACCGCATGCTTGCCCGCCCTTGGCTGCCAGGGGTGGAGCTGTTCCATGCGGATTTTTCCGGCCAGCCCTTCGGCCGCCACAGCCATGATGCCTTCGCCATAGGCGCCATTCTCGAGGGTGTTGGAGGCTATCAGTGCCGGGGCGCCCGCCATGCATTGGCCGCTGGCACGCTGTCGCTGATGAACCCCGAGGAACCCCACACCGGACACGCCATCAGCGAGCGCCTGGTCTACCGCATGCTCTACATCGAAGAGTCCCGGCTGCCGGCGTTGCTGGGGCGCAAGCGTCTGCCCACCGGTTTCACCACGCTCAATCCAGGGGACGATGGTGCCGTGGCAGCAGGGTTGGCGCGCCTGGCCGAGGAGTTCGGGCGTAATGACCCGCTGGCCCTGGAGAGCGAGCTGCTGGCGCTGCTGGAGCGGGTCTTCGTGCGCCATGGCGGGCTGCGTGCGGCAGCGCCGGCAAGCCGGGATGGCGGCATGACCGCCTTCCTGCGGGACTATCTGGAGGCCCACCATGCCGAGGCGGTGAGCCTGGAGCAGCTGGCGGCCCTGGTGCAGCGCCACCCGCGCCACCTGATCGAGGCCTTCCGCCGCGCCTATGGCGTGCCGCCCCATACCTACCTGCTGCAACGCCGGGTGCGCGAAGCCAAGCGCCTGCTGCTGGGTGACCAGTCACCGCTGGAGGTGGCGCTCGGCCTCGGTTTTTACGACCAGGCGCATTTCTCCGGCACCTTCAAGCGTTTCACCGGCGTGACGCCGGGGCAGTTCCGTCGCGCCGCGCGCACCTGAGTTTTCTCCAAGACCGGGCCGCCACCGGGCCACGACACTGGCGCCTCGTTCCCTGGAGGCCCCGTCGATGTTCGCCCTGTCCCTGCTGGTTGCCGGCACCCATTTCGCCGCGTTGCTTTCCCCGGGCCCGGATTTCTTCCTGCTGCTGCGTGCGGCGCTGACCCGTGGCCGCCGCCATGCCGATGGCTGTGCGGCGGGCATCGCCCTGGCCAATCTGGCGAGCATGCTGCTGGTGCTGCTGGCGTTGAGCTTTCTACCGGCCGATGGCAGCTGGCTGTGGCGAGCCCTGCAGGTGCTGGGCGGCGCCTATTTTCTCTGGCTCGGCGGGCAGGCCCTGATGGCGCACCGGCGCCTGCAATTGCCGGAAGGCGGCGAGGCCGGGCACGAGGGTTGCTGGCGGCAGGGGCTGCTGGAGGGGCTGGCGGCGAGCAGCCTGAATCCCAAGCTTCCGATCTTCTATGCAGGGCTGTTCGGCGTGTTGCGTAATTCGGCCATGCCCGCGTGGGGGCTGGGGCTGTCCATGTTGTGGATGACCCTGGTGGTGCTGGGTTGGGACATGGGGTTGGTGCGCCTGCTGGGGCACTCGCGCTGGCGGCTGTGGCTGCAACGCCGGGTGGCGCTGCTGGACAGGGGCTGCGGGGCCTTGCTGGCGGCGCTGGGCGCCTGGCTGGTGGCCAGCGCCTTCTGAGTCGGCTGGTTACTGGCGTTCCAGCAACCAGGCGCGCTTGCCGGGGGCGTACTCGGGCATCTCGTCGATCTGTGCGCGGTTGCCGGCTTCGAGGATCTCCAGGCGATTGCCGTCGTGGACGAAGATCCACGGGCTGCCCTGGGTGCCCAGTTGCAGCCAGATGCTGTCGTTTTCGCCACTCATGGCCGCACAATCGCCGGCTAGGCACAGGGCGAAGCGGTCGGCGCCGGGCAGGCCTTCGAGGCTGCCGTCGGGGTGGAACAGCACCAGGCCACCCTGGCCCATGCCTTCGAGAATCTTCCAGGTTCCACCGAGGTAGGCCTCGTAGAGGGCGTACTCGAAGCTGCTGCCTTCGGGGGCATCGGCTGCGGCGGGCTTGGCCGGGTGGACGAAGCGCTGCTCGGGCAGGTTCTCGCTGGATTTCTGCACCAGCTCCTTGCCGTCGAGGCCGAGTTGTTCGTGGAATTCATCGCCATAGAAGTCGACGCGCCAGTTCGACTTGCCCTGGCTGACCAGGCGGCCTTCGCCCAGCTCGAAACCGTTGCTGTAGTTGGCGGTGCCGGCCTTGGCGTCGATCTGCCATTCCAGGTTGGGGCCGTAGGCGAGAAGGGATTCGCGCAGCTTGCCTTCCTTCGCCGCTTCATCGATGGCGGCCTGGTTGATCCAGATGCCGCTGGGATCGGTGGGGGCGCTGGAGCAGCCGGCGAGTACGGCTGCGGCGATCAGCAGGGCGAGGGTCGAGCGCATGACGGGTTCCTTCATGAAACGGTGGAGCGGCGGGGCCGGAGCCCCGCACGGGTGATCGTTATTCGATCACCAGGATGGCGTCCATTTCCACCTGCGAGCCGCGCGGCAGGGCGGCGACGCCGATGGCGGCACGGGCGGGATAGGGCTGTTCGAAGTAGCGGCCCATCACTTCGTTGACCTTGGCGAAGTGCGACAGGTCGGTGAGGAAGATGTTGAGCTTGACGATGTCCTTGAGGGAGCCGCCTGCGGCTTCGGCCACGGCCTTCAGGTTCTCGAAGACCTGAACGGTCTGGGCTTCGAAGCCTTCCACCAGTTCCATGGTCTTGGGGTCGAGGGGGATCTGCCCGGACATGTAGACGGTGTTGCCGGCCTTGATCGCCTGGGAGTAGGTGCCGATGGCGGCAGGGGCCTTGTCGCTGTTGATCACGGTCTTGCTCATGCGGAACTCCTTGGTCCTGAGGGTTCTGCTACGCGCGCACCCGGGTGATGCGGATCACCCCCTTCAGCGCACGCAGCTTCTTGATCACACGGGCCAGGTGCACGCGGTCGTGCACGCTGACCACCAGCTGGACGACGCTGATGCGGCCGTCGCGCTCGTCCATGCTGATCTTCTCGATGTTGCCGTCGGCGGCGTTGACGCTGCTGGCCAGCAGGGCGATCAGGCCGCGCTGGTGTTCCAGCTCGACGCGCAGTTCGACGTTGAATTCGCCTGCGACGTCCTTGGCCCAGGAGAGCTGGATGCACTTCTCCGGGTTATGGCGTATGTCGCCAATGTTCTTGCAGCTTTCCAGGTGCACGACCATGCCCTTGCCGGCGGACAGGTGGCCGACGATGGGGTCGCCGGGGATCGGCGTGCAGCACTTGGCGTAGCTGAGCACCAGGCCCTCGGTGCCGCGGATGGCCAGCGGGCCTTCGGCGCTGGGCAACTGCTCGCCTTCGCTGGCCAGCATGCGCCGGGCGACCACATAGGCCATGCGGTTGCCCAGGCCGATGTCTTCCAGCAGGTCCTCGATGACGTCGAGGCGGTACTCGGCGAGCACCGCCTGTACCCGTTCCGGGGCGATGCGGTCGAGGCCGCTCTCGAAGCCGGCCAGCACCTTGTTCAGCAGGCGTTCGCCGAGGCTGATGGACTCGGAGCGACGCTGCAGCTTGAGGGCGTGGCGGATGTGGGTGCGGGCCTTGCCGGTGACCACGAAGTTGAGCCAGGCCGGGTTCGGGCGCGCGCCGGGGGCGGTGACGATCTCCACCGTCTCGCCGCTCTGCAGCGGTTCGGACAGCGGCGCCAGGCGACGGTTGATGCGGCAGGCGATGCAGGTGTTGCCGACGTCGGTGTGAACCGCGTAGGCGAAGTCGACGGCCGTGGAGCCTTTGGGCAGCTCCATGATGCGGCCCTTGGGGGTGAAGATGTAGACCTCGTCCGGGAACAGGTCGATCTTCACGCTCTCGATGAATTCCAGGGAGTTGCCAGCACGTTGCTGCAGCTCCAGCACGCCTTTCACCCACTGGCGGGCGCGGGCGTGGGTGCCCTTGGGCTGGTCGTCCTCGGCGGACTTGTACAGCCAGTGGGCGGCGATGCCGTTGTTGGCCATCTCTTCCATCTCGCGGGTGCGGATCTGGATCTCGATGGGCACGCCGTGCATGCCGAACAGCGTGGTGTGCAACGACTGGTAGCCGTTGGCCTTGGGAATCGCGATGTAGTCCTTGAAGCGGCCGGGCAGCGGCTTGTACAGGTTGTGCACGGCGCCGAGCACGCGGTAGCAGGTATCGACCTTGTCGACGATGATGCGGAACGCGTAGACGTCCATGATCTCGTTGAAGGCTCGACGCTTGCCGCGCATCTTCTTGTAGATGCTGTAGAGGTGCTTCTCGCGGCCGATCACTTCGCCTTCCATGCCTTCGCGGGCCAGGCAGTGGGTCAGCGACTCCTCGATCTTGTTGACGATTTCCTTGCGGTTGCCACGGGCGCGGCGGACCGCGGCGCGGATGCGCTCGGAGCGCATCGGGTGCATCGCCTTGAAACCCAGGTCCTCGAACTCGATGCGCATGCTGTGCATGCCCAGGCGGTTGGCGATGGGGGCGTAGATCTCGAGGGTTTCCTTGGCGATGCGCCGACGCTTCTCGCCGGACAGCACTTCCAGGGTGCGCATGTTGTGCAGGCGGTCGGCCAGCTTGACCAGGATCACGCGGATGTCGCGCGCCATGGCCATGGCCATCTTCTGGAAGTTCTCGGCCTGGGCCTCGGCCTTGGTCTCGAAGTTCATCTGGGTCAGCTTGCTGACCCCGTCCACCAGCTCGGCGACTGTGTCGCCGAATTGCGCGGTGAGCGCTTCCTTGGCGATGCCGGTGTCCTCGATCACGTCGTGCAGCATCGCGGCCATCAGGCTCTGATGGTCCATGTGCATGTCGGCGAGGATGTTGGCGACGGCGAGCGGGTGGGTGACGTAGGCCTCGCCGCTGCGGCGGCGCTGCCCGTCATGGGCTTGCTCGGCGTAGAAATACGCTCGGCGGACCAGGTTGACCTGGTCGTTGCCGAGGTAGGTCGAAAGGCGTTCGGCGAAGGCCTCTATGCTCGGCAAGGCGTTACTCCTTCCCGGCTGCTGCGGCCCTGCGCCGTACGACGTCGACCCGGCATGGACTTAGAGGGCCTCGTTGGCCTCGTCATCGAATGCAGCGAACAGCGGCTCGTCTTCGACGATGTCGTCCTGGGCGATCACGTCATAGTCCACCAGGCCGGCAGCGATTTCACGCAGGGCCACAACGGTGGGCTTGTCGTTTTCCCAGGCTACGCGGGGCTCTTTGCCGCCGGTAGCGAGCTGACGGGAACGCTTGGTCGCGAGCATGACCAGCTCGAAGCGGTTATCGACGTTGTCCAGGCAGTCTTCAACGGTAACGCGGGCCATGGTGTTCCTCGTAGCACTAGATTGGGATGCGGAAGCTTTTGCCCGAGTGGGCGAGCGGACTGGATAGTCTAAAAAATCACCAGCATTTATGGAAGCGCTGATTTAACAGCGCTTCCAGGCGGTCAGTCCAGCAACTGCGCCAGCAGCGTGCCGTGGGCCAGCTGTTGCTGCGGCTGCTGCAGGCGGTTGGCGCGGAAGATCGCCTTGAGGTCTTCCAGGGCCACGGTGAAGTCGTCGTTGATCACCAGGTAGTCGTACTCGACGTAGTGGCTCATCTCGCTGACGGCCTCGCGCATGCGCCGGTCGATGATCTCGGCGCTGTCCTGGCCACGGTTATCCAGGCGCTGGCGCAAGGCTTCCTGACTCGGCGGGAGGATGAACACGGACTTGGCCTGGGGCATCAGGTGGCGCACCTGCTGGGCACCCTGCCAGTCGATCTCGAGGATCAGGTCGAAACCTTCGGCGAGGGTCTTCTGCAGCCAGCGCTGGGAGGTGCCGTAGAGGTTGCCGAAGACCTCGGCGTGCTCGAGGAAGTCACCGTGCTCGAGCATCTGCACGAACTGTTCGCGGCTGACGAAGTGGTAGTTGACGCTGTCCACCTCGCCCGGGCGCATGTCGCGGGTGGTGTGGGAGACCGAGACGCGGATCTGCGGCTCGGCGTCGATCAGGGCCTTGACCAGGCTGGTCTTGCCGGCGCCGGAAGGCGCGGAAACGATGTAGAGGGTGCCGGGAGTGACGCTCATTTGTCTGTCTCTTACTCGATGTTCTGCACTTGTTCGCGCATCTGCTCGATCAACACCTTGAGGTTGACCGCTGCTTGGGTGGAGCGCGAGTCGAAGGCCTTGGAGCCCAGGGTGTTGGCTTCGCGATTGAGTTCCTGCATCAGGAAGTCCAGGCGACGGCCCGCCGCACCGCCGGCCTTGAGTACGCGACGGACTTCGCTGACGTGGGTGCTGAGGCGATCCAGCTCCTCGGCGACGTCGCTTTTCTGTGCCAGCAGCACCAGTTCCTGTTCCAGGCGTTGCGGGTCCAGCTCGGCCTTCATCTCGCCGAAGCGGTCGAGGATCTTCTGGCGCTGGGTGGTGAGCATCTGCGGCACCAGCTTGCGCAGGGCTTCGACCTCTTCGAGGATGCCGTCGAGCCGCTCATTGAGCAGGCGAGCCAGGTCGGCACCTTCACGGGCGCGGCCGTTGCGCAGCTCGTCGAGGGCCTTGGCGAAGACCTCCAGGGCGGCGGCATTCAGTGCTTGCGGGTCGGCCGCATCGGCCACCAGCACGCCGGGCCAGGCGAGGATTTCCAGGGGGTTGAGCGGTGCCGGCTGCTTGACCAGTGCGGCGACGGCTTCGGCGGCTTCGACCAGTTGGGCGGCGCGTTCGCGATCGACCTGCAGGGATTTGCCGGCATTCTCTTCGGCGAAGCGCAGGGTGCACTCCACCTTGCCGCGGGAGAGGCCCTGACGCAGGGCTTCGCGCACCGCGCCTTCGAGGTCGCGGAAGGACTCGGGCAGGCGCAGGTGGGGTTCGAGGTAGCGGTGGTTGACCGAGCGCAGTTCCCAGCTCAGGGTGCCGTGGGTGCCGGCCTGCTCGACGCGGGCAAAGGCGGTCATGCTGTGCACCATGGGGTTTCCTCTCGGTGATGGCAGGTTCGAAGAGGGCGATTGTAGCCCAGAGCGGCGGCCCTCCCAACGCGGCGATGTCCCAGTGGCCGGCAGCCCTCTATAATGCCCGGCAGTTTTCCCCCCTGACAGGTATACCCAGATGAAACGTCCCAGTGGCCGAGTGGCTGACCAGCTGCGTTCGATCCGCATCACCCGCAACTACACCAAGCATGCCGAAGGCTCGGTGCTGGTCGAATTCGGGGATACCAAGGTGATCTGCACCGCCAGCGTCGAATCCGGTGTCCCGCGTTTCCTCAAGGGCCAGGGCCAGGGTTGGTTGACCGCCGAGTACGGCATGCTGCCGCGCGCCACCGGCGAGCGTAACCAGCGCGAGGCCAGCCGTGGCAAGCAGGGTGGTCGCACCCTGGAGATCCAGCGCCTGATCGGCCGTTCGCTGCGCGCTGCGCTGGACATGAGCAAGCTGGGCGAGAACACCATCTACCTGGATTGCGATGTGATCCAGGCCGACGGTGGCACCCGCACTGCTTCCATCACGGGTGCCATGGTGGCCCTGATGGATGCGCTGAAGGTCCTGAAGAAGCGTGGCGCGCTGAAGGGCGAGCCGCTGAAGCAGATGGTTGCCGCCGTGTCCGTTGGCATCTACCAGGGCGAGCCGGTCCTGGACCTCGACTACCTGGAAGACTCCGCGGCCGAGACCGACCTGAACGTGGTCATGACCGACGCCGGCGGTTTCATCGAGGTACAGGGCACCGCCGAAGGCGCGCCCTTCCAGCCGGAAGAGCTGAACGCCATGCTGGCCCTGGCCAAGAAAGGCGTCACCGAGCTGTTCGAGCTGCAGCGCGCGGCGCTGGTCGACTGATCACCCACCCGAGGAAACCCGCATGAATGAGCCAACCCAAGTTCCACAGCCCAACCAGGAAGTTAGGCAATGGGCGATGTTCTGCCATTTCGCCGCTTTCCTCGGTGTGGTGCTGCCCTTCGGCAACCTGCTGGGCCCGCTGATCCTCTGGCAGGTGAAGAAGGACGTCGATCCCTTCATCGACCAGCAGGGCAAGGAAGCGCTGAACTTCCAGATCACCGTCACCCTCGCCGGCCTGGTGTGCATGCTGCTGATGCTGGTGCTGATCGGTTTCGTGCTGCTGCCCCTGGTGGGTCTGGTAGCGCTGGTGCTGACCATTATCGGTGGCATCAAGGCCAACGAAGGCCAGGCCTATCGCTATCCCTTCACCTGGCGTCCGGTGAAGTAGGAGCGCGAGAAACGAAAAAGCCGGCATCAGCCGGCTTTTTTACGGGTGCGACTTCTCAGATGCTCAGCAGCCAGTCGTAGTCGACGATCAGCGGCGCGTGCTGGGAGAAGCGCGGCTGGCGCGGCAGGCGAGCGCTGCGCACGGAGCGACGCATGCCCGGCGTGAGAATGTGGTAGTCGAAACGCCAGCCGAGGTTGAGCATGTCGGCCTGTTCACTGTCGGGCCACCAGCTGTACTGGTCGCCTTCGCGGCTGACTTCGCGCAGCGCGTCCACGTAACCCATGGTGCCGAACACTTCGTCCATCCAGGCGCGCTCGGGCGCGAGGAAGCCGGGCAACTGCTGGCAGTCGCGCCAGTTCTTCACGTCCAGCTTCTGATGGGCGAGGTAAAGCGAACCACAATAGATGTACTCGCGGCGCTTGCGGCGCTGCTTGTTCAGATAATGGGTGAAGTCGTCCATGAACTTGAACTTGTGGTTCAGGTTCTCATCGCCGCCCTGGCCCGAAGGCAGCAGCAGGGTAGCGATACTCACTTTGTCGAAATCCGCCTGCAGGTAGCGCCCATAACGATCACAGGTCTCGAAACCGAGACCCCAGATCACTGCCTTGGGTTGCAAACGCGAATAAAGCGCCACGCCGCCTTGGCTTGGCACTTCAGCATCGCTGGCATAGAGGAAATAGCCGTCCAGTTGGAAGGCTGGGTCGTCCAGATCAAAGGCAGAGGCACGGGTGTCTTGCAGGCAGATCACGTCGGCATTCTGTGCTTGCAACCAACTGAGGAGTCCTCGTTCGGCTGCGGCATGAATACCATTCACGTTCACACTGATGATCCGCATAAATGGCCCCCAAAAACTCGTGCGTGTATGATACCCGAGCTCTTTCTATTTAGCTAAATCCGTGCCGTCCGGGGCTTTTACATGCAGGCGTATCAACGCGATTTCATTCGCTTCGCCATCGAACGCGGTGTGCTGCGTTTCGGTGAGTTCACTCTCAAATCCGGGCGTACCAGCCCTTATTTCTTCAATGCCGGCCTGTTCAACAGCGGGCTCGCGCTGTCCCAACTGGGCCGCTTCTATGCGGCGGCAGTGGTCGACAGCGGCATTCCCTTCGATGTGCTCTTCGGGCCCGCCTACAAGGGCATCCCGCTGGCTGCGGCCACGGCCGTGGCGCTGGCCGAACATCACGCGATCGATATCCCCTGGTGCTTCAACCGCAAGGAAGCCAAGGACCATGGCGAGGGCGGCACCCTGGTGGGCGCGCCGCTGGCCGGCCGTGTGCTGATCATTGACGACGTGATCACCGCCGGTACCGCCATCCGCGAAGTCATGCAGATCATCCAGGGCCAGCAGGCCCAGGCCGCCGGCGTGCTCATCGCGCTGAACCGCCAGGAGCGCGGCAAGGGCGAGCTGTCGGCGATCCAGGAAGTCGAGCGTGACTTCGGCATGCCGGTGGTGAGCATCGTTTCCCTGGAACAGGTGCTGGAATATCTCGCAGGTGATGCTGAACTGAAGAAGTATCTGCCGGCAGTGGAAAGCTACCGCGCGAACTACGGAATCTGATTCGCCAACAACGACAGGGTGTCTTCATGCCGAAATCGGGTGCAGTCCGTTTTGCCTTGCTCATGGGTGTGCTGATGCCTGCTCTGGCGCAAGCCGAGCTCTATCGCTACACCAATGACAAGGGCGTGATTGTGCTCGATCGCCTTGGCGTGCCCTCGCAGTACATCGACAAGGGCTACGAAGTCCTCAACGACCAGGGCCGGGTGACCAAGACGGTACCGCCGGCGCCCACCCTGGAAGAGCGCAAGCGCATGCAGGAGGAGAAGGCCCGTGCCGGCTCCGACGCCCAGTTGCTGCGCCTGTACACCAGCGTCGAAGACGTCGACCGTGCCCTGCAGCGCAAGCTGGCGGAGCTCGACGGGGTGATCAGCGTCGCCCGTGGCAACCAGCAGTCCCTGCGTACCCAGCAGGCCAACCTGCAGGCCCAGGCCGCCGACAACGAGCGTGCCGGCCGCCAGGTTCCCGAGCATCTGGTGGCGCAGATCAGCGACCTGCGCGCCGAGCAGCAGCGCCTGGAGCAGGACATCGCCCGCTACCAGCAGGATCGCAAGAACGCCCAGGCCGGCTTCGCCGCTGACCGCGCCCGCCTGGCCCAGTTGCTGCAGCGCTGAGCTTCATTCCTCGGCGGCGTGCCGCTCGAATGCCCTGACCTTCTCCCGCAGCCAGTCCGGCAGCCGCTTGCTGCTGCGGCTCGCGCCATCCGCGTGGACGTAAACGATCTCGCCTGCCGTCAGCGCCGCTTCGCCGTGCCAGATGCCGATATTGAAGGTGAGGCTCGAGCCACCCAGCCGCCCTACCCTTACGCCGATGGACAGCTCGTCGTCGAAGCGCGCCGGGGCCAGGTATTCCAGCAGCGTGCGCACGGCGAAGAAGTCGCCACCGTCCTGCGCCAGGTCCTCCGGGTAGCGCACGCCCAGGGCGCGGAAGTACTCGGTGATGCCGACGTCGGCGTAGGTCAGGTAGTGGCCGTTGAAGACGATGCCTTGCGGGTCCACTTCGGCCCAGCGCACGCGCAGCGGCATGAAGAAGGTGAAGTCGTTCAGGGAGGGGGTTGCTGCCATCTCGTGCTCCTTGCAGTGAGCGGTCAGCTTCTGCGCAAGGAGGCGGGCCGGCAAGAGCGGTATGGCTGGATCGCGGATGTGAATAAGCCGGATCGCTCCGGCTTATTCGGGTACCGCCTGGGCCTGCTGAAGGCTCAGTGACGCTTGCGGTTGCTGATCAGGGTGCCGACGCCGCTGTCGGTGAAGATCTCCAGCAGCACCGCGTTGGGCACGCGGCCATCGATGATGTGCGCGCTGGTCACGCCACCCTGCACCGCTTCGAGGGCGCAGCGGATCTTCGGCAGCATGCCGCCGTAGATGGTGCCGTCGGCGATCAGCTCGTTGACCTGCTCGGTGGAGAGCCCGGTGAGCACCTGGCCCTGCTTGTCCATCAGGCCGGCGATGTTGGTCAGCAGCATCAGCTTCTCGGCTTTCAGCGCTTCCGCCACCTTGCCGGCCACCAGGTCGGCGTTGATGTTGTAGGACTCGCCTTCCGGGCCAACGCCGATGGGGGCGATGACCGGGATGAAGTTGCCCTTCACCAGCATGTTCAGCAGCTCGATATTGACCCCGGTGACCTCGCCCACGTGGCCGATGTCGATGATTTCCGGCTGGGTCATCTCCGGCGTCTTGCGGCTGACGGTGAGCTTCTTGGCGCGGATCAGCTCCGCGTCCTTGCCGGTCAGGCCGATGGCGCTGCCGCCATGGCGGTTGATCAGGTTGACGATGTCCTTGTTCACCTGGCCGCCGAGGACCATTTCCACGACGTCCATGGTCTGCGCGTCGGTGACGCGCATGCCGTCGATGAAGTGGCTCTCGATGGACAGGCGCTTGAGCAGATCGCCGATCTGCGGCCCGCCGCCGTGCACGACCACCGGGTTGATGCCCACGGCCTTCATCAGGACCATGTCGCGGGCGAAGCCGGCTTTCAGCTCGTCGCTTTCCATGGCGTTGCCGCCGTATTTCACGACCAGGGTCTTGCCGACGAAGCGGCGAATGTACGGCAACGCTTCGGACAGGACCTGGGCGACTTGGGATGCGGCGTCACGGCTGAGGGTCATGCAGGGCTCCGGTGGATCAGAACGGCAGGTTGATATCGGGGGCTACGGTGTAGAGCTGGGCGCGGAACACTTCCTTGATGCGCTCGAGCTCCTCCTCGGTGTCCGCTTCGAAGCGCAGTACCAGCACCGGCGTGGTGTTGGAGGCGCGCACCAGGCCCCAGCCCTTGGGATAGTCGACGCGCACGCCGTCCAGGGTGGTGAGGTTGGCGTCGCCCCAGGTGCCGTCGCGCTGCAGGCGCTCGATCAGGCGGAACTTGCTCTCGTCGGTAACGGTGATGTTGATCTCCGGCGTCGAGATGTCGCTGGGGAAGGCGGAGAACACGTGCTCGGCGTCGCGCTTGTCCTGGCTGAGGATCTCCAGCAGGCGGGCGGCACTGTAGATGCCGTCGTCGAAGCCGAACCAGCGCTCCTTGAAGAAGATGTGGCCGCTCATCTCGCCAGCCAGCAGTGCGCCGGTTTCCTTCATTTTCTTCTTGATCAGCGAATGGCCGGTCTTCCACATCACCGGGCGGCCGCCGTAGCCACTGATCAGGGCGGTCAGGCGACGGGTGCATTTGACGTCGAAGATGATGTCGGCGCCCGGGTTGCGCGAAACCACGTCCTTGGCGAAGAGCATCAGCAGGCGGTCGGGGTAGATGATGGTGCCCTGGTTGGTCACCACGCCGACGCGGTCGCCGTCGCCGTCGAAGGCCAGGCCCAGGTCGGCTTTCTCTTCCTTCACCTTGGCGATCAGGTCGACCAGGTTCTCGGGCTTGCCCGGGTCCGGGTGGTGGTTGGGGAAGGTGCCGTCCACGTCGCAGTAGAGCGGGATGACGGTGCAGCCCAGGGCTTCGATCAGTTGCGGGGCGATCACGCCGGCCACGCCGTTGCCGCAGTCCACCACCACCTTCATGGGCTTGGCCATGGCGATGTCGTCGCGAATCTGCTTGAAGTAGCGGTCGAGGATCTCGACCTGTTCGACACTGCCGACGCCGCTGGCCAGGTCGTTGTTCTTGATGCGGGTGTGCAGCGCGGTGATCTGCTCGTTGGCCAGGGTCTCGCCGGCGACGACGATCTTGAAGCCGTTGTAGTCCGGCGGGTTGTGGCTGCCGGTGAGCATCACGCCGGATTTGCCGGCCAGCACGTTGGCGGCGTAGTAGAGCACCGGGGTCGGCACCATGCCGACGTCGGTGACCTGGCAGCCGCAGTCCAGCAGGCCTTGGATCAGTGCCTGGACCAGTTCGGGGCCGGACAGGCGACCGTCACGGCCGACCGATACGGCCGGCTCGCCGCGGGCGAGGCTTTCGGAGCCAATGGCACGGCCTACCCAGTAGGCGGTTTCGGCGGTCAGGGTGTCGCCGACCACGCCACGGATGTCGTAGGCGCGGAAGATGCTGGCGGGCAGGTTGGGTGCGGCTTGCGGGGTGCTCATGACGGGGGCTTGCTCCAATCCCAGGAGGTCCTGGTCTTCGTCGAGGATGTCGATATCGAGGATGTCGGTATCTTGGAAAAGCGGATCGGCCAACACGGGTGGCTCGATCATCTTGGCCGGGGCGGGGGTAACCGCCGGGCCGGGTTGCCGATCGCCGTTAGCGCTGCCCGCCGCCGGCTCCGGCTTGCGCCGTGACTGCCGGGTGAGCGACTGGGCCAGGGCGTCAAGCGCCGACAGGCGCAGACTGAAGGCTTTGACGCTTTTGCCGCTGGAGAGTTCTTGCACCAGTTGGTTGAGCTGGATCACGTCTGCATGCAGCTTGCGATTGAAGCCGCCCCGCAGCAGATACAGGCCAATCAGGGCGCCGGCCAGGGCCAGGAGCGCGGCCACTGCCAGCAGGATGGGGGACATGCCCGAATCGCTCAGTTGCGGGCCGGGAATGAACGACAGTTTCCAGTTGGGGTTGCCGGTGTTCAGGGCGATGGGTACGCCTTCGGCCTGGGCGCCACGCAGGGTCAGGGTCTGGGCCGGGGCGTTGCCGAACTGCTGGGTGAACTGCAGCTGGCCGACACCGTCGGGCAGCGGTGCGAGGGCGCCGAGCAGGCGGTCGAGGTCGACCACCAGCAGCAGGGTGCCCTGGATCGGCGAACTGTCGGTCAGGCGCAGCGGTGCGGCGCTGTAGACCAGCCAGCGCTGGCCGACCCGATAGGCTTCCGGCGCAGGTTTCTGGCCGGCTTCGACGCGGCGCAGCATGTCCAGGGCGGCGAAGTTCATCGGTGCCGCGCGCTGGCTGTTCTGCTGGGCCTGGCCGGGCAGGTTGAGGTGGGCGTCGACCACGGCGTTCCAGTAGCCGAGGCCGCGCTCGGCCGCTTGCACCTGGGCGGTGTCGGCGCTGTTGAGCGCTTCGGCCAGCGCCGGGTTGCGGGCGGCAGCGGCGGTGTCGGCGACCAGTTGCGCCAGGGCCTGGCGCAGGGCGCTGGCCTGGCTTTCACCCCAGGCCTGGCTGAGCTGGTTGCGTTGGGTCTGCTGGGCGCCGTTGATCAGTGCGGCCCAGAGCAGCACGCCGGCGGCGGCCACGCCCAGTGCCGCAGCGATGGCGCCGGGCAGCAGGTCGCCGAGGCCCTTGTCACGGGCCGGTTTGTTCTTTTCGGCAGGGCTGGCCAGGATCTCGGTGTCGGCATCCTTGGCGCTGCGCTTGAAGAGTTTCACTGAAGGTCTCCCCCGCGGATCATCCTGAAGTCGTTCCGGATCAGTGGCTGCCGGAGTGCCCGAAGCCGCCCGCGCCGCGCTGGCTCTCGTCGAACTCGTCGACCAGCTCGAAGTGCGCCTGCACGACTGGCACCAAGACTAGCTGAGCGATGCGCTCGCCGATGGCGATGGTGAAGGCGCTCTGGCCACGGTTCCAGCAGGAGACCATCAGCTCGCCCTGGTAGTCGGAGTCGATCAGGCCGACCAGGTTGCCCAGCACGATGCCGTGCTTGTGGCCCAGGCCCGAGCGCGGAAGGATCAGCGCGGCGAGGCCCGGGTCGGCGATGTAGATGGACAGGCCGGTGGGGATCAGCACGGTCTGGCCCGGTTCCAGGGTCAGGTCTTCCTTGAGCATGGCGCGCAGGTCGAGGCCGGCGGAGCCCGGCGTGGCGTACTGGGGCAGCGGGAAGTCGCGGCCGATGCGGGGGTCGAGGATCTTGGCTTGCAATGAGTGCATGGGGTCTCAGGCCTGGTTGAGGCGATCGGCGATGAAGGCGATCAGCTGGCGGGCGATCTTGCCCTTGCTGGTCTGGGCGAAGCTGTTCTGGTGCAGCGCGCGATCGATGATGGTGATCGCGTTTTCCTCGCTGTTGAAGCCGATGCTGGGGTTGGCCACATCGTTGGCGACGATCAGGTCGAGGTTCTTGTCCTTGAGCTTGCGCGAGGCGTACTCGAGCAGGTTCTCGGTCTCGGCGGCGAAGCCGACGCTGAAGGGGCGATCGGCGCGCCCGGCGAGGGTCGCGAGGATATCCGGGTTGCGCACCAGTTGCAGCAGCAGGCCTTCGCCGCTGGTGGGGTCCTTCTTCATTTTGTGCGCCGCCACCACTTCCGGGCGGTAGTCGGCCACGGCGGCCGCGGCGATCAGCAGGTCGCAGGGCATCGCCGCTTCGCAGGCCGCGAGCATGTCGCGGGCACTGACCACATCGATGCGGTTGACCCGGTCCGGCGTCGGCAGGTGCACGGGGCCGGTGATCAGGGTGACCTTGGCGCCCGCCTCCACCGCGGCTTCGGCGAGGGCGAAGCCCATCTTCCCGGAGCTGTGGTTGGTGATGTAGCGCACCGGGTCGATGTTTTCCTGGGTCGGGCCGGCGGTGATCAGCACGTGGCGGCCGGTCAGGGCCTTGTGCTGGAACAGGTCGGCGGCCAGCTGGGCGAGCTGGTCGGCTTCGAGCATGCGGCCGAGGCCGATGTCGCCACAGGCCTGGCTGCCGGATGCCGGCCCGAACAGGTGCAGGCCACGCTTGGCGAGGGCTTCGGCGTTGGCCTGGGTCGCCGGGTCGCGCCACATGGCCTGGTTCATCGCCGGGGCCAGGGCAACCGGTGCGTCGGTGGCCAGCACCAGGGTGGTCAGCAGGTCGTCGGCCACGCCTTGGGTCAGGCGGGCCATGAGGTCGGCGGTGGCAGGGGCGATGAGCACCAGGTCGGCCCAGCGTGCCAGCTCGATATGACCCATGGCCGCTTCGGCAGCGGTGTCGAGCAGATCGAGGTGCACCGGGTGGCCGGAAAGGGCCTGTAGGGTCAGCGGGGTGATGAATTCGCGCCCGCCATGGGTCATCACGACCCGTACTTCCGCGCCCTGGTCGCGCAGGCGGCGAACCAGCTCCGCGCTCTTGTAGGCCGCAATGCCGCCGCCCACGCCCAGTACGATGCGTTTCCGATAGAGCCGCTGCATAGGCCTGCCTTATGGATGTTTAGATTGCGCAGCGGCGACGACGCCTCCCCAGGCCAATCGCCGCGCAAAAAAGGTGGATTAAGATAGCACAGCGACCGCATGGGAACAGCGGTGCGCTCAACCACGGAGGCGCCATGAGCATTCGTCACTGGCCTGCGGCGGAGCGGCCGCGGGAGAAGCTTCTAGAGCAGGGCGCGGCGGCCCTCACCGACGCCGAACTCCTCGCCATATTCCTGCGTATCGGGGTGGCCGGGCAGAGCGCGGTGGACCTCGCCCGCCATCTGCTCAACGACTTCGGCGGCCTGCGCCTGCTGCTGGAAGCGGACATCGATTCCTTCTGCAGCCGCCTCGGCCTCGGGCCGGCCAAATACGCCCAGTTGCAGGCGGTGCTGGAGATGTCGCGTCGGCACCTGGCCGAAGGGCTGCGCCGCAATTCGGTGTTGGAAAGTCCGCAGACGGTGCGCGATTACCTGAAGGCGCAGCTGCGCCATGAACCCCATGAGCTGTTCGGTTGCCTGTTCCTCGACTCGAAGCACCGGGTGCTGGCCTTCGAGGTGCTGTTCCATGGCTCCATCGACGGAGCCAGCGTCTATCCGCGCCAGGTGGTCAAGCGGGCCCTGGCGCACAACGCGGCCGCGCTGATCCTCACCCACAACCACCCTTCCGGGGTTGCCGAACCCAGCCAGGCGGATCGCCTGCTGACCCAGCGCCTGCAGGAGGCCCTGGCACTGGTCGAGGTGCGGGTGCTCGACCACTTCGTGGTGGGGGACGGCGAGCCGTTGTCGATGGCCGAGTACGGCTGGCTCTAGCGCGTGTCGTCGACCCGGCGCTGGATGGCGGCCAGCAAACGCCGGCGGATCAGCCCGCTGGCCGGGCGTATGGCCAGCCAGTAGGGTGTGAACAGCAGGCGGCTGCGGCGGTCCGGGCAATAGACCCGGGTTTCGGTGTGCAGGGTCGTGCGGCCATCCGCGCCGGGGCTGCAGTGAAAACTCAGAACCAGCTTGGCGACGCCGGGCTCGGCATAGGCGTCGAAGGCGGCGGCGTCGCTGACCGGCTGCAGCCCGAAGTCGCTGCGCCAGAAGCGCCCGATGAGCCCATAGGCCAGGGCGCGATCGGCGTCCCGTTCCAGCAGGGTGAATTCGTGCAGGCCAAAGGTGGCGCGGCCCTTGAGGTTGTTGGTGAGCCCGAGCGCGCCAGCCAGGCGTGCCGGTGCCTCGCGGATGTGCAGCAGGGTGCGCACCAGCGGGTCGTCATGCACGGCGAGTTCGCCGACCGCATCCAGTGCCTGGCGTGGCGTTGCCCGCAGTGGCAGCTGGTGCCGCTCGACGAACTGGAACTGCGGCAGGTAGCGCTGGCTCAGCTCCATCAGGGTTTCACGCTGACGTGGGAAAAGTCCTGGCGACCGAAGGGATTGGCCTGGTAGCCCTCGACGCCGGCGCGGGTCAGGGCGAAGGCGGTGGGATGGGCCAGCGGCAGCCACAGCGCCTGTTCCTGGATGATGCGCTGCGCCTTTATATAGAGGGCCGTGCGTTCGGCCTGGTCAGCGAGGCCCTTGCCGTCGCTGATCAGCTTGTCCAGTTCGGCGTCGCAATAGCGTGCGAAGTTGAGCCCCGATTGCACCGAGGCGCAGGAAAACTGCGGGGTGAGGAAGTTGTCCGGGTCGCCGTTGTCGCCGGCCCAGCCCATGAACAGCAGATCATGCTCGCCGGCCTTGGCGCGGCGGATCAGCTCGCCCCATTCGATCACGCGGATTTCGGCCTGGATGCCCACCTTGCCCAGGTCCGCCTGCAGCAACTGGGCGCCGAGGCTGGGGTTGGGGTTCAGCAGGCTGCCGGAAGGACGGGTCCAGATCGTGGTCTTGAAGCCATCCTTGAAACCGGCCTCGGCCAGCAGCGCGCGGGCCTTCTCCGGGTCATGGGCGTAGCCGGGCAGGTCCTTGGCATAGCTCCAGGTGTTGGGCGGATAGGGGCCGTTGGCGGCGCTCGCGCTGCCTTCGAACACGGCCTTGAGGTAGCTCGGCTTGTCGAAGGCCAGGTTGATGGCCTGGCGCACCTTGGCCTGGTCCAGCGGCGGGTGCTGGCTGTTGATGCCGATGAAGGCGGTCATGAAGGCCGGTGTCTGCACCACCTTGAGCGCGGCGTCCTTGCTTGCGGCCTGGACATCCAGCGGCTTGGGCGACAGGGCGATCTGGCATTCACCGCGGCGCAGCTTCTGCAGGCGCACATTGGCGTCCGGGGTGATGGCGAAGATCAGGCCGTCCACCGCCGGCTTGCCGGCGAAATAGTCCGGGTTGGCGCTATAGCGCACCACGGCGTCCTTCTGGAAGCGCTTGAAGACGAAGGGGCCGGTGCCGATCGGCTGGGCGTTGAGCTTCTCCGGCGTGCCGGCCTTCATCAGTTGCTCGGCGTATTCGGCCGAATAGATGGAGGCGAAGCCCATGCTCAGGGTGGCGAGGAAGGTGGCGTCGGGCTTGTTCAGGGTGAAGCGCACCTGCAGTGGCGCGACCTTGTCGATGGACTTGATCAGTTGCGGCAGCTGCATCGACTGGGCGTGGGGGAAGCCGCTCTGGGCGACCTTGTGCCAGGGGTTGGCCGCATCGAGCATGCGCTGGAAGCTGAACAGCACGTCATCGACATCCAGCTCGCGGCCGGGCTTGAAGTACTCGGTGGTGTGGAAGCGTACACCGGGGCGCAGGGTGAAGGTGTAGGCCAGGCCGCCGGGGGAGACCTCCCAGCTCTGCGCCAGCCCGGGCACCAGCTCGCCACGCTGGGCATCGAACTCCACCAGGCGGTTCATCAGCACATCGGCGGATGCGTTGGTGGTGGTCAGCGAGTTGTACTGCACCACGTCGAAGCCTTCGGGGCTGGCCTCGGTGCAGACGCTCAGGCTGGCCGCCTGGGCGAACAGCGGGGCGAGCAGCAGGGGAAGGGCGGCGAATCGCATGGGCAGGCTCCATTTGCGGTGGCCCTGGCCGGTGGCGGCGGGCGGAGGCCCTACGCTAGACCATGGCCAGGAGCGGGGCAATGCGCTTCTGGCGACGAGCGGTTATTTTCTGCGCAGCCCGCGTCGCTGCGGTTGCAGGCCCTCGCGGTTGGGCACCGCTTTCGGCAAAAGTGGTGCAGTCCTTGCTGCACTAGGGGGTTTCTGATATAAAGCAGCGCTCTTTTCTAGGGGCCCGGTCTTTCGCAGTCTGTGTGTGGCCGGTAAGACCCTGACGAGACGGGCGCTAAAACGCCCACAAGTGAGAGTTCAAGCGGCCAACCCATGCCGGGTTGGGCATGAGGTTTAGAGGGCTGAGGCATGTCTAGAGTCTGTCAAGTAACCGGTAAGGGTCCGGTTACCGGGAACAACGTTTCCCACGCTAACAACAAAACCCGTCGTCGTTTCCTGCCGAACCTGCAGCACCACCGCTTCTGGGTCGAGTCCGAGAAGCGCTTCGTGCGTCTGCGCGTTTCCGCCAAGGGCATGCGCATCATCGACAAGCGTGGTATCGACGTAGTCCTGTCCGAGCTGCGTGCTCGCGGCGAGAAGGTATAAGGAGCTAATCATGCGTGAACTGATCCGTTTGGTGTCCAGCGCCGGTACCGGCCACTTCTACACCACCGACAAGAACAAGCGCACTACTCCCGACAAGATCGAAATCAAGAAATTCGATCCGGTCGTGCGTAAGCACGTGATCTACAAGGAAGCCAAGATCAAGTAATTGATCCGGCCCTTGTCGAAGAAGCCCGCCTACATGGCGGGCTTTTTCATGCCCGCGATTTGTCGTCCGGCCTTTCCCGCGCCCATAAAAAAGCCCGCTTTCGCGGGCTCAAGGGGATTACGAGCTTCTGGAGGTGAAGCGGTGGATCATTTGCTCTGTTCGAAGATCACGTAGACCTTGCGGCAGGCCTCGAGCACTTCCCAGGTGCCGGAGAAGCCGGCGGGAATGACGAAGCGATCGCCGGCGCGAACGGTCTTGGCGTTGCCGTCGGCGTCACGCAGGACGGAAACGCCCTGGAGGATCTCGCAGTATTCGTGTTCGGTGTAGCTGACGGTCCAGTGGCCGACTGCGCCTTCCCAGATGCCCACGTTGAACTGCCCGCAGGGGCTGCCGTAGTGGTTGCGCACGCTCTGCTCCGGGTCGCCCTTGAGGACTTTCTCGGGGGCTGGGCGGTAGCGCTCGGCGGCGGCTGGGCTGTTGGCGAAGTCGACGATGGATTCGATGTTCATGGCGGTTCCGTTGCAGCTGGCGGGTGGTCCGCGCCCGGCGGACCTGTTTTTTATTCTGCCCGGTTGTCGGCGGCTTCCCCTATGCCCGTGGGAGGGAGGGAAAACGCCCGGGCGATCCGATCCGCAGTCTATGTTTAATAAAACGAACATGACAAGGGCTTTTGCTGGAATTTTGTCAAAAATATTGAAAACCCAGGGCCCTCTGGTTTAGGGTTGCGATCAGGTTCGGCCGCATGCTGGCCTTGCAGAATTCTTGACAGTGCCGGAGCCAGGATCCGGCACTTTTCTACTAATAAGAGGAATGCCCCATGACCACCCTGACTCGTGCCGACTGGGAACAGCGCGCCAAGTCCCTGCAGATCGAAACCCGTGCCTTCGTCCATGGCGAGTACACCCACGCCGTTTCCGGCGCGACCTTCGACTGCATCAGCCCGGTGGATGGGCGCGTGCTGGGTCAGGTCGCCAGCTGTGACCTGGCCGATGCCGAGCTGGCGGTGAAGGATGCCCGCGCCGTCTTCGAGTCCGGTGTCTGGTCGCGCCTCGCGCCCACCGCGCGCAAGGAAGTGATGATCCGCTTCGCCGACCTGATCGACGCACATGGCGAAGAGCTGGCGCTACTGGAAACCCTGGACATGGGCAAGCCGATCAGCGACTCGCTGAACATCGACGTCTCCAGCGCTTCCCGCGCCATCCGCTGGAGCGGCGAGGCCATCGACAAGATCTACGACGAAGTCGCGGCCACCCCGCACAACGAACTGGGCCTGGTGACCCGCGAGCCGGTGGGCGTGGTCGCCGCCATCGTGCCCTGGAACTTCCCTCTGTTGATGACCTGCTGGAAGCTCGGCCCGGCGCTGTCCACCGGCAACTCGGTGGTGCTCAAGCCGTCCGAGAAGTCGCCGCTGACCGCTATCCGCATCGCCCAGCTGGCCATCGAGGCCGGCATCCCCGCCGGCGTGTTCAACGTGCTGCCGGGTTTCGGCCACACCGTGGGCAAGGCCCTGGCCCTGCACATGGACGTCGACACCCTGGTGTTCACCGGCTCCACCAAGATCGCCAAGCAACTGATGATCTATGCCGGCGAATCCAACATGAAGCGCGTCTGGCTGGAAGCCGGCGGCAAGAGCCCGAACATCGTCTTCGCCGACGCGCCTGATCTGCAGGCCGCCGCCGACGCCGCCGCGGGCGCCATCGCCTTCAACCAGGGCGAGGTCTGCACCGCTGGCTCGCGCCTGCTGGTGGAGCGTTCGATCAAGGACAAATTCGTGCCCATGGTGGTCGCGGCGATCAAGACCTGGAAGCCGGGCAACCCGCTTGACCCGGAAACCAACGTCGGTGCGCTGGTCGACACCACCCAGATGAACAACGTGCTGTCCTACATCCAGGCCGGCCATGACGACGGCGCCAAGCTGGTGGCCGGCGGCAAGCGCGTGATGGAAGAGACCGGCGGCACCTACGTCGAGCCGACCATCTTCGACGGCGTGGACAACGCCATGCGCATCGCCAAGGAAGAGATCTTCGGCCCGGTGCTTTCGGTCATCGCCTTCGACGACGTGACGGATGCCATCGCCATCGCCAACGACACCGTCTACGGCCTGGCCGCTGCGGTCTGGACCAGCAACCTGTCCAAGGCCCACCTGACCGCCAAGGCGCTGCGCGCCGGCAGCGTCTGGGTCAACCAGTACGACGGTGGCGACATGACCGCGCCCTTCGGCGGCTTCAAGCAGTCGGGCAACGGCCGCGACAAGTCGCTGCACGCGTTCGACAAGTACACCGAGCTGAAATCCACCTGGATCAAGCTCTGAAAAAGGGCGGCATGACCGCCTGACAAGGTCCGCCTTCCTTCGGGAGGCCGGCTCCCCTGGAGCCACACCTGCGGCCGGGTTTCCTTCACAGGAGCCCGGCCGCTTTTGCTTTTCTGCCTGCCAGAATCCCCCGGGATGCTGGCCCATGGAACGGAGGACACCGCCATGCGTTGGGGGACCTACTTCGCCGTCTGCGGCGCGGTGATCAGCATCGGGCTCGCGCTGGGCGTGACCATGCCCCTGGTCTCGTTGCGCCTGGAAAGCTGGGGCTATGACGCCTTCGCCATCGGTGTGATGGCCGGCACCCCGGCGGTGGGCGTGCTGCTCGGCGCTTCCCTGGCAGGGCGCCTCGCCGCGCGCTTCGGCACCACTCCCCTGATGCAGCTGTGCCTGCTGGTCAGCGCCGTCTCGGTGGCGATGCTGGCGCTGGTGCAGAGCTACCCCATCTGGCTGGCCCTGCGCCTGTTCATTGGCGTGGCGCTGACGGTGGTATTCATCCTCGGCGAGAGCTGGATCAACCAGTTGGCCGTGGAAAAGTGGCGCGGGCGCCTGGTGGCGTTGTACGGCACCGGCTACGCCCTGAGCCAGCTGTCCGGGCCGCTGCTGCTCAGCGTGCTGGGTACCGGCAACGACCTCGGCTTCTGGACCGGTACCGGCCTGCTGGTAGGCGGCTCGTTGTTGCTGCTGGGGCGCACCGGCGCGCCCAGCGTGGACGCCCACAGCGCCTCGGGGCGCGGCCTGCTGACCTTCTGTGCACGGTTGCCGACCATCGCCTGGGCGGTGGTGCTGTTCGCCGCCTTCGAGGCGATGATGCTGACCCTGCTGCCCATCTACGGCCTGCGCCAGGGCTTCAACCAGGAAGTGGCGTTGCTGATGGCCAGCGTGGTGGTGGTCGGCGATGCCGCCTTGCAGCTGCCCATCGGCCTGCTGGCGGACCACATGTCGCGACGTACGCTGTTCCGCGGCTGCGGGCTGGCCCTGCTGCTGTCCAGCCTGAGTATTCCCCTGTTCCTACACACGCCGCTGATCTGGCCGATCTGGGTGATATTCGGTGCCAGCGCGGGCGGGCTCTTCACCCTGGCGCTTATTCTTATCGGCGAGCGCTACCGGGATGACGAATTGGTGCGTGCCAACGCCCATGTCGCCCAGCTCTGGGGCATCGGCTGCCTGATCGGCCCGCTGGTCACCGGTGCCGCCAGCCAGTGGATCAGCGGCCATGCACTGCCGTTGATGATGGCCATCGGCGCAGCCGGCTTCGTCTGGCTGGCCTGGACCCGCGAGCTGTTCGACGACGAGGGTGGCGAGCCGGCCGTGACCGGAAACCCCTGAGTCAGAGCATCCGCTCCAGGCCCACGCGCTCGGCGAACCAGGCATTGAAATGCCGCCACAGGCTACCCGGCTCCTGCCGCAGTACCTGCTGGCGGCCGCCCTCCTCCGTCATCCACTCCATGCCGCCGTCCGGCTGCAGGCGCACCTGGTAGCTGCGCCCGGGGCTCATGCCCTCCAGGGCCAGGCGGCGCAGGTGTGCGCTCAGTTCCGGGCTGTCGATCAGCACACCGACCTCGGTGTTCCACAGCACCGAGCGCGGGTCGAAGTTGAAGGAGCCGATGAAGGCGTGGCGCTGGTCGAGGATCATCGCCTTGCTGTGCAGGCTGGAGTTGGAAGAGCCGCTGAAACTGTACTCGCCGCTGCCGGCGCCATCCCCGGCCTGGCGACGCAGCTCGAACAAGCGGACGCCATGCTCCAGCAGCCGCTGGCGATAGGGCGCGTAGCCGCCATGCACGGCGGGCACGTCGGTGGCCTCCAGGGCGTTGGTCAGCAGGCGGATGTCGACGCCGGCGTCGGCCTTGCCGACGAGGTAGTCCATGCCCTCCCGGGCGGGCACGAAGTAGGCCGAGATCAGCACCAGGTCCTGCTTCACCCCGGCCAGCACCGGCTGCAACTGGTTGGCCAGGAGCAAGTGCGGGTCGGGTGTGCCACTGGCCAGGACCTTGCTCGGCGCGTCCCACAGGGCGCTGGCCGGTGCCCAGATCAGTTCGCGCAGCCAGAGGTCGAGTCGCGGGTCGTCGCGGTAGGTATGCAGCCGGTCGTACAGGGTCTTCTGCTGTACTCGCGCTTCGGCCAGGTAGCCCCGCAGGCGCTGGCGCGCCTCGTCCAGCTCCTGGCGTTGCGGCTGGCGCCAGAGGAACTGCTGGATGGGCTTGCTCAGCGCGCTGTTCCAGTACTGGTCGAAGCTCTGCCCCAGCTGTTCCGCCACCGGGCCGATGGCCAGCAGGTCGATGTCGGTGAAGTGGAGGCTGGGCTCGGCGTCGAAGTATTCATCCCCCAGGTTGCGCCCGCCGACGATGGCCGCCGCGTTGTCGGCCAGCCACAGCTTGTTGTGCATGCGCCGGTGCTGCTGGCCCAGGTCCAGCGCCCTGCCGAGGGTCCGCGTGACGCCGGTGACGCGGCCGAGGTGCAGGGGGTTGAACAGCCGCACCTGGATATTCGGGTGTGCGGTCAGCAGCGCGATGCTGGCGTCGCGGCCGTCGCTGCTGGTGTCGTCGAGCAGCAGGCGCACACGCACGCCGCGGTCGGCGGCGCGTAGCAGTTCGTCGAACAGGGCACGGGTGGAGAGGCCGTCATGGACGATGTAGTACTGCAGGTCGAGGCTGCTGCGGGCCGAGCGGATCAGCTCGGCGCGGGCGCTGTACGCCTCGTTGCTGGCGGGCAGCAGGCGGAAGCCGGATTGCCCCGGGTGCGCGGCCGCCAGTGCCTGCAGGCGCTGGCCGAAGGGCGACGCTGCAACGGCGATCGCCTGGCTCGGGGGGGCCGGGGGCGGGCTGGCGCAGCCGCCGAGTGCGGCCAGCAGGCAGATGAATAGCAGGGGAATGCGCACGTCGGCCTCCGACTCGCCGGGTCCTTGAGCTCAGACGCCAGCGCAGCCGGAAGATTCAGGCAGCCCGCGTGTGGCGCGGGGCGAGGGTCATTTCGCCAGGCTGTTGCCGACGTTTTCCTTGATCCGGTACCAGAGCATGCCGAGAGCCAGCAAGGGTGAGCGCAGCAGCTTGCCGCCGGGGAAGGTGATGTGCGGCACCTTGGCGAACACGTCGAAACCGTTGCTCTGCTCGCCGCTGATGGCTTCGGCCAGCAGCTTGCCCGCCAGGTGGGTGGCGTTGACCCCGTGGCCCGAGTAGGCCTGGGCGAAGTAGACGTTGGGCTGGTCCGGCAGGCGGCCGATCTGCGGCAGGCGGTTGGCACCGATACCGATCATCCCGCCCCACTGGTAGTCGATGCGCACATCGGCCAGCTGGGGGAAGACGTCCAGCATCTTCGGCCGCATATAGGCGGCGATGTCCGCGGGGTCGCGGCCGGAATAGTGGCAGGCGCCGCCGAACAGCAGGCGGTTGTCGGCGGAAAGACGGTAGTAGTCCAGGGCCACGCGCTGGTCGCACACCGCCATGTTCTGCGGCAGCAACTGCCGGGTGAGTGCCTCGGGCAGTTGCTCGGTGGCGATGACGTAGCTGCCCGCCGGCAGCACCTTGCCGCCGAGTGTGGGGTTGAGGTCGTTGAGGTAGGCGTTGCAGCCGAGCACCAGGGTCTTCGCGCGGACCTGGCCCTGGGCGGTGTGCACCTTCACTTCCGGGCCGTAATCGATGCGCAGTACCGCCGAGTGCTCGAAGATGCGCACGCCCAGCGAGCTGGCGGCGGCGGCTTCGCCCAGGGCCAGGTTGAGCGGGTGCAGGTGGCCGGAACCCATGTCGATCAGGCCGCCGGCGTAGCGATCGGAGCCCACCACGCTGCGCATCTCGCCCGGTTGCAGCAGGCGCATTTCATGGCGGTAGCCGAGGCTCTTCAGGTCTTCCAGGTCTTCGGCGAAGCCGGCGAGGTCACGGGCGGTGTTGGCCAGGTCGCAATAGCCCCAGGTCAGGTCGCAGTCGATGGCGAACTCTTCCACCCGCTGGCGCACCAGCTCCACCGCCTCCAGGCCCATCAGCTTGAGGGCGCGGACGCCGTCCTTGCCCACCACCGATTCGAAGTGCTCGACATCGTGGCCGACGCCGCGGATCAGCTGGCCGCCGTTGCGCCCGCTGGCACCCCAGCCCACCTTGTGCGCCTCCAGCAGCACCACCGAGAAGCCACGCTTGGCCAGTTCGATGGCCGTGTTCAGCCCGGAGAAGCCACCGCCGACGACGCAGACGTCGGCCACCTCCTCGCCCGCCAGCGGCGGATGTTCGATACGACGGTTGGCGGTCGCGGCGTAGTAGGAGGGGGCGTGCTGGTCGCTGTGGACCGGATGGCGAACGCGGGCGTTCATGTGCGGAATCCTGATTATTATGTTTGGAAAATTTGACGGAGGATAAGCACGAAGCACGCCAACCGCCAAGGGGCGTCCAGGAAAAATCCCTGTGCCTCGCAGGCAACTATCGGCAGGGGCGTCGGCGCCCCCGGCTTCACTCGGGAATGGGCAGGTTGAGGGATTCCTTGACCTCTTCCATCACGATGTAGGACTTCGACTCGCGCACGTGCGGCAGCTTCAACAGGATGTCGCCGAGCAGCTTGCGGTAGGAGGCCATTTCGTTGATCCGCGCCTTAACCAGGTAGTCGAAATCGCCGGAAACCAGGTGGCATTCGAGTACATGGGGCAGCTTCAGCACGGCGCGGCGGAAGTCCTCGAAGGTATCGCCGGACTTGTAGTCCAGGCTGATCTCGACGAACACCAGCAGACTCGCCTTGAGGTGCTGCGGGTTCAGCCGGGCGTTGTAGCCCATGATGATCCCCTCGCGCTCCAGGCGACGTACGCGTTCGGTGCAGGGAGTGGTGGAGAGGCCGACCCGTTCGCCCAGCTCGGTGAAGGAGATACGTCCGTCCTCCTGGAGAATTCGTAAAATATTCCGGTCTATCTTGTCTAACTCACGACGCGATTGATGCTGGGTACGCATGGTGGATGCCCCTCCGCAAAAGCCGTATTGGCCAAGAATTATCGCCAAATATAGCTGGCTATATAGTGAATATCACTGGGGCGCTCTTCATATACTGCGCGGCATCTACGCTCAAAATAACAAACGCAGCGGTTACCCCCGTTTGCGCTGGAGGCAGACATGCGAGTGATGGTGCTGGGCAGCGGTGTGATCGGTACGGCGAGTGCCTACTATCTGGCCCGGGAAGGCTTCGAAGTCGTGGTGGTCGATCGGCAGAGCGCCGTCGCCATGGAAACCTCCTTCGCCAACGCCGGCCAGGTCTCCCCCGGCTATGCCTCGCCCTGGGCCGCTCCCGGCGTGCCGCTGAAGGCCATCAAGTGGCTGCTGCAGAAGCACGCGCCCTTGGCCATCAAGGCCACTGGCGACATCGGCCAGTACCTGTGGATGGCGCAGATGCTGCGCAACTGCACCGCTTCGCGCTATGCCGTGAACAAGGAGCGCATGGTGCGCCTGTCCGAGTACAGCCGCGACTGCCTCGACGAACTCCGTGCCGAAACCGGCATCGCCTATGAAGGCCGCCAGCTCGGCACCACCCAACTGTTCCGCACCCAGGCCCAGCTCGACGCCGCCGCCAAGGACATCGCCGTGCTGAAAAGCTCCGGCGTGCCCTATGAAGTGCTCGACCGTGCCGGCATCGCCCGTGCCGAGCCGGCCCTGGCCAAGGTCACCGAAAAGCTGGCCGGCGCCCTGCGCCTGCCCAACGACCAGACCGGCGACTGCCAGATGTTCACCACCCGCCTCGCCGAGATGGCCCGTGGCCTGGGCGTGGAATTCCGCTTCGGCCAGGACATCCAGCGCCTGGACTTCGCCGGTGATCGCATCAACGGCGTGTGGATCGACGGCAAGCTGGAGACCGCCGACCGCTACGTGCTGGCCCTCGGCAGCTACAGCCCGCAGCTGCTCAAACCGCTGGGCATCAAGGCGCCGGTGTACCCGCTCAAGGGTTACTCGTTGACCGTGCCCATCACCAACCCGGACATGGCGCCCGCCTCGACCATCCTCGACGAGACCTACAAGGTCGCCATCACCCGCTTCGACGACCGCATCCGCGTGGGCGGCATGGCCGAGATCGCCGGTTTCGACCTGTCGCTTAACCCGCGTCGCCGCGAAACCCTGGAAATGATCACCGCCGACCTCTACCCCCAGGGCGGCGACCTGACTCGCGCCGAGTTCTGGACCGGCCTGCGCCCGGCGACCCCGGACGGCACGCCGATCGTGGGCGCGACCCCGTTCCGCAACCTGTTCCTGAATACCGGACACGGTACCCTTGGCTGGACCATGGCCTGCGGTTCCGGCCGCCTGCTCGCCGACCTGATGGCGCGCAAGCGTCCGCAGATCAGCGCCGAAGGCCTGGATATCTTCCGTTATGGCAACACCAAGGAGAGCCAGAAACATGTCACTACAGCGCCTGCGCACTGAAGCCCGCTACAGCGAGATCGTCATCCACAACGGCACTGTCTACCTGGCGGGCCAGCTGGATGAAGGGCTGAACCCGGGCATCGAGCGCCAGACCCGCGAAACCCTGGATGCCGTCGACCGCATGCTCGCCGAAGCCGGCACCGACAAGAGCCGCATCCTCTCGGTGACCATCTACCTGAATGACATCGACGCGGACTACGCCGGCATGAACGCCGTGTGGGACGCCTGGGTCGCCAAGGGCGCCGCCCCGGCCCGTGCCTGCGTTGAGGCGAAGATGTACTCGCCCGAGGTGCTGGTGGAAATGACCGTGGTTGCCGCCTTGCCCTGAACCCTTGCTCTGCCCGGCGTCCGCGCCGGGTTTTTCATATAACCAGAAGAAGCCTTTGCCATGCGTCCCGCCCGTGCCCTGATCGACCTCGAAGCGCTGCGCCACAACTACCGTCTCGCCCGCGAAACCACCGGTGCCAAGGCACTGGCCGTGGTCAAGGCGGATGCCTACGGGCATGGCGCGGTGCGGTGCGCCCAGGCGTTGCAGGCGGAAGCCGACGGTTTCGCCGTGGCCTGCATAGAGGAAGCACTGGAGCTGCGCGATGCCGGCATCGTCGGCCCCATCCTGCTGCTGGAGGGTTTCTTCGAAGCCGATGAGCTGTCGCTGATCGAGCGCTACGACCTCTGGTGCGTGGTGCATTCCACCTGGCAACTCGAGGCCATCGAGCGCGCCAGCCTAAGCCGCCCCCTGACGGTGTGGCTGAAGATGGACTCGGGCATGCACCGCGTGGGCCTGCACCCGGCGGAATACCGCGACGGTTACCAGCGCCTGATGGCCAGCGGCAAGGTCGGCAAGATCGTGCTCATGAGCCACTTCGCCCGTGCCGACGAACTGGACAGCGACAGCGCCGCCGAACAGGTGGCGGTCTTCGAGCAGGCCCGCGCCGGCCTTGCCGCCGAGATCAGCCTGCGCAACTCGCCCGCCGTGCTCGGCTGGCCGCAGGTGCCGAGTGACTGGGTGCGCCCCGGCATCATGCTCTACGGCGCAACGCCCTTCGAGCAGGCCCATGAGCTGGCCTCGCGCCTGAAGCCGGTGATGACCCTGGAGTCCAAGGTCATCAGCGTGCGCGAACTGCCCGCCGGCCAGCCGGTCGGCTACGGCGCGCGCTTCATCACCGAGCGCCCGACCCGCGTCGGCGTGGTCGCCATGGGTTATGCCGACGGCTATCCCCGGCATGCACCCACCGGCACCCCGGTGGCCATCGACGGGCAGATGTCGCGGCTGATCGGCCGGGTGTCCATGGACATGCTCACCGTCGACCTCACCGACCTGCCCCAGGCCGGGCTCGGCAGCCGGGTCGAGTTCTGGGGTGGTCAGGTCCTGGCCAGCGATGTCGCCATCCAGGCCGGAACCATTCCCTACCAGATCTTCTGCAACCTGCGCCGGGTGCCGTTGATCTACCGCTGAAGCGGCTCTGAAAGAGCCATCTACGCAGCTGATGATGGTTCAAATAATTGATTTTCCTCGGGGTTTTCCGGGGTGGTGAAAGTTTGCGCAGGATTTACGGCCGAAGTGTTGTAAATACTGAACGCTGGCCGCATCATACGGCCACCGTGACCACCCCCCTCAACAAGAATCCCAAGGAGGATCCCACCATTGGACGTCGGTGTTCGACTGCAATCCATCCGCAAGCTCAAAGGCCTCTCCCAGCGTGAACTCGCCAAACGTGCAGGCGTAACAAACAGCACGATTTCCATGATCGAAAAGAACAGCGTCAGCCCCTCCATCAGTTCGCTGAAGAAGGTGCTCGGGGGCATCCCCATGTCGCTGGTGGAATTCTTTTCCCTCGATCTGGAACAGGACAACCAGACCCAGGTGGTCTACCGGGCTTCCGAACTTACCGATATCTGCAGTGGTGCGATCACCATGAAGCTGGTGGGCAAGGCCCATCCGAGCCGCGCGATCGCCTTCCTCGACGAAACCTACCCGCCGGGCACCAACACCGGTGACGAGATGTACGCCCATGAGGGCGAAGAGGCCGGGATGCTGGTGGAGGGCCGTCTCGAGCTCACCGTCGGCAACGAGCTGTTCATCCTCGAACCGGGCGACAGCTACTACTTCGAAAGCAGCAAGCCGCACCGTTTCAGCAATCCCTTCGACGTTCCGGCCCGCCTGATCAGCGCGACCACGCCGGCCAACTTCTAGTCCGTTCCAGCCTCCGGCGCGTGGCTTCGTGAGCCACTGCGCGGTCTTCACCCGAGCCGGTCATCGGACCGGCGCCGGCATGCTAGGTTTGCGCACGCATCGCCGCAAAGGCGGCGTGCTCATCCACTCAAGGCCGTGCCCAGCGCAACGGCGCATGACAAGGAAGGTCCCGTGGCTGCCTCGAACAAATGGTTGATGTCCTCGCTCGCCTATTACCTGGACTTCTTCACCGCTCCGCTATTCATCCTCATCGCCCTGTTCGTCGGCCCGATCCTGCCCTGGCAACTGCTGGCCGGCCTGCTGCTCTGGTCGCTCATCGAGTACGGGGTGCATCGCTTCCTGTTCCACTCGCTGTATCGCCGTGAACACTGGACCCACCATCTCGACGTGCTGGCGTTCATCGGCATCTCCAGCTGGAAGACCAGTGCGGTCTATGCGCTGCTGCTGCCGTTGTGTGCCTACCTGGGTCTGGCTTCGCTGTTCGCCGGGCTGGTTGCCGGCTACTTTCTCTATATCTCGCTGCACTACGTGATGCACCGCCCCGGGCATTGGTTCTACCGTTTCATCCCTGGGCTGGTGTTCAACCATGACCTGCACCACCAGAAGGGCGTGGAGAAGAACTTCGGGGTTTCCTCGCCGCTCTGGGACCACGTCTTCGGCACCTATGTGCGTGCGGTCGAGAGGGCGAAGGTATCGGGCTGATCAGCCTCTGGTCGCAAGGCGCTCATGCTTTAGTCGTGCGACAAGTAGGGTTGTTTCAGCATGGCGGGCTAACCGTTATACTGGCGCCCGCCCGCGAAACCGTGGCCGCGGGCGTCACTAGCCAGGATGAGGGTGTAAGGGTGAACCTGATAAATAAGATGCTGGCAGCGCATGTTGCCGTATTGGCCCTTTGGGCTGTTAGCGCCCAGGCCGCGACCGATGACGCCATCGCCGAGCGTATCAAGCCGGTAGGCGAAGTCTGTGTCCAGGGCCAGGAGTGCAAGGGTGTGGAAGCTGTAGCAGCCTCCGCAGGCGGCGGCGCCAAGACGCCGGACGACATCATCGCCAAGCACTGTGGCGCCTGCCACACCGCCGGCGTTCTCGGCGCTCCGAAGATCGGCGACACCGCCGCCTGGAAAGAGCGTGCCGACCACCAGGGCGGCCTCGACGGCATCCTGGCCAAGGCCATCACCGGTATCAACGCAATGCCGCCTAAAGGCACCTGCGCCGACTGCACCGATGATGAGCTGAAAGGCGCCATCAAGAAGATGTCCGGCCTGTAACAGGGACCCGGCATCAACGAAAAAGCCGCCCTCGGGCGGCTTTTTCGTGTCTGGCTGCTGCGGCTTATTGTCGCAGCGCCGGGCACTCAATCGATGAAGGTCACGGTGCCGTTGGCCAGGGATTGGACCCGCGCCAGGGACTCGACCCGGTAGCCTTCGCTTTCCAGCAGGGTGCGGCCTTCCTGGAACGACTTCTCGATGACGATGCCCATGCCGGCGATGCTCGCGCCTGCCTGGCCGATCAGGTCGATCAGGGCCTTGGCGGCGTGGCCGTTGGCGAGGAAGTCATCGATCACCAGCACGTGGTCGGATGCCGTCAGGTGCTTGGCGGAGATGGCGATGGTGCTCTCGGTCTGCTTGGTGAAGGAGAACACCTTGGAGATCAGCAGGTCGTTCTTCAGCGTCAGCGACTGGAACTTGCGGGCGAAGATCACCGGGATGCCCAGCTCAAGGCCGGCCATCACCGCCGGGGCGATGCCCGAGGCTTCGATGGTGACGATCTTGGTGATGCCCTGGCCACGGAAGCGTTCGGCGAATTCATGGCCGATGTGCTTCATGAGCTGCGGGTCGATCTGGTGATTGAGGAAGGCGTCTACCTTCAGCACCTGGTCGGAAAGCACGATGCCTTCGGAGAGGATCTTTTCTTTGAGAATGTTCACGGGAGGGGCTTCCTGCGAAGCTGCTGTCGCTGATGAAGCGCGGCATTCTACCTTGGCGCGGGGGCTTCGCGCGATGCCCTTCTGACAGGTCGCGCCACGGCCCCCGGTTGCCCATTGGCCGGCGGCCTCAGGGCTTCTTGAGCATGGCGCGGATGTCCGCCAGCGCCGTGTTGCCGCGCACCGCCTTGACCTCCACCGGGGTGTCCTCCAAGCCTTCCCATTGCAGGTCTTCCTGGGGCAGTTCGTCGAGGAAGCGGCTCGGCGAGCAGTCGATGATCTCGCCGTACTGCTTGCGCTTGGCAGCGAAGGTCATGGCCAGGTTCTGCCGGGCACGGGTGATGCCGACATAGGCCAGCCGGCGCTCCTCCTCGATGGTGTCGGCCTCGATGCTGGAGCGGTGCGGCAGGATGTCTTCCTCAACGCCCATGATGAACACGTAGGGGAATTCCAGGCCCTTGGACGCGTGCAGGGTCATCATCTGCACGCCATCGGCGCCCTCTTCCTCTTCCTGCTGGCGCTCGAGCATGTCGCGCAGCACCAGCTTGGCGATGGCTTCCTCGATGGTCATCTCGCCTTCTTCGTCGCGCTCCAGGGTGTTCTTCAGGGCGTCGATGAGGAACCAGACGTTGCCCATGCGGAACTCGGCGACCTTGTCGCTGGAGGCGTTCTGGCGGATCCAGTTCTCGTAGTCGATGTCCATCACCATGCTGCGCAGGGCGGCGATGGGGTCGGTCTGCGCGCAGTCCTGGCGGACCTTGTCCATGAAGCGCTTGAAGCGCTGCAGGCGCTCGGTGTAGCGGCTGTCCAGGTGCTCGCCGAGGCCGATCTCGTCGGCGGCGGCGTACATCGAAATCTTGTGCTCGGTGGCGTAGTTGCCGAGCTTTTCCAGGGTGGTGGAGCCGATCTCGCGGCGCGGCACGTTGATCACCCGGAGGAAGGCGTTGTCGTCGTCCGGGTTCACCAGCAGGCGGAAGTAGGACATCAGGTCCTTCACTTCCTGGCGGCCGAAGAAGCTGGTGCCGCCCGACAACCGATAGGGGACCTGGTGGTGCTGCAGCTTCAGCTCCATCAGCTTGGCCTGGTGGTTGCCGCGGTAGAGGATGGCGAACTGGCTGTAGGGCCGCTCGGTCTTCAGGTGCAGCGTGAGGATCTCCATGGCAATGCGCTCGGCCTCGGCGTCCTCGTTGCGGCAGCGGATCACCCGGATCGGGTCACCGACGCCCATCTCGCTCCACAGTTGCTTCTCGAACACGTGGGGGTTGTTGGCGATCAGCACGTTGGCGCACTTGAGGATGCGGCTGGTGGAGCGGTAGTTCTGCTCCAGCATCACCACCTTCAGCGAGGGGAAGTCCTCCTTCAGCTGCATCAGGTTCTCCGGCCGCGCACCCCGCCAGGCGTAGATCGACTGGTCGTCGTCGCCCACCACTGTGAACTGCGCGCGGTGCTGCACCAGCATCTTCACCAGCAGGTACTGGCTGGCGTTGGTGTCCTGGTATTCATCCACCAGCATGTAGCGCACGCGCTGCTGCCATTTTTCGAGGATGTCCGGGTTTTCCTGGAACAGCTTCACCGGCAGCAGGATCAGGTCGTCGAAGTCGACCGCGTTGTAGGCCTTGAGGGTGCGCTGGTAGTGCAGGTAGACCACCGCTGCCGTCTGCTCCTTGGGGTTGCGCGCGTTGGCCAGCGCCTCCTCGGGCAGGATCAGGTCGTTCTTCCAGGAGCCGATGTAGTTTTTCACCTCATCGGCGCCATCGTCCCCGGCGTACTCCTTCTGCATGATGTCCGTCAGCAGCGCCTTGATGTCCGTCTCGTCGAAGATCGAGAAGCCCGGCTTGTAGCCCAGCCGCGCATGTTCCTTGCGGATGATGTTCAAGCCCAGGTTGTGGAAGGTGGACACCGTCAGCCCACGACCTTCGGCGCCGTGCAGCAGGGTGCCGACGCGGGCCTTCATCTCGCGGGCGGCCTTGTTGGTGAAGGTCACGGCGACGATGTATTGCGCGCGGACGCCGCACTGCTGGACGAGGTAGGCGATCTTGCGGGTGATCACGCTGGTCTTGCCGGAGCCGGCACCGGCGAGCACCAGGAGCGGGCCGCCGACATAGTTCACGGCTTCCTGCTGCCGGGGATTGAGTCGGGACATGCGGGTCGATTTTTCGCGGGGGAATGGCCGCGCATTCTAACAGGCCGGCCCCGATCTGCCGATGCGCGCCGAACAGTGTGACGTAGCGCCCTTTGGTGAAGCTTGGCGCTTGGCTATTTCGAACCATCAAGTACGATTGTTCCGACACACACTGTTGATGGCTGTTCACATTTGGCGCAAAGTTCGCCAAGTCGCCTCAAGAGCACACCTAAAAGAACGACGTCGATCACGACGCGAATTGGGCCAATTGCCCACTGTTTTTGTGACCCCGGGGAGGTCATTTGTCCGCGCTTGCCGAGCCCATGCGCATGCTCCTGCTGGCGGAATCGCCTGGCTGGGCGGAATCCTTACGCGAGCTGCTCAGCTCGCTGGGCAGCCTTTCACCCCTGATCACCGCCCCCTCCTGGGAGGCCGCCAGCAGCCTGTTCGACGACAGCGAGGGCGGCTTGCTGCTCTGCACCCCGCAATTGCTGCCGGCCCCCGGCCGTTGCCACCTGCCCACCATCCTGCTGCTGGAACAGGAGCCCGATGAAGCGCCGGCCGGCGTCTGCGATTGGCTGGTGCGTGACCAGCTGGGCCCCGACGTGCTGCGCCGCAGCCTGCGCTACATGCGCGAGCGCAGCGCCCTGCAGAACACCCTGCAAAGCCTCGCCGAGCAGGACCCGCTCACCGGCATCGCCAACCGCCAGGGCTTCCAGACCCTGCTGGCGGGGCGCCTGGCCGAATTCGCCGGGCGCGGCCTGGCCCTCGGCCACCTGGACCTGGACAATTTCCGCCACGCCAACGACGCCCTCGGCTACCAGGCCGGCGACCGCCTGATCCTCCAGGTGGTGGCGCGGCTCAAGGGCGAACTGGCTGCCGGCGACCAGCTGGCCCGCCTGGGCAGCGACGAGTTCGCCCTGCTGTTGGATACCCGCCGCGACCCGTCCCGTGCCGAGAAGGTCGCCGAACGCATCGCCGAAGCCCTCGGCGAGCCTTACTGGGTCGACGGCGAGAGCCTGCTCATCGGCTGCAGCCTGGGCATCGCCCATGCCCGCTCCGACGAAGGTGCCGACCCGCTGATGTGGCACGCGCACATCGCCATGCAGCAGGCCAAGGCCGTGCAGGGCTGCACCTTCCATGTGTTCGACGAACGTATCAACCGCAGCGCGCGCAGCCTGGCCGACCTGGAAAGCGAGTTGCGCCGTGCCCTGCGCCGCGACGAGCTGGAGCTGCACTACCAGCCGCGCCTGTGCCTGGAGACCGGCCGCATCGTCGGCCTCGAGGCTCTGGTGCGCTGGCGCCATGCCGAGCGTGGCCTGCTGTCGCCCAATGAATTCGTGCCCCTGGCCGAGGAAAGCGGGCTGATCGTTCCCCTCGGCTACTGGGTCATCTCCCGAGCCCTGCGCGACATGCAATGGCTGCGCGGGCGCGGCCTGCCGGCCCTGCACATGGCGGTGAACCTGTCGTTCCGCCAGTTCCAGGACAGCCAGCTGCTGCCGACCCTGAACCGCCTCATCAGCGAGCGCGGGGTCGACGCCCAGTGGCTGGAGTTCGAGCTGACCGAGACGGCGGTGATGCGCCGCAGCGAACAGGTGCAGCAGACCATGCAGGCCCTGGGCAAGGTCGGCGTGCGCTTCTCCCTGGACGATTTCGGCACCGGCTTCTCGTCCTTCGTCCACCTCAACAGCCTGCCCATCACCCTGCTGAAGATCGACAAGAGCTTCGTCGGCGGCATGCAGGATCGCCCCGAGAACCGCCAGTTGGTACGCGCGATGATCAACCTCGCGCACAACCTCAACCTGGAGGTAGTGGCCGAAGGGGTGGAAACCGCCGAGCAACTGGCCCTGCTGCGCCAGTTCGGCTGTGACCAGGTGCAGGGCTACTGGATCAGCAAGCCGCTGCCCCTGGCCGACCTGGCGCGCTTCCTGGTATTCGGCGTGCGCCAACCGCTGTTCAGCAGCCAGCCCAACCTCTAGCGCACCCCGCTCAGCCCGCCTTGCAGGCGTCGCCGAGCGGTGCCTGCGGGCGCAACATGCGCAAGGTCTTCCACTCGAACCCCAGGGTCAGCCCTACTGCGGCGAAGGCCAGGCCCGATGCCAGGCCCCACCACACGCCCTGGGCGCCCATTCCCAGGGGGAAGGCCAGCAGCCAGGCCGCGGGCGCGCCCACCAGCCAATAGCAGCCGAGGCCGACGAGGAAGGTGGTCTTGGCGTCCTTGAGGCCGCGGATGGCGCCCATGGCGATGGTCTGGATGCCGTCGAACAGCTCGAACAGTGCGGCGATAGCCAGCAGGCTCACCGCCAGGGCGACCACATCCTGGTACTCGCCGGCAGTGCGGTCGAGGAACAGGCCCACCACCCATTCCGGCGCCAGCCAGAACAGCGCGGCGAAGCTGAGCATGCAGCCGGCGCCCACGGCGATGCCCAGGCGCCCGGCGCGGCGTGCGTCTTCCAGGCGACCGGCGCCAAAGTGCTGGCCGATGCGGAAGGTCACCGCGTAGGAGATGCCCACCGGCACCATGAAGGCCACGTACACCGACATGATCGCGATCTGGTGCGCCGCCAGCGACAGGCTGCCCAGGGCGCCCATGCACAGCGCGGCGAAGGCGAAGAGGCCGGACTCCACCGCATAGGTGCCGCCGATGGGCAGGCCCAGGCGCAGCAGCTCGCGCAGGTCGTCCAGGCGCGGCTGGAACAGGCCCTGGCGCAGGGAATAGGCGGCGTAGGCCGGGTGGCGGGTGACGTGCCAGGCCAGCAGCAGCGCCATGACGTTCATCACCAGGGCGGTGACCAGGCCGATGCCGGCCAGGCCCAGCGACGGCAGGCCGAACCAGCCATGGATCAGCATGTAGTTGAGGGCGAAGTTGGCCAGCGCGCCGCCGATGCTGATGGCCATCACCGGGCCGGGCCGGCCGATGGCGCTGGTGAAGCCGCGCAGGGCCATGAAGCTCATGTAGCCGGGCAGGGCGAACACCAGGGTGGAGAGGAAGCGCATGCCGCCTTCGATGTTGTGTGCCTCCTGGCCGAACAGCGTCAGCAGCGGGCCGAGGTTCCACAACAGCAGCCCCGCGCCCAGGGCCAGGCCCCAGCCCAGCCACAGGCCGGCCTGGGTGAGGCGCGCGGCGCCGGCGATGTCCCCGGCGCCGTGGCGGATGGCGACCAGGTTGCCCACGGCGGCGATCACCCCGACGCAGAAGATAGACACGAATGAATAGCTCGCCGCGCCCAGGCCGCCGGCCGCCAGCTCCGCCGGGCCGAGCAGGCCCATCATCACCGTGTCGGTGAACACCATCAGCACGTTGGCCAGCTGCGCCGCGATCAGCGGGCCGGCGAGGCGGAGGATGGCCAGGAGTTCGGAGCGGATCTGCTGTGGCATGAGTCTGGATCACTTGTCATGGCGGGCCCGAAAACGCATCGGGCCAGAGACGGTGGATTCTCCAGCGCTTGAATCCGCGCCACAAAGGGAAAAAAATGATGCCTTCCATGACTCTGACTCATGAATGGGCTCAACCATGACGCGTCGCCTGCCACCGCTTTACGCCCTGCGTGCCTTCGAAGCCGCGGCGCGCCATGCCTCCTTCACCCGTGCCGCCGAGGAGCTGGCCATCACGCAGAGCGCGGTGAGCCGGCATATCCGCACCCTGGAGGAGCATTTCGCCTGCCGCCTGTTCGAGCGCAAGGGGCGCAGCCTCCAGCTCACTGAGCCGGCGCGGATGATCCTGCCCGGCCTGCGCGAGGGCTTCGATTCCCTGGAGCGTGCCTGCGCCACGCTGCGGGTGGACGACAGCATCCTCTGCCTCAAGGCGCCCTCGACCTTGACCATGCGCTGGTTGCTGGCGCGGCTGTCGCGCTTCCGCCTGCAGAACCCGGACGTGGAGGTGCAGCTGACCAGCGCCTGGATGGATGTGGACAAGGTCGACTTCAACCACGAGCCCTTCGACTGCGCGGTGCTGCTGAGCAGCGGCGGCTTCAGCGATGAATGGGAGAGCGTCGAGCTGTTCGCCGAATGGCTGATCCCGGTCAGCGCGCCCTCGGCCGCCGCCGAGGGGCCTTGGGACCTGGCGCGCCTGCGTGGCGCCGAGCTGCTGCACCCCACGCCGGATCGCCGCGACTGGCGGCGCTGGTTGCACGCCATGGGCCTGGAGCAGGACGTGCCGCTCAAGGGCGGCCAGGTGTTCGACACCCTGGAGCTGGGCATAGTCGCGGCGACGCGGGGCTACGGCATCTCCATCGGCGACCTGGTGATGGTCGCCGAGGATGTGGAGGAAGGGCGCATCGGCCTGCCCTGGCCCAGCGCCGTACCCAGCGGCCAGAGTTACTACCTGGTGTGGCCGAAGGCACGCAGCGGCCAGGATCGCCTGCGTCGCCTGCGGGATTACCTGCTGGCCGAAGTAGCGGCGATGCGTTTGCCGCCGGTGAGCTTCAAGCGCTAGAGCGGCGTGGTTTCCGCTTACAGATTTTTCCGGTGCTTTCGGCAGATGCGTCCTATACCTCAGTAAGGCGGTCAAGTATTCTCGCCGCCCGCCGAAGGAGCCCCAGAAGCTCCTCGTCAGCCCTGCCTGCAAAAAACTGGAGAAACCCCATGAACCCGCCCAGGTCTCGTATCGCCTGGCAGCTCGCCGCCGCCCTCGCCCTGATCCTCGTGTTGCTGATCAGTGGCAGCACGCTCTTCGCCCTGCGCTCCCTGGACCAGGCCAACCTGGCCACCCGCGAAGAGCACCTGGCCAGCGAGGCCCGCCTGCTCGCCGACCAGCTCAGCACCTTCCACGGCAGCCTGCGCGAAAGCACCCAGCGCCTCGCCAGCCTGTTCGAGCAGCGCTTCGCCAGCGGCCTCGCGCTGCACGCCGACGAGCGCGTGCCGGTCGCCGCACTGAGCCCGCCGGCCCTGTACCTCAACGGCCAGGTGCTGAACAACGATTTCACCCTGGTGGACGAGTTCCGCCACCTCACCGCCGGCGTGGCCACGGTGTTCGTCCGCGATGGCGCCGACTTCGTCCGCGTCACCACTTCGCTGAACAAGCAGGACGGCACCCGCGCCATCGGCACCGTGCTCGACCACGCCCACCCTGCCTACCAGCGCCTGCTGTCCGGGCAGAACTACGTGGGCCGCGCCCTGCTCTTCGACCGCTACTACATGACCCAGTACACGCCGGTGCGCGACAGCGGCGGCCAGGTCATCGCGGTGCTCTTCGTCGGCTTCGACTACACCGATGCGCAGAATGCCCAGTTCGCCAACCTGCAGCGCTTCCGCATCGGCAAGACCGGCTCCCTGGCGCTGATGGACGAAACCGGCAAGTGGCTGGTGACCCCGGCCGGCGTGCGCCGCCCGGAAGCCATCGGCGACACCCTCGCCGCGCTGGCCCGCGAGCCCGGCCATGGCCGTTTCTGGAGCGACGGCGAAGAGGACTTCTTCAGCGTTGCCGTGTCCTTCGCCGATGGCCCCTGGCAGGTGGTGGCGAGCATGCCCAAGGCGGAGATCCACGAGGTGACTTGGAGCGTCGGCGGCCAGCTGGCCTTCGGCAGCCTGCTGGCCATGGTGCTGGCGGTAACCTCGGTGATCTGGCTGCTGCGCAAGCGCCTGCGTCCGCTGGGCGAACTGGTGGAGCAGGCCCGGGCGCTGGGCGCCGGCGACCTCAGCGTGCGCCTGGATGTATCCAGCAACGACGAGATCGGCGAGCTGGCGCGCAGCTTCAACCAGATGGGCGAGGCGCTGTCGACCATGGTGGCGCACATCCGCAGCTCGGCGCAGCAGGTCGGCAGTCGCTCCCAGGTGCTGTCGGGTCTATCCAGCGGCGCCTATGAAGGCATGGAGCAGCAGTCCGGTGAGATCAGCAGCATGGCCGGCGCGGTGGAGGAGTTCAGCGCCACCTCGCTGAACATCGCCGACAACATGCGTGCCACCGAGCGCATGGCCAGCGACAACGCCCAGCAGACCCGCATCGGCCAGAGCTCCATGGGCGAGGCCTCTGCGGCGCTGGAGCAGATATCCACAGCCCTCAACGGCACCGCCGAAGTGATCAACACCCTGGGCCAGCGCTCCCAGGAAATCGGCGGCATCGTCGGGGTCATCACCGCCATCGCCGACCAGACCAACCTCTTGGCACTCAACGCTGCCATCGAGGCGGCGCGTGCCGGCGAGCAGGGCCGGGGCTTCGCTGTGGTGGCCGATGAGGTGCGCAACCTGGCGGCCCGTACCCGCGAGGCGACCACCGAGATCTCCAGCATGATCGGCAGCATCCAGGATGAGACCGCCAGTGCCATCAGCACCATGGAGCACGGCAAGGCGTTGATGCAGGACGGCCTGGAGCGCAACGCCAAGGTCGCCGCCGCCCTGGCGCAGATCGCCCAGCAGAGCACCGCTGCTGGTGAGCAATTCGCCGCCATCACCACCGCCACCCAGGAGCAGAGCAGCACCGCGACCCTGCTCAGCAGCAACCTGCAGAGCATCGCCCTGGCCAACAGCGAGCAGCGCGAAGTGGTCGCCAACCTGGCGCAGACCGCCCAGGAGCTGGACCGCCTGGCCGAGGAACTGCGCCAGGAAGTGGGGCGCTTCCGCTGAGTCCGGCCGTTCCGCCGCAATGAAAAAGGCGCCCCGATGGGCGCCTTTTCTTTGGGTCGCGTTCTGCCCGGGCGCTCACTCGGTGGCCAGGCTCTCCAGCTCACGGCTGAGGCTGGCGCGGGACAGTTCGCCCATGTGGCTCTTCAGCATCCGCCCCTGGCCGTCGTAGAACAGTGTGGTCGGCAGGCCGTAGGAGCCGGTCAGCGCGCCGAAGCGGTTGCCGCCGTCGATCAGCACGTCCTGCACCTCCAGGCCCTGCTCCTGCAGGAAGCGCTTCACGTGCTCGGCGTTCTCGCCCTGGTTGATCAGCACGAAGCGCAGGTCGGGCCGGGCTTGCTGGGCCGCTTGCAGGGCCGGCATCTCGCGGCGGCACGGCGGGCACCAGGTGGCCCAGAGGTTGATCACCAGCGGCCGACCGTCCAGTTCACGGATATCCACAGGCTTGCCGTCGAGGTCGCTCAGCGCCACGTTCGGCAGTTGGCGGCCGCTCTCCAGGGCTGCCAGCAGCGCGCTGCCTCCGCCCCAGAGCGTGGCGCCCACCAGCAGGGCGATACCCAAGGGCCGGCGCACGGCTGGGTGACGGCGAGCCTGCAGCAAACCGACCAGCGCCGCGGCTGCCAGGCCGGGCAGCAGGAGGAAGCCGCCGTCGCGGATATCCAGCATGCGCCAGGGTTCGGCACGGTAGTCGGCGAGGTAGAGCGCCACGAAGCCGACGCGTGCGGCGAGCACACCGGCTACAAGCATGCTGAACAGCACCGATTCGGGATTGCCCCCGCGCCGGCGGCCCTGCCACCAGCCACAGACCAGCGCAGAGAAGAACCCCAGGTAGAACAGCGCCTGGGAGGCGGAAAGGGCGACAGGGCCGATTTGCAGGCTGTTCATCGAGGTGGACCAGGTGGCTTGGCGGGTGGGGCCGCAGTATGCCATCGGCCCCGGCGTGGCCCGGCGGCGCAAGTGTTTCCCTGCTTTACGGGGCTCAGGGCTCGGTGGCCGGTCGGTACTGCAGCGCCTCGGCCAGGTGCTGGCGGGCAATGGCCGGGGTGCCATCGAGATCGGCGAGGGTGCGGGCGACCTTGATGATGCGGTGTGCGGCGCGCAACGACAGGCCGAGGCGTTCGCAGGCGTTTTCCAGCCAGCGGCGGTCCTCCACCACCAGCGAGCAGTGGCGACGCAGGCCCTGGAGGTCGAGAAACGCGTTGGCGCAGCCCTGGCGATCGAGCTGGCGCTGGCGGGCCTGGGCCACGGTTTTCGCGGCGCTTGCACTGTCCTGGCCGCCGGGCTTGGGGTCGTCCAGCGAGGTGGCTTCGCGGGCGACGGTGAGGTGCAGGTCGATGCGGTCGAGCAGCGGGCCGGAGAGCTTGGCGCGGTAGCGCTGGATCTGCTCCGGGGTGCAACGGCATGGGTTGGTGATGTCGCCCAGGTAGCCGCAGGGGCAGGGGTTCATGGCGGCGACCAGCTGGAAACGCGCCGGGAAGCGCACCCGGTCGTTGGCCCGGGCGATGACGATCTCGCCGCTTTCCAGGGGCTCGCGCAGGACCTCGAGAACCTTTCTGTCGAACTCCGGCAACTCGTCGAGAAACAGCACGCCCTGGTGGGCCAGGGTGATTTCTCCGGGGCGGGGCTTGCTGCCGCTGTGACAATTTTCAATAGATGCATTTTGGATGGCTTGCAGCCCGCAGAGTGCCATATGCTCGATGAGCAAAAGGTGCAAAGAATCTCTATAAATAGGCGCAAGAATCCTAGATATGGATAGAAATAGCTGCGAAGAAGTTTTCAAGCAGACCCGCCCGATCAAGCCGACCTGGCGAAGTCTCTCTGGAATGGTTGTATTTCGCGGGGAAGCGATCCCGTTTGAGTCCAAGCTGGAGCGAGACTTCCTACGGCGCTGGACGTTCTCAGGTGTAGAGAACGTGGTTGCTCAACCCGTGAAGATCCCATTCACAGCCCGGAATGGTCGTGGGTATACCTACGTGCCGGACTACCTGCTCCGCTTTGAGAGCGAGAGCGGCCACCGCCCAATCCTGGTTGAGGTGAAGCCGGAGGAAGATTGGCGTGAGCGTTGGCGGGAATGGCTCCCCAAATGGAAAGCGGCTTGGCGATTTGCTCGTGATCGAGGATGGGGCTTTCACATCTTTGATGAGTCCCGCATTCGCGATTTCGCTTTGGAGAACATCACCTATCTAGAGCGCTTCGCTCAGATGGACGCTGCTCCAGAGGTATGTAGCGCGATCTTGGCGACCCTTCATGAAATGGAGCATGCGCCCATCCACTACCTAAAAACTCGGTTTTTCGGGCATGACCCCATGCTGGGGCACTCCTACGTCTGTCATCTGCTTGCCACCCGCCGGATCGACTGCGACATAACCGCGCCAATCGACGATTTCACAACCATCTGGAGGATGTATGAGTGACGGTGCGAAGCCAGTTCGGTCAATGATCAGCCTCGATAAGGACAGTCTGGTAGAGCACCACTCGGGCACCTATCGCATAGTCCAGACACTGAATTTTAACGATGTCGTAGGTGTTCATATCGAAACTGGCATTTCCAGTGTTCTCGGAGTCCAGGACTTACGGCCAGCTCCGCAAGATACTAAGGGGCTATTTGTAAGTCATGATTTAGAAGACATTGGCGATGAAAACTGGAAGCTCGCAGAGCATCGGTATTCTGTAATCGAGCCGCTCCTCAGTGGAAATCATGTTGTCAAAGGCGCTGTTGCGGCTCGAGCGAAAGAGGCAGGTGTAGATGCCGCCACAGTGTATAGATGGTTAGGCCGCTATCAGAATTACGGAAATATTTCGGCGCTAGTACCCATGCGGCGCGGGTGGGCTAAAGGGCGAAGCCGCATATCTACTCAGGTGGAGAAATTAATTGATGACATTCTGGGTGGTCCTTACTCGGAGAATCGAGGGATAACAATAAAAGATGCCCATGAGAGTGTGAAAGAGGCCTGCAAGGCTCTCGGGATTCCTGCTCCAAATATCACTACTGTTCGATCTAGGATTAAAAAACTCCCACTAAGAAAACTGTACCTGAGTCGAGGGCAGGTGGATAAGGCGCGTGCGCATGAAGCTCGCTCTGGTGGGCTGGAGGCTAATTACCCACTTCAAATCGTCCAAATTGATCATACTCCGCTAGATGTATTCTTAGTTGATGACATACATCGCGAGTCAATTGGGCGACCTTGGGTGACCCTAGCAATTTGCGTCTATACGCGCATGGTCGTTGGTTACTATTTTTCTTTGGAGGCACCATCAGCATTGTCCGTTGCGATGTGCATTGTAAATACCTGTCTGCCGAAGGAATCACTACTCGCAAGGCATGGGCTGCATGAAGAGTGGCCTGTTTGGGGCAAGCCTAGTGTGATTCATAGTGATAATGGCTCGGATTTTCGCACTGGTAGTTTGATTAAGTCGTGTGCTATGCACGGTATTGCAAGGGAGTTTCGCCCGCTAGAATCCCCGCATTGGGGTGGTCATATCGAGCGGTTGATGGGGACCCTTGCAATTAAATCCAAAAAGGAGAAAGGGGCCACGCAAAGTAGCCCAAAAGATCGCAAGGGATATGATGCTGAGAAAGAGGCGGTTTATACATTTGATGACTATGAGACTCGCCTAATTCGCAGAATATTGGCATATAACAATGAGTATCACGGAGCCATTCAGATGGCTCCTATAAATAAGTGGCGATCGGCATTCTTTGGAGATAGGAAGATCTGTGACCCTCTTGCAAGGATTGCCGATCCGTTTATCTTTCAATTAGACTTTCTGCCATCTGAGATGCGTACCATCCAGAATAAGGGGGTTGAGTGGGATGCTCATTACTTCTGTGATGCAATGCGTCCATGGGTGGGTATCGTTGATGAGAAAACAAAGAAGTCGAAGAAATTTATTGTTCGTCGGGACCCTCGAGACGTAAGAAGAATCTGGTTCTATGAGCCAAACTTAAAAGAATACTTTGAGGCGTCAATAGACGGATATATTGAGAATAGGATATCGGTTAGAGAGTATGTGGCTGCTAAGAGGCAGGCAAGGCGAGATGGCTTAGAGAACATTAATACAGCTTTGCTTGAGCAATTAGCCGTTGAGGATAGAAAACAGGAACTAGAGGCTGCGGCTAAAACAAAGACAGCGAGAAGAAATGCTCAGCGGGTTAGAAATGATAATAAATCCAAGAAAAGCGCCCCTGTAGATAGTGTCCCTGCAAGGCAATCTGCTACTGGGCAGTCATCCCAGAAAGTGTCGAAATTGGTGCCTATAGATCAAGTAGAGGATCTAGGAGGGGTGGATTTTGGACTTTAATCACCTCGCCCCCTCAGTGTTAGAGAAAATGACCCTCTCTGATGCTGAGAGAATTGACTCTATCGATTCCCCATTTTGGGTGGATTATTCAGCCGGATCTCGCCTTATCGATCACTTGGCTAGTCTGCTTCGGGTAGTGCCTCAGACCCGTATGCCAAATCTATTTATAGTGGGTGACTCTAATTATGGGAAGTCGACACTATTCCAGCGTTTTCGGGATACTCGAGGCTGCCCATATGTAAGCTCTAATTTAGAACCGGTTATTCCGGTTGTCTTAATAGAGTTGGATACGGGTGGGCCCGCCCAACTCTATAGAAGCATTCTTCATCAAATCGGCGCACCTTACTCGCGGGCCTCTCCGCTGGCTGCCGTGAAGGAGCAGTGTGCTGAGGTTGTTCGGGATGTTGGGACTCGTATGCTGATAATTGACGAGTGCCAAGTTCTGAATTTTGCGAGCGCTAGGGCCAAAGCGGACGTCATGAATGAGATCAAGTGGATCTGTAATCAGCTCAGGTTGGTTGTTGTATGCGCTGGTGTCAAAACAATCCTTCAGTTACTGAATATTGATGCGCAGTACGCCAGTCGTTTTGATGTGATTGATCTACTGCCTTGGGAGTTGGACGGAAAATTTCAGGCGTTTTTGAAGAAGTATGAGACTGCTTTGCCTTTGAGGAAGCCATCGCTGCTCTACAGCGAAGAAAGCACAGTGCTGATTCACGACATTTCTGGTGGTCTTACAGGGAATGTCGGCAAGCTATTGAAGGAGTGTGCGAAGGAAGCGATTCGCACAGGCAGTGAAAAGATTGATATGTCTTTGCTGAAGAAAAATGAATGGATCAAGCCGAACAAGCAGAGCGGAAATCGGGTTATCCAATACTAGGCGGATGGCCCTTAGCTCCTCCGATTCTTGAAGAGGAGGTGCTTTCCTCATGGCTGGTTCGAGCTGCCCTCCGCCATAGCTGTACTGCGCTCGCTCTCACGGGGGATCTTTGGCCTGGTTGGAGATACTGGTGCTCTGATCCTGATGTGTCCCTCAGTGAGGAGCGCCTTTCTCGCTTATCTGTTAGATCCGGCATCTCAGAGCAAGAGCTGAGAGATACTTTGCTCCGGTTATTCATAGATGGTGTCCGCGGAGAGTCACCAGGCTCACCTGGATGCTATCCCTGGATTCTTTGCCTCGGATCACGCAATAGACGAAGAGCTGGTGGTCTCCAGTACTGCCCAAATTGCTTCGCTGAGGAGACTCCTTACTATCGTCGGCATAGCCGGCTTTCCTGGCACACCGTCTGTGCTCGTCATCAAACACTGCTGAGAGACCGGTGCCCCCATTGCGAAGCACCTCTGTGCCCTCATTTGTTAGAGCCCCCTGCTAGTAACCTGGTGCGTTGCCACCGCTGTCGACGAATGTTGTCAGAGGCCGATGCCCTCAAGGGCCCTAGGGATGCGTACTGTTTCCAAGCATTTGCCGACCGAGTGCTTGTAGAAGGACATGGCCTGTTCGGCGGCCAGCTGCTCAAGACGTCCGAATGGTTTTACCTGGCGCGTTGGATAACCGGGTTTCTGCGTAGCGCAGCGATGCATCCCACCTCCCACGCTCAACACTTTCTCCGGGAGCTGGGGATCGAAATCGGTTGGCTCATCCCTCCGGCGTCGGGTCTTCCACTTGAGATGCTTCCCCCTTATGAGCGGGCCCAACAGCTATCGATCTGCTGGCGCATCCTTCAGGCAGGGCCGAATCGGCTGGAGAACGCAGTCATGTCCGCTGGGGTCCCTCCTTCTATGTTCGCTCCACCTCAAGGCTGTGTTCCCACGCTTGTGGACGACCTTATGAAACTGCTGGGTGAACCCCGCTGCAGGGCGCTACCGAGGCCGGCTATAGTGGTGCCTCGCTCACCGTCTTCTGTGTTGAAGATGTGGCATCGACTATTACGAAAGATCCAGAGATGAAGGCTTCAAGCGTGCAGCAATGCTGCGATGAATGCGGCGGCGAGATGAGCAAAGCTCACCGCTGGTATCACGGGAAGCGCTATTGCGCTACTTGCTACGCACGACTATTCAAACGGCGGCTGTGCTCAGGGTGTGGGGGCTCTAAGCGACTCCCCGTTTTTCTACCGACTACGCAGTGCGATAGCTGTATCGGCGTGCAGCCCTGCATTCGTTGCACTAGAAGTGGACGACCTGTTGGCCGGTTCACCGAGCGTGGTCCTGTTTGCAACAGCTGCTCCCCTTACTATCGCGATTCCGAGCCATGTGATCTTTGTGGAACTCCATCTTCACGACTGACCCGGGTTCTTCGGTTGGACAGTACAGCCCGGTGCTGTCCAACTTGTGCATCCAGAGATCACGAGACTTGTCCATCCTGTCGGCGCCATCGCCTCCTTGTTGATACCAACGATGGTGTCAGGTGTTGTCGCCTATGTGCCGAACAACCGCGGCGGCTGTGTGCCTCTTGTGGGAAATCTATTCCTGCTGGCCGTGGCCGGAGCTGTGAAGAGTGTTCGTGGAAGAGGTCTTTTCAACGACGTCTAGACAAGGAGGTAGAGCAGTTTGGATCGCCTCGCACCCAGGAAATATTTCGTGAGTTTGGGCATTGGTTGGTCGCGAAGATCGGTGCTCAGAAGGCTGCGCTGAAGCTGAAAAACTACGTGGGCTTTTTTTTATTCATTGAACAGTCTGGAGAGGGCATTCCTTCCTATCGGGATCTGCTCAGGAACTATGAACCTGAGGGGCTCCGGCGCGTACGGTTAGCCATGGGATGGTTAGAGACTCGGTATGGTGTCGTTGCTGACCCTGTGATGCGCGAAGAGTTTGCAGATCGGCGGCGGATTGAGCAGTCCCTAACTGCTCTGCCCCCTGGGCCGGCAGCTGATTTGTTAAGGCGTTACAACGACCTTCTTATTTCTCGTATCGGTAGCGGGAAGCTGACCCTGCGCTCGCTTCGACTTGCCTTAGGTGTGGCTAGAGAGTTCTTAGCCTTTGCCTCTCCAACAGGCGAGGTGTTACCAGTTCAGCGCGACCTTGACCGTTTTCTTCTTGAAAGGTCGGGCCAGCGTGCCTCCCTTGAAGGCTTTCTCGGATTCCTTGCCCAAGAGCAGGGTGAGCGTTTGAGGTCAGAGCTTAGCGAGCGAGCCATAGCTCAAGCTAAGAAACATCGATTGGAGCGAAAGCTTGCTGAGCTCATCGATGGCAGGGATGAAGGTGCTTGGGTGTCTACAGCGCTGCACTATTTCCACGGAGTGAAGGTGGGGAAGAAGCATCTCACCTACACCCCTGCCGTTGAGGAAGGACAGGCTGGTTTTGAGGTGAGGGTATTGGAAAACATCTACTGGATTCCCTCTGCCGTGGGGCCTAAACCGGAGCAGTAAACTCAGTTTTGGCTGCGTTGATTGACGCGCCCGACGGACCAGCGCTCACTGAATCGTAATGGCAGCGAGTGTTGGTCTCTCGCGAAGGTAGAACCGAACCATGAGGCTTGGCCGGTCACAATGAAATCCCTTCCAAGGCTTATCTTAGACATCGCCGAACAGCTTCCAGAAGGCGAAGTTCTGAGGTCAGGGAGATTTTTACACCTCGGCTCTCGCTCTGCAGTGCAGCGAGCACTTGCTCGTTTGGTCGTAGAGCAGAAGCTATTTCGTGTGGATCGGGGCTTTTATGTTGCAGCAGTCGATGGTCGTTTCGGTAGGCGTTCGCCAGCACCGACAAGAGTGGTCCGCTCGTTGGCAAATGCGCTGGGTGAGATGATTGTCGAACATGGAGCTCATTCCGCGAACAAGCTAGGTTTGAGCACGCAAATTCCAGTTCGCTGCATATTTCTATCTACGGGGCGATCTAGAGAGCTCCATATCGGAAAGAAAGTCGTGTCGATTAGGCACGCGCCGAAATGGCTAATGGCTCTTGGAGAAACAGGGGCAGGTGACGCTGTTCGTGCGTTGGAATCGCTTGGCCCACTATGGGCAGCGGATGCGGTACCTAAACTTCATGAACGACTGCCTGAGGGGGAATGGTCAGCCTTGGTGCGCGCGCGAGGCACTTACCCATCTTGGATTTGGAATGCAATCCAGGCTCATATGGGAGGCTAGGGGCAGGCGCGCAACGTGAGTTGACCTTGGTTCTCAAAACAAGGATTATCCGGCTCAGCGCCATGACGGTGGCGTGCACGCCCTAGTTGAGTAAAGCATCCTGCCCGTCGCTGTATTGCCAAGTAGCCCTCTCTTTGAATGGCCTGCGAGTACTAGGGTCCGAACAGGCCATAAGAGAAATGGCATGAGCAATCTACCTGATACCCCCTCCTTTTCTGCATTCAAAGCGGACGCTAAACGGCTCCAGAAGGAAGCACTGAGCTCCTCCCCGCACGCGCTTAGTCTGCTTGCAAAGCATGGCTTTGGTGTTTCGGCTCAAGGCGAACCCCAATCATCCATTAAGCTGACCGATTGCCAGCGCGCACTAGCTGCAAGTTACGGCTATGAATTCCAGTTGCTTCAATTCGAAGACCAACTGATTTCCAAATACATCGCGCATTGCTATAGCCGCGGTTATTGGGGGACACCCTATTCCTGCAGTTTCAATCGTCCCAGGTTTAGGCTGCAAAATGAAGCAATACTTGATTCTTTCCGCAAGCGAATACCGCTTGCAGTAGCTGCTTCGAGGAAAGGGGTTGATTTCGCAGGTTTCCATTTCAGCGAGATGCTTTTATCCCGAATTTCCATGGAGGTGGATATAGAGGGCCCGCCAGATTTTTCTGGAGTTTGCGCGCCAGGTGCTTTGTTTGACCAAGATTGGCTCCATGATGTTGAAAGCCTGAAGGGCGCTGATCTGAGAGAGGCTAAGTTCTATTCTGTGACTGTCGATCCCTCCGTACTCCCCGGTGCGCACTGCTTTCAGGCGGACTTCTCCGAAGCAGATCTTCGTGGTGCCGATTTCCGACGTTCCTACCTTCGAGGGTGTGTGTTTGTAGGGGCGAAGCTGGATGGAGTAAATTTTACTAACTCCGTTTTGCACGAGTGCAATTTCACCGGAGCGACAGGTGAGCACCGCATTGGAAAAGCGGATTCCCGCGATTGGGCTGTTCGCCCCCTAGGTAAGTTCAAGGTCAGTTAGCGACTCTGAGTAATTGCAGACACGCAAATAACCTATTACTAGGTCTGCTCGGCATGTGCAGCGACGACTCAGGATCTAGCTTCGTATGCGCGGCAGAATACCTTTCCCACTCAATTTAATTGAATGGGTTCAAGGAGTGCGGAATTGAATATGAAAATGATAAAAGAACTTAGAGAGATGGCGTTGAGATTGCCCGCGTGGCGTTTCCTTATGCTTAGCGTAATAGCATTATTTTTTGCCGCAGGATATCTAGCAGGCAATGTGCCTTGGGACAAAATTCTGTGACTTTCAGATTAGTGACGCCAAGGGCGGAAGGGCCTAATGGAGCCATTCCGCATCTCCGTTGATCTAATCTGACTAGATTGTTGGATTTAGTAAACCCATTAACTCGAACGTCTGACGCGCGGATTTTCCTATCGGATTTCCAGGGTAGCGGCTGTGCGCATACAGCGCGTACGTGGATGGCAGATACTCCTTATCGTATCTGCCATAGTTCTTTGCTAATCCCGTTAGGGCCTTTCCTATAGCCTTATCGATCGTGCCGGGATCATCCAGTTCAAATATCAGCCCACTTAAGTGCTCTGATTTAGATTCCGTATCATTATTCCCGCCGATCTTCTCGATTTCTATAATGTAAAATTGCCGGTTGTTTGCATTTAACCTAACGACCATAACTCCTCTGCTTTTGCGGAGGCTGTTGCTCTTGGCTATCCAGCGTCCAGTACTTGATAAGGGCCTGACAATTCCAACAGGAAAGTTCATTATCTTTGGATGAGTTTTATCTGTTTGATTAGGTATGACATAAGACTCGATGGACTCAATACATGGGTTGCAGTCTTTTAATTTATGCAGGGCAGTCCAAATGGCCCAAAGGTAACCTGATTCCTTCTCAGAAAGGTCGGTATGTATGTGGACCTTATCGATAGTTCCCTGAGAATTTTTAGTGTGACCAGTCGACATTTTATCCGCTGGCCCTCTTGGGGGAGCGGGAACGATTCCGCCATGAGGTTGTGAGTCCTTAACGTATACCACGTTTCGTTTTAGCCCTATAAGCCGTAATGTGCCGTCCGCTTTGCCTCTAGGCTTCCGAGTGTTGTTAGGTTGCTCCTTGCTGGTGATCGGAGGTTCGTTCTGAAATTCGCCTTTTTCGGGTGGGATATCAGTGCCGCAGGCACTTGAAGCTTTTGGCAGCTGAAGTTTTGCGTCTTCGCCAACGTGATCAAGGTAGGTACGAACTACTGTTAGTGGTGGATGCGGCGGCATCTCGAATTTATTTATATCTAAGAGTAGAAATTTCTTTTCAGGCTCAATCCAAATGCCTTTGCCTCCTACATGAAGTTTTCCTTTGAACCAGGGAGTAACTTTTAGGCGGTAAAGCTCGCGTTTGGCTCTAGCTGTTATGGCTTCAGCATTAACACGCTTGCAGGCGCTAAAGGCATAATCATCATAAAGTAGATGCGCTAGAAATTGATGGTCGCCGATATTGGTGTTTTTGCTCACCTTTATCTCCCAATACATTTCGTCACAGGCTATTTTTTTGACAAATTGGCTTAGTGATAGATCCGGCTTGTAGGATTCGATAATTGTTGTTAATAATAGCTTGGAGCTGCCGTAGCATCTAATAAAAAGCTCGGTGCAAGGGATTAATACGGTAACTTCGGAATTTGCAGAGGATGGGATTTCTATTATCCACGATTTTTGATATGTAGGTGGTAGTGATAAGTGATTGGGGTTTGGTTGGCTCTTCGTTATTGTGCTTGCGTGAACAAGACGGGCATTGTTGAAGTCAACTCGACCTATATAGTCTTCTGAGATTCTAATCTCACCTACGCAGCGCCCCTTTGACCAAATAGTTCCGCGTCTGAATACTCCTATCAGAGACAGTTCAATTTGGAAAATAAAGAATGCACCTAGCTGATTGCCGTTGCTTAATTTGCGGAACACCATTTCAGCCATAGGTATTCCGGGAGTATTTGGTCCTGGGAGGAGGCCTCCCGGCCACCAAGCTACCAATTCGCCTTCATGGCTCGAAAAACGATTTCCTTCGGTTGGGTATGTGCCCAAGTTGCGACGCTTGCGGATGCGCTTCAATTGCATCAGTCATCTTCGATGTAGGCCGAACATGACGACAGGCTGGGATATCTGCAGCTATTGCTGCAACTCAAAACCGGCCTGTCATGTGCTGATAAGCGCATTGCTTGCAGGGAGGCTGCAGATAAGTGGCGCGTCGGGCTATGGAACTGGGAGGAAACTCGGTTTCGGATACGCTGCTTAGCAGCATTTGGCTATTCAGTACTGCAGCCTGCGGGAAGCGGCCAGCTGCGTGTCGGGCGAGCGTCTTTCAGCTCGACTGGTACGTCAATTGGCTGCTCATAAGGGCCGAGTAAGGTCTCTATCTCGTGTACTGTCCGAACGGGCCTATCAAGGTTGGTTCCGAGGCCGTCCTCATGAGGAGTCCACCACGCGATGATCTGAGGATGTCCTGACGTGTCCTCGGTGAGCAACACCTTCCAGAATGCCTCCGGTGTTGCAATCCCATGAGACCCAACAAAGTTGTCGTTCTCCAGGTCTCTGGACGAGCTGCCGAACACAACACCGCCGATCACCGTTACTGGTCTGATATCCCGCAGGCATTCGGTCAGCGTCTCGGTCCTGTACCACGTGTATGAGTTATGGGTGGCAAGCTGAGGGACGATGTTCGTCATCAGGTTGGAGGCATTCATCGCTTGGCGGCTGTCATCGAAATGGTTTGCAGGCGCTAGATGGCCACGATGGAAACCTTTGGGCGTGGCATAAGTTTTTCAGAGAACTGCCCTTTGCAGCCTACGGGCAGGCTTCGATCCACGCGAAAGTTATCCACGTGCTCCAGCGTGCCTTTCTCTTCTCCTACGGTACAGGTGAAGCGATTAGGCTCGCCGAGCAAGCAGTCAAACCATATTTGGAAGCGACCGTAGTCGAGCCTCCAGAATCGGTCCTTCAGTAAACACCACTGGATGCGCTGGCTGGCTCTCGGGCGTGGACGGAGACTCCACTAGAGGGGGCAGGAGCCTAGAAAGAGGAGGGATAGGTAAAGCAGTTGTCGCATCGACTCTTCCTTGAGGCGAATGAAGACGGTGCCCTTGGGTTTTGCTGCAGCCAACTCCAGCCCATCTTGGCAGGGCTTTGGCTCAGCTAGAGATTGGTTGTAGCTTCAAAAACAAGGAACTCAGTTTACGCCCAGGCGGACGCTGAAGGCCCGGGCCTCGTCGTGCCGGCGGATCAGGAATTCACGTACCGTACGCTGACTCACCAGGGCCTTGAGGGAGTCCTCTTGGATGGCGTACCGGATCATCGGAGACGCCTCCGGCTCAGGTAATCGGGGAAGGGTAGGAGCACCACGCGGTATCTGGCGAAGCACTGGGATGGTTACTTAATGATCAATTATCTATCGAGAGATAATTGCACATAATCCAGTTAATTCGCGGCCTACAGAGGTGTCAGCACACGCGGACTGTTTTCCGCTCACACCTTCTACGTGGCACTCCTTGGCTAAAAAGGAGCCCTGTGGACCCGGGAGGTTGACCGTCGCCCCTCGGGCCTATTTCTGGACCTCTTGAGCTTCTACACCCAGTAACCGGTGGCCAGGCTCCGTGGGATGACCTTGTAGTGGTCAACCCATCCCGGACAGTGGGTTAAGTTTTTCTTCGGCAACGGCGGGCGGCAGCCCGTCGTTGAATTGATGCGGCCTGACCCAGTTGTAGCGATGCATCAGGTAATGGCTGATGTCCCGTTGTGCCTCCTGGGCTGTTAGGTAACCGGTCGGCGGAACCCACTCCGACTTCAGACTCCGGAACAACCGTTCCATCGGTGAATTGTCCCAGCAGTTACCTCGACGGCTCATGCTCTGCTCCATCCGATATCGCCACAACCGCTGCCGAAACAGGCGGCTGGCGTACTGGCTGCCCTGATCGGAATGAAACAGCACCTGCTGCGGTTTGCCTCGTTGCTCGTAGGCCATATCCAGCGCCTTGATGATCAACTCCGCATCCGGCTTGGCGGAGAATGCCCAGCCAATTACTCGTCGTGCATGCAGATCCAGCACCACCGCTAAGTAATTCCAGCGGCCTTGCGCCCAGATGTAAGTGATGTCGCCGCACCACACCTGATTGGGGCGCTCAGTTGTGAACTCGCGGTTCAGCCGGTTCGGGATATCTGGGCGTTCAACCGTAGCCTGCTTGTATGCGTGCGAGCCTGGTTGTTTGCTGACCAGGCCCAACTCGCGCATTAACCGACGCACGCGAAAGCGGCCAATGCTTACGCCATCCTCACGCAGCATGCCCTGAATGCTTCGGCTACCAGCCGATCCTCGACTCTGGTTGAACAGCTGATTGACGTGACTGCGCAGTGCAATGCGGCGTGCATCAACACGGCAGCGCCGTAGACGATGGGCGTAGTAGCAAGACCGCACCACGTCGAACGCTGAACAGACCACTTCCACCGACTCCCGCTCACTCAACTGGTCTATCAGCGCGTACGATTGAACTCGTCCGACATTAAGAGAGCGGTAGCCTTTTTTAGGATCGCTTTCCCCCGTTCCAGTCGGTCGATCCTGGCTTCCAGCTCCTGGATTTTCTGTTGTTCGGGAGTCAATGCTTTGCTATTCGGGGTAACGCCCTGGCGCTCCTCTTGGAGCTGTTTCACCCAGCGACGAAGCGCCGATTCAACCAGCCCCAGCGAGCGAGCTGCTTCGATATGGCTGTAGCCCTTATCGAGCACCAGACCAGCGGCCTCTCGTTTGAACTCGGGCGTAAAAGAACGACGTTGCTTGGTCATCAGACACCTCTCTATGGCGAGCATTCTCGCCCTAAATGGGTGTCCGGGATCAGTAGACCACTACACCTTGAGCAGCTACGAGAGCGTTTTATACCCAGAGCTCCTCATGCATGGTGGTCCAGCCACAGGCTTTAGCCTGTGACTGATCGACGAATTGGCGTCTGAATAGTTGAGCCATAGCGGTGAAGCACAGGTACAGCACTACTCTGCCTAGGAGGGCGTCGCCTGCGAACTTTATTCAATCAGCCTGACAGCTATCTTTCGAAAGAATCATCTGGTGAAATGCTGGCACATTGAACGTATTCGCTGACGAAGGGTAACCCATGTCTAAACTTGCTGAATTCAAAGCCCTAGAAGCTAAACTCGCCGCTCAGCTCAAGCAGCTGGACGAACTGAAGAATGACAGTGAGCTGAAGCGCGAAATCGAGTTTGAGGAAAAACTCCGCAGACTCATGGCTGAGTACGGCATCAGCCTTCCTGGCATGGTTTCCCTCCTGGATCCGCAGGCTAACCAGAGCGGGTTCGCTACCGCACGCACCGCGCGCGGCCAACGCCGTCAGCGTCAAGTTAAGGTCTACAAGAATCCGGAAACTGGTGAGGTCGTTGAAACCAAGGGCGGCAACCATAAGGTTTTGAAGGCATGGAAAGAGCAGTACGGCGCTGAAAAAGTGGAAGGCTGGCTGCAATAACGCATCGCCACACCTGCAGAAAAGCCAGGCATTTCCTGGCTTTTTTACGAAGACCGACTCCATGACTCGCGCTAACCAACCCTGGGATAGTTCGACAATGGCGTCGTAGGAAAATATCTCAAAGCGAGGTAATGCAGATCGTCTAGCCGGCATGGCATCATAAGGCCATCAATCCGAAGGCGAGACTGAAGATGGAACTTATAAGTCAAGAAAAAATCATGCAAGCCCTTGACTGGGCATACGAGAAATCCGTGAATGGATTCACCGGCCTTGACTCCGCTGAGGAGCTTGCAGCTAGCTACGCCAAGGAAGAAGGTCCTGCTTACGATCAAGCTAATTCTTTGATCCGTTGGCAGAACACTAAATCAGCCACCTCAGGCTTCATTACCGGCCTAGGTGGACTAATCACACTGCCTGTCGCGCTACCCGCCAACATTACAAGTGTGCTTTTCGTACAGATCCGCATGATCGCCGCCATCGCCCACCTGGGCGGATATGACATCAAGGATGACAAGGTAAAGACGCTAGTGTTCGCCTGTCTCACAGCCAACTCCGCCAAGGAAGTGCTGAAAGACATTGGCATTGCCGTCGGCAACAAACTGGCGATGAATGCGGTGAAGTCGATTTCTGGTAAGACGCTGACAGAAATCAACAAAAAAGTAGGCTTCAAGCTGTTCACTAAATTTGGTGAAAAAGGCGTGGTCAATCTCGGCAAAGCCGTCCCCTTGCTGGGGGGCTTAATTGGTGGAAGTTTCGATGCCTATACGACCAACACCATCGGTAACGTAGCGCGCGATACATTTACTCCAAAGCAAGTCACAACTGCATAGTGACTATGCCCTAGTGATATCCGGGTTCCCCTGTGCCCTTGGCGTCACCTCCTTGGTCACAGGTTATCTGCGAGAACGGGGTGGAAAAAACCCTTAGCTTAAGAACACTAACTTAGCCGAGAACCAGCTCGTCATTGCTTGCAAGAGTATCGTGGCAGCAGCCCCAACCTCTCCGCTTGCCACAAGCGCCGTCAGACTACTCAGGATATATGGGGAAGAAGCACACTTGTCGCTTCCAGACGGTATGCGTCATTGGTCTTGGCATCCTTTGGCCAATCAGAGAAATAGCGATGACGAAATTTGTATGCATTCAATGCATTCTCGACCCTTACCTGCGAAACCGTGTTGACCACAGCAAAACGGAAGAATGTAGCTACTGCGAGAAAGTAGCTTTCGGCTTGATGCTGGAAGAGCTAGCGGACTATTGCGAACACACCATTTTTTCATCATTCGTTTTGGTCGCCCAGCCCAGCGCTGTGATTCACCACGGGTACCCTCCACATGGAATGTCAGTAACCGATACACTGAGGTTGCTCTTGGCTAACAGCGATACTGACCTGCTTGAAGACATCGAGAGCGAGCTGAGGTGCAGATGGGCCGAATGGGACGACGATGACCCATACTTTGAGGAAGGCTCGGATACCTCGCTTCAGATGACAACCGACTGGCGATCTATGCAGGAAAGTCTGCTGTACGAGTCCAGATTGGTGAATGCTTCGGTGGCGAAGGTTCTCGAAAGGGTCTTTGGAGATATTGAGCAACTGCAGACAGATTTAGCTGGGCGCTCTACCATCGTGGTCGCAGGCCCCCAGCATCCCATCAGCGCATTTCACCGCGCCCGATCATTTGATAATGAAACCGGCTTGTCCGATGCCCTCATGCATCCCGAACTCAGTCTTGGGCCAACCCCCAAAGGCATCGCCTCCGCTGGCAGGATGAACGCCAAAGGCATTTCGGTCTTCTATGGATCTACGGACGAACGAACGGCAATTGCCGAGGTTCGCCCCCCTGTGGGCAGCTTCGTGGCTACCGCAGTATTCGAGCTCACCCGACCAATTCGGCTGCTAAACTTGGCCGACTTCTCGAGTGTTCGTCCAAACGCTGCCTGGAGTTACTTTGATCCGGCCCGCCAGGACCAAGCGGAGCGTTGTGCCTTCCTGCAGCAGCTCAAGGATCGAATGCTGATACCTGTGATGCCGAACGCAGCCGACCAGGACTATCTCATCACACAGGCGATCGCCGACTTCTTAGCAACGCACCCAAGGCTGAACCTCGATGGGATACTTTTCCCTTCGGTTCAAGCTCCTGAGGACAGCGCCCCAGGTCAGAATGTGGTGCTGTTTCATAAAGCGAGCGGTGTGGAACGGACCCGGAAGGAAGATGCCCTTGAGCATGTCGAACTCTGGGAGCCCGATGAGGACCAATGGCGTTTTGCCCCCGAGATATTTGAGGCAAAGCCGCAGTTGCAGAGCGCCTTAATTAGCCAAAACCAGCGTTCCGGCCGTGTCAGTACCTTGCGGCTAGATCGAAGCCGTATAGCGATTCACAAAATCAAAGCTGTCTCGTTCGCATACAACACCGATCCTGTTCGCCATGTGCTGCCGGGGGAGATCTACAGGATGAATGGCCGCCGTTAGCCTGTATGCCCTGTCGATAGCCTCGCGTCGCGAATGCTCAATGAAAAAGCCGCCCTCTAGAGCGGCTTTCTCATGCTGGCCGAGAACCAAGATGGACCAGCGCTATCACATGATGAAGGTTCCTTTATCCTGGAACCCGACTGTCGGAGAAATCGCTTGAGCGATCCTCCTCTGTACCGCCCGGCGAACAGTAAGATCGATGCCCCCCCGGTGGTCATTCATGATCCAAGCGCCTTTTTCCCGCTCAAGCCAACCAACTGCGGTCGCCTCACCAGACTCGAACCCACCCGAACTGCGAATACGATCGCCCTTTGGCCAGCAAGCCACCTTGATGGTGAGCTCGCCCATTCCGTTGTCGTCTACCCAGGCTAACGCAGGTATCCCGCCAGGCATCCATACATGGAAGTAGGTGCCGTTCTTTGATCGACCAGAGAGCCTGTCGATATCAGCGCCTGCCCAGAAATTATCGCCGGGACCCAATCCAAAAAGGCGTTGAGTGAGCCCCGAAACAATCGCAGCGGTTAGCAGGTTTCGAGCGCACATCGCACGATCGGAGTTATACATCGAGCTGACCCATTCCTGCTCAGCAAAGCGGGAAAAGCCTGGCCATTCGCCGGCGTCCTCGTAGCCAAACTGACGGAGTCGGTCCAGAAACTTACGGTCGTGGAATTCAAGAGCTGGACAGGTCGCAGGATCCTTTCCAAGCTCCCAAAGCGATGCCCTAAGAGACGCGTTGGTCCTAAACCCAGCAGCTGAAGCGAGTGCCTCAGTGAGATGCGATGACGATATGTGCGGGATAGCAGCCGACATGCGGCTTTTTACAGTACGGAGCGCTTGAGCGCACGGAGGCACGAAGAGCATAGAGCCTTCTCCCAATAAGCGGGTCATGTCCACCGATTACGCTTCGACCCTAATGGGGAAGACGTGAGAGTGTTTACCGCAGCTTCGTTTCACCCGGTGGCAGGTGTGGTTGAGCCGACCTGCGGTAAGGATATGACGGCAGGAGCACCTGAGCAAGTCCGGTAAATCGAAGGCCACTATCAGGGCACTGCTGAGGGGGTAGAGCGGATACCCCCCTTTTAACTCAGGCTGAGCTCAAAGGAAAAAGCCCGCGATGCGGCAACCATGGCCGCTCCTGGTAAGCGTTGCTTCTCAGCCCCGGTCTTTGATCATCTCGATTATTTGCATATTGAAGCCGGCCTCGAACGGTCAACGCTCCAAATCATGAGCAGCCATTCCGTATGTGGATGCTCCGCCTTTCGAGGCGCTTGGGGAAACCTTGTCCGAACGCTCGCCCTAGCTTAGAAGTGATACTTATCGAATCGGCGCTTAAAAGCTTCTGCCGATCCCTCCATAATATCCAGCACCGCTGTTGCGGTATCAGTGCGATCCAATCCGCCCGCGGCAAGCCGCTCACCTCGCCCTTCGTCAACCTCCAAGGCATACACCAAATCGGTATCGGCATTCACTGGAAGGTTCGCGTTGTGCGTGGCCAAGATCAGCTGTCGTTGATTCTTCACCTTGCGCAGCAAAGGCACTAGCTCGCGATATATGAAGTTGGAGTCCAGCTCATCCTCTGGCTGATCAATTACCAGCGGCCCCTCTCCTTTCGACAGAAGCAGATTCAGTACGGCCGTGTTGCGTTGCCCCTCAGATAACGCATGACTTTGCACGCTACCAACCAACGTTCTATCAGCGCGATACAGTTCAATATCAATGCGCTCCTCGACCCGAGTGAGCCGGGCGGCACGCCATGAGTCCTTCTGAGCACTGATGTAGGCCAGCAGCTCATCTTTGTACTCAAGAAGCGGCAGTGGCAGCTCGCGCCGACCAGCAACTACCTCGCGAATGTGTAGCCAAGGGGAGTCGGCTTCCGGCTTCGCTTCCTGCAGATGCTGCAGGAAATTCTCATACAGTACTGTTCCAATATGGATCCATGATCGGCCTAGACGGCTGCGACCATCGGGTCCCATTTTTTCCCATGCCAGTATGAACCCAGCAGTGTCTGCCATCTGTTGGATGACCACGCGGATGGTCCCTTCAGCTCTCTCGCTGATCTCGGCCGCCGTTCGCTTTCGAACGGCAAATTGCCGCTCCCAAAGCTGGTTCATCTCCAGTAGTGCGCGCTCCAGGAGGTCTCGTTGTGGAGCAAGCACTGCGAGGCGCTCCTCCTTCTCCTGTAGAGACTGTTGCTTGGCCTGTCGCGCCTTATCGATCTCCTGCAACCGTGCCATATCTTGTGGCTGAAGACCCCGCTCTTGGCATGCCAGTAAGAAAGCATCCTTGGTACCGTCCAACTCACGCGAAACTTGCTCCCATCCACCATCGAGCTCAAGCAACCCGGCCACGTCTAACCGCAGCTGAGCGGCCAGGCCGGCGACTTGAGCCTGGTAGTTCGCTCGCAGATTGGCGGCTTCGTGGGTCAGCTTGTTGAACCACTCAGATCGAGGCCAGACCATCACCTGCCCGTCGTTGAGCACACCACGCGATGAAAGATCTTCGGCCAGCAAAGTAAATCGATGGATATCTTCGGTGAGCTGAGTTCGGACCTGCTCGAAATAGCGCCTGGCCAACTCCGCGCGCTGGTACTGCTGAGCCTCTTCCTGAACCTCGCGCCGGGCCTGCCATTGCCGATTCAGCTCCTGAATTTCCTGCTTCAGCACCTTAACCTCTTCGGTTAATGCACTAGCCTGGTCAATCCCGGCAAACCACCGATTAATCTCTGCTTTCAGCGTGTCTTCTTGGCCTTTCAGGGCTTGAAGTTCAGCTGAGCAGGCTTCATCGATCATCTTCAGTAGGCTGTCGCCACCGTGGATATCCGTGAGCTCGCTGAGCTGCTGCTGGCTATAGAACTGAACAGGAAGCTGCCGTAGAAAGACGTCAAGATCATGCGCCTCACCATGAAGCAGGGCATGCCCCTCCTTCGGCTTGAGCGAGATGATATCTACCTGACCCGGAATGCTTTCCCAGCCCACCTGAATTTCTGCGTCCTCGGTGAACGTAGCTCTGACCCGTTCGAATTTGGCCCGGGTCGAGGCAGAAAACACATCTCCATAGTCACGCCCGAACGCGAACCGCATCAGCTCAAGCGCAGTGGATTTACCTGTCCCGCGCCCGCCGATCAGCGTATTGAGGTTGGGTGAAAAATGGATTTCTTGATCTGCGAGAAACTTGAGTCCTCTGCATTTCAGAAAAACAATCCGCGGATGTGTTTGTTCGTCTGAAGGACGCGCCATCTGCAAACGCAGACGCGACTTGCCATCAAGGAATGCCTGCCGGAGAGAACTGATCGAGGGTCTCGAGGACTTAACCCAAGTGTGGCGATATCCCAAGGCGTTAGGAACTGGATTACCTTCCGCATCTACCTTGAGAGACTTGGCATCTGATGACTGCACATAGGCTGGCTGCCTACCTGGACGTGACCAGTCCTTGTTGCGGCCTCCCAAGATCGAGCTGTACCTCTCGGCCATCGGGAACCCTGTGAGCTCAAGCGCCAAAAGCCCTGGAAGCTTGTAGTCATCGATATTCCGTGCAACAGAAAGCAAGCCATCCTGCTGATCCGCATGTGCAGCAATCACGATGCCTCCGTGGTCCTTCTGCACCGTCTCCAGCAAACTCCTCAAACTCACCGTCTCATCCCCGCGCCTCAACGCAGCGGGCACCCCCGCTCGGAAACGCTGATTTTCAGCGAGCCCCAGCTTGATCAAAATCATGTTGACGCGCCGCAGATGACTCACCTTGGTGGCCGGCTCAAAAAGGCACAGTACGTGGTACCCGATATCCACCTCAAAGCCCGGCAGGATATAGAGAGGCAGCCGACCTCGCTCCTTTGCCACGATTTTGTTCTGCTCAACCAGGTGAGTAAGGAACCAGTCCCGGGGATCCGTTTTTTCTGAAAAATTGTGATCGGTGATCCCTATAACCTCGAGCTCAAGCTCGTGGCATCTATGCAGGAAACGTCTGGCCTTACCCTGGATATCATCCTCGTTAGGAACCCCATTCTGAAGGGGCCGACGCGGGCTTAGCAGACGCATCTCGTCATCAGCCCAGTGCCTGTTGTCTTCTGGTGTCTGGACCTGGAAATCTACTTTGAACCAGCGCATACCTAGGTAACTGCTCACCCCAGCCTCCCTGCTCCAACGCTTTTTCATTTTGACTGCCACTACCGCTGAACACAGTTTAGAGCTCACGCGCATGCTCGAAGGCTACTATTACATCAACGCGGCCGAGGCGGCTCTGCATCGCGACGTTGCCGCTGCTTGTGATAGACGCTCCTGGGCGAACGCAGCGGTGCGACCGACCGCCATCCTGCTCACCCCAAGCTTCGCTGTAAGCCTTTGACGCCATAGTGTCATATGGCCTTGATAGGCGACTATTTGAGCTTCCTCTCCAGTACTTCTATAGACAGCATGGTGGCAAATTAGTAGCCTAAGCGTTGTAAAAGCCAGTTTTCATGCGGGTTCGCAGTGAACTGGTTCCAGTCTTAGGCCCCACAAATTGGCATGCTGCTAGCGTCCAAAGCCGAAGCGTTTACACTCCAGCTAGCTTCGCCACGGATCCGACAGGGCTGGCGAAACAAGCGGTCGCGGTGAATGAAACCCAAGGCGCCCATCAGGCGTCCAAGCTTCACTGCAGATTTGGTCATGACTGAGTTTCCTGACCAAAGCAGTCCTCCACCAGAGCTCAAGCTGGTGGTTTGAATGGAATCGTAGGACTTTTATACAAGGCATCTAATGTCAAACTTTAGCGCTAGCATCTCGGATCTCGTGCAGCCCGTGGGGGGCACGCATGCGATTGAGAGAGTCTCTGTGGGCATTGAGTGGGCTGAAGAGCTCAGCCACGCTCAAATGGTAGAGCTTTCCGATCTACTTGATCCCGACGCCCTCGGGCTAGGCCGCAAGATTGAAATACGGTCTACCGAAATATCTGGCGATGACTCGGAAGAACTTAGAGTACCTTCCGCAGAAGAGACAAACCTTACTGCCATCTATCTTGATTACGGATTTGATGAAGTCGACGACGATCACATCCCAGCAATCTTGGTTAGAAGAAATGGCATGCTTTACTCTGTCAAGAACAACTACGAAGGCTGGACAAGAACGCGCCAGAAAGCGACAGAATTTAGCGAAATCATTCTTTCTTACGTGCGCCAACATATTGAAATCCGCTCAATCGGCCTTCAAGTTATCGACGCTTTTCTTTTAAAAGCGAGCGGCTTTGACTTCGCAAAAATCCTGAATAAAGAATGCGATTTACTCCCTCCTAAAATCTTTAAAGCCGACAAGCATTGGCACATAGACTTAGGATTTTTTGAGGTCGAAAACGAAGGCGAACGATTACTTACAAACGCCAAGCTTGCATATGTACCAGAAGTCTCAAAAAATAAATTGACGATCACATGCTTACATCGCCTCGATTCTGCAGCGGTGCGTAAAGAGCCGATATCGGTTGCAGATGCAATTAGCAAATACGACATCCTCTATAGCAAAAACAAAGAACTGATAGAACAAGTTCTACATAAGGATGTCGCTAGTCTCATTGGTCTTGGGACTGAGGACAAATAGTATGAGAAACCTAGATTTCTGCTTAGAAGAAACAGCGACTGACCTGACATTGGGATATTTGGCTGAAGAGTGCATCCCAACAAGGGAAAACCTACATGACCTGATTGAAGACTACGCAGACTCTAGTTTTTTTAGCACTGGAGGAATGAATTATAGCCCCCTTCACTCGCCTCACAGAATTGTCGAACCAATGGGTCTAATTCACAACTACACGTCGGCGTCTCGCCAGATGTATCGCCAAAACCATATCAACGATTCCTGCACCGTTATTGTTGCAGCAATAGAGAGTCTCTCTCACACTGCGCAAGTCGCGAAGGCTTTTATGGGGATAACGGCCACTCCAAGTTCCAGGCATGAAACTACTGAAACTTTTTTCCTACACACTTTCATTTCCAGTTCGGTTTCAGAGCTTCAAAAACCAACACCACCTTACCCCTATGCTTTTGAAAGATTGACTCATTTCAAAAATGAGAAAATCGACTGGGATGGATTCGGTGGAAGGCCCGCGAGCTTAGAAATCTACCGTAACGTTAAAGCCTTCCTTATTGCCGCACAGCAAGAGCAACTGATTGAGCCCAGCTTGGCACTAGGAAACGATGGTTCCGTCGCCATTATCTGGAAGAATGATAAAAGCTATATTGCTGTAGATTGTAGCGGTGGGAATACATATATTTACCTCGCACTTGAAGGCGATGAAGTCGTCGCTGAAGGCGAAAGCAATTGCACCACCATACCCAGGGAACTCATTAATCTTCTGGATAAGCATTTCAAGGATGAAAACTGCAAAAATTTGCGATAGCTGCAAAACCGTTTTGAGATCAAGAGATCCTATTAACGAGTTTGCAAAGCGGATAGCTACACTTGCCTTCTGCGGATCAGACTGCGGTAACGAAACGCAGAGCGCCAGTGACTTCTCACCAGGCGTGGTGGAAAGTGATGAAGAGCTTGCGAGTTGCGTGTGTCATCCAAACCATACAGACAAGGATGGTGAGGTGGTTTACAAGGCGAGCGACTTCGCTTTCACGCACGGAATGTCGGTGACTCGTCTCTCTCACAAAGATGGTGGTTTAGAGTCCGTCATAAGTTTTTGTAGGGATACGTTCTGTAAGCCTGGCCGCGATTATCGAGGCACCTATGTTTTTAAGGCTTCTGCCCCTAGAGGAGTATTCTGGAGGGACGGCACTCGAGCCTTTATGGTTTTGGACACTGCTGGTAAGAGTCTGATAGCTCATGCTGATGTCATTGCAACTAGATATCACGGGGACCTGGCACGTCTAGCTAGCACTGAAAAGCTGGACCGCCTGAAGGCTCAAATCAGTTTTTTCAGAAAAATGAAACCAGTTGATGAAAGCGCTTAATTTCTTAATGCTTTTTGCCTAAATGCTGAATCGCCCCGGCTTTCCTAGACACTTTCCAAGCTCTGGAAATAGCGTTTCTCAAACTCCACTGGCGATAGCTGCATAGCGCTGCTGTGCCGGCGTTTGGGGTTATAAAACATCTCGATGTAATAGAACACATCACTGCGAGCTTCTTCGCGAGTGGCATAGGTTTTTCGTCGGATGCGTTCGCGCTTCAGCAACTGGAAAAAGCTTTCTGCCACGGCGTTATCGTGACAGTTACCGCGTCGGCTCATGCTGCTGATCAGGTTGTTGGCCTTGAGGAAACTCTGCCAGTCCGAGCTGCTGAACTGGCTGCCCTGGTCGGAGTGGATCATCACTTCCTGCTTGGGCTTGCGTCGCCAAACCGCCATCAATAAGGCATCGATAGCTAAGTCGCTGCACATCCGAGGTCTCATCGACCAGCCGATCACCTGGCGCGAAAATAGATCCAGCACCACCGCCAAGTACAACCAGCCTTCATAAGTGCGGAGGTAAGTGATGTCAGTGACCCAGACCTTGTTCGGCTCGCTGACGGTGAATTGCCGCTCCAGACGGTTGGGCGAAGCCACCGTGGGCTTGTCGCCGTAGTAGCCGGGCCGACGACGATAGCCGGTCTGCGAGCGCAACCCTTCCCCCCGCATCAGGCGGGCTACGCGATGCCGGCCACAGGACTCTCCCAGCTCACGCAGGTCGTCGTGGATCTTGCGATAGCCGTAGACCCCACCGCTTTCCAGCCAGGCATGTTTGATCAATCCGAGCAGGCGCTGATCTTCCTTAGCGCTTACGGATTTCGGCTCGGCCAGCCAGGCGTAGTAACCGCTGGGATGCACCTTGAGGGTCTGGCAGAGACGTCGAACCGGGTACTCCACCGACAGCTTGCTGATGAAGGCGTACTTCAGCCGGACTCCTTGGCAAAGTACGCGGCGGCCTATTTTAGGATGTCTCGCTCTTCGGTCACCCGCTTGAGTTCGGCGCGCAAACGACGCAGTTCGGCTTGCTGATCGCCTTCTTGCTGCCGCTGTTCCTGGGGCTTGCTATAGCGCCTGATCCAGACATAGAGGCTATGCTCCGACACACCCAAACGCTCCGACACATCCGCTACACGCAGGCCGCGCTCGGTAACTTGTCTAACCGCCTCGATTTTGAATTCTTCGGGGTAACGCCGGTTGCTCATGGCACCTCCTGATGGGCCTCACTATGAGGCTTGGAGGTGTCTACGAAACTAGGGGCGATTCAGCCTGGAGAGGTGGATCACTACAAAACTCTTCACGCAACATCATCGCCCTCTGCCTAGCCCCCACACGCAGCTCTCGCGTAAGAAAACCTTAATCAATGACCGATATCCTGTTTCGCCAGTCAGCTTACTGACGCCTCAATTTGCGGCAAAACCTCATGAAACGCCCTATTTTGAGCCTAATCACGCTCCATGGTCACGATATCAATGCAGCTTTCGTTGAATATCGACCGTAAGGACAGGTTTGGCATGGGCGTTGCTGGAGTCGCAACGAAGAGATAGGAAGCTCGTTAGGCCAATGGATTGGTTAGCCGTACACATGGCTAACATAGGGATGTGCATGATCGGTTCACGTAAGGAAGGCAGCGCGCGCGCGCCACATCAAAAGAATCCCTATCAAGGCGAAATTCACCTCGCCAGATCTTCCACCAGTAAAATGGCATTAGTCATATCCGTGATGACTATGTCAGCTGTAATTATTTTACTTGTCTTCGGAACCTATACCAGAAGAGAAAAAGTTGAAGGGTCACTTGTACCTGAGGGTGGCGTAGCTTTCATAGTTGCCAGGAGTTCGGGCGCAGTTGAAAGACTGCTTGTTAACGAAGGAGATAGGGTAAAGGCTGGTGATCCGCTGGCCATTATAACTACCGACATTAAGAGTGAAGGAGTGGGATATGCAGGAGAAGCCATATCCTCGTTGGTAAGTGAGCAAATCTCAAAGGCTGAGTCACGTAAAATTTCGATGGCTTTAGCAGCAAATGCAAAAAAAGAAGAGCTAGTAAGTATCGAGAGAAACATCAAAGAGCAGATTGCAGGCATTGAGGGCCTGATGAACATTAAGCAAGAGGTCCTCAGAAAGAAAGATGAAGAGTTGCAGGCAAATGAACGCCTACTTTCAAAAGGCTATGTGACGCCAAAAAGAATTGACCAGCTAAAGATAGAAATACTTGAGCTGGAATCAAGCAGACGCCAACTAAAACAGAGAGTCCTTGAGTTTCATGGCGACCTCGCAAAGAACAAGTCCGCAATCAGCCAGCTTTCCTACCAATTAAGTCTTGATGAAACATCTTTAGACTCACAAATACTAGAGCTAAAAAAATCACAGGCCCAAAGCAAAGCCAGTTCAACCGTTGTTCTAACAGCTCTTAACGATAGCATCGTCTCATCTGTGCTAATACGCCCCGGCCAGGCGGTAACCATTAGACAAAACCTTATAGCCCTAGTGCCTATTGAGGGTGCATTAGAAGCCGAGTTAAGAATTCCGAACAAGTCGGTAGGGTTTCTAAAGCTGGGGCAACGATTTCTAATCCAGTACGAAGCATATCCCTATCAGAAATTTGGCCTTGGAGTCGGGCATATAAGCGCTATTGCACAAAATACAACACCGTCGGCTGAGGTGAGCAAGCCGGAAACCAGTCGAGAAAGCCCGGACGGCTATTACAAAGCAAGAGCCAGAATCGACTCTCAGGCGATTAAAGTATACGAGAGTAGCATTCCGCTAAGACCTGGAATGAAATTTTCTGCCGACATTCTCCTGGAAAAAAGAAGCCTATTAGAGTGGTTATTGGAGCCTTTGTACGCATGGCGTATGAGATCGCAAATTATGGGGGAGGACTAATAGAATGACCCAGCTGCGATTTGATGGTGGCTCGAAGCTTCCGATAATAATACAGCAAGAAAAATCCGAATGTGGTTTTGCTTGTATCGCAATGATTGCCAGTTTCTATGGCCATGAAATTTCGTTGCAAGAACTGCGATCAATGCATCGCGGCTCTAGCCGCGGCGCGACATTGCTCGAAATGGTCCAAGTTTCTAGACAACTTGGTATGCAGGCACGTCCACTAAAGATAGAAATTGATGAGGTCGCCTCAATAAGACTGCCTGCATTGCTGCACTGGAATAATAATCACTATGTGGTTCTGAAGGATTTGAGAGCAGGGAAATATCGTATACACGATCCTGCAAGTGGTGTCGCTAATTTAAGCCGCGAAGAGTTCAGCAAGTGCTTCACGGGTGCTGCTTTAGAGCTAGCCCCTGGGCACCAATTCCAGCCAAAAAATAAACCTCCTACAGTTACAGTTCGGGACATCCTCGGGAAAGTTTACGGGCTCCATGAGGCACTTCTTGGAATTCTCGTTTCAGCAGTTGCACTTGAGGCGTTTTCCTTTGTCACACCTCTATTTACTCAGTTAGTAATTGACAAGGCTATTTCTAGTGCCGATCTAGATTTGCTGCTTGTTTTTGGAATGTCATTCTGCGTGCTAATCGTTTTCCAGTCGTTCATCAGCTATTTGCGTGACTGGTTAGTGTGCCGGACGGGAAGCACTTTGAATCAATCATGGACTGGTGGTGTCTTTGCCCACCTGATGTCGCTGCCGGAAGATTACTTCCAACGAAGATCGCTAGGCGATATTGGCTCACGGTTTGGCTCGCTAAAGAATATCCAACAAGCGATTACATCAACGATTACAACCAGCTTCCTAGATGGCTTTATGTCAGTAGTAACGCTTGCAGCGATGGTAATGTATAGCCCCAAGCTTGCCCTGGTAGCTTTGGCCTTCACCGCTGCATATGTACTAGCCCGGCTAGCCCTATATTCAAGATTTAAAAGCCTGAACATCGACCTAATAAGTGCACAAGCCAGACAGAACTCGAAATTCTATGAAGCTGTACGCGCATCTCAAACAATAAAAGCAAACAACCTAACAGCACAGGTCACAACAACATATCTGAATCTTGTCACCTCATATCTAAATAAAAATATTCTCATATCGCGCTTGGCCCTGGCGTTTAAAGCGGGCGCCGATCTCATTCAAGGGCTTGAAAAAATTGTTCTACTGTGGCTTGGAGCAATACTGGTAATCCAGCAAGAACTTACAGCAGGCATGCTTATGTCGATGTCCATGTTTAGCCTACTGTTTGGGACCAAAATTTCTCGGCTTGCGGACAACTATGTCGAGTTGAAGCTACTAAAAATACATGCCACACGAATTTCTGACATTGTACATACTGAAAAAGAAGCACATTACTACCCGGCTTATTACGGCGAGATCAAGGACAAGTCAATTGAGTTCGCTTCAGTATATTTCCGCTACTCGTCTTCTGAACCGTGGATTCTTGAAAACTGCTGCTTCACGATAAACCCTGGCGAGTCGGTAGCGATAACTGGGCGTTCCGGAATCGGGAAAAGCACCATATTAAAATTGCTTTGCGGACTGCTGGAGCCAAGCAGTGGGAAGATTTTAATAGGTGGCGTGGACATTACAGTCATAGGAAAAGAACAGTTACGTTCGTGGATGGCAGTTATCCTCCAGGACGACACTCTCTTTTCCGGGACCATTTCTGAAAATATCTCCCTATTCAATGATCAGCACTCAATAGAAGACATATCGACCGCAGCCAAAGAGGCATGCATACATGATGAAATCATCAAGATGCCGATGGGATATAACACCTTAATCGGAGACATGGGATCCTCACTATCTGGCGGTCAACGCCAAAGATTATTAATCGCACGATCATTAATTAGAGCCCCTTCACTTCTTCTCTTCGATGAGGCAACCAGCCACTTAGACATTCAAAACGAGTTCCAGATATCTAGAACTCTTGCAGATAAAAACTGTACAAGAATCATCGTTGCCCATAGAGAAGAAACCATAAGCCTTTGCAATAGAGTTTTTCACTTGGAGGGAAGGAGACTTAAGGAAAAGCAAAATAAATCCATAACGCCGCACTTAGTAGTTTGACTATTTCACAAGGAGTGTTAGTTGCTATGAAGGTTCTGACTGAAGAAGAAATGATGCTGGTTGCCGGTGGAGCGTCTCAATATCAATACCAATATGAATTGGACCCCATCGAGATTGAGGACGATCCCTACTACGACCCATGGGTAATTGGCCCGACAGAAGAGGAAGCTGCCGGCGGGTACGGCGGTGGGAACGGTGGTGGTAGCGGTGGGGTCAGTGTCGGTGCAGAAGGATCCGGATCTGATATTGAAGTAAAAGCAGGAGCGGATTTAACTAACCTCTCTGAAAAAATCACGTCGATACTTGATGAGATAGTTTCAGTCTGGAAGGGGCTGAACGCTCCCACCCCTGTAATCACATCGGGCAACGACTCTACGCATGGCGCGAACTCATTGCACTACGCAAACGAGGCAATTGATCTTAGAGCGAACAATATAAGCGCCGACCTCGCGCAAGACTTGGTAGATCAACTAAGAAATGCAGTCGGTCCGGATTATGACATCATTTACGAGACTTTCCCCAACAGCTCGAACAATCATATTCATGTTGAATATGACCCAAAATAAAGGTGGCCATATGAAAAATTCAATTCTTATGAAAAATCTCGCTCTTCTTTCCGCCCTATTTGCAGGTTGTGTCAACGCAAGCAGTGATCTTGTAGACATACCGTCTGAAATGCTCTCGAAGGGCGTCAATGCAAATCTCCGCGCCAATGATACTACCGGCACGGGTTATACAAAGGCAGTAGGTGATTTCGACGGAGATGGCAAAGCTGATTATGCTTCCCTGAAATTAGAAGACCAATCCACCCAAAAATACAAATTGGTCGTCACGCTAAGTGGAGCAAATGGTCAAGACCAGATACTTAAGTCTGGAGATAACTTACTGTCTGTAGGCGTTGAGACTTCGAAGCCGGGCTCATACAAGACTGCTTGCAGCAAAGGTGCAGGTCCTGCGTCTGACAACTGCACAAAAGAGATTAGCATGAAGCACGATGGTATTTCGCTGTTCACTTTTGAATCTGGAGCAAGCCTCATATATATGGAGAACGGCCGATTCAAAGAGGTTCTCATCGCAGACTAACGCCTGGTGAGCCGTAGATTCTACGGCTCATTTCTTGAGTTGAGACAACTATGTCTAGTAAACCTATCCAATATCACGTTACGGACTTTGCGTACCCGGACTACGAAGAATTGCCAGTTTCTACTAGGCGGAAAATTGAAGCGACAGAAATATTACTGAAAGATATTCCCGCAGAGTTAGGAAGCTGGTTCTACCGAGACATTGCTGCTTTCAACGAAAACAATATCGAACGTATGAGCTCCAGTTCAATCCTACTTTCACATGAGCTTTCTGATCACTTCATGAATCAGGGCGAGCATGTCAAGATCGATGGGGTAAGGACTAAAAGTGAGCGACGGGCCTTACAGAAGGGAATTGTCTCCAGCAGCTTTCCATATACATCACACCCGTCAGAGTTCATTTGCGAACTCGAGTCACTGGCCAGTTATCTGCTAGGTGAAGAGTGTTTAATTCGTACCGGAGGGCTTAGGTGTCAACCTGACAGAGGGAACAGACAGTGGGTTTTCACACCCCCATCAAAAATCGCCGATAGGCTAATAGGCTTGCATACTTATCTAAATCGAAACCGCGCAGAGCTGCCTAGTTTGTTTTCAGCAGTAGTGGCTATAGTCACGATTTGGTTTTGTCATCCATTCAGGGACGCGAATGGTAGAGTTGGCAGGTGCTTATTTCAAATCATATTGAGTTGTGGAGGTTTGTCGCGCACTACCAATCTGCCTCTTAGAGAGTTCTTTTCTTTATCTAGAGGCGGATTCTTGATTCGTGCAAGGCAAGTTATAACTAGAAAGGACTGGATTCCTATTCTCGACTTCTTTTGTGATCTAGTCTTTATCTGCGCTCACGATACACCCAATGCAGGCAGCAACTTCCCAAGCCCCCTTAAAAGCAATGCGCTCATATCAAATTGATTAGAGCCAGCCACCACCAGTGAACTGGCTCTAGATCCATGATTCCTAGCTAACCTTGAAATTGGAAGTAGCTCTTTATATGCGAGCAGGAGCTCAAGTGAATATCAGTCCGGCCGGTCGGGAAGCCTTGGCGTGGTGTCGCCAAGATTGAATCCGCACTGATAGCACCGACGCAGCGCCTCCACATAGCGGAATTTCTCCCGCCCCACACCATGCCGACGGGACATCAGTGGTGACCGACATCTGGGACACAGATCCTCTATCACGCAGTGATGAACAGGGCATACCGTGACTAGTGCGATACGCCAAGACATTCGGTAGTAAGGGATAGCATCAGCCCCGCTGTCACAAAGGGCAGTACCGCATACCTGCACGCTTACGGCTTCGATGGAAGACTCCGAGCAGTACTCAGCGCACATCCCCCAACCAGAACGCCCTCGGTCTCAGTTCTGCAGACGGGCCTTCTCTCGAGCCAGGACCTGCTGATTAATGAGGTTCTGAATCTGGCTGTAGAGCTTTGCGTTTTCGTTGTCTCGGTCGGCCACAGTGACCACCAGTGCGTAGGGCTCTTTCACCAAGACATCGGGGTGATTCCATTCGCGGTCCTGCCGGACCACTACCACAAACCATTTTTCATTCGGCTTGCGTTGCTTGAACGTCCAGCGAGATGACTGAACTGTGCCTCGGCTTCTCGTTTGTGCAGAGATGTCTCGGTTAGTCGTCGCGTCATCATTACGCGTCTCCGTCTCAGCCTTCTTCTGTTGGTTGAAGTGCTTTTGAACGTCGTCCAGCGAAGTCCCCTTCACTAGGCGATAACTGATTTGAGTGGCCAGGTACTCGATCCTGGTGGTGCGGACCGCTGGAGAGTAGGCCAGCGTTACGGAAAGCTCCCGTGTTCCCCGTGTTGAGCGCAGGTAATCGGCGGGAAGAGGCAACTCGAAGAACTGGCACGTGTTGTTTTCAATGCTTTCCTCCGACATCAGTACCACGGCGTTGTCGGAAGACCGGAACAGATCGCTTTCATTCACTACGCCGTATCCGGCCACGTCTCTCGCAACCTCGCGGTTGTAGGTGTCCTTGTCCTCTTTGTAGGCCTTCTTGAATTCCGCAGAGAACGTAGAGGAGACCTCCTCCGGCAGATAGGCCTGATTGACCAGCATGGCCCGAAGCAAGTTGGCTGAGGCTGCGGGGTACTCATTTAGAAGTCTCCCAGCCAGGTGGGTGATATAGGGTGCCGCCAAACTGGTACCGCTGACCTCCTTGAATAGCGTGCTGCCCACAACCTGATGATTGAGTGTCAGGACGCCTAGCCCACGCATATCCTGCCGCCACTGTACGTTTGGTTGCCTCATGGGGCTTGCAAGGTTGCCTCCTGCTGCAACCAGTTCAGGCTTGAGTGCTCCTTTTACTGAAGGGCCATGACGCGTGAAGGGCGATGGCTGATTCTCGCCAGCCGGTGAAAGCTGCTGAATTTCAGGAAATCGTTGGCTGTCATAGGTGGCGTTGTGACGGGAGATGCTCCCGACCGTCAGCACCGTCATGGCCGGAGCGGGGTCAATGATCGAGCTTTGTTCTGCGACCAGGTATTCGGGGTACTCATCTCGCCAGCTGTTGATGGGCGTTGGTGGGTTTTCCGTACCGCAGAAGTTACCCGTAGAGACCACGAAAAGGATGTTATACCGCCTGGAAAGGACATCCAGGATGTAGGCAAGGCCTCTTACATGCGCTCCATCATAGGGGGCGTTGCTGTTGCCCAGCGAGAGGTTGAAGATTCGGCAGCCCTGATTCACGAAGTACTCAACAGCCTTGGTGAGTGACGCTTCAAGCGAGTGCTCGTCGTAGACCGCATCGCCGGTCTTCGGACACTTCTTCATCACCTTCCCATTGAAGATCCAGAACTCTGGTCGCCAGTAGTTGGAGGCGTCACAGGCTTCTACGTCGCCATAGAGGGCGACACCAGCAACAGCTGTTCCGTGGCCAACCTCATCCGACTCTCCCTCCCCATCGATGAAGGATGCGCTTTCAGCGATCGCAGGCTTCAACAGCGGGTGGTTCGTGTTGATCCCACTATCCAGAATGCAGACTCGTGCCGCGTCGAGTGCCGGTGAAGGCACGTCCCGGGGGATTTCGTTGATGTCTCTATTCAGCTGACGAACGCTGATTCCCGTCGCGGGGATAAGGTCCACAAGACGGACATCCCGATGATTCAGCAGTAGCTGGGCCTGATCTTGGGTCACCTCCACCCGGTAGATGAGGAGACTGTCCAGATTGATCTTGTCGAGCCACTTGATTTGCACGCTATCCAGCCAGCCTGCGAAAGCGGTGATCAGTTGAAGCCGAGCTGGATGATTAGCTACGTGAACAGGCCACAGTTCGACATCAAGTTTGAAGGTGGGGGTCTTTGGTAAACCGACATTCTTGAGCGCCCAGCTCATCCGATCTTCGGCCGACCACGCCTCAATCCCTTCGATGGCTTCCAGGATCTGACGGTAGGTCAAGGAGGTGCCGAGAACGCCGAGTCGTCTTAAATGGTCGGCGAACATGGCCAGGCCGGCCTCTGTCGCGAACACCACGCAGAGCTGCTTGTTTTCCTGGCTGATGAACTCCAACCCATGAGCTATGAGGTTGGAGAACGTAAGGGCGCCTTCGTATTTCAGCTTGAGGACGAAGGGTGAGTTGGCTGTAGAACCGATTTGCTTCTTAGCTTGCCCTTCAGCTGTAGCAAAGTAAGCATTGAGCTTTTGGCCGTGACCGCGGAGATCACCACGGGTCACAAAAAGGGGAGGGCTCTTGGTCCGACGCTGGTTGTCCAGGATCTCACGACCAATACTCAAATGCTTATACGTAGCCACTACTTCATCCTTGAAGGCTGATACTTAATTTTTCCGGAGGTCCTCCCGTACAAGGGCGCTTTTCAGCTCCTTGATGGTAAGAAACTCTTGCTCTCGCAGAATCATACGTTTCGCGGCACGACGTATCACTCGCTCGACGTCTGCTCCGCTCTTGCCTTTAAATTCCCTCAATACATCCTTGTCGTCAATCTCGAATTGACGACGGATTCCCCTCAGCTTGAGCGACAAAATGTCCTTCAGCTGCTTCTCGTCTGGGAGCGGGAACTCGATGGATTCATCGAATCGCCTCCAGATGGCGGAGTCGAGTATCTTCTCATGGTTCGTTGCGGCCAGGATTAGGCTACTACCTTCGTAGGCATCCATCATCTGCAGCACGGCGTTTACGACCCGACGGAGCTCACCGTGATCGCCACTGTCGCCACGCTCTTTACCAATGGCATCGAACTCGTCGAAAAGAACAACAAATGAGTGCTGTGCAATGAACTCGAAAACTTTCCGAAGGTTGGCAGCAGTTTCTCCAAGGAAAGAAGAGACCAGCGCATCCAGTCGTACAATGGCCAATGGCCGATCAAGCTCAAATGCAACAACTTCTGCTGCCAGTGTTTTGCCGCAACCTGGCGGGCCGAAGAAAATAACTTTGCCGGCTGGCTTCATGCCGTAGCTACGCAGGACATCCGCACGTCTGTTTTCTTCAAGTATCTCTTCCAGCGCAGCGGAGCTGCTGGGGGGAAGTATTACTTCGTCGAGCGAACGTTTGGGCGTTCTTATATCCAGCAACGGCATCCCGCGCTCTTTGTCTACGGGGATATCGTAGTGAACGCGGCTCGAGGCGTTGGACGCCCGTAGGTTCAGATCACCGCCATAGAGAATCTGCTCAAGGTCGTTCGCAAGAAGGTGGTGTTGCTTCTGCCGTTCTTCTTCGATAACAGCTTGTGAAGCGAGACGAAACGCATCAGCGTCACCCGTTGTTCCTGCTCTGAACAGTTGCCGGAGAATTTTTCCATTCGCCATAACTCACCTGCCTATTCGCTATTGCCTACTTACTTGGTTAGACGTTGATTAAATCTGCTGTGTCTAAACAATCTGCACTAGCGGGTCTTCTGCTTTGATCTTCATAATGAGGACTCCGTTCCCGATTAACTATCTACTCATGAGCTAACAATGTGGCAAGGCAGCTGGCATGGCGGCGTAGCCTAGTTCACTTTGCACAAGCCTCAAACGCCTATTACTCAAATTCCGCCGAGCTGCAGGCCCTTCATCTCGTGGCCGATTGCAGCAGCCATCCAAGATGGCAAGAGATAACGTACTGAACCCAACGCCTGCCAGTCGGCCGGCGACAGGCGCTTGCGTAGCTTTTTCAGCATCGCGCATACACGCGCCTCCCCCAGCCAAGCCAGTGCTCGCACTGCGTTGCCGGCAGTTGTAGAGCCAAGCGAGAGCATCCAGATGGGCGCATGCCTGATCTCCACTCCCACATTTCCCACCTTAACGGTGCGACTCCGGCCGCTAGTGAGAAACACATTTCGGACAGGGGCTTTCGATATGAGCCCGAGCATCTCTGCGCAGCCCGCCCCATCAACAGCAATCACCGCCTTGGTTTTTGAGGCTAGAGAGCTCACGACCTTGTCCAGCGCCGGCGTGCCCTTATCCCGCTGGCCGTCCTTCGCTGCAATGTAGAGGCCGCGAGCTGCTCGTATGAGTAACCCAACTTTTGCCAGCCGTGAGAACGCCTGATCCACGGCCGCTCGACTTCCGAGATGCAGAAACTCCTTAGGCGTGAGCATGCCTCCTTCTGGAAGGAGTTTGCTGTGTTCTAGGATCGATTCAGGGAGTGTTTTCATGCGCCTCAAAGTCAGGGTCACCATTCAATGTCAGAAATATCAATCAATTTCTGACATTGGTCAAGAACTGGTCACGCGCTCTTGGCAGTGGGTTCTATGGATTGGTGGGCCAAAATCGTGCAGGCCACGTGGCCCAAGGCGCTGGGGCGATTTTTATGATGGATTACGGAGGCTGTCATGGCTGCTCTGCAAGATACTGTATATATATACAGTATAGCTGAAGGCAACCATTTTGCTAAGCACAGGTAGGCCGAGGAAAGCCACCGCAGGTGCCGTTCGCGGTTGAGTGCACCACCTGAGAGTGGTGCTCCGCAGCCTGACGGCAAAGCAGGTTTTTCAGTTGTTAGCTCAGGGTGACGTGCTTTGGAAGCGGATTGCCCGGAGGCCCCGGTCGCTTTTGTCCACTGGCACTATGAGCGCCTGATGTGTAGCTATGAAGCAAAGAGCTCTTCCTCTTAACTACCGGGCCATCCCTATAGGGACAGGCTGGCATGACCCCCATTAAAATGCAGGCTCATGTATCTCAAATGGCCGAGGCGCCCTGAGTGAGGGATTGGAATGTCTGATTTGTGGGAGCCAGTTAACGGCGTTTATACAGTTGTGGCACCGATGCTCCCCTGGGTATCTAGCCTCCCACGTATTGACGCTGGTGAATGGGGCAGTGCTCTGATTAGCGCCGGGCTCGGTGCCGGCATCGGTGCATGGATGGCTGGCCGTATCGCCAGAAGCTCCAAGCTGAGGGACGAGTTGTTGGCGGAGCTCCGCAGCATCGATGTCGCAATAACGCTGTGTGCATCGGTACTAGATGTGGCTGGCGCTCTAAAAAGGCAGCATGTTCTGGGGCTTCGTAACAAGTACGAATCAGATTTGAAAAGCTTCGCTCAGTACCAAGCAGCCGGAAGGGCAACAGGGCCGTTTATCTTGCGCATCGACAATTTAAGGCTCCAAGGCATATCACCGCCAATTGCTGAGCTACAGGACCTTGTTCTAAAGGGCATGAGCATGTCGCCAAATGGGGTGAAGTCAATGATAGCCCTCGCAGACGCCGTTGGAAATCTCAACGGCATGCTTGAGTCGTATAACGAGCTCTTAGAAATGTTTAGGAGCGGTGGCTTGCCGGCGGGATTTACGCCCGAGCACTACTACCTCGGACTGCCTGTGAAAGGGGTGGTCAATAATGAGTACGGCTCAGCTGTCGGGGCAATAGCTGCCTATACCGACGATGTCATTTTCTTCACATGTAAGCTAGCCGATTGTCTCACGTTACAAGGGGTTAAAGTCCGAGACCGGTATGAGGAGTTGTCTGGCGAGAAGCGTCTAATTCGGCGATTAAGTCCTCTGGAGGACAAAGCAGGATTGATCCCTCCCGACTCTGCTTATGAAGACTGGTTGAGGGGGTGGGAAGAAAATCTTAGCGACATAGCTAAGAAGCGCCGGCGGTGGTAGAGGCGCTGGCTGAAGCTCTTCCCAAGAAAATCTCGCTCACTGATCCGCTGTCCCGTTGGACTGCTGCACCAGGCGGCCCGGCCTTCTTTGCCTACTCCACGAATTACCTGATCGATACTGAGTACGGCGTGATCATGGATGTGGAGGCGACTCCGGCGCACCGTACCGCCGAAGTCGATTCGACCAGGACGATGGTGGAGCGTGTCGAAGCGCAGTTCGACCTCACGCCGGAACGCCTCATCGGGGACACCGCCTACGGCACTGCCCCGATGCTGGCCTGGATGGTCGAAGAAAAGAACATCGAGCCGCATGTGCCGGTGTGGGACAAGACCGAGCGCAAGGACGACAGCCTCTCCAGTAACGACTTCCTCTGGAGTCCGGAGGCCAATGAATACCGCTGCCCAGCCGGCAAACCGCTACGCAGTGAGTGGCGCACCTTCACTCAGCAAAGATCGCGCGTGACCAAGGCCAACACCATCATCTACCGCTCCAGCCAAACCGACTGCACCACCTGTCCGTTGAAAGAAAAGTGCTGCCCCAACACACCGAATCGGAAGATCGTTCGCAGCGTCCATGAGGCTGCCCGCGACGTAGCTCGACGCATCGCCAAGTCACCGGAGTACCTCGTCTCCCGCTGCGAGCGAAAGAAGGTAGAGATGCTTTTCGCCCACCTCAAACGGATCATGAAACTCGACCGTTTACGATTGCGTGGCCTGACGGGTGCGACTGACGAATTCACTTTGGCCGCGACCGTGCGAAACTTGCGACGCATGGCCAAGCTTTTGCCTAACGGGCCGCCACTCACGGGATAGGTACGCCTGCTGTGAGCAGAAACCCTCGAATTAACCTTCAAACCTGAGCCAGAACGCTCAGCGAAACACCAAAAGGTAACCTGAAGTGGCTTGCAGCCACTTCTACAGCAGGCACACCTGAACGGCTGGCTGCCGTTGATACGACTTTTTCAACAGAATCGGCCGTTAGCTGCCTTTCGCCTGCGCGCACTTCTGGGATCTACGAAATAGACACTCCGTAGCTTGAAGATTGGCTTTCTTTGGATTGAGCAAAGCAGGCTTTCGGGGAATGCGAAAAGGTGTAGATGGTGCGACTAGCTGCAGGCGTCGTGCGATTGGTTGTGGATTTTGAAAAATTCCGCGGCTTCGATCAGGCAGCAAATTCACGTGGTCGGCTTGCCGCATCTATTGCGCATTTATCGCATCTATTTCGAATTGTCACAGCCGCCGCCCACCAGGGCGGGCCCGGAGGCGCTGTGGTGCGGCTGGCGGAAGGGGCGGTGCGGCCAACTGTCCAGTGGGGTGTTGCTGGCCACCGAGTGGATGGCGGCGACTTCCAGTGCCTCCTGCTCCTGCAAGGGCGGCAGCAGGCCGGGCAGGCGGCTGGCGAGCAGCGTCTTGCCGGTGCCGGGCGGCCCGGAGAGCAGCAGATTGTGGGCACCGGCGGCGGCCACCAGCAAGGCGCGCTTGGCGGCCACCTGGCCCTGTACTTCGGCGAGGTCCGGGTAGGCGTCGGCGCGGTTCGGCAGGCCGGCGGAGGCATAGGGTTCGAGGGGCGTTTGCCCGGTGAGGTGCGCGGCCAGTTCCAGCAGGTGGCCGACGGCGATCACCCGCAGGCCGCTGGCGAGGCTGGCTTCTTCGGCATTGTCCTTCGGCACCACCAGGGTGCGCCCTGCCGCGCGGGCGGCAAGGGCAGCGGGGAGGACGCCTTGGACCGGGCGCAGCGCGCCGGAGAGGGCCAGCTCACCGAGGCATTCCACCTCGGCCAGGCTGGCGACCGGCACCTGGCCGCTGGCGGCGAGGATGCCGAGGGCCACGGCCAGGTCGAAACGCCCGCCGTCCTTGTCTGAGATATTATGATATATGAGAAAGACAAGTATGGTATTTGCGAATGACAAGCTATCGGCCCTTTATCAAGGATGTTTCACCAGCCTACTTCGGTGTCTGGCTCGATCGACTTTTCGAGGGGCATGAGATGGCTGCTCGCAAAATCGGCAAGAGTGCATACAGCGTCACTGGCTACGTCTCCACCGAGAAAGCGGCCAAGATCCAGCGCGCCGAGTCCTCTCTGGAGCAGGATTTCCTAACATTGCTGGAGTACGACTGGCGCGTCCTCCGCTACGCGACTCAGCCATTCAAGATTCATTGGAAAGATGGGAATGGCAGGCCCCGGCGCTTCACGCCAGACATAGCCGTGGCCTACCACTCGCTGGCTACTGAGCAAGACCCTTCACTGCGAACAACCATTTTTGAGGTGAAGCACCGTGCACACTTGAAGGCTCGGTGGGCTGAGGAGAAACCTCGGCTGAAGGCGGCTTTCGCGTGGGCCAAAGATTACGGCTGCAGATTCAAGGTGATAACGGAGCAAGAGATCCGTACGCCCTATCTAGCCAACGCTCGGTTCTTGCTGGGCTTTAAAAAACTGTATGGGGATCAAGACCTTTACCAGGCGCGCCTCCCCCATATCTGCGAGCTACTTGTTCGGCTTGGCCCGACCACACCGCAGGCTCTCTTGGACGAGGTCCGCGGTGATGAAGTCCGCCGTGCAGAATACATCCCATACCTGTGGCATCTGATAACCATTCGAGTGATTGGTATCGACTTGAGTCAGCCTCTCAACATGGCCTCCCCAATCTGGCCTACCGGTCATACGAAATGGTTTTCGGAGAACTGGGGATGACATCTGCAACCGTCACTATTCATGCTGGAGCGGTTATCTCCTACTTCGGACGAACCTTTTGCGTCAGGAAATTGATTTCTCCGGAAGAGGTTTTGGCTACAGATGTGGCTGCCGGCGAAGACCAATTGCTGAAGCTCAGCGATATCACCAGGAGCTTTGGGGAGGTCGCTGACCAAGAAGCTGAGCGCTTAGACCTGGTCTCCATTCCTGAAGACGATTGGCAGGATGCCATGGAGCGTTACAGGGCCCTTGCACCGTTGTTGGGCCTGCCATCGCGAACTGCCGCTCATGTCAAAGTTGTAGCTGATGAGCTGCTGGTCTCTGTGGCGACAGTCTATAGGTGGTTGGATCGTGTTGAACGAGCCGGCTCGGTTAGCTGTTTGCTCCGTAAGCGTCGATCTGATGCTGGAGTGAGGCGTCTGGATGCGAGGGTTGAGCAGGTCATCAAGGAGGTAATTCTCTCGGACTACCTCACGGAGCTGAAAAAGAGCCCGACTGCTGTAACGCGCGTCATAGGCACTCGCTGCCGGAGCGAGGGGCTTCCTGTCCCAAGTAAAGTTGCCGTCTTAGCGCGGATTGACGCCATCCTTCCCGAAGAGCGCGCGCGGAAGCGTGAAGGGCGCAATGCAGCCCTCGTTCATAGAGCCATAAAAGGCTCAATGCCAGGCGTCGATACCCTCTACTCGGTGTGGCAGATTGATCATACACCTGCAGACGTAATGCTCGTTGACGAGATAGACCGAATCGCTATTGGTAAGCCATGGATAACTATGGCGATTGATGTTTTCTCAAGGATGGTCGTTGGTTGGTACATCTCTTTCGATCCACCAGGGGCGCTAGCAACAGGGCTATGTATCTCGAATGCCATTCTTCCTAAGGACGAGATCCTTGGACGGCTAGGCGTTAATTTTCCTTGGGTCTGTCAGGGCAAGCCCGCGATTATCCAGGCTGATAACGCCAGAGAGTTTCATGGCGAGATGCTTCAGGAAGCCAGCCAAGAGCACGGTTTCGACATGAAGTTTCGCAAGCTTAAGAAACCGAATTACGGCGCGCATATCGAGAGATTGTTCGGCACCTTTGCCGAGCGCATCCATGAGCTGGATGGCACCACCTTCTCGAACACTGTAGAGAAGGGTGACTATAAGTCTGAGAAGAACGCGACCATGACTCTTGTCGAGTTCGAGCGGTGGTTTGCGAACTTGATTCTGGGGGAGTACCACCACGACGTGCACTCGACGCTCGGCGTTCCGCCCATTGAGCGGTACCGAGAAGGTCTGTTCGGTAGCGACAAATTCCCAGGGCTGGGGATGATGCGTATGGCATCAGACCCCTACAAGCTCAGGATCGACTTCATGCCGGTCCTGCGCCGTACTATTCAGACCTATGGGGTGGTTTCGGACTTTATCTACTACCACGACCCGGTTCTCGATAAATGGATTGGCGCACCTGAGCCGGGAAATAAGCGTAAGGCTAGGGAGTTCATCTTCAGGTATGACCCCAGGGACATTAGTCATCTGATTTTCTGGGACCCCCAGCTTCGGCAGTACTTTAGGATTCCTTATCGCAATACCGCTTACCCGCGGATCAGCTTGTGGGAGCTGAAGGCGATCAAGGCCTTCATGAAGGATCGTGGCCTCAAGCTTGAGAACGAGGAGCAGATATTCCTAGCTCGCAAGGAAATGCAGCGCATCGAGGAGCAAGCCAGATCGGATACCCGTAGTAGACGTGCCGGCAAGCAACCCGTAGAAACTCGAAAGAAGCGAATGACCACTGAGCGCAATCGCATGCATAAGGTCTTGCCTCCAGTTCCTCTTCCGTCTGACCGAGTTGCTCCTTTGCCTGTGGATCCTTCTGGTTTGTCATCGGTACCAAGCACGGCAAAAGATATGATCGACGACTTCTCTCATCTGACTCCCTTTGAAGAGCGGTAGGTGTAGATGACTAAGCTCGATGTCAGTTGCCTGGCGGTGCGCCCGACTCCAGAGATGAAGGTCCGCCTGGCTGCCTTTCGGGAGGAACGCTGGATTGGCTATGACAGTGCGGTTCGGATCCGGGAGCAAATTGAAAGCCTGCTCGATCACCCGAAGACGCACCGGATGCCGAATCTCGTGCTGATTGGCGAGAGCAACAATGGCAAGTCGATGATCCTGAATAGTGTTCGGGATCGTGCCAATCCTGCTTACGATATCAATGTCACCAAAGTGCAGCTGCCAGTGATCATGGTGCAGGCGCCTCCATCTCCTGATGAGGGGCGCTTATACACTAGGATCCTGGAAAGCTTGGGGCTGCACGTTGCGTCAAGGGAACCTGAGGATTCGAAGCTCAGGCGGATCAAGGTCATGTTTCAGCATTTGAACGTGCAGATGCTGATATTGGATGACTTTTTCAACATTGCCGCAGGCTCGATTGCTCGCCGGCGCAAATTCCTCAACGCCTTGAGGAACTTGAGCATGGATTTGAGCATTCCAATCGTTATCTCGGGCACGCCTGAGACCCAGAACATCCTGACTGCCGACTCATCCATCGCAAACCGTTTTAAGCCGGTATTCGTTCGTAGGTGGAACGAGGAACGCATTGAGGAGTACGCGACATTTATCGTGAGTATTCGGCCTCGCCTAGAGCTAGCTGAGGGCATGGATATCATGCAGCGAGCTACGCTCATGCGGCTGCTCCAGTTCAGTGGCGGACTGCTGGGGGAGACCGTTGAGATACTGCGGCTGTTTGCCAGTTGGGCTGTGCGTAGTGGTACCGAGCGCATCACTGGCGACATGGTGACTTGGGAAAACTTGCATGCCCTGGGTTATGTCCTGCCAAGTGATCGCACACGCCACCTGGAGCTTTGAGCATGGTGCCCTGGCCTTATCGGACCTCACCCTTTCGAGGGTGAATTATTCAGCTCATGGCTGTGTCGGCTTGCTTGGGGGAACGGTACCAAGCTGCTTCCGTTCGTTACCCACCACCTGCTTCTGCCCCCTCAGTTCCTGAACTGCGACATTGACCGTACCGTTGCTGACTCGGTGGTGATCAGGGTTGGAGCTGGCTGCGGTGTTGCCAAGTTTTCGGCTTTGGCGACGAAGCTGTCCGTATTTGATGGCGTTCTGTGGGAGCAACTTCTGCAGAAAGGTCCCTGTGACTGGGTGCTGATGCACATCCGAGGTGCACGCAATCCAAGGCAGCGAGCAGGCTATTCGCTTCAGTTCTGCCGGCGGTGCTTGGCCGAGGACGTTGAACCACATTTCCGTTGCATCTGGCGCCTAGCTCTAAGCGCTATCTGCCCTTCACATGGCATATACCTGGCCGATGAGTGTCCTCGATGCCACAGCCCTGTGGTTCCAACGGTGTGTGATCGTGGCCAGCGCCTGCTACCCCTCGAAACGCCATTGGCGAGGTGCTACCGGTGCGGCTGGGATTTGCGAGAGCCAATAGCTGACGATCTGGTTGCGGCAGACGAGAACCTGGTTTTTCAGCAATGTCTCCTTGATGCATTGACCCAGGGGCACTCCGGTCATCTACCGGGAGGAGCCTGCTTCTCTTTACTACTCTTTCGAGGGCTCAAGCACTTGTTGCAGCTGCTAGGAGGAGAGGGCCGGTTCAAGCGAGTCCGAGAGCTGATGTTTCTCGAGAGCGGTCATCTAGATTTGCCACTGCAGGACGGCCCGTATTTCTGCTTGGAAACGCTCCGGGTAGGAGATCGGGCGCTGATGCTGTCACTGCTTCGACGGGTGCTAGAGGGCTGGCCAGACAGCTTCATGGATACGTGTCGTATCGCGCGTGTCTCGAGCTCCTATCTTGTGAACTACAGGGACGGCCTGCCCTATTGGATCTATCAGCCTATCCGTGATCAGTTGTTCGACAAGCCTTATTCACCTTCGCCGCTGGAACGGCAGGAGGCAAGGCAATACCTGATTCGTAATGGTGTTCCTGCGAGCGCGAGTGCAATAAGGCGATTGCTTGGCATGTGGACGGCGAGCGATTCCTGGAAGCTTGAGCATCCTCCGTGGAACCGCCGGCGCCCGTTATAAGGGCTGCTGGGAAGCCTGGTATTCTCGTCACCGCTGTAGATTTCTGTGATCAGCCGAAGAAACTCATCTCGCTGTGGTCGGTGACTCTGGATTTCTGATTGATCATTCTTTGTCAGCCTTAAGCACCGAAGCCTAGGTGCCCCTAGCCCTGCCTGAGTACAAATTCGAACTCAATATCGGCATCGCTCAGAACCTCGGTGACGCGATCGATGAAGGCCTCGGCCTGCTTGGAAAGCGCGTACTTTCCAACCACCCTGATAATGGGGGTCTTGCCTGCCGCTGAGGGGATTGCCGTATTGATTTCTCCGCTCTCAATGAAGGAGATGTAGGCGTTGATCTTTTCCTGAAGCATTAGGAGGTGCTCCATCTCCTCCTCTGGCTCCCAGCCGAGGTGATCGCTGATGGCTAGCTCAATCTTGCTCCTATCCCAATCAGGGATACCCCACATGTCGATTACGCCGGCCTCTGCTACAGACATCCAGTCACCTCCGTTTTAGTTCGGTCGTACAACGTCAACTTTTGTTGGAGGTATCTCAGTTCCCCCGGGAAAACCAGGCTTTCCTTTGCCAACCACGACCGCGCCGCTCTCCTCAATCTCCGGGAACGCTACCTTCTGATTAGGCGTTAATGGTGCGGTGTCAGAAGACTTACATTCGACACACGAGATTGTGCCGTCAGGCTCTCGGCCAACCATATCGATACGAGTGCGGGTACCGCTCTTTGTCTTCACGGTCACCTCTCGTCCCGTCTCGGAGCGAGTCGAGCTGTAATCGCCATACACCTCGTCCTCAAACTCACGCCCCCGGACCTTGTTCTTCTCCAGCTGGGTGCTCAGCACCACATAAACTGGCTGCACTCCGGGGTGATCCGGGAACGTGATGATGAAGTCTTTGTAGTCCGAAGGGTAGATCGGATTTTCCAGCGCCTGAGCTGCATTCTGGCTGACCGGATAGATCCAAACAGTCTCCGTTAGCCCCTGAATATCCTCAGGTGGCGGTGGAGCTCCTACAGCTGGATCTACCTGTGGCGTCCACAGGATAGTGACCCCATCACCTAGATCAACAACGGCTTGTTCGCCCTGAGCGCGAGCTGCAACAACCGGAACGGAATCAAAACCGCTACGAGAACTGGTGTGGAAGCCATAGGTGCGTATGGAGCCATTGACCCAGTCATGCTCGACGTGGAAGCGCAACCTAGTCTTGGCTGTGCTGAGAACTTCGAGCTCCGCCTTTGGGTACAAATCGCTACTGCCCATGGGGGAGGGCCAAAGGAGAGCAACGAAGCCGATAGCAGTGGTAGCAGCAGTTGCGAGAATACCGCTCCCTGCCGCTCCTGTTGCACCGCTACCTGCGGCGGTCCCACCTGCACCTGCTGCGCTCTGAATGGCCCATGTGCCGCCTCCTACCAGTTGTCCAGATGCTCGCGCGAGCAGCAGCCCGCCGCCAGCAGCCGGAACATCGGTTGTAGCTAGGATGGCTGTCTGACCATAGGCACTCGCCAATTCAGCAGGCACCACTGATGGATAGTCCAGGGAGCCGAGGGGTAATGAATTGGGCTTGGCGAAGACACATTGTGTCGGTGGTACGGGAAGCGGTTCCGGCATAAGCGGACTAGGTCTATCCGTTTGCCGGCGCGGCTGCTGATCGAAGGCGCCGTTGTAAACGGGGATCTCGGGGGCAGACCGCACATCCCGGTTGTTCGCTACGTAGCCGCTCATATCGATCCTTCGAAGCAGAGTCATGCAGCGGCGATGTTACTCCGCGAGGGGTATGCAAAGTCTTGCGCACACGCCCTGGAGATTGTGACGAAGGTGCGATATCTAACCGAGAGGTGGCTTAAGTCCGGCCGCAAGTATCTGTGGCATCTTGAACGCAAAGAAAACGAAGTTTCTATGCCTGCCTCTTTACATCGATGGTCGGCACAATTGGGAGATCGTTGCCTGAGCCCTGGGCCGCAAGTTCTATCTCGCGGATAGCCTCTAGGGCCTGTTGCTTTGCAGCCTCTGACTCAGGTGCTTTAAAAAGGATTTCAGTTTTAGCTTTAGCCAGTAGCGTCATGCTGATCCCCAGCTGACGGGCCACTGCCACTACGGCACCTAAAGCTTGCTCCAAAGCTGCTTCCCTCTCTGTCATCACTAGCCTCCTGAGCCAGCTCCATGCTGGCCATCTATGAATAGCTAAAGATGCTGAGATGTGCCATCAAGTCCCAGCCAGCCTATGGCTGATGGTCGACGCATGGGTGACCGTACCGGCAAATAGCTGCCCCGCGCGAGGCCTCCTCTGAGCAGAAGACGATAGTCATGTTTAATGGCCGTTGATTTGCCGTGGTAGCAAAACGCCTTTATAAAGGGTATTTTCTCACTATGTCGCTGCTTCAAAGGTGCAATACATGTGGTCCGTCGTCACGAATAACATAACTAGGCGGCGCGTGATCTAGTTATTCTCAACAAAGAATCAGAGTTACTATTTATATGCCTAGTTAATGGATTGGATATGGTTGCAATATTTGAGTTGGTGAAAGATCCCTACGAGCGAAAAGCCAGGGTTATTCCTGGGTTGTTAGTTTCACTGCCGTTGCTTGTGCCTTTACTGTGTGTGTATGGAGCAAAACATCCCGTCCTCACGAGTGTAATTGGGCTCCTCGGTGGATGTGGAGCTATCTACGCCCTAGCGAGCGTAGCGCGGGGACGTGGAAAGAAGCTTGAGGAAAAATTGCTAAAGCAATGGGGTGGCATGCCGACGACTTTAGCTCTGCGTCACCGGGATAAATTTTTAGACAGTGTCAGCAAGCAGAGATACCACAGAGAAATTTCAATAAAACTACAAATTGACATGCCTAGTGAGCAGGACGAAAGCCTTGATCCTGGCAAGGCCGATGATTTTTATATAGGTGCTACAAAGCGCCTTAGAGAGTTAACGCGAAATGATAAAAATTTGCTACTGAAAGAAAACATTGCCTACGGTTTTCATCGGAACATGGTTGCAATGAAAGATGTCGGGATCTTGTCCTGCCTGTGTGGATTAGGATACGGAGGGTTAATTGCGGGCGCCATTCGAGCCGAGCCGCCTTATTTTGAACCTATATACTTGGTAAATCCTGGGCTTGCATCGGGGCTGACAATCTTGATTTCGGCTTCTTTGCTGTTGGCTTGGCTATTTTACTTCGATAAGGACGCAGTGAAGCGAATGGGCTTTGTCTATGCAGAGCGCCTATTCGAGTGCCTTGGCACATTACCAACCCCAAGGGCCAGAAAGGTGCCAGTCAAGACTGAGGCTCAGTCGTAAATTAGTTCCAGTTCACCTTAGATCACAACTTCTGCAGGGAGGCACAATGCCTACAATTAAAAGCTTGTCCGTTGGCAATGGAGATATGTTCTACATCCTTCATGGAGGGGACAGCTTCACCATGATTGATTGCAATTTAACTGCTGAGAACTCTGATGATATCATTGCAGAGTTGAAGGACGTATCGAAGAAAAAGGTAGTGCGTCGGTTCATTTGCACACATCCTGATGAAGATCATTTCAAAGGCATAGAAAAACTTGACGCTCAGCTGCCGATAGCAAATTTCTACTGTGTGAAAAATAAAGCGCAAAAGTCTGACCTAACAGACTCATTCCTTCACTACTGCGCTTTGAGAGACGGCGGTAAAGCTTTCTACCTTGAAAAGGGTGTTAAACGGAAATGGCTTAACGAGGGCGGCGCAGAGCGAGGCTCTTCGGGCATTCAGATTCTTTGGCCGGACACCTCTAATGAAAATTTCAAGGATGCCCTTCGCAAATGCGATGCCGGCGAAAGCTTCAATAATGTTTCGTGTGTCTTGAGATACTCGGTCAATGGTGGCGCGAGCTTCATGTGGCTAGGCGATCTTGAGACTGAGTTTATGGAAAGTATCGTAGATGATATTGAGCTTACAAAAACAACTGTGGTTTTTGCATCTCACCATGGTAGAGCGTCTGGAAAGATTCCTGATTCTTGGCTAGAAAAAATAGATCCTCAAATTATCGTAATCGGTCAAGCTCCATCGCGTCATCTTGACTACTACACTGGATACAACATTATTACCCAGAATAGAGCTGGCCATATTACAATGGACTGCGTGGGAGGCATGTTAGATATATATGTCACAAATGAAAACTATGAGCGCGACTATCTTGAGGACCTTGGGAAGAGCCGATTCCCAGGGTACATAGGCTCGCTAGAGGTGGAGACTGAGTACACGCTCTGAAAAGCCCCAGCCTCCCTTTGGGGTATCAAGCGCAGTGTGTGTAAAAGAACTACATGTTGCGCTTGATTTCAGTTGATTGCGGATGTGGCCCGGCCTTCAGGATTCCCGCTCAACATAGAACCTGCGCTTTAGGGGCGATCAGTGTCAGGCGGTGAGGGTGTTGATACAGTGTCAACGAGCCGTGACGGCTCACCAGTCCGCACCTGAGCACTCCTCGACTTCTCGATCCCCCAAACAGCTTTAGCCACCTCTTCAATCTTCGCCACGAATTTGTCGACGTTAAAGCCTGCGATAAATGCGAGCGCGAAGAAGCCGACCTCACTAGCCCCGGCATTTGAGCTCGACTCCAGAACGAGCAAGCCAGCCTTGAGAAACAAATAGCTAACTGCACCGGCTATGGTGCTGGTGAGCGGGCGAATGAAATACCAGACATGCCAATCAGGATCCCAGCGCTTGTAGACGCACTTGTTCAGGTAGATAGCGCGGAAGCAATACAACGCGCCGCCTACATACGCGATAGCGCCACACATAAGCGGTACACGAAGCGGTGCATACGGCGCCGGCAGCCAGCCTAAGCCCATAGCCCCTATTGAGTAGGTAGCAAAGACCAGCAATGCCGATAGGTAGGCGATGATGATCAAAATCATCTCGTTATGAGTTGGCGTAGTTTTTTCTTGCAAGCCGCTATCAGGCATCTGGCTGTGTGCTCCCTGCAGGCAAGTGCTCTTCGATACGAAGCATGACGATCTGCTGGCTCTCGTCGACCGGATCACCAGGATTAACATTCAGGTTAAGGCGCTTATTTAGGTAATAGAGCTGTGGCTTGCGCGCGCGAATCTTGGTTTCTCCATTCACCATCTGATAGTCGTGCTCGATCGCGCGACGCTTGTTTTGCGGATAATGCGGATTAGCCCCGATGACCACGTCAACGTAGGTCTCCCACTCAATATCCGCGGGCACTGGTGAGGGAGGCGCATGGGCTTCAAGGACTGAGGCAATCCGTCCCAGGACGAAGTCCTTGAAGATGTGAGCTTTGAAGCAGAACGCCCGTATATGCCATCGGAAGCCATCATGAGCAAAAGAGGCCGGGTAGATGGTTCGCAGCGTTGGCTCATCGAAATGTGTCATTGAGCGGTAGTCGATTGTCAGCGCGTCCCCCTTCTGAAGGGCCCTGATCAGGCTGATGAGAATTTTCGAGTCAACCTGTCGGATAGGTGACGGCAGGCTTGCGATAGGCGGAGCCCATCCAATGAAGCTATCGCTGGCAGCAACAGTACCAATCTCTCGCCATAACAGCTCATTGAGGTAGTGGCTGCTGTCCGAGCTTGTCAGTACGGGCTGGAAGGTGGGGGCTGCCACATAAGTTTTTTGCGTGCGGTCGTAGACCATATTGCCTGGTGCCATATCTTGATATGCCGCCAGGTCCAGCGATGCCTGGGGAACCGATATCCGGAAGAATGTCGTCAGGTCCGACCGGTTGAGGCGCCCCTCCCAGAACAGCCTGAAGTCAATGAATTCCAGGCGGCGATCCTGCCCCCAGCGGCCGGTGCGTGCGGTTGGGGTGCTCATGGAAGTAAAGCCGTGCGATTTATGGGCATAAAAAATATTCGCATATTATGTAGACGGGTTGATTAACTATACGTATCTTAACCTGCGTGAAGGTTTTCTCAAGCTCGCACGGCAACCCGGGGAGGGACTTATGGCGGCGAAGATCACGTTTTTCCAAGTCGGCAATGGTGACATGACCCTCGTGAGGCTTGCCGACACAAGCGTCACGTCCATCCTTATCGACAGCAATATTCGCGTCGCGGCTGATGATCCGGACGATGAGACCCCTGACGTCGCCAGTGCGCTTCGAAAACGCCTACTGATTGATGCAAATTTGCGCCCTTATGTGGATGTGTTCCTTCTGAGCCATCCTGATCAGGATCATTGCCGTGGACTGGCCAAACACTTCTGGCTTGGAAAACCTGGCGATTACCCAGATGACAACCTCCCACAGGCGGAGAAGCGCATCTTGATCCGAGAGCTATGGTCGTCCCCATTGATCTTCAAGCGCTGCTCGAAAAACCACACGCTTTGCGACGATGCGAAGGCTTTTGACAAGGAGGCGCGTCGGCGGGTCGAGTATTGGAAGACCTATCGAAGCGCGGGAGATGGAAACCGCATTGTCATCATGGGAGAGGATGTCGACGGCAAGACCGATGGTCTAAGCCCCATCGTGATTAAGTCCGGCGAGAAATTCAGTTCGATCAATGGAAGCGACTATTCCGCATATTTCCGGGCACACCTGCTCGCGCCTACACCGCATGACGATGACGCTGATCTTGAAGAGCGCCTCAGCAAAAACGAATCCAGCGTGATCATGAATATCGAGATCTCCTCTGCCGCTTACGCCAGCGCCAAAACTCGGTTTTTGGTGGGTGGCGACGCGGCGGTACTCATCTGGGAGCGCATGTGGGAGCGTTTCAAAAACACACCTGAAGTGCTTGAGTACGACCTGCTACTCGCGCCGCACCACTGCTCCTGGCGCACTCTGTCTTATGACAGCTGGTCCGAGAAAGGTGAGGACGCCGAGCTGAACGAGGGCGCGCGCAGTGCTCTAGGCCAGGCTCGCAGTGGTGCCACTATCGTTTCGAGTAGCAAAGAGATTCTCGATGACGAGATCGACCCGCCGAACATCCGTGCGAGGCGGGAGTACAAGTCCATTCTGAGCGATGTAGATGGATGGTTTGGGTGCACCGGAGATCTCAAGGATGAGGCCGTTATGGAGTTCACTGTGGAGCCAGGAGGCAAAGTCAAAAAGGCCGCTGTGGCTGCTGCGTTGGCCGGGACCACTACCACGTCCGTGGCGGCAGCTGCGGCACCTCGAGCCGGTAGTAGTAAATGATCGAGTACTTTGTACTTGGCGAGCTGCTTGAGGCTCCTCAGGAGGCGGAGCTTTATCCCGAGACGGTGGCGCTTCTGAATGCTTTCCGTGCGTGCCCTTACACAGAGGTTCGCGAACTGCGCTACGAGGCGACTGAATCATCTCGAACCGAGTACATTGTCATTGACGCGGGTGACGGCACAGTTGATGCCGATAACCCTGCCGGGATTCGTCGGCAAGAACGCCTTGCGATAAGTATCGATCCGCAGTACCGCGTTAAGGTGCTGGTTCATACCTTACGGAAGAATTTTCCGTCTCTCTCCCATCAGCACGCGAGAGTGCCTGGTCGCCCGCGGACCCTGTGTCTGTATGAGGCGGGCTGGGCGGCGGTTGAGCTGAGCTGGACAGCTCAACGCTTCATAGCGCGAATGTTCTGGTGGCTCAGAGATTCGGCGCAACTAAAGTTGCACCGGGATGATCAGCCCCTGGAGCAGCTTTTCTACATGAGCCCCTACCAGCTGATCCTTCCGTCGAACTACGCGGAATACGCAACCGCAGATGGGAAAACGCTTTCGATTGGAAAAGTCAGCGTGGGTGAGTCCGTGATGCTGCGTGCCTTTCCGTCCAATGGCGCGGAATCGCAATCCAAAGCCATGCGGGTCGTATCCTTCTTGGTCCCACCAGTGGATTCTACTTCGGTGGTTAGCGCGCCAGAGACGCTGGGTGAGCTTGAGAATCAGCTTAAAGCCTGGGGCAGCGAGCTTGAGCAGCACCTGTATGAATATGTTTATGAAGCCATCTCAGAAGGAGTTTCGCCCTCAGCGGGCATAGGGGAAGGCATCCTAGTTCTTGTGGGGGTTCCCCGTACCAGGCAGGGTGATTCTGAGCGGATGGATGTATTGGGTTACATGATGCGGGCGTCTCTATTCGAGCTTGCTCAGGCGTTCGACATGCTCGGTCCCCGCGAGCCAGAAGGACATTATTTGCGCATTCAATTGGTTGGAGGGGGGCATGGAGCTGCTTGGCGATCTCTTGAGCTAGTACCTGTAGAGGTGCGCTGGGAACTTACAGCAAAGGCGGCGCGGGACCTATCGGCTATCTCAGCTGAAGAGCCCCAGTTCCATGCCGTTTTAGCCGGTGTAGGCGCACTTGGTAGTGCATTGGCAGACCTCTGGATTCGCCAGGGCTGGGGTAACTGGACGTACATAGACCCTGACCGCTTGATGCCACATAACCTCAGTCGCCATGTAGCGTTCGAGAATGGCATTGGTCATGCGAAAGTCGACGTCATGAAAAATCATGCAGCGAGCATCTACACAGAGGAGCCGCTACCTGCTGCTATCGCAAAGAGCATCCTGTCCCAAGACATAGATGTGCAGAGTGCCTTAAAAGAATCCCAGCTAGTCGTTGATGTAACGACTACTCTCGAAGCGCCCCGACAGCTGGCTCGCGAGCCCAATGCCCCTCGCATAGCGAGTCTATTCCTGACACCTTCGGGATTATCCAGCGTGATGATTCTTGAGGATCAGGGTCGACAGCAGCGTGTTGATGGTTTGGAGGGTCAGTACTACCGCGCAATCCTCAGCAATGACTGGGGTAGTGAACACCTAGTAAATCACCTTGGAGATCGATGGGTAGGGGGCGGCTGCCGAGACATCTCAATGCGTATAGCCAGTGAGTGCATTCATCTTCACGCTGGCATTCTTTCACGGCAGCTGAGGCAATCAGTCGCGAAACCCGAAGCACGTATCTGCATCTGGAGTTATGACGAGCAATCGGGGGCAGTGGCCTCTCATGAAATCCCTGTTGCCAAAGTTTTCACCGTGACCTCGAATGGCTGGACCATCAAATACGACGCTGCGTTCCTCGACAAGCTTAAGCGAGCACGTTCCGCAGCGCTGCCCAATGAGATTGGTGGCTCTATTGTGGGGGTGACCGATTTAAAGGCCCGAACACTCGTAATTGTCGACGTGCTGCCCACTCCTCCTGACAGTAAATCCAGTCCTGTCCATTTCATCAGAGGTGAGGAAGGGCAACAGACGGAGCTTGAGAAGGTGCTAGAAAGAACTGCACGCGTGGTGGACTACTTAGGCGAGTGGCATTCACATCCAGATGGCGTGTCAGCACAGCCTAGTAAAGAGGATGAGAGTCTACTCAATACGGTGCATCGCAAGATGAGCGCGGAGGGATTGCCTGCTCTGATGGTGATTGTCGCGAAAAACGATATTTCTCTCTCTGTGCAGTAACTTGCTCCGAAGCCGGGCGTTGCCCGGTTTCAAGTGAAGAGAATTCAGCCAGCATCGAAAGGTAGTAGTTGGCCGAAAGGGGGCTTGGCTAGGGCATCGCAGGCCTAATCCACTAGGCTCCACCTCTCCATTAAGCGGCATATTATCGGCCAGCATAGAGATTGCTCAGCTCTCAGCCAGAGGCGCGCAATGGATTGGATTCCACTTATCGCATCGACCGCACGCTTGATCGACTTGCATGACAGCAATCGTGCGGCTGGTCATGCCGCAAGCCAATATGACCTCTATCGCGAGACACGTGGAGGAAACCACGACGGGTTATGGCTTGATGTCGCATTGACGGTGATCGAATACCTACGTGAGCGTGAAAATGAGGTCGTAGGGGGCTTCATCTCGGGTACGGAAGTCCGCGAGGCGCTACAAAAAAGGATTGCCGGGCTAACTGAGGAGGATGTGAGGTTTGTCTTATCGGCACTCACGACACCGGCGGAAATATGGTTTGTCGAGCGTATGGGAGACGGAAGCAGGCCGATCAACTCGACCAAGGAAACCCATCTCGTCGAGCGATCGCGAACGGCAGACGCCTACCGCCTCGCACCAGCTGGACGGACTGCGGCAGGGTTAGCAGCAAACGTGCGCGACATTGCTTACATCGCAGGCTCCGCAAAGAATCTGCTTACGGCAATCAAGGCTCGCGACTTCTGGAAAATCACCGAGCTCTCGACAATCATCATCGATGTCCTGCGGACATTCAGGCTCGAAATTGAAACTCGCCGAGAAGGTGGACGCCGGGATGATGTTCAGGAGTTTTTCAAAGAGCGCGGCGAAGTAATCAAGGAGCAAATCGAAGAGGCAGCCCAGATTCTCGTGGAGGCCAATGAATTTCTCTCTCTCCAATCGACGCGGGACGAATTCCAAGTGTGGGTTGCCGCAATGGATCGGGCCGGAAAACCGTCCTTCGGCCACGGTTACGCTATTGAGCACTTACGGCGCGTTGCAGGGCAAACGCTAAAACTGCTGGAGTCATTCACTCAACTGGTCGAAGAGAGCCTCGCGGTAGACGGCAACGTGTTCCAGCCCGTTTCCTTCATCGACCTGTCTGCCTCTCTTGCCGCAAAACCATTCCAAGAGGGCCTGTATTTTGCGTTGATCCGGTCCTTCGGCCCGACACGGCTACGTCGCCCCATGCCGTGCCCCTTTGACTTCTTCGGGATCATCGAGCCTCGGCAGGTTGCTGATACCCGCGAAGAAGATGCGGACAGCGCTGGGGTGGAAGACCTCGGCATCCGGGCAATCAGCATCATTGCAGAGCATGGTGCGTCAATCCTCGCCGAATTACGTAAAGGCCCTCTTTCTCTAAAGACAGCTCTAAAACGCGAGTGGATTCGGCTTGATACGAGCGGCATCAACGATCTTAGCGCTCTCGTGGGAACCTACTGCGACCCGTCGATGCTCGGAGCTGACTTAAATATTGTCGTCCGCCTCGGTGATGGCCGCGAGGTCTTTGAGGATGACAGGATCGGGCGACTGACATTCGATGAACTGATAATGGTCATGGAGGATGCGTAATGGGCATGGAAGACATGGGGCAAGTTGTCGCGTACTTACTTCGCCATCGCATCGTCGAGACGCGGTCGGCCAGCGGACGCAGCAACGACGAAGAGCGTGCAGTAGCGAAACTGCTGTTGTCGATGACGCCAGATGAGCGCCGCTCGCTTGACCGCATGTTCCTCGGTATGCGGCTCGTGTTCGTCGATTTTGACTGGGATGCCATCCCTGCATTACCGAAAGGCGGGCGCGTTTTCCTGCTGGCCCGCGATATTGGAAAAGGCGAGCCGTCCAGCGTCCTTTCCCCCGAGGTTGTGATTGAGACCATGAGAGAGAAAGGTAATGAGTCTGCCAGGGAGGCGGCTGCATGGTTCGTGCATCTATGGCTGATCCATCTCGACCTCATCTATACCAACCAAGGGCGCTCGCCATCTGAGTTGCAGACCTACCCGAAGGGGATGTTCGATTTCGATGTCTTTCTTGCACGAGTCCGAGAGCATTTCGAGGACTTGCGACAAGGCCTCGATCGCAATGAAGTACCTGCTGATGCCGTGTTCAAGACCTTCGAGAAGGCCAGCCATGCAGAGGGGGGACGACGATGCAGGCGCTTCGTCAACCTTATGCTCGATGCTGGTCTCCTCACGACGATCGCTAAGGATGTTTACCAGCAAACTCTGCTCTCAGCATACGAAATCAAGAGAAATTACGAACGGGGTTTGCAGCACTTTGTTACGGACGCCGGCGCAAAGAAATACCTGCTGGCAACATCGATCCTGACCGGTACCGACAACACCATCGATGTCGATATGGAGGAGCAGGCAGCATGTCGCTGATTGCACGGATTCAATACGTCAACTTCCTGACCTACAGCCACCCGGACAGCAAGGAGCGGAAGCCAGCCCTTCGGGTCGTGGAGTTCGCGCCGCTGAAGTATTCGACCGCGATCAACATCCCGAATGGCCATGGCAAGACCAACATGATTTCCGCGCTGCTCTATCTCTTGAGCCGAGACAGCAAACTCAAGGAAAACGTTCTGCCTTTGTTCACCCCCCGCCGAAGTGGCGCACCCTCTCATATCCGCGTTCAGCTCTGGGACTTGAGAGATGATCTCACGCAAACAGATCTGGGTCTTGATGAAGGCCTGTTGGATCCAAGAGACCTGCCCAACAGGGGAGATCATTATGTCTTCGGTCTATGTGCCTATCAGGGTGACGAACCAAGGTTCTATTACTACCAGGGAGTACTAGAAGACTGCCCAGTGTTCGATCGCACTGAGAGCGGATACCTGTATCGCCACGAGACCGACATCCAGCAGGCCCTCAAGGCTCTGGGCGGGGGGAGAGCCTGGAATATCTCATCTGTGCACGAGTGGCGCTCCCTCATTACCAGCCACATCCCAAGTCGCGTGCTAACCCAGCAGGTCAAGTTCCATCTTGCGGGTGGCGGCGACAAGTCGGCTCAGCTCCATCAGATCGAAGAGGATGGAGATGAAAGCTTCGACCAGGCGTTTTTTCGCACGGTCATTGCGCCTGAACTCCTCGCATCGACCGGCGAGCTCGAAGGGAACCTCGATGACCCTCGGGAGAACTTCGAGGAACTGCTTTATGCACACTTCAGCAAGATGGCATCAGCAACCATCAAGGCAGAGCAGGAGCAGCAAGTCATCAAAGAACAAGAAGGAGTTGTGCGCGAACTAGGCGGGTTGGTGGCAGCCGGCGAGGACGCCAAGGATAAGTATGGCAAGTACCAAGGGCTGATTTCGACAATCGCTCGGGATGGCGCAGTGGTCCAGCACCTTGTCCGTACCGACCCGTTTCCCGGGCTGCTGGATGCGCGCCAGCTACCCTCTGGGCAGGTGGGTGAGATCGTCCAGTACATCGTGATCGACAAAGTTCACGGAGCGATGATCTTGGATGCCGGGCTGGAGAAGCTCATAGGCGTAGAGGCTAAGCGAATCAATGAAGCTGCAGGCCGAAAGAGTTTGTTTCCTGTAGAAATTGACCAGACGCAAGTGATTGATTTTGCTTGCGACCTCAAGATTTTTGGCGAACCCGGATGGGGTGGCACAAGAGTCGCCCGTAAAGGCTACACATTGGACGCTGCGCTCCAACTGATCCCCTTGCTACGTGAGTTCGGTACAGCAAAACTGGCCGGTACCCCCGACACGCTGCAGCGGGCATTTGCTTGGGCGGGAACCACTGCCGACACCAACAGTTACCGGAAGACAGTTCGCCGGCTTGAGGCAGAAATCAGGCGGCACCAGGAAAATATTGATCAGCGGAAACGCGAAATCGCCCAGTGGGAGGCCGAGGTTAGGGAACTCGGTGATCGGATCACGAAGTACGATCAGGCAAAGGGTGCTTACGAGGACTTGGTGCAGAGCGGAAAATTCGTCCAGGAAGAGCTCGAAGACCCGGTACTGTTGTTGGACAAAGTGGCAAGAGAGCTTCGCGCCGCGGAAGATGCCCTGACGGCCCATGACAAGCGCGTCGGCCGCCTCGAAATGACCTTCGCCAGTTACATGGCGTTCTGCCAGAACAACCCCAGCGTCTCCGTGCGCTCCCGGCTGAAGGAATTGACAGTAAAGGCAGCCAACGCTCAGGAGGCCCTACGCGATGCCGAGCAACGCCTGCAACGTTCAAGGGACAAATTAGCCCAACTCAATGTGCTCAAATTGGAGCAAGAAACTCAGAGTAGACACGACCAGCAAAAGCTTGGCGCGCTATTAGAGCTGCAGTCGCATCGGCCCACTTATGCTGAGTGGTTCGGCGACACCCTGCCCGACAGTATCGATATTCGCGGCAGCCTTAAGAAGATCGCCAGCGAAGAGAAAGCCTTGGAGCAGCGCCGTCTGGAGCGCGAGAAGCTTCGCGATGCCATTTCGAGTCTTTTGCCGTCAGTCCCTCGCTTTCGTGATCTGTTCGGCGATACGGACGCGAAGAGCATCGACATCTCAGGCGCGCTACAAAGAGTCGCCGTCGAGGAGCGGGCGCTCGAGAAGGAGCTTGCCATCACCGGTGGGCTCCATGCCCGCCTCTTGGATTTGGCGCCGTTCGTCGAGAGATTCCGCAGAATTTTCGGTGACACAGACCCGGCGATACTGGAGCCTGCTCAAGACCGAGCCGACTTGCAGAGTGCTATTACCCTAGCCGAAACGACCGCGAAATCGCTGGAGACCCAGGTATCAAGGCTGAACCTATTCCGGTTCACCTACCCAGGCAAGACTCCAGCCTTATGGCTTGCCGAAATGGAGGCACGACGGTCGGCGCTCACTCAAGAAATTGCTCAATACAACCAGCAGGCGCTCACGGCCGAGCGCCAACTCGACGAGCTGATGTCCGATCCGGTAGCCAGGCCGGAAGATGTGGCTTCAGCACACTCGCTCATCAACGGGGCAGTCCCATTCGTCTTTCTCCACAATTTTATCGAGGAGTATTGCCCGCCTGGCGTGAAGCAACACTGGTTGACGCACTTCTCGGCGTTGCTCTTCTCGCCGGTTGTGGAAACCCTCGACGATGCAGCCAAGGCGGCCCTGTTGCTTCATGAAGGCCAGGCCATGATGCCGGTACTGATTGCAAATCGATTGAAGGCCATGATGGAGAGCGAGACACCGGCTCTAGCCCTGAACGGGGAGTGTGCATACACCTGGCTTGCCGGTATCAAGACCCGCATGGTGCATTGCCTCCTGAATCCGGCAGCAGTGGAGGAGGAGCGATTTCTGGCTCAACAACGGCTCGATGAGCTACGGGAACGGCTCGCGCAAAAGCATGAGGAGCTAGACGATCTGTCGGAGAAATCGGATTCCGTGCTGCTTGCCCGGGATGCGGAAAGTGCAGAGGCCTCCAATGTGGAGGTGGAGTTGGCTGCCAATTCCGAACGGCTGGAGAATCTGTACAACCAGTTGCCTGATGTCTTGGCGCGATGTACTGCCGAAGCGCTTGGTAGCATCCAGAAAATGCGGGAATACCTAGCTCTCCTCAGGGAGCACGGGGAGGGTGTTTTCGAGAGGACCACGGAGAAATTACGTCAGATCGAAGAAAAGGTCCAAGTTCTGCGGCAATCGCGTTGTTGGTACGAGGAGCGAAATTCTGATCTCGTACGCAAGGTCATTATGGACATGCGCCGGTATCAGGCCTTATTGGCAGAGCACGGAGCTGACGTGCAGCAAAAGGTCGAGGCGGACTTGAGCAGCATTGACGAGGAAGCCGACGATCTAAGGCGCTCGCGGGAGTGGTACGAGGCGCGGGATTGCGACGACATCCACGCTGCTGTCAATGCAATGTGCCGGTACTTGCAGGCTGGAGGCGATGCGGAAGTAACCCGGCTCCGGAGTGTAGTTGATGTCGGTATCGCCGAACTCAGCGCGCTGGCGGCAAAAGTCACTGTGGCTACCCAGGCCGTTGCCGACGATGAAGACCGTTTATCCACAGCACGCACTGCCGAATCGAACGCGGCAGAGGCATACAACCAGAACAAGCAGCACCTCGAAGACCTAGCAAGTTTCGCAGAGAGCGAAGACCTTTCGTTCATGGAAAACCATGATGAATGCCGCGTTACCCTGGAGGTCAGAAAGAGTCGTGCAGAGGCACGGAAGAGCTATGAAAGCCAATTCGCCCACGCTCAACGTTATGTCAAGGAAACCAGGGACAGCCAGACGAGTGAACAGGAACTGCTTAACCGCAAGGCAGGCTTAGAGGCAAAGGTTGAAGGAACCAAGCGCTTGCAGGAAGAGGACGCTCGGGCCGTAGAGGATAAGAACAGCAAGGTCGTTGCTCTGAAGAGCCTTCAGGATGCCCTTCATGAAGCGGCCTGCAGATTGCTCTGGGAGTTCCGGGCGGTTTCGAAAATCCTTGACGACATTCGCGACGCGGTGAGCAAGGGGGCGCCGCGCTTTGAGAACACGGATCTCTACAAGCACGCCGAATCGGTCAGAAACCGGCTCGAACGTGCAGATACCGATCCCTTCTTCCTGGAAGACATCCGCAAGGTCGGGCGTCTGGCAGGAGAGCTAGGGCTAGCTGGACAGTCCAAAGACATAACACGCGCAAGGCGCGATGCCGAAAAGCTGGTCCACCAATACCGAGAACTCAAGGCGAGCTTTTGCACTGAGATTATCAGCGGTGCCCGGAAAGGGTTGTCGGTGCTGGATGCCGAGTGGCTGCAAAGTCAGGATCGGTTTGACGCGCCGACAGAAATGAAGGTTCAGATCGAGGCCAACATCGAAAGCAATCGGGGCCTGTTGCAACAGGCCACCACAAGCCTTGAGTTTGCTCGCGACAAGACCACAGAGATGCTGACGATTCTGGCAAAGGATGCGGAGCGGGCTGTGTTGATACTGGAAGAGGCGATGGCAACGACACCAACTGCTCGTTTCTATGTCAGAGCCAACGTCATAGCACAGGATAAGATCGGCAATCTTCTAGATCGTCTTTACAGCGACATCCAGGCGCAGATGCGGCGGCAAGCCGATTCGGGCTCGAAAATCACCGAGAAACGCCAGAGGAAGCGGGCTCTAGACGAGCTACGGGGCGAGGTCTACCGCTCCTTGTTTGCAGATGTCAGCGTGGAGTTTCGCCATCCTTCCATTTGGGGAGGTGGTCAACACCGGCTGACCTCAAAGGACATGAGCGAAGGGATGAGGACTGCAGTCAGCCTGATGTGGATTGCGAAACTCGCTGAATTCCGCCTGCGCCAGGCGATCGATCAAGCGGGCGGTATGAGGAGGCAGAACCGCGCCGCATTACGCAAAGAACGATACTTCATGATTCTGGATGGGCTCTTTTCTAACCTCAGTCACGATGATCTGATTGACTCTGCCATGGAGTCACTTCGCCTCTCAGTCGGGCACTTTCAGTTGATCGGGATGATCCATCACCCCAGATACATCAACAATCCGAAGATATTCCCTTCATATTTCGTTGGACGGCCGTATCGTGCCAGCAACGGCAAACATGCGTGGCTTACGGTGGACTGGCAGAAAAATGCCCCCGACTCGCTTGGCGTCTTCGGCTCGCATTTTACGCACTAGGACGATCATGGTGACTGAGAGATTGGACGTGATTGTCAGCGCACTGAGACGGCAGACCCGCAAGAGCAAGGTATTGCAGGGAGGGGGGCTAATCGATCGACTGGTACGTGAAACTGGATTGGATGCAGCGACGATACGGCGCTGCCTCATGGATATGAGGGCACGTGGTTGGGTTGAGGCCAGTTCATGGTCGGGAACTGGAAATCCCGTGGGGCGCGTCAAGATAAGCTTGCCATCGCTGCCGCCTCCATCGTGGGCCGAGCAGTGGAGGCACGCCCTTATGGCTTGTGAGCAGCTTTCCGACGCTGATCGCGCGGCGCTGTTCGAGTGTGGCGCCATTCTGTCCGATATGAGTGCTTCTGAGCTCCCCCAAATCTTAGATGGCCTCATCCGGCTACGTGAGAATCAGTCAAGGCACGTTGGCAGTCCCGCCTTCCTCGTTAGCGCACGTTACTTGCGCGGATCGTCAAAGATGCTCGGCAAATTGGGTGCTCGCGCTATTAAAGCATTCGGCATTGATCTTTCTCGGTTTCCCGACCACCCCCCTTATGTCGTCACTGCCGGTGCAGCCGATCCCGAGGCGGTAGTGCTAATCGAGAACCCGACGGCGTTTGAGCTGGCGGCCACAACGTCGGCAGTTGAGCGCTGTGCATTTATCGCCACCTTCGGCTTTGGGCTAAACAAGGTCTCGGAGGATTTTGGCAATCAACTGGCGGGTATGGTCGAGGAAGGCTTCTCCCAAGCTGTGACATTGGTGCGCGAGGGTTCAAGAACCCCCTCGGCGAGAGAATTGCTCTCGCATCCTAACATCACGTTCTGGGGCGACCTGGACATCGCAGGGATGCAGATTTTTGAGCGAATTGCCAAGCGCCTCCCGAGACTACAGCTATCTGCACTGTATGGGCCGATGATCGATGCCATAACGAAGGATGATGATAGACATCCTTATGTCGCTGCCACTGGCAAGCCTGGGCAGGCGACATTTCTGTCTACCCGAGAGGACTCCTCAGCCATGCTAAATTATTGCTGTGAATGGGCAGTAGATCAGGAATTGGTAACAGCAACTCATATCGAAGAGCTTGCTGGAGATCCACTTGTCCTGCATAGGGAATGGAATATCTTTCAGAAGGGATAGCGATGTGTTCGTGCCGGCTAGATGAAAAGCTCAGCGTATGGACTGAAACCAGTCTTGTGCTGAGCAGGCGGACCTAGTGGCCGATTCGAGTTTGGTGAGTGCATCGCCTAAGTGTGTTAAATACCGAGCTGGTTATCTATCAACTGCGTATCCATAAAGCCGATTACAGGCTAGAGCGTGACTTATCCCGTATTGGGCAACAGCTGCAGTATAATCCCATGGCCGTACTTTCTAGACAGGCAGCTCAACCACACCTGCTGCCGATGAAACGAGTTAATGATAAAAGCATTTATGTCTTCTCCTGCAGGGCGGAAGCGTAATCGCCGGTCAGGTCCGTTGAATGTAGAGAAGCCTCTTGTTCTTCGTACTGCCCTGCGTCAAAACACTTTGTGCTGTAAAGAGTCACCTGAAACACTAACCAGCCAAGAGTCCGGTTGCCAGTAAGCGCTGTGCCACCGGGCGCTTGCAGTTCAGCAAAACTGCCTCAAGCCCTAACCACTTTGCGAGTGACTGCAACTGAAGAGCTAGCTCGGACAACGCTGCGTCGCTTAAACCGATCTTTTCCTCATGAACTGCGTGCACTGTCAGGCGTCGCTGTGCGCGTTCAGCTCGTACATCAACTCTGCCTACCAATTGGCCTCGGAAAAGAAAAGGCATAACGTAGTAACCATACACTCGTTTAGAGGGCGGTTGGTAGAATTCTAATCGGTAACGAAAGTCAAATAGTCTCTCAGTGCGTTCACGTGACCAAATTAATGAGTCGAACGGTGAAAGCAACGCACTTGGCTTGCGTGACTTAGACTGTGAAAGACCCTTAGTCATCCATGCAGGTTTGATCCAGCCATCCACCAAAACTGCACTAAGCTGACCGTCCTCGACCAACTCAGAAAGCCGCAAGCGAGTATCTATAGCATCCAAGCGAAAGTAGTCGCGCAAGTCTTGTTCTGTAGCTACCCCTAGTGCATTCGCTGCATGCATCAGCAATCGGCGATGCGCCTCGCCCTCAGTAATTGTAGGATGATTAAGTATCGATTCAGGAATAACTCGCTCGGGTAGATCGTAGCGGCGCTCGAATCCACGCCCACGAGATACTGTCAGTTCACCGACAGCAAACAACCACTCCAGCGCGAGTTTCTCTGCACTCCAGTCCCACCATGAACCGCCAGGTTTGTCGCGCTTGGCTAGATCTCCAGCCGTCAGTGCGCCACGATCCACTATTGATTTTAATACTTGTTGGATAAGTGGCTGCTGTTCGTGACCAAATTTAATTATCTGTTTATGAATCCCCCTCCCGATACGGGCCCGCTGCATGCGCCATTGTAACAAGGGGTAGAGTGCCAGCGGCATCAATGAGGCTTCATGCCCCCAATATTCAAAAAGCGCTCTTTCCCTTCCGCTCCCCCAGGCCAAACGGTCAAGTTCGGCGCGCTCATAATGACCTATACGAGAGTAAAGAGGTAGATAATGTGAGCGAATCAGGGCGCATACAGAGTCAATCTGTAATGCGCCAAGGTGCTGAAGAATAATTTGAAGTTGATGGGGGGGCGTTACGCATCCAAACCCTTGAGCAGCCATAGCCTGATGGGTGGCCTCGCTCGATGATAGATAAAAAGGTGCAGTCATTTTTACTCCTATCAGTGCCGCAAGTTGGAGTGGCTATTGTAGAGCAACAATAATAACGTGAATGTATAGCAATGCGGGTGTCATAGTGCTGTTAATAACTGAGAGCAGTGGCTGTTTTTCTGTGAGTGATAACTTACCAAGGGGAATGCGCGGCAGTCCTTGACACTCAGAAAACATGAGCTACTTTAAAAGCTACAGAATTAAAAGATGAGAATAGGTGCCTGGCGGTATAAAGGATTTTGCCGCCATTAAGTTTCAAATGCACAGGGATACAGGAGGTTATAGTGCACATTGTATTCGTTCACACTCCCATGGCAACAGTAAGCCTACCAGAGCGGGAGGCTTTCTGGCGAAATTTTGACATCCGGTACCATGCGACACATCCCGGCCTAAAGCCAATGAAAAACGTCCTTTGGGAACTTCCTCATTGGATGACTTGGTTGGCGGGAGTGCTAGTCGATGCAGGTTATACATCCCTTCAAGCAATGGATCTATACGCATCAGAGTGTACTATGACGGGTATAGATACATTCAAGATGGGTAATACCATTAAGGAATACCCGGCTGATGTGTACTTGCTATCCCCAATGACACCAAATTTACCTTTTGCTTATCAGATTGCCGATCTAATCAAGATAATACATCCAAGGAGTATTGTCATATTTGGTGGGGTTGTGGCAACGCCGTTGCACAAAACTATCGCGTTACATCCAAGTGTGGATTATGTGGTTTTTGGTCGTGGCGAGTTGGCTTTGCCTGCCTTAATAAGAGCGCTTGACCAGAAAGATGGCCCTGAATTTCTCGGTAATCTTTCTTTTAGACTTCCGGATGGTAGGGTCCACACATCTCACTTCGAGAATCCGTGGTTGCCTGTCAACGATATTCCAAAGCCAAAAATTGATTTATTTGATAGATCAATTGGTGAGGATATACGTTATTTGCGTCAGGTTTATGCTCTCGGGTGTCCATACAAGTGCTCATTCTGCACCATTCAAACTATTGGGAGGAAGGCGGATTACTTTGCTCTCGATAGAGTGATAGATGAGATAGCAAGCTATCGAGAATATTACGGTGAGCATCATAACGTGTATTTCGGTGATGAGACATTTACAGTAAGTAAAGATCGCACCTTGGATATTTGTAGCGCCCTAAAAAATAATGGAAGCATAAGATATGATATTCAAACGCGGCTAAATTGTTTGAATGATGACGAAGTGCTGAGGGCGCTGAAAGAAAGTGGATGCAGCTGGGTTGAAATTGGAATAGAGACTGTAAATCAAGATAGTCAAAATATTCACAAGCAGAAAATTAAACTAAAAGAACTCGAGAATACCCTGTCCAGGGTACAGGATGCAGGCCTTGCTACCTGTTCTTTCCTTGTGAATGGTTTTCCCGACCAGACTATCGATGATATGAAGCGTTCTACTGATTATGCCTGCGGATTAATCGATAGAGGCTTGTTGCAAGCATCTTATCTTTTTGGCCTGGTCCCATATCCTGGTAGCGAATTATTTTCCTCTCCTGAGTCTTTTGGCATGGAGTTACTGCATAAGGACTTCAGGCTTTATCATGAAGAGTTGGCCCCCGTATATAAAACACATCACGCAGGACCGGATGAGATCTACGAGGTTTTTCTATCTGGTATTACGGCGTTAGCTGAAGCAATGGGGAAGACTTCGAATATATTAGATTATTCTTTCTATTCGGATTCATTCGAATACGGAAAGTTTTGGTCTGAGTCTCATGTCTAAAGCATGTCAATAGCGAGTAAAGGAGATTGAATGATGATCAGAGAAGCTCAGTATCTTCAGGTTGAAGAAGCAGTAAAGAATATTATGGGCGCTAATCTCAAGTACGAGGACTTGGCTCGTGAGCTTGAGAAGTTGATTGGTGATAAATACGGGTCGTTGAGTACGGATACAAATCCGGCTATAACAAATCTTGCTCACTGGCAAGAAGATGATATTAGATTCTTGGTGAAGGAGTACTCTGGATTCTCAAACGATTCAATTCATCTATTTCATGATGCATTAATTCGGCTTGAATGGGATGGGGTTAAAGAGGAGGTTAAGCGCAATCTATCAGAAGAAATGGGGGCGCTAACCAATGATGTTCCGCACCTTGAGCTCATGAGGCGTGGCTACAAGTATGAATTAGGTGTTGAAACTGAGGGCGTTGAGTATTCCCAATGCACTGAGGCATTGTTGACCAGAATGCGCAGAATATTCAGAAACTCCAATAATGCATATCTCTGCGGCGCCTTGCTTGCTCTAGAAGCAACCGCAACGTTTGAGTTCAAGGGCGTAGAGAAAATTCTTCGTGCATTAAAACACAAAATGGATGGTGGGGAGATTGCTGCGAACTCAGTGACAGGTCAATATATTCTGGGTCATGTATCTGATTCTCCGGAAGGAGAAAATCCTGAAGACGATCATTATGCCGGAATGAGATCCGCGATTGGGTCATATATATCGGCAGAGAAAAATAATGACCTTGTCAGAGGGTTTGTTTCTGTCTGTACGGCACTAAATTCTTGGTGGGAAAATATTTCAATAGAGGTCTATTCTCGTAAGTTGGATTTGGCTCCGTCCAATTAATATAGTCATTGCAGAGGAGTGCCGGTGTGGAGAAGTTTAAGTGTATTAAAAGTTTTATTGCTGAGTCTCGCCCGGCAGCTCCATACTTTTGTCTGAATCTAAATGAAATAAATAAATGTACCGAGAGTCTGGTTTCGATGTTTCCAGGAGAGGTTGCGTATGCGGTCAAATGTAATCCGCATCGCCTAGTATTGGAAGAGATTATACGCAGTGGCGGTCAGGCTTGGGATGTTGCTTCGATTGAGGAGATTAGGCTTGTAAATAGTTTGTCGAGAATCCTTCCTAGTTATTTTATGAATCCTATTAAGTCGGCGAGTGAAATTTTTGAGGCATACTCTAGTTTTAATATAAAAGAGTTTGCTGTTGATCAGGAGGATGAAGTAAGGAAGTTTATGCGGCTTGAGATTCCTGCTTCAGATATAACTTTGTCTGTTCGACTTGCGGTCTCCGGTCATGGGGCGCTCGCGAGTATGGCTGGGAAGTTTGGTGTTGAATTTTCCGAGGCGGTGCGTCTAATTAAATTCATACATGCTCATGGTTTCAAGTGTGGAATTACTTTTCATGTTGGGTCTCAATGCCTTGCTCCTGAGGAGTACTCTAAGAGTATCGCTCAAGCTATCGCCGTTGCTGAATCTTCTCAGGTTCCAATTTCAGTTTTAGATGTTGGTGGGGGGTTCCCTGCAAAATACGAGGGGCACGAGTCTGGTTTTGATTTATATAACGACGCAATAAAGATATCTTTGAGTGGAAGTGTATTAGAAAAATCTCATCTGCGATGTGAGCCGGGGCGAGCTATAGCGGCAAGTTCCGTCATGGTGCTCACAAAGGTGCTGGCCGTCAGATCTAACGGCCTTGTGCATATTAATGATGGTATATACGGAGGGTTGTCTGAGATAAATTTCCTGGATTGCACTTTCCCTGTAGCAGTCTGGAGTGACGCTGGGGAGCGACTGACGGGGGGGGTAAGGTCTTGGAAGATAGCGGGTCCAACCTGTGATAGTTCCGATATATTTAAGAAAGAATATCTCCTCCCAGCCTCGATTAAGGTTGGAGATTACATTGGCTTCGGCATGCTGGGTGCTTATTCCCCTTCGCTTGCAACCAGGTTTAATGGATATGGCACGCAAGACTGGGTTCAAGTTTCACATTATTGATCTGGTGAAGATATGGAATACCACACTTCGCTGAGTACGAAGGTAGCCCGGGTTTCTCCTATTATTTTAGTTGTATTCTCCATTTTTTCGGTGCAAATCGGTACGGCGATTGCTATACACCTTTTTCATGCGGTACCAGCTAGTGGGGCGGCATTCTACAATGCCCTCTTTTCTGCCGTTGTCCTTGGAATATTCTCTCGGAACGCAAAGATCCAGCTAAGTCTTAATGGTGTGGCATATTTGCTCTGCTTTGGCGCTTCAATCGCAGGGATGTTCTTGACATTTTTCTACGCTGTAGAGCGTATACCGATGGCCATCGGGTCGACAATTGAATTCATGGGGCCACTTGCGTTGTCGGTTTTCTTTGCTCGCCGTCCAATTCATTTTCTATTTATACTCTTAGCAATTTCCGGTGTTGTGGTTCTAATGCCATCTGTCGGCTCTAACCTAGATGGGGTTGGTGTATTTTATGCTGTGCTATCAGCTGCTTTCTGGGCTTTGTTTATTCTGCTTTGTCCAAAAGTAACAGAGAGCTTTCATGGGGAGTCTGGGCTCGCCCTTGGTATGGCAATAGCTGCGGTCATTATTTTTCCGTTTGCTTGGCTGCAAAACGGATTGCTGAACATAACTCTATCTATTTTGTTTGGTGAGTTTTTGATGGCTTTATTTTCAACAATTATCCCGTTGTCCTTGGAGTACATTGCTTTAAGATCAATGTCTGCTCGGTCTTTTGGTGTTGTTGTGTCAATGGAGCCAGTTGCTTCTGCTTTAGTGGCTTTCGCTGTTTTGGCTCAGCCAATATACCCTCGAATGGCGATTGCGATCATTGCTGTGACTATTGCGGCGATAGGTATAACCTTAACTGAAGAGAAAGATTAATAATTGCTGAGGTGGGTTTGTGTGTAATGCATAATGAAACTCGTTGTATTTTTGACTACATTTGTTTGGGCGTCTCAAGTCTGGAGGAATCTATAGTTTTTTATGATGCAATTTTGGCTCCGCTCGGGCTAAAGCGATGTGATACTGAGGACTCTCCGAGTTGGGATGGGTGGGCTGGCTGGGGCTTCTATGACAAAGATAATGGTGCGGAACATGCCCTGTGGATATGCAAGCCATTTAACGGGGAGCCAGCCAGCAACGGTAACGGTACTATGGTGGCATTGTCTGCCGAGAGCTGGTTTGCAGTAAGGGAGTTTCATCGCCAGGCACTACTTTTCGGGGGTATATGTGAAGGAGCGCCCGGATTGCGCCCTCAGTATCAGAGAGACTTTTATGCGGCATATATTCGGGATCTAGACGGAAATAAAATTGCTGCAGTTTGTAGGGGGCGTACAGCTGAGTGAATTAATCTACTTTTCCTTGGCAGTCGTCTGTGGCTGACTCACTACGCATCAGTCCGATTCATAAAGACGATATTTCTTCGTGTAAGGCGCCTGCTGGTCGCGCCCTGTGGGTTTCTCTAGCCTGAAGGCCTTCGAACCCTCGGGTTCCTGAAAAAAACAGTACGAGTGGTAAGACCTTCTATGCTTGAATCGATACCAACAAAGGGAATGGTGATAGTGTAGTTAACTGTCAGCGATAATCGTCGGTATCTCAGGAAGCGGAGCCTATTCAGCATGCTCCTTTCTGATCGACAATGGTTCTATGGCTTCGCTGTTGGCATGCCCAAATGGATCAAATCCTTTCTCTCCTGTCGGAGACTATCCCCCAAGCTCGATCTCTGGAGCAGCTCGCTCGGCCTCTGTTGTCGCTGCTCAGCCAGATCACGGGCATGGAGTCGACCTACCTGACGACTATTAACACTGCCGAAGGTATTCAGCGAGTTGAGTTTGCCCGGAATACGGGGGAGATGGTCGTACCAGAAGGGCTTGTTGTGCCTTGGGCAGATACCCTGTGTAAGCGGGCTCTGGAAGAAAATCGCATGTATTCCGACAACGTCGCCGAGTGCTGGGGAGACTCTGACGCTGCCAAAGCCCTCGGTATCAAGACCTATCTGAGCGCCCCAATTCGATCCCAGGATGGCCGTGTTCTGGGTACCGTCTGTGCGGCAAGCTCAGAGCAGGTTGCACGTTCACCCAGTGTCGAGCCATTGCTGGGGTTGTTGTCGGGGCTTTTGGGATACTCCCTTGAGCGCGAGCTTTTGGTGGGTCAGCTTCAAGCCGCTAACGCTGAACTGGCTACGCTTGCCCTGACCGACTCGCTCACTGGCCTTGCCAATCGGCGGGCCATCCTGCGGGATCTGGATCATCTATTTGCTCTAGCTCAGCGTGACAACAAGTACGTGCTGATCGGCGTCATCGATCTTGATGGATTCAAGCTGATCAATGATGCCTACGGCCATCACGCAGGAGATCAGTTCCTTCGGGGTGTGGCATGCCAACTAAAGCAGTGTCTCCGGAGCAGTGATAGCGTTGGTCGCGTTGGGGGAGATGAGTTCATCGTAATCGCGCAAGGAGCGTCACCCCGGAGTGCGGATCTGGACAAAGAGCTAGGAGCTGCTGCAGCGCTCATGCAGGCGCGTTTGAGCCAGGTGACAGTCGGGAGCTATACGCTGGCTGATGGCCTTGCGCCTCTCGATTACAAAGGCGCGAGCGTTGGAGTGGTTGCAGTGATGCCCGACAAAACTACAGTGGAAGAGGCCGTTACGTTGGCGGACGGCGAGATGTATCGTGTTAAGCAGCAACGCAAGCGGCAGATCACGTAGTAGTGCTGTCGAGGCCTCTGCAACCATCGATCGTGGGGCTCTTGAGCTGCTTTCGATCGGCGCCGTCGCTCAACCGAGACGTTTACAGGCTTTGCGATGAGGCACCTAAAGGCAGTTGGGTGTGCTCTAGGATGGGCTTTATGGGGTTTTATAGTGAATTATAGAGCGATTATAGAATCCCATTCTGGCCGCAAGATTCTCGCTGCCCGCTTGTGGCTTCGGATCAATCTGCTGACCAATCGCTCTATCTGACGAGCTTGGGTGTCACCCTCCATAGAGGCAGGGAGCGGAAGCTGTCCCAAGAAGGTGTCGCTGAGCTGCTGTGGGAAACCGTTATCGCCAGGTGGTATCTGGGCGCTAAAGCAGAACCCTTGATCCAGAAATGACAAAGGCGGCTTTGGGGACCGCCTCGGACCATGTTTCGTCACCGGTATTGATGGCCGGGAGAGGAAGCTCATGGGCAGGGCTTCAGCGTATCACTTTTAAGTGCTTCAGCGGCTGAAGGTTTTCCCTATCCAGATAGAGGGTGATTGACGTTTGGAGCTCTGGGGCTTCAGATACTCCCATCATTCTCTGCGCGCTCAAAGCATGTGCTGCCCATGCTGATCGAGCCGTCTTTGCACAAGACGAGATCACCGCCAGCGATGCCACCCTTCCTTCCAGAACAGGGTGTATCGGCAGCAATAGCCTCCAGAGCCGGGATACCGAGCGCTGCTCCGATCACGAAGCACAGGATGAGGGATACTTTGCGCAGCAGTTTGGGAGAGCTATTCATTTTGGCCTATAAAGGGTCGCCAACTAAAACCGCCCGGCCTTTGTCACCCTCGCATCCGGTGGGTGGAGACCAACTTAGAGCAGCGGATTTATCAGGCAGGTGGATGACCAGGCGCCGCTCCAAGCACTCCCCCATTGCGAGCTCCGCTACGGCCTCAAGCTTGGTCTTATCCCAGCTGCTGACCTTGTAGCTGAACACCTGCGCCTCAAGGTCTTCGCCTTCGGTGTGATGCAGGATCGTTGCGAATGCTTCATGACAGGTATTGGATGTGCGGTTGCAGCGAATTTCGACTGCATTTGTTCCTGGTTTTTGGTATCCCTCGATGGTGCTCCAGCCGCCCCAAACTAAGAGCTCGTTCTGCTCTTCCTTGATCATAAGCGGAGGAATGGTGGTGTTCTCGAGAGGGGCAGGCTTCGTGAGCCAGAGCACGATGTAGGTCGCGCATAGGGCCGAAACAAGTGCGATCAGTGGCAGTTTGAGGTAGCGCATATAGAGTCCGTTCCGGTGGCAGCCGTCCTGGCCGATCTAAACACTAGAGCATCTTAAAGAAATGGGCGAGTCGGAGGGTCGCCCCCGGCCACAATGCTGCCCCACTGTATGAAGCGGATCTGCCTGAGACGATGCTGCCATACTGTGCCTACTACGTGAGGGCGAATCTATGACTACTACATCTGAACGCTGGAGAGTTGTATGCCAAGACCCCGGGGATGGCAGCGGAGACGTCATCATTGAGCTTCCATCCGAGTTACTCGAGCGGCTCGGGTGGAGTCTGGGTGATGAGCTGTCTGTTGAGGCGGGAGAGGAAAACATTTGCCTGAAACTCAAGCAGCGAGCTGATGGCGCCTCGTCATAGCAATCCAAACAATGCCTGATTGTGGTTGACTGCTTCGCTTCAAGAATGGCTGCTAGCGGCCAAAGACTATCATCAAGTGTCTAGGAGAGTCGGCGTGGCTCATCGTACGTGTGCGTTCGATTCAGGCACAATAGAAGCTTATTTCGACCTGCCGTTTCTAATATCCTGTACCTACTTAATATCTCTTCGATACACTCCAAAAAACTAGGGAAATATCAATGTCAATCATTGCCGAATACAAAGCTCTGGAAGCCCAAATCGCCGAGCAGCAAAAGCGCCTCGAAGCCCTGAAAGGCGATGAGAAGCTCAAGCGTGAAATCGAGTTTGAAACCAAACTGCGCGCACTGCTGGCCGACTACAGTTACTCCCTGCGCAACGTTATCGCCCTCCTCGATCCGAATGCTGCCAAGACCGCCACAGCGCCGGTGAAAGGTGCTCGTCGTGAGCGTGCTCTGAAGCGTTACAAGAACCCGAATAACGGTGAAGTTGTAGAAACTAAAGGCGGCAACCACAAGGTACTGAAAGCTTGGAAAGAACAGTATGGCGCCGAGACTGTTGAGAGCTGGCTGCAGTTAGCTTAAAGCTGCACGATAGGGCCGCGACTGCGGCCCTTTTTGTTTCTGGGCTAGGTAGCAATGGTGTTCATGGATTTGTCCGTCGCGTACGGGAGGACAAGGATGATTAGCCAGGGCATGGGTCGCTAACCGGCCATAGGCGGACCTTCAGGCGCACCTAAGAAACTCGGGGCGTTTCAGACTGGCGCCTGGGGGGCTTTTCATTTTTAGTCTGGAGGTGTGCTCAGGTTGGCATCGCGGCGGCTCCGCCAAATGGCTTGGACAGCCATGACTCTATGCCGGCCTGCCGGAATCCCACGGGAGCTAGTTGTTAGCGGGCACTCGACCGACGCGAGTCCAAAGTGCCGGGAAGGGCTTGAACGGGCATTCTTCCGTCGCGTTGTAGCGGGAGTAGGAAACAGGCACCTTTTCGCTGTCGTCCTCCCTGAACGTGACAAGCCCGCACTCCTGCAGAAGGGCCGTCTGGTTCGTCATACGCTGTGCAATAGGAACCTTCCCATGCCAGCTGCCGGACTGCACGGAGTGGGCCTCGCGGCGCTGATCAACCTGGACAAACTCGACCACCGGGTGGCCAGACTGGGTGTAGAACTGGAGATAATTTCCAGGCTGCATAGGGAAGTCCACTCGGGGAAACGGCTCGCTGCCGCCGCAACCGGCGAGCACAGCAACCGCGAGGATGGTGAGGAGAGAGCGCATTGGATTGCTCCATGTTCAGGTAGTTATTGCTACTCGATCTTCGGCATCGTAATGGGCCTCTCGCTTGGCCCTCCAGCATTGCGCTAAGACAGCTCCGGCAGTGGGGCGCGCGGGCAGCGGCCTCGGCAGACTGCCTGCGAGCAGCCTCCAGCTGGATCTGCAGCAGGTCGGTCTATGCTCTTAGCCGAGAAATGGGAGCGTAGTATCCGTCACTGGGTGTTCGCTTCCGACGAAGTACAGCTGTTAACCAGTCGAGGGGTGTTCTGGTTGATGCACTGGAGTCTCAGCGCGATGGCCATGATGGATCGCCCCAAACTTGCGACAGTTGGTCTTTAACGACGGTCGATTACGCCAGCAGCAATCAACATCGCAGCATCCGCTTCGCTGATCACAGCTTTGGCTGCGCCATTGCTGAAGACAGGGCCGTGCGGGTGCCCGCTTTCGATGCTCGATTCATTGAACGGGGCGTTAAAAGAAACACCGTCAACGATGATTACCTGGGATCCTTTGTGGATTTCTACAGTGCAAGCCATTTCTTCTCCTCCTTTGTGGATTGATTGTTTGCGGCAGGTGAACCTGATTTTGTCAGTTACTAGTAGCCAGAATAACGGCTGCTAGTTCTTCCTAGCTACAGTGGCTAATTCTCTCACAGCTGTTGGGAATGCAAGCCGAAATCCAGGAGCCAATGCGTCTGAATCATAATCCGGAGCCCCCTCTGCAGCTTCATCTGCGAAGTTTCAGTGATTTTACCAACAATTTGCACAACCACTGACCAGTCAATTGCATTCCAGCTGACCAAGCCTTTGCATTCGACTTGACCAGCACAGGCTCTATCACGACCGGCAGAAACCGGCCGATTCTGTTGAAAAAATCGTCTCAGCGGCAGCCTGCCGGTCAGTGTGCCTGTTAAGTGGCTGCAAGCCACTTAAAGTCGCCTCCGGCGTTTCACTGAGCTTCCCTGCTCAGGTCTAAGGGTTAATTCGGGGATTTCTGCTCGCAGCAGACACACCTATACCGTGAGTGGCGGCCCGTGAGGCAGAAGCTTGGCCAGGCGCTGCTTCCACTCGGTAGCTGTCCCATCATGCTGTTCGCCCCCGCGCTCGCTGACAGAGAAATTCTGCCGGCAACGTGGGTGGGCAGCTACTTTTTCAACAGAATCGGCCATTAGCTGCCCTATGAAACTGTCCAATTTAACTATGGGTAGATGTGGTAGCCACAGACGATGTTCACGTCACCTACGCGGCCAGTCTATGCATCATTGACGGCGGTCAATGGCACTTTGCCTCCGCTCTGTGATATCCCTAAGACTCCAGTCGACTAGCAGAAGGAAATGCAATATGTCCGGTTCAGGCGGTAGCTATCTGGGTCCAGATACCCCCAGCGATTCTTGTGCAACTCTTCGGTTCGATACTCAGCTTGCATCGCCGAAAGCTCAGGTGATTGCAGGGCTGCAGGTCGGCGATGTACTCGACATTGCCTTTGGGCAAGGTGGTAACCAGGTTGTTGTTGCGCTGTGGAATGGCGTTGAGGCGGGTGGGATTGTCGATCCACACCTGAACCAACTGCGGAACTGCATGAACCAGAACGAACAGTTCCAGGCTCGTGTACTGAACATCAGTGGCGGGCAAGTGCGAGTTCGGGTGTATCACGTCTAATAGTGAGCAAGGAGAGCTCCATGATCACCATCGTGGGAGGCGTTTACCGGGAGCGGTGTATGCGTCCGGGTTGGGACGATATCTATGGATCGGCAGGACGCGCGGCAACGGCGATTGCCCGTTTCGGCGGTAAAGCTGAACTGTATGCCTGCGTAGATAGCGGAACCCAAGACGTTGTAGAGGCGCGCGCAGCCGCTGAGGGCTTCAAGTTCAATGGCGCACCTGCTGAAGCAGGGGTGACCTTTGAGTACATCCATGGTCTGGCCAACCCCGACATTCGACGTGGTACTCATGCCAGGTCAACTTTGGCGGTGAGCGGAGAGAAGGTCCTCCGCTTCGGCATGATCGATGGAACCGCAGTGGTGAATGCAGACTTCGCGGTGTTTGATCCCCAGAACGCTGATGAGCCTGAATCCTTCAGCGCCAATGGCTCCACCGCCAAGCATCTGGCCTTGGTCCTGAATCGCCATGAAGCCAACTTGCTGTTGCCCGGCTCCCGCGGATTGTCCCCTCAGGACATCACGGCTGCTTTGGCGAAACAGGAAAACGCGGAAGTTGTTGTCATCAAAATGGGGCCCTTGGGTGCCTTTGTGTACGACAACGGCAAGATCTCCACGGTACCTGCCTATCGCACGGAGCGCGTATGGAAGATCGGTTCCGGTGACACCTTCGCTGCCCACTTTGCGCTGGGGTGGTTGGACAACGGTCTTTCTGCTCACGATGCAGCTTCGCTTGCGTCCATCGCGACTGCCTTCTATTGCGAGAGCCAGGGCTTCCCAGACCAAGCCTTGTTGGCTGCATTCAAGCCGAAGGCCTTGCAGCCCTCTCAGCGGTACCGCGATGGTTACATACCCAAGGTCTACCTCGCTGGTCCGTTCTTCACGCTCGCTGAGCTGTGGATGGTCGGGCAGGCTCGCCGGGACCTGAAAGCCATGGGCCTGAATGTCTTCTCTCCCTACCACGATGTCGGCCTGGGCACCGCGGAAGACGTTGTGGAAAAAGACCTCGAAGGCGTGCGCGATTGCGATGTGCTTTTCGCGATCGGCGATGGTCTCGACTCGGGTACGATTTTCGAGATTGGTTACGCTCGAGCTTTGAACAAGCCTGTCGTTTTCTATGCGGAGAATGAGTCCGAGCAAGATCAGAAGATGATGGAGGGCTCCGATTGCACCATGGCTGATGACTACGTCAGTGCGGTCTATCAGATGGTCTGGGAAGCGGTGGAGCTATGAAGACAGGGTTGCTGTTGTCCGGTGGCATGGACTCCTTGACGCTCGCCTGGTGGAAGCGGCCAGACATCGCCTTCACCCTGAACTACGGGCAACTGGCGGCTCAGGCAGAGATCGAGGCTTCGCGCACGATCTGCCAGGAGCTAAGCATTCCTCACCATGTGATCCAGATCGACTGCCGCCAGCTGGGATCAGGGGATATGGCCGGTACACAAGCCGACAACCTGGCTCCCGCCTCGGACTGGTGGCCATACCGGAACCAGATGCTGGTCACGCTGGCAGCGATGAAGGCGATTTCGTTTGGCGTGACGCACCTGTGGCTCGGCACGGTGAAATCGGATGGTTTCCACAAAGATGGTTCGCCAGAGTTCATGGCCGCGATCAGCCATCTGCTCTCCCTGCAGGAGGGCGGTATGGTGGTTGAGGCGCCTGCAATTGAGCTTTCTACTGCTGAGCTCGTGCGGCAGTCGGGCATCCCTGCCGGGCTCTTGGCCTGGGCCCACAGCTGCCACAAATCCCACTTGGCATGTGGAAACTGCCGCGGCTGCAACAAATACATGGAGGTCTTCCTAGAGGTCGGCTATGACCTGGATCGACCTGGCTGATCCCCTGCCCAGGAGTGCTCCTGAGCCTTACACCCCGATTATGTGGGAGCTGGGTGAGACTTGCTCGCTCCCATCCACCTCGGGTGTGCCTGATCGGCCGTTCAGCGAGGTCATAGACGCCCGCGCGTCGCATCGTGAGTTCGGCTCTGTTGATGACCAGCAGCTCGGGGCATTTCTCTGGCTGGCTTGCAGGACGCGAGGCGTGGGTGCTTCAGAACTTGGTTTCGACCTGGAGCATCGAGCGGCGCCGTCCGCAGGCGCGATTCATCCAATCCATGTTGTCGTTAAACGACCTGAGGATGACCGGTGGTGGTTGTACGTGCCCAGGAGTCATCAGCTCGCTGAAATCAAGCATGCGCCTGCTAAGCTCGCAGGCTTGCTCGATCTAAGCCTGCAGGTTCTGGCTGGTGATCAGGCAATCCGTTTCCTATTCCTGGCCGAGCCAGGGAAGACCCTGGGTAAGTACCAGGATGGGTGCAGCCTTATCTGGCGCGATGCGGGTGCATTGCTTGGAGTGATGGCTTTGACAGCTACAGCCCAGGGACTCAACTTCTGCCCGCTCGGCATTACTGGAGAGCCTTGGGTCAGTGGTTTAGCCGATCAGGGCAAGCTGACCGGGGTTGGTCTTGCGCTTCTTGGCGCGGCCGCGAGCAGCTGAGTCAGGATTGTGGTGCCCGATCCCCATGATGTTGTGCACCGTGGAGGGGGAGGACATCATTTCCAGCCACATCAGCGCATCCAGCTCGGAAGCCCTGACGCCGAGCCCAATGCTGAAACGGATGAACTGTTCCTCGAGCTCCAGGTAATTGCGCTCGACCGTCAGGTTGTCCTCGAAGAACTTGCCCAGCAGGCCGGCTCGCAGGATGTGGATATCCAGGATGGCTACGTCGTCGGCGTCCAGCCAGTTTCGGGCAACCCACGACGCGGTCTTGTAACCGATGCCTGGGATATCCAGCAGCCAGTCACGAAGTTCCTTTCCTGAGGAAAGAGGCGGTCGTTCAGCGGAAAGCTTCTGAAGCGCGGCGCTGAGATAGCGCGCCTTCTGCTTGGCGAACCGGTACCGGACCTGGCGTCCGTCGATCGCGAGCGGTTCCTGCAGCCACGCAAGCAGGACTTCTTCTGTTGGGGGCTTCTCACCGAAAGCACCGCGCTCTCTTAAGTGATGGAAGGCAGCGATGCCGACGTTGGCAGGAATGCCATGGCCACCCAACAGGCAGGCGCCGACTTCTTCTTTCAGAGTGGCGCCGAGCTTGTAGTTGATTCGGTTGCCGGTGAGCCGGCGGGCATAAACCTGATACGCCCAATAGGCCGGAGTAGGAAACGCCTCCATAGCACCCCATGGAACGCCTGGAAGGACCTCTGCCTCGGGCTGGGGTAGCTCGACATTGAAGACCACCTGGTCCATGAAAATAGCGCCAAGTTGCATTAGGCGGCCTCCTCGTCGTTGCCGTAGAGCTCTTGCATCCACTGCAGTAATTCGTGCCGCTCGATGGGGTCCAGGCTCTCGATGCGAGTGCGGAGCCTGGTTTGGCGGCGTTGAATGGTCTGGCGATCGCGGAATGTCTCGCCCAGGAAGCGGGTGTCGTGCAACCGGCTGGGTGGTGCGAAGTTCATCCATACCACTTCCTCGCGCATCTCTACATGGGTTTTTGCTGGAAAACTCACTTTCCGCCACCCGACCAACTCTCGGTTGTAGAGATCACAGTCATAGCCCGACAGCATCACATTGCAAGGTAGGGCGACCAAGCAGCGCAGTAGCCGAATGTGATCAGATTCGGTGTAGTCGCAGCGGTAGACCTTCTCGCGCCGGCGTGTTTCGGGAAAGTAGGGCGGATCCACATACACCAGCTCCTCACCTTCGAACGCATAGCTTTTGAGGAAGGACACGGCGTCGACCTGGTGAAGCTCGCAGGTCCCGGGGAGCTTCGACTCCCAGAGCTCGATGACCTTGGCATCAAGGTCCAAGCCGATGTTCCGCTGCGCAGCTTTCTTGTTGCGCATGACGGCGCCACCACCAAGGTGGGACTCAATGTATGTCTGATGCGGTGGCATCAGGTTGATCAAGCGCTGGTAGCACTTGCCTTTTCCGCCCGGGTATCTCATGCACCCAGCATCGTCAGAAATGACGATGATGTCAACGCTTAACGGCTGAACGGACATCCAGGAGCGAGTGGCAGTGCAGGCTGGCTCATTGCACTGTGCTTACCAGTAGTTGGTGTCACAAATGGCGGGTCGTTGTTTTGACTTCGTCGAGGCGGAAGTAGCGGTCTCCAGACTTGAGCGCCGGGAACGCCTCGCAGTTCGCATAAGCCTGGCTGTATGAGACGTTGCCTCCCTGAATGTCGAAGACTATGTCCGCTGATCCATAGGATGGCCGGTGACTGAGATTATCGAGAGCCCCCATCTCTCCGTTTTCCTCGGCTGCCTTGATAACCACGTCGCGTAAAGTCTGAATTTCCGCATCTTTAGTTTCTGCGTACACCATGCGCGATTTGGTTGGCATAAAGCCGCTCCCGACGCCACTGGCTGTCCCGATGCGATTTAAGCTGATTTGGACAAGGGTGACGATCTCCATGGCTTGCTCCGTTTTGTTTGTCTGTGGCAGGCGAGTTGCGGTTACGCTGACTTGGGATTGTAGTTACCAGGAAATCACAATTCAGGAGGCTTTGTATTAGGCGCAAAACAGGCCGTAAGATCGGCCCATCGCCGATCAGCTGGAGTAGCCATCTTGCCGAATGTGTTTTTCTCATACTGTCACGCTGACGAGGCGCTGCGAGATCAGCTTGAGAAGCAGCTCGCCATGCTAAAACGGCAAGGAGTCATCGAGACTTGGCATGATCGAAGGATCCATGCTGGCCAGGAAATCGATACTGCCATTGATGAGCATATTAACAGCGATGAGATCATCTTGTTGTTGGTCAGCCCGGACTTCATCGCTTCGGACTATTGCTACAACATCGAGATGAATCGGGCTATGGAGCGCCATCATGCGGGGGAAGCGATCGTCATCCCGGTAATTCTGCGCGCATGCGATTGGCACTACGCGCCATTCGGCAAACTGCTTGGCACTCCTCAGGATGGAAAGCCGGTAACGCAGTGGCCTGACAGGGATGAGGCGTTCCTGCAGGTGGCGAAAGAGGTCCGTAAAGCGGCTGAAAATTTGCGCAGCACTCATGCGAAAGCTAGCCCGCAAGCTGCTCGAGTCGAACTAATTACCCCTCAACAGGCAGTGCCTAGCGGACCGCGATCAAGCAACCTTCGCCTGGCCAAGACGTTCACTCAGCTGGACAAAGACCGATTCCAGATTGATACCTTCGAATACATCGCCCGCTATTTCGAAAACTCTCTGCAGGAGCTCCAGGCACGAAACCCTGGCTTCGAGGGCGTGTTTCGTCGTGTCGACGCCAATAGGTTCTCCGCGACCATCTACAAAGATGGCCAAGACGTTGCGAGAGCAACAGTCTTCGTTGGGGGGCAGATGGGGGCGGGGATCTACTACAGCCAGGGCGCTTCGTTCAGTGGCAACTCGTACAACGAAATGCTTACGGTGCAAGCGGATGACCAGTCTCTCTATCTCACCAGCTTGGGGATGACCTTCCGTAGGGGGCAGGACCAGAAGCTGTCCCAGGAAGGCGCCGCTGAGCTGCTGTGGGAAACCGTCATCGCCCCTCTTCAGCGTTGAGCTGACGGCTGCCAGTGGGGGCTGAAGAGAAATCCTTGAGCCAGAAATGACAAAGGCGGCCTCAGAGGCCGCCTCAAGCCATGTTTCGTCACCGGTATCTATAGCCGGGAGAGGAAGCTCATGGGCAGGGGCTCAGGATACCACTTGCGGAGCTTCTGCTGCTGGTTCATGACGACCGAAAGGAGTTGGTTGGTGTCGCTGAGCCGGCGCTTCTGGCTGCGGTTTAAGACTGTTTCTGAAGCATTCTTGGGTCATAGAGGCAGTCCTCTTCCTCTATGACCTTGATGCCAGGCCAGGCGGGATAGCGTGAGTTGATCACCAGGTTCTTCTGAGCAGGCAGCACGGCAGATGTCCCATCAGGCGCCAAGTGAGTGCCCGATTGCAGTCAGGCTGAGCCAAAGTCCACGCTCGGAGTGTCTGCCGGCTTTGTCCCGCCACGGAGGGAGCTCGAAGGTTGGCGTGGTTACTGTTTGACCAATGTCAGAAAGTGGAATAGATTTCTGACATCAAATGAACACACCGGCTCGAAAGCGATGAAAACTCTTCCTCAAACCATCTTGGAGCAAAGCAGGCAGCTGCCCGAGGGGGGGATGTTGGCCGCAAGGGATTTTCTTCATCTCGGAAGTCGGGCTGCAGTGGACCAGGCATTTTCCAGACTGGCCAAAGCTGGGCTGCTTATTCGCGTGTTGCGTGGACTGTATGTGGCGCCAGTTACGAGCAGGTTTGGGACGAGGGCTCCGGCGCTAGAGAAGGTCGTCCAGGCTCTGGCTCAAAAGACCCAAGACGTGATTACAGACAGTGGCGCGCGAGCAGCTAACGGCCTGGGGCTGACCACCCAGGTACCTGTTATGTCTGTGTTCTTCACCCGCGGGCGAGGGCGCACGCTCACGTTGGGCAAGTCGAAGGTCGAGATCAGGCGCGTTCCTAAGTGGATGCTCTCGCTCGGTGCGACGCGCCCTGGGGCGGTAATTCGGGCGCTCGCTTGGTTAGGTGAGGCGCATATAAGTCATGCGATGGAAAAGCTGCGCAAGCTGCTATCCCCGGCGGATTGGCAGGAGCTGCGCTCTGTCCGGCATTTACTTCCGTTCTGGATGGCTATGGCGATCAGTCGTGATGTGGTCTGGTAGCTGGCCCGGTCTACGCTTAGCTAGGAGTCAGGACATGAGTTGTGGCTCTATGCCTTCTGGGGAGGTGACTATGACGATGCCCAACGAGCGCTCCCGAGCGGTGGTGCTAACGCGTGACTTCCTCGTCGCTCTTTCTCGAGATAACGCCTTGCCAGAGAAGGTGCGCCACGATGCAAAATTTCTTCTGCGTCATTATCCAACGCGGGATGACGTCATCTTGGCCGGGAAAATCGAGGAGCAAGCTGAGAGTATGCCCCTCGAGGCTCTGGGGCCTGTATTCAGTTCCTCTCTTACATGAAAAGTCGCTTGCGCTGCTTCGGCCAGTGCAGCGTTTTCCTCTTTATGAGGATGCACAGTCCGCATTGAGTTGCTAGTAGCCTTCGTCCTCTTCTTGAAGGGGAGAGGTTTCGAATAGTCGACTTAAAAACTCTTCGGCACGCTGGAATTCTGTGCCCTTCAGCGTTTTATGCCAGCACCGCCCCCACTGCAGATCATGTGCTGTTGTGAATCTTGTGCGCTCAGTGGGTTTGGTTGGGCCAGCGATCAGCAACAATAGTTTATTTAGCAGGGATTTTTGAATTTCACTATCTGGATTTCTCCATATAAGGGTCGTTGAAATGCTCTGGTTCATTCTCTTTTGTAGTTCAATCACGAAGCGTACCTCGCCTCGATATTCGACCCTGGCTATGAGTGCCACACGCTGCCTTAGTTTAGACTTGTCACTAAATAGCCAGGCGCTCTCTTTATTATCAATTGTGCTGGGGAGTAAGCAGAGAGGAATATGATCCTCGTCACTCAGTAATGTCGTCTTTGCAAATCCCGGATTGATAAAGTCGACCCAGGCAAGATCATGGTTGTGTGCAGCAAGTAGCATTAATGCAGATGAGACGCACTGGTCGCTAATGTCTTCTGCCTGGGGTTGAACGTTTTCGAGTTCTCGCTGCGTTGTCGTCTCGCGAGGGGGCTCTTCTGGTTCTCTAATGTCAGCTCTACGCTTGCTTGGGCCGGATCCACCTAGGGCAGTTGTGGCCTCTTTAGTTGGTACATTTTCCCTAGCGTATCGAGCACTATTTTTATCACTAGAGCTGGGTTTCGGAGAGCGCTTTACGGAAACTGCTTTGAGGCGAGGGAACCTATGGCCGAGATAGTCTTGCTTCACTTCACTTGGAACCGTTCTGCGATCTCCAGGTTCGTCTGAGATTTTCTCTGGTGAATCTATATCTACCAGTTTCCTTATGGGGCCTGGATTAAGAGTCCCGCTTGTGGATGTGCTGGATCTATTGTCGCGCTCCCATTCCAAATAGTCGAAAGGGGGTGTCCAGTCGCATTTGAGAATCTCAGTAACTATTAGGCGGCTTCCCTGGTATCTGCCTTTAACTTTTAATTTGGTTTTACCTTTAATAGGAGGGGTGGCGCGGATAGACCAGATTTTAGCGTTACGACCTTCAGGGCCTCTATGTAGATAGATGCTCTGGGCGGCCTCTAATGCATATTTATCGAAAAGCAGCATGGCTAGGAAGCGAGCATCTTTAGATGGGATGCCTTCCTTTAGCCAAATCTTACGGTAACGTCCGCTTATTTTTGATTTTTCACTGTCATAGACTGCGGTCTCTGGCTTTAAAATCGATTCGCTCAGAACAAGCTGTGTCAAGAAAGTGGAGTTTGCATAGAAGAAAGAGAATATATCCACGCAAGGGATAATTATTCCGAAGGGATCGCTGTTGTAGCCAATGCCTACAAACAGCGATTCTTTATCGTCTTCTGAGCTGTGCTTGGTGCTATTGAGTATGGGGCCTGATTTGTCTGTGGCGAAACGCCTGAAGAAGTTCAGATTCTCGGGCGAGAGGTCGAGGGTAAGGCGCAGATCCGCCTCTTCGCCCAGCTTGTACTGTTCATGAAGCAGGTATCCGTCTCGGACGAGTCTATTCCGGCGCAGTAGAGGGAGGTCGCCAATCGGAACCGGGACGGTTTCGAGATCTTCTGTTTCTGTCCGTTCTCCGACCTTCACAACTCTTCCGATGACGACCTGAATTCGTAGATCCTCTCTGGAGTCATCCACTCGATCCGCATCGAAGTTAGTGTTTGATTCCCTCTGTACTAAATACTTGAGGTTCACAATGCGCCAGAGGCCGTCCCGATGGAGCAGTTTGTGGTAGGTCAGGCGACGAGCCATCCACGCATTCCATTCTCAAAAAAGAAGAGATAGTGTCAAAAGCGAAACCCATTCGCAAATAGCGTAATTTCTTAGACCTTGGGCAGGTCGGCCGGCGCCAGGTTCAGGGTGATGCGCCGCAGCGGGAACTCGAAGCCGCTGGTGAGGATGGCGCTGCGCACGCGGTCCTTGCTTTCCTTGACCGCCGCTTCCGGCAGGCCGACCAGGGCCAGGGACGGCAGGCCGTTGGTGAGGTGCGCTTCCACGGTTACGGCAGGCGCTTCGACGCCTACCTGGGCGCGGCTGTGAACGAGGGCCAGGGACATGATCGCTCCTTGATCGCGTCACCCGCCCGCCGGGTCACTCGTTCGGCGGAGGGGTGGGCGTGGCTTCCAGCTCGGCGACCTTGGCTTCTAGGGCCTCGAGGCGGGCGCGGGTACGGGCGAGGACGGCCATCTGGCTGTCGAATTCCTCGCGGCTTACCAGGTCGAGCTTGCTGAAGGCGCTCTGCAGCAGGGCTTTGAACTGGGTTTCGAATTCGGCGCGGGGCAGCGGGGTATCGCCGCTGAACAAGCGGGAGGCGTGGGCACCGAGGGCGTCTAGCAGAGCTTTGGGTGGCAGCATGATGGGCTTCCATAGTCAGGCGGCGGGCAGTCTACCACGCGGGGTGAATGGCCGATCCCGATGGGCGGCGCACAATTTTTGAGCAATGGCTGTTCGCCGGGTGCGCCATCTTGGTGCGCGATGCCGGGGCATCTTCCGGCGCCGAGGGGGCATACGGCCAGTATCTGCTTGAAAAACTGCGCTTTTGGTGGAGCTGGCAAGCTTTCTGCTTTAGGCCATACGACGCATGCACCGATGCAGTACCGGTGTGTCGGGCGAGGCGGGGGAGTGTTTCGCCGGAAGCGGTTGGTCTGCGTTCGAAGTGGCCGAGCCAGGGCGGTTCGACGCGTTACAAAGCCAGACACTGCGCTTAGACTTGAGCCGGGTTCGTTTTTCCTGGGGCAAGTCCACCAAATACGGGAGAGAGTTTCATGAAGCTAGTCACTGCCATCATCAAGCCGTTCAAACTCGATGACGTGCGCGAGTCGCTGTCCGAGATCGGCGTGCAGGGCATCACCGTTACTGAAGTCAAAGGCTTCGGTCGGCAGAAGGGTCATACCGAGCTGTACCGTGGCGCGGAATACGTGGTCGATTTCCTGCCCAAGGTGAAGATCGATGTCGCCATCGCCGACGATCAACTGGATCGCGTGATCGAGGCCATCACCAAGGCAGCCAACACCGGCAAGATCGGTGACGGCAAGATCTTCGTCGTCAATCTGGAACAGGCCATCCGCATCCGTACCGGCGAAACCGGCACAGACGCGATCTAAGCCTCCGAACCCCAACGCCCCAGGAGAAAACAACATGACTCTGCGTAAAGCCGCAGGGCTAGGAGCCCTTTTGTCCCTCGTTACCCCCGGCCTCGCCATGGCCGCTGACGAGGTCGTGCTGAACAGCGGTGATACCGCGTGGATGCTGACCGCTACCGCGCTGGTGCTGTTCATGACCATCCCCGGCCTGGCGCTGTTCTACGGCGGCATGGTTCGTTCCAAGAACATCCTCTCGGTGATGATGCAGTGCTTCGCCATCACCGGCCTGATCAGCATCCTCTGGGTCGTCTTCGGCTACAGCCTGGCCTTCGACACCACCGGGATGGAGCAGGGCGTCGTCAACTTCAACTCCTTCGTCGGTGGCTTCGGCAAGGCCTTCCTGTCCGGTCTGACCGTCGACAGCCTGACCTCCGCCTTCCCTGAAAGCGTGTTCATCACCTTCCAGATGACCTTCGCCATCATCACCCCGGCCCTGATCGTCGGTGCCTTCGCCGAGCGCATGAAGTTCTCCGCGATGCTGATCTTCATGGCCATCTGGTTCACCCTCGTCTATGCACCGATCGCCCACATGGTGTGGAGCGGCAACGGTGGCCTGATGTGGGACTGGGGCGTACTGGACTTCGCTGGCGGTACCGTGGTGCACATCAACGCCGGTGTCGCCGGCCTGGTGGCCTGCCTGGTACTGGGCAAGCGCAAGGGCTACCCGACCACTCCGATGGCCCCGCACAACCTGGGCTACACCCTGGTCGGCGCCGCCATGCTGTGGATCGGCTGGTTCGGCTTCAACGCCGGCTCCGCCGTTGCCGCCAACGGTACCGCCGGCATGGCCATGCTGGTCACCCAGATCGCCACGGCCGCCGCTGCCCTGGGCTGGATGTTCGCCGAGTGGCTGACCCACGGTAAGCCGAGCGCCCTGGGCATCGCTTCCGGCGTGGTCGCCGGCCTGGTCGCCATCACCCCGGCTGCCGGCACCGTCGGCCCGATGGGCGCCCTGATCATCGGCCTGGCCGCTGGCGTCCTGTGCTTCTTCAGCGCCACCAGCCTGAAGCGCAAGCTGGGCTACGACGACTCCCTGGACGCCTTCGGCGTACACGGCATCGGCGGCATCATCGGTGCCCTGCTGACCGGCGTGTTCGCGGCCCCGGCCCTGGGTGGCTTCGGCGCCGTCGAAGACATCGCCAGCCAGGTGTTCATCCAGTTCAAGGGCGTCGCCTTCACCGTGGTCTACACCGCCATCGTCACCTTCGTGATCCTCAAGGTACTGGACCTGGTGATGGGCCTGCGCGTCAGCGAAGAGGAAGAGACCGTAGGCCTCGACCTGGCTCAGCACAACGAGCGCGGCTACAACCTGTAAGCGCCATGGCCCGGCTCCGCGCCGGGCCCTGTCGAGGCGGCCATGGGCCGTCGTACCTGGGGCTCTGGCTCGCTCGAGGTCGCTGTCGCCGCAAGGCGTCTGCAGAAGATGCAACACGAGCCGCAAAGGGCGCCCGCAAGGCGCCCTTTGCTTTTTCTGGAGCCGCGCTAGAATGCGCGCCGACGAGTTCGAAGCGGGAGACGTGCATGTGGCAGCAGACCCTGATCAGCCTGCGCGCACGGCCACGCGGCTTTCATCTGGTGACCGATGAGCTGCTGGCGAATTTGCCGGAACTGCGACGCTGTCGCGTCGGTCTGTTGCACCTGTGGTTGCAGCACACATCGGCATCACTGACCGTCAATGAAAATGCCGACCCCTCGGTGAGGCGCGATTTCGAGCGATTCTTCAATCGCCTCGTGCCCCAGGGCGAGGGTGGCTACGAACATGACTATGAAGGCCCGGATGACCTTCCGGCGCATTTCAAGTCGAGCCTGCTGGGCTGCCAGCTGATGCTGCCGATACAGGAAGGGCGGCTCGCGCTGGGAACCTGGCAGGGGATTTACCTGGGCGAACACCGCGATCATGGCGGCGTGCGCCGGGTCGTCGCCACGCTCAACGGCGAGGCGATCTGATTTTTTTCCAGTGGCGTTAGCACGCTGGCGCGGCTGGGCTATAACTAACCTGCTTTGGCAAGACAAGAGGTAGAACATGAGCGACGAAGATCTGGAACAAGACGAGCTCGAGGCATCCGACGAGGATGAGGGCGAGGAGCTTGCGGCGGCCGAAGACAGCGATGACGGCGATAGCGAGAGTGACAGCGAATCCCCAGCGTCCGGCGGCAAGAGCAAGGGCAAGAAGGCGGCGGTAGAAGTCGAAGAACTGCCCAGCATCGAAGCCAAGCAGAAGGAGCGCGATGCGCTCGCGCGGGCCATGGAAGATTTCCTGGCGCGCGGTGGCAAGGTGCAGGAAGTCGAGCCCAATGTGGTTGCCGACCCGCCCAAGAAGCCGGACAGCAAGTACGGCAGCCGCCCCATCTAAGGCTTGCCGTCACATGAAAAAGCCCGCTATCAGCGGGCTTTTTCATGGCTGGCGAACGCTCAGCCCGGGTTGTTCCAGCGGCCGAGCAGGGCCGGCAGCTCGGCCAGGTTGCGGATCTCCGCATCCGGCGCGCTTTCGCCATCCCAGGCCTTGCCCTGGGGGTTGAACCAGATGGCGCGCATGCCGGCGTTACGGGCGCCGTGGATGTCGTCGCTGGGGTGGTCGCCAATGTGCACCGCCTGCGCGGCTGCGACGCCTGCGCGTTTCAGCGCCTCCTCGAACGGGTGCGGGTCGGGTTTGCCGACGCCCAGCTCCTCGGCGCACAGGGCGAACTGGAAGTAGTCGGCCAGGCCCAGGCGGCGCACGTCGGCGTTGCCGTTGGTGATCACCGCCAGGCGATAGCGGTTGGCGAGTATCTCCAGGGTCGGGTGCACCTCGGGGAACAGGTCGATGCGGTGACGTGCGTCGAGGAAGACGTCGAAGCCCCGGGTGGCCAGGGTGCCCGCTTCGTCCCGGGGGTAGCCGGCCTCTTCCAGGGCATGGAACAGGATGCGCTGGCGCAGCTCACTGAGGCGGTGCTTGAGTGCCGGCTCGGCCGCCAGCAGGCGCGCGCGGATAGCCCACAGGTGCTCGATGGGCACCGGCCCGAGCTTCGGCGCCTGCAGGGCCAGCCACTCACGCAGGGCCGCTTCGGCGCCGTGCATCACGGTGGCGACGTCCCAGAGGGTGTCGTCGAGGTCGAAGGTGATCAGCTGGATGCTCATTCGTCGTTCGCCTTGTTGCGCTTGGCCCGTGGGTGGGCCTTGTCGTAGACCGCTGCCAGGTGCTGGAAATCCAGGTGGGTGTAGATCTGCGTGGTGGAGATGTCGGCGTGGCCGAGCAGCTCCTGCACCGCGCGCAGGTCCTGGGAGGATTCCAGCATGTGGCTGGCGAAGGAGTGGCGCAGCATGTGCGGGTGCAGGTGCTGGCCCAGTTCGCGGACCCCGGCGGCCCGCACCCGCAGCTGGATGGCGCGAGGCCCCAGGCGGCGGCCGGTGCGGCCGACGAATACCGCGCCGTCCTGTGGGTTGGCCAGGGCGCGCAGTGGCAGCCATTGCTCCAGTGCCTGCCGCGCCATGCGGCCCACCGGCAGTTCGCGCACCTTGTTGCCCTTGCCGTGCACGCGCACGCTGCCGTCGCTCAGGTCCAGGCCGTCTAGGTTTAGCCCCACCAGCTCCGACAGGCGCAGCCCTGAGGAATAGAAGAGTTCCAGGATGGCCTGGTCGCGGCGGGCGATGAAGTCATCTTCCACGGCGCCATCCAGCAGTTGCTGGGCGCGGTCGGCATCCAGGGTCTTGGGCAGGCGGCGCTCGCCTTTGGGGGCGCTAAGGCCGCTGGCCGGGTCGTGGCGGCAGACGCCTTCACGCACCAGGTAGCGGTAGAGCCCGCGTACCGCCGAGAGCAGGCGCGCCAGGCTGCGGCTTGACTGCCCCTGCTGGTGCAGGCGGGCGACCATGCTGCGCAGGGTGCGCGGGTCGAGGGCGGGCCAGTCGGCGATGGCGAAGGTCTCGCACAGGGCGACGACCTTGCCCAGGTCACGGCGGTAGCCGTCGAGGGTGTGGGGCGAGACCTGGCGTTCGCTGCGCAGGTGTTCGATGTAGCGGTCCAGATCGGCGTTCATCCGTCTACTCCTGCCGCTGTGCGTCGCCCGCCGCCTACCTCACGGAGCGCAGCGGGGAGGCGAAGAGGGGCAGCACGCGGGCCAGGACTTCGGCGATGTAGCCGAGGAACAGGGTGCCCAGCGAGCTCTTGTAGTGCTGCGGGTCGTGGCTGCCGATGGCGAGGACGCCATGCTGGCCCTGGTGGTTGAGGGACACCACGGCGGCGGAGCCGACCTTGGGGCCTTCGTCCTTGCCAAAGAGGAATTCCAGCTCGTGGGCGCGGAGCACCCCGCAGATGGTCTTGCCGGCCACCAGCAGGCCGCCGATGGCTTGCTGGGCCTCCACGCTGGTGACGCTGCGGCCGACCGGGAGGGTGCTGTCGCTGAACAGGATGAGGCTGACGAAGGGCACCTGGAACTCGTGGCGCAGGCTGTCTTCCACCGCGCTGACCACTTCTTCCAGGGTGCCGGCGTCGAGCAGGTCGAGCACCAGGCGACGGGTCTTGTCGAACAACCGGTCGTTGTCCCGGGCCACGTCCATCAGCTGCGACAGCCGATGGCGCATCTCGATGTTGCGCTCGCGCAGCAGCTTGACCTGGCGTTCCACCAGGGACACGGCTTCGCCCGGCTGGTGCGGGATGCGCAGTTCGGGAATCAGCTCTTCGTGGTCGACGAAGAACTCCGGGTGGTGCCGCAGGTAGGCGGCGACCGTTTCGGAGTCGAGGTGCTGAGGCGGTTCCTGGTGCTTGTCACTCATGCTCGCTGCTCGCTCATAGGCGGACCTGCCCTTCATACACGCGCACGGCGGGTCCGGTCATCATCACGGACTGGTCGGGGCCGGCCCATTCGATGGACAGCTTGCCACCCGGCAGCTCCAGTTGCACGGGCGAGTCCATCCAGCCCTGGCGGATGGCGGCCACGGCGGCGGCGCAGGCACCGGTACCGCAGGCCTGGGTTTCCCCGGCGCCACGCTCCCACACGCGCAGGCGCGCCTGGTTGCGGTCGATCACCTGGAGGAAGCCGACGTTGACCCGTTGCGGGAAGCGCGAGTGGTGTTCGATCTTCGGGCCCAGCTCGTGGACCGGCGCCTTGTCGATGTCCTCGACGCGCAGCACCGCATGGGGGTTGCCCATGGACAGGGCGGCCAGTTCGATCGGGCGGCCTTCGACCTCGACGCTGTAGTTCAGCGCCTCGCCTTCGGCGACGAAGGGAATCTGCTGGGGCGCCAGGCGTGGCGGGCCCATGTCGACGCGGACCTGGCCGTCGGCGCGGACGTCCAGCTCGATGATGCCGCTCTTGGTCTCGACGCGGATCTGCTTCTTCACCGTCAGGCGCTTGTCCAGCACGAAGCGGGCGAAGCAGCGCGCGCCGTTGCCGCACTGTTCGACCTCGGAGCCGTCGGAGTTGAAGATGCGGTAGCGGAAGTCGACGTCCGGGTTGGTCGGCGCCTCCACTATCAGCAACTGGTCGAAGCCGATGCCGGTGTTGCGATCGCCCCATTGCTTGGCGTGCTTGGGCTGGATGTGCGCGTGCTGGCTGACCAGGTCGAGGACCATGAAGTCGTTGCCCAGGCCGTGCATCTTGGTGAAACGCAGCAGCATGGGTTTACTCCGGTAGCAGGCTTTCGCCGGCGTAGAGTTCCTCGACGGTCTCGCGACGGCGGACCTCGTATGCCCGCTCGCCATCCACCAGCACCTCGGCGGCGCGGCCGCGGGTGTTGTAGTTGGAGCTCATGACGAAGCCGTAGGCACCGGCGGAACGCACCGCCAGCAGATCACCTTCGGCCAGGGCCAGGTCGCGGTCCTTGGCGAGGAAGTCGCCGGTTTCGCAAATGGGGCCGACCAGGTCGTAACGGCGCTTCTCACCTTCGCGGGGCTCCACCGGCACCACGTCCATCCACGCCTGGTACAGGGCCGGGCGGATCAGGTCGTTCATGGCCGCGTCGATGATCGCGAAGTCCTTGTGCTCGGTGTGCTTGAGGTACTCGACCTGGGTCAGCAGAACGCCGGCGTTGGCGACGATGTAGCGGCCCGGCTCGAAGACCAGCGCCAGCTTGCGCGCGCCGATGCGCTCGCGCACGGCCTTGATGTAGTCGCCGGCCAGCGGCGGCTCTTCATCCTTGTAGCGCACGCCGAGGCCGCCACCGAGGTCCAGGTGGCGGATGTGCACGCCCTGTTCGGCGAGGCGGTCGATCAGCGCCAGCAGGCGGTCGAGGGCATCGAGGAAGGGCGCCAGGGTGGTCAGCTGGGAGCCGATGTGGCAGTCGACGCCGACCACTTCCAGGTTCGGCAGCGAGGCGGCGTGCAGGTACACGGCTTCGGCAGCGGCGATGGCGATGCCGAACTTGTTTTCCTTGAGGCCGGTGGAAATGTACGGGTGGGTGCCGGCGTCGACGTCGGGGTTCACCCGCAGCGAGACCGGTGCCTTCATGTCCATTTCGGCGGCGACGACCTGCAGGCGCTCGAGTTCCTCGGTGGACTCGACGTTGAAGCAGTGCACGCCGACTTCCAGGGCGCGACGCATGTCGTCACGGCTCTTGCCGACGCCGGAGAAGACGATGCGGTCGGCCGCGCCGCCGGCGGCGAGCACACGCTCCAGCTCGCCGCTGGAGACGATGTCGAAGCCCGAGCCCAGGCGGGCCAGCAGGTTCAGCACGCCGAGGTTGGAGTTGGCCTTGACCGCGTAGCAGACCAGGTGCGGTACGCCTGCCAGGGCATCGGCGTAGGAGCGGTACTGGGCTTCGATGTGGCTGCGCGAGTAGACATAGGTGGGTGTGCCGAAGCGCGCGGCGATGGCGGACAATGCCACGCCCTCCGCGAAGAGCTCACCATCGCGGTAAGTGAAGGCGTCCATCAGCGCCCCCTTAGTGCGAATGTTCGGCGGAAGACGGCTTGGATTCGTCCGGCAGGTACAGCGGGCCCTTCTGGCCGCAACCGGCGAGCAGGCAGGCGACGGCGACGAGCGCGACGAGAGGGGTGAGCAGTCGCTTCATGGCGAAATCCTTGAAGAAAACGTGAATTGCCCGGGAGTATACCGACCGCCCGGCGCCTTGCCTATGCGCTGGAAAAGCCGCCGGACGTGGCTTTCGGCTAGCCAATCGAGCCTTCCGAAGCCTAGGATTGGCGCCCAAAAACGGAGGTCCGATGGAACCATCCACGCCCATGGCCAGCTCGGTTTCGGTGGCCTACCTGCAAGGCCTGGTCGACCACCTGGCGCGCCAGGGAATCGAGCCCGCCGAGCTGCTGGCGCACGTCCAGCTGACGCCCGCCATCCTCGGCCAGCGCGACCAGCGCATCGCCGCCAGCGCCTACCTGGAGCTGCTCGCCCAGGGCATCCGCCTGACCGGTGACACGCGCCTCGGCCTGCACCTGGGCGAAGCGGTGCGGCCCGGTTATTACGGTGTGCTCGGTTACCTGCTGATGAGCTGCGCGACCCTCGCCGATGCCTTGCACCGGCAGGCCCGCTATGCGGCGCTGGTGGGCAACCTGGGGCGGGTCGACCTGGCCGACGAGCCAGAGCGGCCCGGCCATGAACCGCTCGTCGTGCACAGCTGGGAGCCCTTGCTGCCCCAGCAGCGCGAGCAGGTGGCGGAGGAGTCCCTCGCCGGCTGGGTGACCTTCGGCCGCTGGATCAGTGGCCTGGACATCCCGCCCACCGAGGTGCGTTTCCAGCACCCTGCCCCGGCCGACCTCAGCGAGTACCAGCGGATCTTCCGTTGCCCGGTGCTGTTCGGCCAGGCCGACAATGCGCTGGTGTTCCCCCGCCGATTGCTGGCCACGCCGCTCGGCCAGGCCGATGCGCAGGTGCGGCAGATGCTCGATGCCTACGCCGACCGGCTGCTAGGCGAGATCAACCGGGGCAACAGCGTGCTCGACCGCGCCCGGGTGGTTCTCGCCGGCCAACTGTCGGAGCAGGGGCCGGACCTGGAGCGCCTGGCCGAGGCATTGGCGCTGAGTCCGCGTACACTGCAGCGTCGATTGCGCGAGGCTGGCCTATCGTTCAGCCAGTTGGTGGACGAGACGCGCCAGCAGCTGGTGCTGCATTATCTGCGCGACCCGGCGCTGGAACTCGCCGATATCGCCTTCCTTGTCGGCTTCAGCGAGCCCGGTTCGCTGGCCCGCGCGTTCCGCCGTTGGACCGGGCAGAGCCCCGGCGAGTATCGGCGTCACCTGTCACCCTTTCCCTGAGGACCCCCCAATGAGTTTGAGCGAAGCGCGTTTCCATGATCTGGTCGATGCCGCCCAGGAAGCCGTCGAAGACATCTTCGACAGCAGCGATCTGGACGTTGACCTGGAAAACAGCGCGGGCGTGCTGACCATCCGTTTCGAGAATGGCACCCAGGTCATCCTCAGCCGCCAGGAGCCCTTGCGCCAGCTGTGGGTGGCGGCCCGATCTGGTGGCTTCCATTTCGACTACGACCAGGCCAGCGGCCTGTGGATCTGCGACACCAGCGAAGAGCCTCTCGGCGAGCTGCTGGGCCGCGTAACCCGCGAACAGGCGGGTGAAGACCTTGAGTTCGAAGAACTCTGAACCCCCTGCCCCTCCTTCCCCGGGCTCGCCCTGCATTCGCAGGTGCTGCCTGGATGACGCCGACGTCTGCGTCGGATGCGGTCGCACCCTGGGTGAGATCCTGGAATGGAACGAAGCAGGCGCGGATCGCCGCTGGCAGATCCTTGAGCAGGCCGCTCAGCGCGTGCGTTCCAGGCCGCGCTGACCGGTCGGTCTTGCCAACAGCGCATCCACTGACGTAGTGTCGGTCGGGCTGGTGTCGAATGCACCGGCCCACAATTCTGAAACCCCGCCTTCGGGCGGGGTTTCGCTTTTTCGAGCCAAGGATTCAGGAGTTCCGGATTTGCCATGAGCACTCAACCGTCAATCATCATCACCCGTCTCGACCTGCAGCGACTGGAGCGACTGCTCGATGAACTGGAGGATTTCGGTCCCGGTGCCCAGGCACTGGAGAGCGAGCTGGCGCGCGCCCAGGTGGTTGGTCATGACGAAGTGCCGCCGGGCGTGGTGACCATGAATACCCGCGTGCATTGCCGTGAAGAGGCCAGCGGCAAGGACTACCACCTGACCCTGGTCTATCCGAAGGACGCCGGTGGCGAAGGCACCGTCTCCATCCTCGCGCCCATCGGCAGCGCCCTGCTGGGCCTGTCCGTCGGCCAGCACATCGACTGGCCGGCGCCGGGTGGCAAGACCCTCAAGCTGCAACTGCTGGAAGTGGAGTACCAGCCCGAAGCGGCTGGCGAATACGACCGCTGATCCACGACCCTGACCGCCTCCCCGGCGGTCAGGCCTTGTTCAGGGCCTGGTTGAGCTGTTTCTCCAGCTCGGCCTTGTAGCGCAGGTAGTGCACCGTCTGCGCATGGCCCTCGCCGAGGACCCGCGACAGGTCCAGGTCGGTGATGTAGCAGGGGTAGCGTTCGGCCTCGCTGCGCTGGGCGAGGATGTGCCGGGCCACGGAGGCGAACAGCTCGCCGCCGTATTCCAGTTCCGAAAATTCCCGATGGTTGCAGTAGAGCGTGACATGAACGCGATCGGCGTCTGCCGGCTCGACGATCGCCTGCACGTCGTAGAACGGGTGGCTCACTGGCGCCTGGGGCGCGGCGCGGCGTTCTACCTGCTGGGCACGTTGCGGCGGTGACGGCAACACTTCGTAATAGAGAATTTCCAGGTTGCTGGGTGGCGTCGGGCTGTCCAGCGGCAGCAACGCGTTGCGCCGGTAGAGCACCGACTGCAGGAAGCGTTGCAGCGGCGTGAGCAGGCTCTGCTGGTCGCGGAACGGCTGGCGCTGGCGCCAGAGCGCGTTGTGCTCGTCGAGCAGGGTCAGCTCGGCGCTGTCGCCCTCCTGACGGAAGAACACCTGGATGCAGTTCGGCCGGCCCAGCGGCAGGATCAGCGCCAGGTCCTCGCCTTCCAGGGCGTAGCGGTCGAGGAACAGCGGGCTGTAGGCCGGCAGGTCTTCGCCCAGGTGTTCCAGCAGCGTCGGCAGGTCGTCCAGGGCGGTGTGGCTGACCTGGCCGGGGAGCAGTTCGAGCACGTGGTATTGCTGGCGCACCTGCAACAGGTAGCGGGTGGTGTCCGGGCTGCCCAGGTGCGCCAGGGCGTCGCGGAACAGTTCCTCGATGCGCTGGGCGATGGCCTGGGCCCGGTTGCGGCAGAAGCAGCGCACGCGCAGGTTCGGCAACTGGTCCACGGGGGTGGCGTTGAGGAAGTCGCGCAGGCAATCCAGCGGCGCGAAGGGGCCGTCGTAGCGGGTCACCAGCAACTCATTCCAGCTGTTCAGGGTGACCTGGTCGATGGTCAGCACCAGGTTGTCACGCACACCGGAGTAGCCGAGGGAGTCGGTGCGCTCGGTGGTCATGTGCACGTTCATCTGGCTGTGCTGCTTGAGCGGGTCGACACCGACGTTGATCAGCAGCAGCACTTCGCTTGGGGCGCTGGCGCGCAGCAGCGCCGCTTCGCCCACCGGCGGCAGTGGCAGCGGGATGCTTTGTTGCAGGCTGCTGATCAGGTTGGACAGCTCGAACTCGGTCAGGTCGCTGCTGCCGGGGTTCAGCGACAGCCGCGTACTGGGGTCGATCACGCCGTTGCGGTGGCACCAGGCGAGCAGCTCGATCAGCTCGCGGGCCCGCTTGATCGGCGCGAAGTCGCCCCATTCCTGGGCATTCAGGCTGCCGGGGAACAGCGCCCACTGGGCCTCGCTCGGTGCTTCCGGGCTGGGGTGCTGCACCAGGGTCAGGGTGTCTTCGGCCAGGTCCGGGGCGATGCCGGGGTTGATGAACTCCACCTTGCCGGCCTTGCGCTCGAAGGCGGCGTAGAGGCGCCGGCCAAGCACGCCGAGGTCGCGGCTGTTGAGGGAGCTGATCGCGTGCTGGCTGCGGCCGAACTCGGAGAGGAAGCGGTAGCTGTAGGTCAGCTCGTTGACCAGCGCGCGGCGCTCGGCGCCCACTTGGCGCACCTTCCACTGGCTGCGGCTGTCGAGCATGACCAGTTGGCGCGAATCCCATTGCCACTCCCGGGTCAGCCGTTCGAAGAGCAGGCGCTGCCAGCTCTTGCGGCGATTGCGCGGCGGTCGGCTGAGCTTCTTGTTGACCTTCAGGTACAGGCAGCGCCGGATCAGCTCCAGGCGCTCGCGGTCGCCGCGGGCGGTGAGGTATTCCTCCAGGCGGCGGTACACGACTATGTAGGGGTCGAGTTCATCGAGGTCCAGATGATTGGCGTAGACCGCCTGCTTGAAACGCAGCGACAGGCAATGCACCTGGGGATGCTCGCTGGCGTAGACCTCGGTGAGCAGCAGCTTGAGCACCGACTTGTAGGGCGACTCGATGCCCTTGAACAGCTGCCACATGCCCGCACCGATGAACTCGCCTACAGGGATATGCGCCAGGTGCCCCAGGTCGAGCACTTCGTCGGCGCGGATGAAACGGCGCGACAGCAGTTTCTCGGTGTACTCGGCGTAGCGCCCTTCCTCGTAGACCGGCACCAGCCACCACAGGGGCGTGCGCCCGGCCAGCCAGATGGCGGTGCGATAGAACTCGTCCAGCAACAGGTAGTGCTGGGTGGTGCCGCAATCGTCGGAAGTGAGCTGCGCCTCGCGGTCGCCGACCACGAAGCGCTTGGGGTCGATGAGGAAGAAGTGCGCCTCGGTGCCCAGGGTCGCCGCCCAGGCCTCCAGCAGCTCGCACTTGCGCCGCAGTTCGGCCACTTCGCTGGCGGAGAGGTCCGGTGCATGGCAGACCCACAGGTCCATGTCGCTCTGCTCGGCCTGCGCCACCGTGCCCAGGCTGCCCATGAGGAACAGGCCGTGGATGGGCATCGGCGGGTTGCCCCGGCGTGCCTTGTAGGCAAAGGAGCGAGTCAGCCGCTGGACTTCGGCCAGCTCGTTTTCATCCGGCTCGTAGTTGGCCAGGCCGGCCGGGGTCTGCCCCGAGACGTAGCCGGGCAGCAGCGGGTGGTTGACGTGGAACAGCAGCGGCAGCAGGCGCAGGACCAACTGCTGGCGCGTGGAAAGGCCCTGCATGGCGCGTTCCAGGCGACCGCTGTTGACCTTGAGGAAGCGCGCACGCAACTGCGCGAGGACCTTGCGGTCGATGCCGTCATCGATGTCGGGGCGGATTTCCTGGGTGCGCGTCATGGAGCTTCTGCCGGATGGATGGGCACAGCCTACCAGCCGGCGAAGCGGCCGGGCAGGGTTGTGCCCGGGTTATCGGCGCGGACGCGGTTCAGCTTGAGGTAACGGGTTCTGTGGTGAGGATGGTGAGCAGGCTTTGGGCGTGTTCAGCGGCATCCAGCCCCAGGCTGGTGAGGTAGCCGCCATCGGGCAGGGTGATCAGTTTTTTCTGGTGCAGGCGGGTGACCGCGCCTATGACCGCGGATGAGGCGGTGTTGTGCACCTTGAGTCCTTCCTGGGTGTTGTCCAGGTTGAACAGGGTCAGCAGTTCCAACTCGGCGATCAGCTCGGGGGTATACGACATGGTGACTCCTGGGCTTCTGGTGGGCCCGCCTTCGTGCGGGCGGGTGTGACGGATCAGTGTAGTCCGCCCGGCTCAGTCTGCCGGGTAGATCGGCTCGCCGTATTGCCAGCGGTCAAGGATTGCCTGGTAGCGGCCGTCTTCCTGGATGCGCTGCATGCCCTGGTCGAAGCGCTGCAGCAAGCGGTCGGCCCCCGGGGCCTGGCGCGAGAACGAGAGGAACAGCTCGGGCCGGTGCACGGTGCCCACGGCCTGGAAGGCGCCTGCGAGTTCGGGGTGTTCACGCAGCAGCTCGGCGGTGGTGGCGCGATAGGCCACCACATAGTCGACGCGCCCGTGCTGGAGCATGAGGAAGCCGTTGATGTCCTTGCGCACCGGGACCCGTTCCAGGCCACGCAGGGCATCGAAGGGCGCGCCGTACTCATAGCCGATGGTGACCGCCACCCGTGCGCCTTCCAGGCGCTGCAGGTCGTCCACCGGGGTGGCCTTGTCGACGCGGGACCAGAGCAGGATGTCATCGCGGAACAGCGGGTGCCGGGGCAGCCGGTAGGCCTCGGCGATGCGGGCGTCCGGCGCGGTATTGAAGCAGCCGGCCAGCTTGCCCTGGAGGGCCAGCTGCATGCAGCGGGAATAGGGATAGGGGACCAGCTCCACCGGCGTGTCGGCGGCAGCGAACGCAGCCTGGACGATCTCCACCGACATCCCCCGCACCGCGCCGTCGCGGAAGGCGGTGAAGGGGTACCAGTCGTCCTCGGCGCCGATCTGCAGCGTCTCGGCCAAGCTGGCTGCGGGCAGCAACAGCGCCAGGGCGAACAGCAGGCGGCGGAGCGGTGGAGCGATGCGCAGCGGACTCGGGCTCATGGGGCTGGACCTCTACGGCGCTCGGGTGGTTGGCGCGATGCTAGTGCCTGTCGTGACGGCGGAACCCGGCGTGGATCAAGTTTACTCTTCGTCGTCCGGCAGGTCGGGCAGCGCCCTCAGGGCGGCTTCGTACCAGGCCAGGTCGAAGGGTTGGTCCTGCTCCAGCCGGCTGATGGCCCGTGCCAGCACCAGTGCCATGAGCTGGACGCTCTCCTCGCGCTCGTAGCCCACCAGGGTCAGCTTGTTGAGCGTCGCCTGGGCCGCCGCTGGACTACCGGCTTCCAGCTGGTTCTCGATGGCCTGGATCAGGGTTTCCTCGGCGAAGGCTTCTTCGCTGTCGTCATGCTCGCTCATGGGGGGTCCTCGTTGTGCAGGCCCGCAGTTTGCCACGGCGTGCCGCTGCATTCACTGCCTTGATCCAACTGGCGCCGGCCGGGTACCCGGGTCTATAACGACGGACGCCCACCCCGCACGGCCAGGAGGCCCCCGATGCTCAAGCTCCACGGATTTTCCGTCAGCAACTACTACAACATGGTCAAGCTGGCGCTGCTGACCAAAGGCATTCCCTTCGAAGAGGTGCTGGTCCACGGCAGCCAGGAGCCGGCCTTCCTCGCCATCAGCCCGCGCGGCAAGGTGCCGGTGCTGGAGACCGAGCAGGGCTTCATCAACGAGACCGGCGCCATCCTCGAATACCTGGAAGAACGCTTCCCCCAGCGCCCGCTGCTGCCGGCCGACCCCTACCAGCGTGGCGTGGTCCGTGCGCTGGTGCGCGAGATCGAGCTGTACATCGAGCTGCCGGCGCGCAGCTGTTATCCACAGGCGTTCTTCGGCATGCCGCTGCCGGAGGCGATCCGCGAGAAGGGCAAGGCCGAGCTGCTGGCCGGCGTCGCCGCCCTGGCGCGTCATGGCCGCTTCGCGCCCTATGTGGCAGGGGATGCGCTGAGCATCGCCGACCTGTACTTCCTCTACAGCATCGACCTGGCCGGCGAAGTGGCGCAGAAGCTGTTCGACACCGACCTGCTGGCCGAGCTGCCGAGCGCCCGCGCGCTGCTGGCCAAGCTGGGCGCCGAGCCGCACGTGCAGCGCATCGCCGCCGACAAGGCGCGGGAGATGCCGAGCTTCCTCGAGGCGGTCAAGGCCCGGGCACGGGGCTGAGGCTGCGTTTCAGCCGGGCAGTTGATCCAGCCAGGCGTCGAGCTCCGCCCTGGAGCCGAGCCTGATGAAGCGGATGCCGGCGTTGGCCGGGTCCGTCCGCTCGGCGGCGAAGCGCTCGCGGTAGAGCGCATGGCGCGTCCAGGCCCAGAGAATGATCGAGCGCTCCGGGTCCAGGCTCAGCAGGTTGCGCAGGCTCTCGCGGTTGCCGTTCCAGAGCGCCTTGCGCAGCAGCAGGCGGCCCAGGGTGCGGGTGATGATCTGGCGCATCACCACCGGGCGCGGCAGGTCGAGCCAGATCACCGTATCGGCCCGGGAAAGCGTCAGCGGGCGCACGGCCGAGTAGGCGCCTTCGACTATCCAGCGCGGCGCCTGCAGGGCCGTCTCGACCCGCTCGCGGAATTCGGCGCGGGGCAGAGGCTGCCAGCCGGGCTGGTGGAAGATGGCGTCGAGCTCGATGTGCGGGCAGCCCAGGCGCGCGGCCAGGCGCTGTGCCAGGCGCGTCTTGCCGGCGCCCGAGCAACCGACGATGGAAATGCGCTGGCCGACGTGCGTCGGCCAGTTATCGGGGGTGTGGTCCTGCATGGGCATCCCTGCCGGTCGCCGGGGCGACCTTGTATCAGCGTGCGGCGAGCAGTGCCTTGCCACGGGTGACGGCGGCGCGGACCTGGTTCGGCGCGGTACCGCCGATGTGGTCGCGGGCGTTGACCGAGCCTTCCAGGGTCAGTACGGCGAAGACGTCGTCGTCGATCTGGTCGCTGAATGTGCGCAGCTCGTCGAGGCTCATCTCGGCCAGGTCCTTGCCGGACTCGACACCGTACTTCACCGCATGGCCGACGATCTCGTGGCAGTCACGGAAGGGCAGGCCCTTGCGCACCAGGTAGTCGGCCAGGTCGGTGGCGGTGGAGAAGCCGCGACGGGCCGCTTCACGCATCACCGCATGGCGCGGCTTGATCGCCGGGATCATGTCGGCGAAGGCGCGCAGGGAGTCGCGCAGGGTGTCGGCGGCGTCGAACAGCGGTTCCTTGTCTTCCTGGTTGTCCTTGTTATAGGCCAGCGGCTGGCCCTTCATCAGGGTCAGCAGGCCCATCAGCGCGCCGAACACGCGACCGGACTTGCCACGCACCAGCTCGGGCACGTCGGGGTTCTTCTTCTGCGGCATGATCGAGGAGCCGGTGCAGAAGCGGTCGGGCAGGTCGATGAACTGGAACTGGGCGCTGGTCCAGAGCACGAGCTCTTCGGAGAAGCGCGACAGGTGCATCATCGCCAGGGAGGCGGCGGCGCAGAATTCGATGGCGAAGTCGCGGTCGGACACGCCGTCCAGGGAGTTGCCGCCGACGGCGTCGAAGCCCAGCAGGCGGCAGGTGACTTCGCGCTGGATCGGGTAGGTGGTGCCGGCCAGGGCAGCGCTGCCCAGGGGCATGCGGTTGACGCGCTTGCGGCAGTCCACCAGGCGCTCGTGGTCGCGGCTGAGCATTTCGAACCAGGCCAGCAGGTGGTGGCCGAAGGTCACCGGTTGCGCGGTCTGCAGGTGGGTGAAGCCGGGCATGATGGTGTCCGCTTCGCGCTCGGCCTGCTCCAGCAGGCCCTGCTGCAGGCGGGTGATCTCGCCGAGGATGATGTCGATCTCGTCGCGCAGCCAGAGGCGGATGTCGGTGGCCACCTGGTCGTTGCGCGAGCGGCCGGTGTGCAGCTTCTTGCCGGTGATGCCGATGCGGTCGGTCAGGCGTGCCTCGATGTTCATGTGCACGTCTTCCAGGTCGACGCGCCAGTCGAAGGTGCCGGCCTCGATCTCGGCCTGGATTTCCTTCAGGCCCTTCTCGATGGCGTCGCGCTCATCGCCGGTCAGCACCCCGGCTTCGGCCAGCATGGTGGCGTGGGCGATGGAGCCCATGATGTCGTGGCGATACAGGCGCTTGTCGAAGTCGACGGAGGCGGTGAAGCGGGCGACGAAGGCGTCGACGGGCTCGCTGAAGCGGCCACCCCAGGACTGGTTGGTCTTGTCGGTGCTCATGAGTGGGCTCGGTGTTGGCGGTGAAAGAAGGCCGATGGCCGAAAAATTACCGGCGATAATAACAGCGTTGCTCGTAAAACCGGCGTGTCCCGTCCGACTGACCTGCCGGTCGGCGATTGTCGCCTGCTTCACAGTTTTTCATCGCCAACAGCATTTCAGTGCTTTATTTCGCCCGGCCGGAGCGCTCTGGCTTGCCGCCTGACGGGCGCTTACGGAAACTGGCCGGATGCCTCCAGACAATCGCAACAAGGCGCGCGCCGCCGCGTCCATCGATGATTTCTTCCTGCCGGAGCTGTGCCTGCCCGAGGCGCTGCTGGGCCTCGTGCTGCTCGCCGAGCTGCTGGTGATGGTGCTGGTGCTGGCCGAGCCCATGCTGCCGAATTTCGACTGGGTGCGCCTGGCGCTGACCTCGCTTTTCGTGCAATGGATCGTGCTGCTTTCCGCCGCGCTGCTGTGCCAGCTGCGGCCCTTGCTGGCCCGCATCCGCGCGGCGCTGGCCGGGATCATCTGCTGCCTGATCGTGGTCGGGCTGACCCTGTCCTGCACCGCCGTGGCCGACTACTTCGACCTGGGCGGCCCATTACCGCGCGCCGGCGAGGTCAACCTTTACCTGCGTCACGGACTGATCAGCCTGATCATGTCGGCGCTGCTGCTGCGCTACTTCTTCCTGCAGAGTCAATGGCGCAGGCAGCAGCAGGCCGAGCTGCGGGCGCGCATCGAATCGCTGCAGGCGCGCATCCGCCCGCACTTCCTGTTCAACAGCCTCAACAGCATCGCCAGCCTGGTGGTCATCGACCCCTACAAGGCCGAGCAGGCGGTGCTCGACCTTTCCGACCTGTTCCGCGCCAGCCTGGCCAAGCCCGGCACCCTGGTCAGCTGGGCCGAGGAGCTGGAGCTGTCGAAACGATATTTGTCGATCGAGCAATATCGTCTCGGAGAACGGCTACAGTTGGATTGGCAGGTTGATGATGTGCCCGATGATTTGCCGATTCCGCAACTGACCCTGCAACCCCTGTTGGAGAATGCCCTGATCTATGGCATTCAACCGCGTATAGAGGGTGGGCTGGTCAGGGTGGAAGCGGAGTACAGGGATGGTGTGTTCCTGCTCTGCGTGAGCAACCCCTTCGATGCGGGTGCGGAACCCCAGCCTTCACGCGGAACCCATCAGGCACTGACGAATATCGATGCTCGACTTACGGCACTTTTCGGCTCCAGAGCCAGTCTCAGCGTGGAGCGCCGTGACGGTCGCCACTTCACCTGTCTACGCTATCCTTGTGCGAGACTCACGCAGGAAGCCCGAGCAATATGAATGTCCTGATCGTCGATGACGAACCCCTTGCCCGAGAGCGTCTCAGCCGCCTGGTCTGCGACCTCGACGGATACCGAGTTCTGGAGCCCGCCGCCACCAACGGCGAAGAGGCTCTGACCCTGATCGACAGCCTGAAACCGGATGTCGTGTTGCTCGACATCCGCATGCCAGGGCTCGATGGCCTGCAGGTGGCCGCGCGGCTCTGTGAAAAGGAGGCACCGCCTGCGGTGATCTTCTGCACCGCCCATGACGAATTCGCCCTGGATGCCTTCCAGGTCAGCGCCGTGGGTTACCTGGTCAAGCCGGTGCGGCCGGAGTCCCTGGCCGAAGCCCTGAAGAAGGCCGAGCGCCCGAACCGGGTGCAACTGGCGGCGCTGACCCGTCCCGCTGCCGAAAGCGGCACCGGGCCCCGCTCCCACATCAGCGCGCGGACCCGCAAGGGCATCGAGCTGATCCCCCTGGACCAGGTGATCTACTTCATCGCCGACCACAAGTACGTGACCCTGCGTCACGAGCACGGCGAGGTGTTGCTGGATGAACCCCTGAAGGCGCTGGAAGACGAATTCGGCGACCGCTTCGTGCGCATCCACCGCAACGCCCTGGTCGCTCGCGAGCGTATCGAGCGTCTGCAGCGCACCCCGCTGGGGCACTTCCAGCTGTTCCTCAAGGGCCTCAACGGCGATGCCCTGACGGTGAGCCGCCGCCATGTCGCCGGCGTGCGCAAGCTGATGCACAACCTCTAGGACGGATAGCCGCAGGCGCCGGGTTTTCCACCCGCGCGCCGGCGGCTGTCTTGCCTGTTATCATTCCGGGCAGTCCTGCTTCCGGAAGTCATCATCCATGTCCCGCGAGATTCGCATCGCCACCCGCAAGAGTGCCCTGGCCCTGTGGCAGGCCGAGTTCGTCAAAGCCAGCCTGGAGAAGGCCCATCCCGGGCTCAAGGTCAGCCTGGTGCCCATGGTCAGCCGCGGCGACAAGCTGCTCGACGCGCCCCTGGCGAAAATCGGCGGCAAGGGCCTGTTCGTCAAGGAACTGGAAACCGCCCTGCTGGAGGACGAGGCCGATATCGCCGTGCACTCCATGAAGGACGTGCCCATGGACTTCCCCGATGGCCTTGGCCTGTTCTGCATCTGTGAGCGCGAAGACCCGCGCGACGCCTTCGTCTCCAACACCTTCGACAGCCTTGACGCGCTGCCCGCCGGTGCCGTGGTCGGCACCTCCAGCCTGCGTCGCCAGGCCCAGCTGCTGGCGCGTCGTCCGGACCTGAAGATCCAGTTCCTGCGGGGCAACGTGAACACCCGCCTGGCCAAGCTCGATGCCGGCGAATACGACGCCATCATCCTCGCTGCCGCCGGCCTGATCCGCCTCGGCTTCCAGGACCGCATCCGCTCCTCCATCAGCGTCGACGACAGCCTGCCGGCCGGTGGCCAGGGCGCGGTGGGCATCGAGTGCCGCACCGCCGACACCGAGATCCATGCCCTGCTGGCGCCGCTGCACCACCGCGATACCGCCCTGCGCGTCACCGCCGAGCGCGCCCTGAACAAGCGCCTCAATGGCGGCTGCCAGGTGCCCATCGCCTGCTACGCGATCCTCGAGGACGACCAGCTGTGGCTGCGCGGCCTGGTCGGCCAGCCCGACGGCGGCACCCTGCTGCGCGCCGAGTCCCGTGCGCTGGCCAGCGATGCCGAAAGCCTCGGTGTGCGCGTCGCCGAGGACCTGCTCGGCCAGGGCGCCGAAGCCATCCTCCAGGCTGTCTATGGTGAGGCCGGTCATCCGTGACCGGCTGGCGCCTGCTGCTGACGCGCCCCGCCGACGACAGCGCGGCATTGGGCGAGACCCTCGCCCAGTGCGGCGTGCACAGCGCCAGCCTGCCGCTGCTGGACATCCAGCCGCTGGCTGAAACCCCCGAACAGCGCACCACCCTCCTCGGCCTCGACCGCTACGCTGCGGTCATCGTGGTCAGCAAGCCCGCTGCCCGCCTCGGCCTGGAACGTCTCGCCCAGCATTGGCCGCAGCCGTCTGCCGCCGTGCGCTGGTTCAGCGTCGGCGCCGCCACCGGCGAGCTGCTGGTAGCGGCCGGCCTCGACACCCACTGGCCGGAAGGCAGCGATGACAGCGAGGCCCTGCTGGCGCTGCCGGCGTTCGCCGAGGCACTGGCCTCGCCGCGCAAGCGCGTGCTGATCATGCGTGGCGAGGGTGGCCGAGAATTCCTCGCCGAGCGTTTGCGCGGCCAAGGCGTTGCAGTGGACTATCTGGAACTCTACCGCCGCCGCCTGCCCGACTACCCGCCGCGCAGCCTGCAGCGGGTGATTCAAGCGGAACGCCTGAACGGGCTGGTGGTCAGCAGTGGGCAGGGTTTCGAGCACCTGAACACATTGGCCGGTGATGATTGGCCCGCCCTGGCCCGTCTACCCTTGTTCGTACCGAGTCCGCGCGTGGCCGAACTGGCCCGCGATGCGGGCGCGCAAATCGTTGTGGACTGCCGGGGCGCCAGCGCCTCGGCTTTGCTGGCGGCGCTGGAAAATCATCCGGCCCCGGCCCCCTGATGCAAAGGATGGATACGTGAGCGAAGCAGAACTGGCGAAAACCGAGCAGCAACCCCCGGCTTCCGAGCCCGTCATTCCTCCCACCGCCAAGCCGGTTTCCCGGGGTGGTGGCCTGGCCATCCTGGCGTTGCTGGTCGGCGCCGCCGGTGTTGCCGTCGCCGGCTGGAGCCTGTGGCAGATCCGCAGCCTCGAAGCCCGTGACCAGCAGCAGCTGAGCCTGGTCGAGGACGCCCGTGGCCAGGCCCAGTCGCTGCAGCAGCGCGAGAAGAAGCTCACCGAGCGCCTCGACCAGCTGCCCAGTGCCGAAGAACTGGATGAGCGCCGCCGCCTGCTGGGCAACCTGCAGGGCGACCAGCAGCGCCTCAGCCAGCGCCTGGAAACCGTGCTCGGTGCCAGCCGCAAGGACTGGCGCCTGGCCGAGGCCGAACACCTCTTGCGCCTGGCCAGCCTGCGCCTCTCCGCGCTGCAGGACATCACCAGCGCCAAGGCCCTGGTGGAAGCGGCCGATGACATCCTCCGTGACCAGGACGACCCCGCCGCCTTCGCCGCCCGCGAGCAACTCTCGCGCAGCCTTGAAGCGCTGCGCACCACGCCGCAGCCGGACCGCACCGGGCTGTTCCTGCAGCTCGGCGCGTTGCGCGAGCAGGCGGCTCAGCTCAACCCCCTGGCCCCGGCCTTCGAAGACAAGGGCGGCGTGCTGCGCAACATGGCCGCCGAAGGCGATGGCGGCAGCTGGTGGGCCGAGTGGCTGGAGAAGCTCTCCCACTACTTCCGTATCCAGTTCGACGCCGATCAGAACATCAAGCCGCTGCTCGCCGGCCAGGGCCTGTCCCAGGTACGCCTGGCCCTGTCCCTCGCCCTCGAGCAGGCCCAGTGGGCTGCGCTGCATGGCCAGACCCAGGTCTATCGCCAGTCGCTGAAGCAGGCCCGCGAGGTGCTGGATTCGCAGTTCAACGCCGAGAACCCCGAAAGCCGTGCGCTGCTGGCGCGCATCGATGAACTCGCCACCCAGCCGGTGGAAGTGAAGACGCCCGACCTCGGCGCCTCCCTCGAAGCGCTCCAGGCCTATCTGCAACGCAGCCAGCGCCTCGCCGAGCCCAAGGCTGCCAAGGCCGCCGCCGAGCCCGAAGTCGATGCCTCCCAGGACCCTGAAGCCGCACCGCCGGTGGAGGGCCAGGGCCAATGAGACGCACCCTCCTGATCCTGTTGCTCCTGGCCGCCGCCGGCACCCTGATCGGCATGGCCGTCGTCCAACACCAGGGCTATGTCCTGTTCGCCTACAAGGGCTTCCGCTACGAATCCAGCCTCTGGGCTTTCCTCGCCCTGGTGGCCGTGGTCTGGCTGCTGCTGTGGCTGGTGCGCGCGCTGCTGACCCTGGTGTTCGTCTCCAGCGGCGTGGTCAACCCCTGGTCCCGGCGTAACGCCCGGCGCCGTGTGCGCCTGGCGTCCGAACAGGGCCTGCTGGACCTGGCCGAGGGCCGCTGGGCCCGCGCGCTGCGCCACCTGCGCCGTGCCGCCGAGGCCGATCCGCAACCCTTGATGTACTACCTCGGCGCCGCCCGGGCGGCCAACCGCATCGGCCAGTACGAGGAGAGCGATCAAATGCTCGAACGCGCCCTGGAGCGTCAGCCCCAGGCCGAGTTGGCCATCGCCCTGGCCCACGCCGAGCTGCAGCAGGAGCGCGGTGAAACCGACGCCGCGCTGGAAACGCTCAAGGTCATGCACGAGCGTCACCCGCGCCATCACCAGGTATTGCGCCAGCTGTTGCAGCTGCATCGCCAGCGCGGCGATTCGGCGGCCCTGGTGGGCCTGCTGCCGGAGCTGCGCAAGAACAAGGCGCTGCCTGAGTCCGAACTCAACCAGCTGGAACTGAGCGTGTGGAGCGACCGCCTGGTGCACGCCGGGCAGGCCGGCCTCAACGAGGGCGAGACCGCGCTCAACCCGTTGATCCAGGCCTGGCAGCATCTCTCCGCTGCACAGCGTGCCGAGCCACGCCTGGTGCTGGCCTTCGCCAATCAGCTGCGCCAGCTGGGCGCCGAGCCCGAGGCCGAAGAGGCGGTACGCATCGCCCTCAAGCGGGGCTATGACGAATCCCTGGTGCGCTTCTACGGGCGCCTGCGTGGTGCCGATCCGGCCCGCCAGCTGCAGACCGCCGAAGCCTTCCTCAAGGATCATCCGACCGACCCGGCGCTGTTCCTCACCCTGGGCCGTTTGTGCCTGCAGAACAGCCTGTGGGGCAAGGCACGGGAGTATTTCGACACCGGCCTGAGCTTCTCCCGCGAACCGGAACTCTGCGCCGAGCAGGCCCGCCTGCTGGCACAGATGGGCGAGATGGAACGCAGCAACCAGCTGTTCCAGGAAGGTCTGGTGCAGCACCTGCCGGCGCTGCCCCTCCCCGGCGAACGCGTCGCCTGATGCCGCGCCGCCGTCCTGGCGGCGCGTTTCTCAAGAGCCCTGGTAGCTGATGCGGTAGATGGCTCCGGCCTGGTCGTCACTGACCAGCAACGAGCCATCCGGCGCTACCAGCACATCCGCCGGGCGCCCCCATACCTCGCCATTCTCCAGCCAGCCCTCGGCGAACACGCTCTGGCGCTTGAGGCTGCCGTCCTCGTTCAGCTCCACACGCTTGATGCGGTAGCCGATCTTCTCGCTGCGGTTCCACGAGCCGTGCTCGGCGATGAACAGGTTGTCGCGGTACTCGGCCGGGAACTGGCTGCCGGTGTAGAAGCGCAACCCCAGGGGTGCCACATGGGGGCCGAGCTTGGCCACCGGGGCAACGAATTCCTTGCACGGGCGCTTGCCGAACTCCGGGTCGGCGACGCTGCCGGCATGGCAGTACGGGAAGCCGAAATGCGGGTTGGGCGTGGTGATGCGGTTGAGCTCGCAGTCCGGAGTGTCGTCACCCAGCAGGTCGCGGCCGTTGTCGCTGAACCACAGCTCGCCGGTCTTCGGGTGCCAGTCGAAACCCACGGTGTTGCGGATGCCCCGGGCCACCAGCTCCAGGCCGCTGCCATCGGGGTTCATGCGGTGTAGCGCGGCGTAGGTGTCGGGGTCGCGCTCGCAGACGTTGCAGGGCGCGCCCACCGGCACGTAGAGCTTGCCGTCGGGGCCGAAGGCGATGAACTTCCAGCCGTGGTGGGTCTCGGCGGGGAAGGCCGGGCCCACCTGCTCGGGCTGGGGCGGTGCGTCCAGCTGCGACTCGATGTCGCGCAGGCGCAGGATGCGGCTGATCGCCGACACATACAGGTCGCCCTCGTGGAAGGCCACGCCGACCGGCATCTTCAGGCCACTGGCGAGGGTGCGGACCTTGCCGCTGCGGGTGTCCAGGGCATACACCTTGCCGGCGGCATTGCTGCCCACGAACAACGTGCCCTCGGCGCCCCAGGTCATTTCTCGGGCGCTGGGCACCTGGTCGCTTAGCACCTCGATACGGAACCCCGGAGGCAGGCGGATCTTCTCCAGGGGCGCTTGGGCAAGGGCGATGAGGGGCAGGAACAACAGCAGTGCCAGTAACCGACGCATGGCAGTCTTCTCCGGATGGGTACCCGCAGCAGACTAGCCGGTCGTCTTGAAAGGCCAAGGGGCTTCCTCTACCGTAGCGGCCTCTCATCACTCCTCGGAGCCGCCATGACCCTGGCCAGCCCGCGTTCCCTGTTCTTCGCCGCCTTCCTCGCCTGTGTCGCCGTCATGGGCGGTGCGCTCTACCTGGAGCACGCGATGGGCCTGGAGCCCTGCCCGCTGTGCATCGTGCAGCGGATCTTCATCATCCTCTTCGGCGTGGTCTGCCTGATCGCTGCGCTGCACGCCCCTCAGGCCCGTGGCCGTCGCGTCTACTCCGGGCTGGCGCTGCTGTTCGCCGCCGGTGGTGCCGCGACCGCTGGCCGCCAGGTGTGGTTGCAGGGCGTGCCCGCCGACCAGCTCCCGGCCTGCCTGCCGAGCCTGGAATACATGATGGATGCGCTGCCCTTCCAGGAAATCATCAAGCTGATGCTGCACGGCACCGCCGATTGCGCAGAAGTCACCTGGACCCTCTTCGGCATGAGCATTCCCGAGTGGAGCCTGCTGGCCTTCGCCGGCTGCATCCTCTTCTCGCTCTACCAGATGCTGCGCCGCAGCTGACCGCCTCCCGCGCCGCGCCCGGCTCCTGTCCGGGCGCGCGTCCTTGCCGCACCTCCCCGCCTCTGATGCAGAAGCCACGCCGGCTGCGGCGTGACGATTAAACGCTCGTATGAAATTTTCCCGACCAGGTGCCTTGCTGGCAAACAGTCACGGGCATAATCTGGCCCGCACGTGACGCCGGAAAGCTGCCGTTTCCGCGTCGCCTTCCCCGTTTTTGCACCGATCGACAAAAAACCGTCTCGGAGCAGACGAACAAGGCATTACCGAAAGGGAAGCGAGGACATCATGCTCGAGAGTTGCCAGAACGCTCAGGAACGTTGGGGTGGGGTGCACCAGTTGATCGATCGCTGGTTGCTGGAGCGCCAGGAACTTGTCCGGGTCTTCACCAGTGTCAACGACAGGCCACAAGCGCCTGCGGTGGAAGACCTGCAAGGATTCTGCGAAGTACTGGTCGACTACGTGTCGGCGGGCCACTTCGAGGTCTACGAACAGCTGCTCAACGAGGCCAAGGCCTTCGGTGATCAGCGCGGCCTGGATCTGGCCAAGCAGATCTACCCCCGCATCGAGGCCATCACCGAGGTCGCGCTGGGCTTCAACGATTGCTGCGATGGCAGCGACAGCCGCGAAGTCTGCCTGGCCACCGAACTCAAACGACTCGGCCCATTGCTGCACGAGCGCTTCGAACTGGAGGACTGCCTCATCGAAGTGCTGCACAACGCCCACCAGAACCAGGGCGCGCAGCTCGCGTGAGTCACCGGACCTCGAGCAATTCGAGGTCGAACACCAAGGGGGCGTAGGGTGGAATCAGATCCCCTGCGCCTTCTTCGCCATAGGCCTGGGATGATGGAATCACTAGGTGCCACTTGGCCCCCACCGGCATCTCCTGCAAGGCGCTTCGCCAACCGGCTATCACGCTGTCGAGGCGGAACCATTGGGGCTTGTCGCTCGCATCGAAAACGCTGCCGTCTGCCAGCTGCCCGCGGTAGTTGACCCGCACCTGCGAATGCGCACCCGGCTTCGCACCGCTGCCTGCGCGCAGCTCGCTCACCAGCACGCCGTCGGTCAGCTCGCGCACACCGTATTTGCCACGCTCCAGGGCGATGAAGCGCTTCTCGGCGGCGATGGCTTTCTGGGGGGCTTGGCCGCTCTGTTCCATGCTCGCTTCATGGGCATCGAGCAGGTGCTCCATGCGCTGTGCATCCAGCTCCAGCTTCTCTCCGCGATAGGCCTGGGTAAGGCCTCGCAGCAAGGATTCCAGCTGCAGTTGCGGTGCTTCTTCACGCAGCCGCTCGCCCAGTTTTACGCCCATGCTGTAGGCGAGATCCTTCTCTTCATCAGCGGCTTGGGCGGTGAGCGCAAGCAGGCACAGACACAGTGAAACGACAGCGCGCATCGGACATTCTCCCAGGGTGAAATGCCGGCGAGTATGACAGCCATGCAGTTTGGAATAACGGGGAACTAGCGACGGCTCAAACAGGCGACTAGTATGGGCGCAACCACGTCCGCCCGGAGGCGCACCATGTCGGCCAAGAAGAAGCCCGTAAGCACCCCGCTGCACCTGTTGCAGCAACTTTCCCACAGCCTGATCGAACACCTCGAAAACGCTTGCAGCCAAGCGTTGGTCGATGCCGAAAAACTGCTCACCAAACTGGAGAAGCAGCGCGGCAAGGCCCAGGAAAAACTCCACGGTGCACGGACCAAACTGCAGGACGCTGCCAAGGCCGGCAAGGCGAAAGCGCAGAACAAATCCAAGGAAGCCATCGCCGAGCTGGAAGGCTTGCTCGATGCGCTGAAGGCACGTCAGGCCGAAACCCGTGCCTACATCGCCGACCTCAAGCGTGACGCCCAGGAAAGCCTCAAGCTGGCCCAGGGCGTTGGCAAGGTGAAGGAAGCGGCCGCCAAGGCGCTGGTCACCCGTGAAGCCAAGGCCAAGACCGCTGCTGCCAAGCCGGTTGCCAAGCCCGCTACCAAACCGGCCGCTAAACCTGCTGCCAAGGCCGCTCCGAAAGCTGCAGCCAAACCCGCTGCCAAGCCTGCCGCGAAAGCGCCGGCCAAAGCTGCCGCGAGCAAGCCCGCCGCTGCCGCCAAACCGGCTGCTAAACCGGCCGCCAAACCTGCTGCAAAGGCTCCGGCCAAAGCCGCCGCTGCCAAGCC